>NKIM01000005.1 GCA_002255955.1 Burkholderiales bacterium PBB2 | reverse complement strand
GCTCAGGCGCGCGTACTCGCGCGCTTCAAGTGCTGACTCGGCGCCACTGTTTGACCACAGTGAGCGCAGCGAACGGAGGGAGTTTGGCGCCGCTGAGCCGCGAAGTGAGCACCGAGGGGCGTCGGCTCGCAGAGCCGACCCGCGAACCATGAGCCCGGCGGCGGGCCGAGCCACCGCAGCGCGAACGACCAGCACCACAGCCGTCCGCCATGTCCCGATTGCATCTCCCGGCGCTCCGAACATCATCGCGCCCCTGGTCGACTCAAGCCTCGAGCCGCAGCAACTCGGCGCCGTCGCCGATCTGGTCGCCCACGGCGAACAGCAGCTCGGCCACCACCCCGTCCTTGGGCGCGTTGATGGTGTGCTCCATCTTCATGGCTTCCATCACCGCCAGGGGCTGGCCCTTGCTGACCTTGTCACCTACGGCGGCCAGGAAGCTGACCAGCTTGCCGGGCATGGGCGCTGTCAGGCGGCCGGCCTCCGCGGCGCCGTCTCCGGCATGGGCCAGGGCGTCGATCTCGGTCAGGTAGGCACTGCCTTGCGGTGCGAAGACGGCCACGGTCTCACCATCGGCATAACTGTTCACCCGCACACGCTGCTGTGCCAGGCCGGAGCCCAGCAAGAGCTCATGCTGCTCCAGGCTGCTGGAGTTGACGGCAAAGGCCAAGGCCTCGCCGCCGTCGATGCTCAGCTGCATGCCGCCCTGGTGGTGGCGCGAGAGCAGCACTGCATGACGCTGACCGGCCACCTCCAGATCGAAACGGCGCGCCGAGGCGCCGAACAGGCGCCAGCCATCGCGGCGGCTCCAGGGGTCGGCATCCTGCGATTGGGCCTCAGCCGCCAGGGTGTGGGCCACCACGGCCGCCGCGCTGATCTGCAGCGGCAAGCCGGGCTGCTCGAACAGAGCGGCGCGCTCGCGCTCGATCAGGGCTGTGTCCAGGTCGGCCGTGGCAAACGACGCCGTGGCGGCACAGCGACGCAGAAAGGCCACATTGGTCTGCAGGCCGACGATGTGGGTGTCGCGCAGCGAGGCGTCCAAACGGGCCAGAGCCTGCTCCCGATCCTCGCCCCAGACGATCAGCTTGGCGACCATGGAGTCGTAGAAGGGGCTGATGGCATCGCCCTCCCCCACGCCCGCATCGATGCGAACTGGGCCGCGCTCGAAGGCCACATGGGCCGGCCAACGAGCCACGTTCAGCGCGCCGGTGGCGGGAAGGAAGCCGGCCTCGGGGTTCTCGGCGCAGATGCGTGCCTCGATGGCGTGGCCGTGCATGCGCAGCTCGTCCTGCTGCAGCGGCAAGGGTTCGCCCGAGGCCACGCGCAGCTGCCACTCGACCAGATCCTGGCCGGTGATCGCTTCCGTCACCGGATGCTCAACCTGCAAGCGAGTGTTCATCTCCATGAAGTAGAAGCGGCCGTCCTGCTCGCAGATGAACTCCACGGTACCGGCGCCCACATAGCCCACGGCCTTGGCCGCGGCCACGGCCGCGCCGCCCATCTGGGCGCGGCGCTCGGCCGTCATGCCCGGGGCGGGCGCTTCTTCCAGCACCTTCTGGTGGCGGCGCTGCACCGAACAATCGCGCTCGAAGAGATAGACGCAGTTGCCCTGACTGTCGCCAAAGACCTGGATCTCGATATGGCGCGGGCGCTGCACATAACGCTCGATCAGCACCGCATCGTCACCGAAGCTGTTGATCGCCTCGCGCTTGCACGAGGCCAGCGCGGCATCGAACTCATCGGCGCTGTAGACCGCGCGCATGCCCTTGCCACCACCGCCGGCGCTGGCCTTGATCAGCACCGGGAAACCAATGCGCACAGCCTCGGCCTTGAGCAGGACTGGGTCCTGATCAGCACCGTGGTAGCCGGGCACCAGGGGCACACCGGCCGCTTCCATCAAGCGCTTGGACTCGGCCTTCAAGCCCATGGCCTGGATGGCGCTGGACGGCGGGCCGATAAAGACCAGGCCATGTGCGGTGCAGGCCTGGGCAAACTCTTCGTTCTCGCTCAAGAAACCATAGCCCGGGTGCACGGCCTCGGCGCCCGTGGCCAGCGCGGCGTCAATGATGCGCTGCCACTGCAGGTAAGAATCCTTGGGCGCCGGGCCGCCGATCAGCACCGCTTCGTCGCAAGCCTGCACATGGCGGGCCTGGGCATCGGCCTCGGAATACACGGCCACGGTCTTCACGCCCAGGCGACGTGCCGTCGCCGCCACGCGGCAGGCGATCTCGCCGCGGTTCGCGATCAGGATTTTCTTGAACATCTCTTGGGTCTCCGAATTCTTGTTCTGAGCGTGGACGCAGCGCCCTGGGCGAGGGCGCAAACTCAGTGCGAGTGGCAGCTGAGCTTGCCGCAGCCGCCCTCACCTTCCGCAGCGGCACTCGCTTCTTGCGGCACCAGATTGGCTTCGCTGGCGCAACGCATGCCCAGGCGGTTCAGCAGGGCGCGGTCTTTCTCGGCTTGGGGGTTGCTCGTGGTCAGCAGCTTGTCGCCGTAGAACATGCTGTTAGCGCCGGCCAGGAAGCACAGGGCCTGCATGCTCTCGGGCATTTCTTCGCGGCCGGCCGAAAGGCGGACCATGGCGCGCGGCATGGTGATGCGAGCCACCGCGATGCTGCGGATGAACTCAAAGGGGTCGAGCGCCTCCGTGCCCTTGTCGGCCAGCGGCGTGCCTTCGACCTGCACAAGGTTGTTGATGGGCACCGATTCCGGGTAGGGGTTCAGATTGGCCAGCTGCACGATCAGGCCGGCTCGCTGGCGGCGGGTTTCACCCATGCCGACGATGCCGCCTGAGCAAACCTTGAGGCCGACATTGCGCACGCGGTCCAGCGTGTCCAGGCGGTCCTGGTAGGTGCGGGTGGTGATGATCTGGCCGTAGAACTCGGGCGAGGTGTCGAGGTTGTGGTTGTAGTAGTCCAGGCCGGCTTCGGCCAGCTGTTCGGCTTGGCCGTCACCGAGCATGCCGGCGGTCAGGCAGGTTTCCAGGCCCATGGCCTTGACCTCCTTGACCATCTCGCCGATGGCTTCCAGATGGCGCTCCTTGGGCGAGCGCCAGGCGGCGCCCATGCAGAAACGCGTGGCGCCATTGGCTTTTGCCGCCCGGGCGGCTTCCAGCACCTCTTGCAGGGGGATCAGCTTCTCGGCCTTGAGGCCGGTGTCGAAGTGGGCCGACTGCGGGCAGTAGGCGCAATCCTCTTCGCAACCGCCGGTTTTGATGGACAGCAGCGTGGACAACTGCACTGCGTTGGCGTCGAAGTTTTCGCGGTGCACTTGCTGGGCTTTGAACAGCAGATCGTTGAAGGGCAGATCGAACAAGGCCACCACCTCGTTGACGGTCCAGGGTTTGGCGTTCTGGCGGTCGGCGTCGGTGGTCGGCGTCAGCGATTGGATCTGGTTGGTGGTTTGGGTGTGGGAAGAGTGGCTCATGGCGATTCCGAAAAACAGCAGGTGTCAGGTGGCAGAGGCGGCCAGCGAGGCTTGCACGCGCTCAAGATTCAGATGGGCGGCCACGGCCGCGGCGGAAGGGTCAGACAGGCGGGGCACATGGCCCCAGCAAGGCGCGGCCAGGGCCGCGTCCAGCGCGGCCAGATTGTCCGCCACATGGGGCATGGCGGCGTCCACGGTGTTGGCCACCCAGCCGACCAAGCGCAGGCCGCGCGCGCGCACGGCTTCCGCCGTCAGCAAGGCATGGTTGATGCAGCCCAGGCGCAGGCCCACGACCAGGGCCACGGGCAAGCCCAGGTCCTGCGCCAGATAGGCGGTGTCAAAGCCCTCGTCCAGAGGCACACGGAAACCGCCCACCCCTTCCACCAAGGCCAGCTCGCCCAGGGCGGCGCTGGCACGGATAGCGGCCAGCAGCGGCGCACGCTCGATGCGCTGCCCTTCCAGGGCGGCGGCGATGTGCGGCGCACAGGCGGCGCGGAACTGCAAAGGCCCAACCTGATCGGGGCGCATGCCCAGACGCTGGGCCGCCAGCAGGCGCTGCACATCCTCATTGACCCACTGACCGTCGACCAAGTCCTGGCCGGCGGCCAGCGATTTGACCGGCGCCACGCGCAGGCCGGCTTCGGCCAACAGATGGGTCAGGCCGGCGGTGATGCAGGTCTTGCCGATTTCGGTGTCGGTGCCGGTGATGAAGAAACCTCTCATGCGGCCACCTTGTCCATGTCGGCGGCGGCTTCAGCCAATGCAGCGAGAAGTTGGTCCACATCCGCCTCGCTGTGCGTCGCACACAAAGTGATGCGCAGCCGCGCCTCGCCCTTGGGCACGGTGGGCGGGCGGATGCCCGGCACGCGGATGCCCTCGCGTTCCAAACGCGCGGCCAGGGCCATAACCTCGGCATTGCCGCCGACGATCAAGGGCTGAACCGGGGTGTCCGAGGGCGCCAGGCGCCAGCCCAGGGCTGGATGGCGGGCCAGCAAGGCCTCCACACCCACGCGCAGCCGCGCCTGCAAATGGCGCAGGTTGCCACGCCGGGCCTTGCCCAGATCGCCCTCGATCAGGGCGAAGCTGCTCAGCAGCGCATGCTCGACCGCCGGCGGCGAGGCGGTGGAGAAGATGTAGTTGCGGGCCGCCTGCAGCAGGTACTGGGTCACCGTGGCATGGGCCACGACGAAGGCGCCGGCCAGACCGGCCGCCTTGCCCAGGGTGCCGACCAGGATCAGGCGCTCGCTGCGCAGGCCAAAGTGCTCCAGCGAACCGCGGCCGTTTTCGCCCAGCACGCCAAAACCATGGGCGTCGTCGACGATCAGCCAGGCATCGAACTCCTCGGCCAGGGCCAGCAAGGCCGGCAGCGGCGCCAGATCGCCGTCCATGCTGAAGACCGCATCGCTGACGATGAGCTTGACCTTGGCCGTGCTGGCGGCCAGCAGCTCGCGCAGCGCCGCCACATCGCCATGGGCATAACGTTTCACTTGCGCGCGTGCCAGGCGGGTGCCGTCGATCAGCGAGGCATGGTTCCAGGCCTCGGAGAAGATTTCGGCCTCTTCATCGCCCAGCGCAGTCACCACGGCCAGATTGGCCATATAGCCGGTGCAAAAACCGAGGGCACGTGCTTCGGGGATGTGGGGTGTGAGCCAGCGACCGAGGGTCTCGGCCACCTGCTCATGGGCACGGCTGTGGCCGCTGATCAGGGGCGAGGCGCCGGAGCCGCCGCCGTAAATCTGGGCGCCTTCGATCAAGGCCTCGCGCAGCGCGGGCTCGGCGGCCAGGCCCAGGTAATCGTTGGAACAGAACATCAGCAGCTCGCGCGTGCGGCCGTCGGCGCCGCGCACCTGCTGGCGCGGCGCAGTGCCGCTCTCGGCCTGGCGCAGAAAACGCGTCAGGCTCTGGGCTTCGATGGTGCGCAGCTTGGCGCTCAGGTGATCAAGCAACATGGACTTCTTTGCTCAGGGTCTGGGCACTGCCCTCGGTCGACTCGGACAACACCTCGTCCAGCGTCAGGCGCACGGCGCGGGCCAGGAAGGCGGCCGCTTCGGCATCGATCAGATAGGGCGGCATCAGGTACACGGTGCCGCCGATCGGGCGGATCAGCAGCTCATGGGCGCGTGCGGCCAGATGGAATCGTTCGGCAAAACGCAGGCCCGGCTCGCTCACATCGAAGGCCAGCACCATGCCTTGCTGGCGCAGATGGGCCACGCGCGGGTGCGAGGCCAGCGACGCGAAGGCGTGCTTCAAGAGCTGGGCCTGCTCGGCATTGGCCTGCAGCTGGCCGGCATCGAAGCGGTCCAGCACCGCATTGGCCGCGGCACAGGCCAGGGCATTGCCGGTGTAGGAATGCGAATGCAGGAAGCCGCGGCTGACGTCTTCGCTCCAGAAGGCCTGGTACACCGCCTCGGTCGTGAGCACCAGGGACAGAGGCATGGTGCCGCCGGTGATACCCTTAGACAGAGTGATGAAGTCGGGCCACTGATCGGGGGATTCAGGCTCGGCATGCTCCCAAGCAAAAAAGGTCCCCGTGCGGCCGCAGCCCATGGCGATCTCATCGACGATCAGATGCACCTCGAACTCTGTGCACAAGGCTCGCAGGCCACGCAGATAGCTGGCGTCGTACATCACCATGCCTGCGGCACCTTGCACCAGAGGCTCGATGATGACGGCGGCGATGTGCTCGCCACGCTCGCTCAGCAGCGCGCGCATGGCAGCCAGGGCGGCGGCCTCGTTGCCCAAGCGGGCATCGGGCGACTCCACGATATGGGCCCGCATCAAGAGCGGGTCGTAAGCGTCGCGGAACACCTTCACATCGGTCACGGCGAGCGCGCCGATGGTTTCACCGTGGTAGCCGTTCTTCAGACAGACGAACTCGCGCTTCTCGGCCCGGCCGCGGTTGCGCCAGCTGTGGAAGCTTTGCTTGAGGGCAATTTCCACCGCGCTGGCGCCATCGCTGCCGAAAAAGACATGGCCCAGGGCGCCACCGGTGCGCGCGCTCAGGCGCTCGGCCAGGCGCACGGCCGGTGCATGGGTGCAGCCGGCCAGCATCACATGGGGCAAGGTGTCGAGCTGCGCCTTGATGGCGGCATTCAGGCCCGCATCGGCATGGCCGAAGAGATTGACCCACCAGGAGCTGTTGGCATCGAAATAGCGCCGGCCCTCGTAGTCGTAGAGCCAGGGGCCGGCACCACGGGCGATGGGCAGGGGAGGCACCACTTCGGCGCGCGCCATCTGCGTGCAGGGGTGCCAGACGGCGGCCACGCTGCGGCGCTGCCAGTCCTGCTGGGGAGTCAACGGTGTACTGCTGGAAGTCATCAAGGGAATCGACGTGAACTCAAGCCAGCCAGCTCGGCCGGCTCTTGTTCAGAAAGCTCTGCACACCTTCACGCCCCTCCTCGCTGGCACGGATGTCAGCGATGCGGCGCGCGGTGCTATCACGCAGCGAAGCCGTGATTGTCGCGTGTGCGACGTCTTGCACCAGGCGCTTGCAGGCGCGCACCGCCGCCGGGCCGTTGGCACAGAGGGCGGACAGCAGGGCTTCGACCTTGTCGTCCAGGGTCTCGGCCGTGGCCAACTCATGGACCAGGCCCAGGCGATGCGCTTCGGCGGCGCTGAAGCGCTCGGCGGTGATGAAGTAGCGGCGCGAGGCCTGCTCGCCCAGGGCACGCACCACATAGGGCCCGATGGTGGCCGGCAGCAAGCCGAGCTTGGCCTCGGACAGGCAGAAACCCGCCGTGTCCACGGCGACCACCACATCACAGACCGACACCAGGCCCACGCCACCGGCGTAGACATCGCCCTGCACGCGGGCGATCACCGGCACCGGGCAGCTGTAAATCGTCCACAGCATCTCGGCCAGGCGGGAGGCGTCGGCATGGTTTTCGTCCCAGCTGTAGCCGGCCATGGCTTTCATCCAGTTGAGATCGGCGCCGGCGCAAAAGGCCTTGCCCTCAGCGGCCAGCACGATGGCGCGCAGAGCTGGGTCCCGGCCCAGTTCCGCGAACGCAGCCGTGAGCTCGGCGATCACGCCCTCGTTGAAGGCATTGCGCACCTCGGGGCGGTTCAGGGTGACGCGGGCGATCTGGCCCGAGGGGCCGCTGCGTTCGATCTTGAGGCTGCTCTGCTGTTCACTCATGGCTGCTGCTTCTTTCTGTTCCACACCACGGCGTCGTCCACCGCGTACAACTGACAGGTTTGGCTGCTGTAGCGCTGGCAAAACGCCAGGGCCCGCGACGCGGCCGCATCGCCAAAGGCATAGCCGGTGCGGCCCTGCGCATTGAAGGCAAAGGCGCGCGGCTTCTTGGCTGCGAGAAATTTTCGGTAGCTGTCCTTGGCGCCAGAGCCGCTCAAGGGCAAGGCCGATTCGTCCTGCACATCCAGCTCGGCATTGGCCGGCGGCACGGCGATCACACCGGGGGTGCTGAAGCCCAGCTGGGCCAGAAACTCGTCGACCAAGGGCTGCCAGCTGTCACTGCCGGCGCTGAACAGCGTATGACCGTCTTCGCCGAAGGCGGGCAGAAGCCGGTAGTCCAGCGAGGCGCCAGCCTCGGCAAAGGCCTTGGCCCAGCTGCGGCTGTAGCGCGGCCCGAAGTAGCGATCGTTCTCGGCGTAGACCCAGAGCGATTTGAGCTGGGGCGAGGTCTGTGCGATCAGCTCGCCATAAGCCTGGTAGATCTGGCGCAGCTGGGTGCCGCCGCAGGGCTCGCCGGGGTGTTTGTCTGGGTCCCCGCCATGGCCGCCGGCGAAATTGATGGCTGCCACTTGCCCCGGCAGACCGGCCGCCGTGGCGGCCATGGTCGAGATGCCGCCGACCGATTGCCCGAGCAGCACCACGCGCTTGGCATCGATGTCCGGCTGCTGCTGCATGTGAGCCGCCACGGCCAAGATCTGTGTGGCCGCCGCCGCCAGGGCCGGCGCAAAGCGCGGCTGGCGGCAGGAGATGCTGCTCTCCGGGTCACCCGCCTCGGCCACCTCGCCATAGCCCAGTCGCAGAGGCACGGCCACGGCAAAGCCCTTGCGCACAAAGTAGCGGGCGGCGGTCTCGAAACGCTGGCGCTTGTACTCGGCGCGCTTCTCGGTCGAGCGGCCATGGCTGATCAGTACCAGGGGGAAAGGCCCCGGGCCGGCCGGCCGGAAGGTGGTGACCAGCAGATCGCCCTTGCTGGGCTTGCCAAACGCATCCTGCACCTCGACCGGCACGCGCAGGATCTGCTCGCGCACATCGAGATGCAGGCGCTCGGCGTCCCCAGCGGGAGCTGCGACCGCGGTGTCGCTGGCTTGCGAATGCGCAAGGCTCACGCCCACCAGCAGCGACGCTGCCAGAAGGCACTTCAGAGCGGCCGCCGCAAAAGCATGGCGCTGCGTGCGTTCAATCCTGGTCATGGGGTGTCAGGTCTTGCCGAGCCTCGCGGCCCATCACATGCGGAAGACGCCGAACTTCGTCTCGCCAATCGGCGCATTCATGGCCGCTGACAGGCCCAGGGCCAGCACCCGGCGGGTGTCGGCCGGGTCGATCACGCCGTCATCCCAGAGGCGGGCGCTGGCGTAGTAGGGGTGGCCCTGGTCTTCGTACTGCTGACGGATCGGCGCCTTGAAGGCTTCTTCTTCCTCGGCGCTCCAGCTGCCGCCCTTGCCTTCGATGCCATCACGCTTGACCGTGGCCAGCACCGAAGCCGCCTGCTCGCCGCCCATCACCGAGATGCGCGCATTCGGCCACATCCACAGGAAGCGCGGCGAGTAGGCGCGACCGCACATGCCGTAATTGCCGGCGCCAAAGCTGCCGCCAATGATGATGGTGAACTTGGGCACCTGGGCACAGGCCACGGCCGTCACCATCTTGGCGCCAGCGCGGGCAATGCCCTCGTTTTCGTACTTGCGGCCGACCATGAAGCCGGTGATGTTCTGCAGGAAGACCAGCGGGATCTTGCGCTGGCAGCATAGCTCGATGAAATGCGCGCCTTTGTTGGCACTCTCGGCAAACAAAATGCCGTTGTTGGCGACGATGCCGACCGGCATACCCTCGATATGGGCAAAGCCGCAGACCAGGGTGGCACCGTAGCGGGCCTTGAACTCGTCGAACTCGGAGCCATCGACGATGCGGGCGATGACCTCGCGTACATCGAAGGGCTTGCGGGTGGCGGTGGGGATCACGCCGTGCAGCTCGGCCGCATCAAACAGCGGCGCGCGCGGCGCTTGCAGGCGCTGCTGCTGCGCGCCAACCTTCCGCCAGTTCAGCGCCGCCACCGACTGCCGGGCCAGGGCCAAGGCATGGGTGTCGTTGTGGGCCAGATGGTCGGCCACGCCCGAGAGCCGCGTGTGCACATCGCCGCCGCCCAGGTCTTCGGCCGTCACCACCTCGCCGGTGGCCGCCTTCACCAGCGGCGGGCCGCCCAGGAAAATGGTGCCCTGGTTCTTGACGATGATGGTCTCGTCGCTCATGGCCGGCACGTAGGCGCCACCGGCCGTGCAAGAGCCCATCACCACAGCGATCTGCGGAATGCCCTCGGCGCTGAGGTTGGCCTGGTTGAAGAAGATGCGGCCGAAGTGATCGCGATCCGGGAAGACCTCGTCCTGGTTGGGCAGGTTGGCGCCACCCGAATCCACCAGATAGACGCAAGGCAGGCGGTTCTGCGCCGCGATCTCCTGCGCGCGCAGATGCTTCTTGACTGTCATGGGGTAGTAGGTGCCGCCCTTCACCGTCGCGTCGTTGCAGACGATCATGCAGTCCACACCCGAGACGCGACCAATGCCGGCGATCATGCCGGCGCCCGGCGCGGCGTTGTCATACATATTCAGCGCGGCCAGGGGTGCCAGCTCCAGAAATGGCGTGCCTGGATCCAGCAGCATCTCGACCCGGTCGCGCGGCAGCAGCTTGCCGCGGGCGGTGTGCTTGGCGCGCGCGGCCTCACCGCCGCCTTGGGCGATTTGCGCCAACCGGGCATTGAGGTCGTCAATCAGGCCCCGCATGGCCTCGGCGTTGGATTTGAAATCTGCCGAGCGGGCATTGAGCTTGGTGGTCAGCTGGGCCATGGGGTCTCCGAAAAACAGCAGCCTGAATCGAGAAAACAATCGCTCGATCTGGCCGCGGATGAGTTCAACTCAAATTCTGAGTCCAAGCATGCCTGCAATCAGCCAGGCACGCCGAGGCGCGAAGAATAGGCCAGAGCACGAAGGCTGGCAAGCCCGACTTGAGTTTCACTCAATTATTGCGCAGAATCGCGCTGTGAGCCCATCCGCCCCCTCCTCTGCGTCCACCCAGGCCTCCGCCGGCAAGAGCGGCAGTGCCAAAGGCCTGACCCGCCGCGCGCCTGCCGGCGCCAAGGCCGAGCAGCGCGTGCGCGACATCCTGCGCGTGGGCCGCGAGGTGTTCGCCGAGCGCGGTTTCGAGCGCGCCACCACCACCGAGATCGCCGAGCGCCTGGGCGTGTCCGAGGCCACCGTGTTCACCTACTTCCGCGGCAAGCGGGAGTTGTGCATGCGGGTGATCGCCGATTGGTACGACGAGATCATTGGCGAGATCGAGGCCGGCCTGCCTCGCGAGGCGTCGGTGCGCGAGCAACTGGAGTTCATGGTCCACACCCATTTGCGCCTGTTTCTGATCCAAGGCACGGGCTTGTGTGCCCTGGTGCTCTCGGAAGGCCGGCGCAGCGGCGACGACAAGCTCGGCGATGGGTTTGTCGAACTACAGCGCCGCTACACCGCGCCGCTGATGGACCTGCTGGCCCGCGGCCAGGCCAGCGGCGAGTTGCGCGCCGACATCCCGCTGCGCCTGCTGCGTTCCCTGGTCTTCGGCCCCATGGAGCACATGCTCTGGGAAGTCATCCTGACCGGCCGCCAGATCGACACCGACCGCAGCGCCCGCGACCTGGTCGCCCTGCTCTGGCCCGCCCTGCAAGCGCCAGAGCAGGAACTGCAACGCCTGCGCGCCCTGCGTCAACAATTGGAAGCAGCGCTGGCCCTGGGCTGATCTGCGCGTCGGCTGCTTTCGGCACATTGCGGACCTCCGCTGTATCGATCCTTCTCGCTGCGGTGTCTCGTCCCGCCGCCGGGCTCATGGTTCGCGGGTCGGCTCTGCGAGCCGACTTCCCTCGGTGCTCACTCCGCGGCTCAGCGGCGCCAAACTCCCTCCGTTCGCTGCGCTCACTGTGGTCAAACAGTGGCGCCGAGTCAGCGCTTGAAGCGCGTGAGTACACGCGCCTGAGCCGCTCCGCTGCGCCCTCGGCCGCGCACAAATCGCCCGTCGGCGGGCCGAGCCACCTCCGGATTCGGCGGGCTCCACCGTGGAAGGGGCACATCGACCGCGATGCAAGCGCCCTGCAGCCCGGGCCGCTGCCGGGCGATTTGTGCAGGGCCGAGCAGCGCAGCGCCTCGGGGCGCGCACGTACTCGTGCGCTTCAAGCTCTGACTTGGCGCTTCTGTCTGAACGAAGCGAACGCAGGGAGCGAAGTGAGTTATGCGCCAGCCCCGAGGTGCGAGCAGCGCAGGGAAGTCGGCCCGTCAGGGCCGACCCCGGAACCATGAGCCCGACGGCGGCACGGGCTGCAGGGCCTCACGAGCAAAACCAAAGGCGGCTCTGTGCCGAAAGCCGACAAACCGTAAACAAGGCAGGCATGAAAAAAGGCCGGCATCAAGCCGGCCTTTCAGGTTCATGCTCGAGGGCTTCGGGATCCAAGCCGCCTCTCGCGAGTCGGCTCGAACCCGATACCCCCGGGGCAGCTCAGATCACCAGAAGGTGTACTCGGCAGCCAGGCGCAGCATGCGGCCTTGGACGTCTTCACGATCCGGGGGGATCACGCCACCGACGCCGAAGCCACGGTAGTCCACCGGGGCGCGGGTGCCCAGGATGTTGCGGACGTTGGCGCTCAGCTTCAGGGCCTTGATCGGGTTGTAGCTGACGTTGTAGTCCAGGCGCGAGTAGGCGCCATAACGGCATTGCTCAGCAGTCAGAGCCTTGGTCTTGGCGCAGTCGGCCGTGGTCCAGGCGGGCGCGTTGAAGTCGCCGTTCAGGGCCGTGCTGTTCTGGTAGTGGAAGGTCAGGGCTTGAGCCACCGAACCCACGCTGTGGCTCAGGGTCAGCTTGGACTTCCAACGCGGCGTGCCGTAGCGGCCGGCCATGTTGTCGCCGTAGCCATTGCGCGCAGCGCTCCAGTAGTACAGATTGGTGGTGTAGGTCAGGTCCAGATCGGCGCCGAACTTGCCCACTTCCGTAGCGACCTGACCCTTGACGGTCACGTCCCAGCCCGAGGTCTTGGTGCGGAACAGGTTCTCGAAGGTCGAGGTCACCGACTGCAGACGGCCCGCGGTCACGCCGTACTTGGCGCGCGCAGCGGCGTCGAAGATCTGATCGTTGGCCAGGTCGCCACGACCGATGACGCCCGAAGCCAGGGTGTCTTCGATGTTCAGCAGGTCGTTGACGCTCGTCAGGCCGATCTCGTCCTTGCGCTCGATGCGCCAGTAGTCGATGGTGGCGCTCAAGTCCTTGACCGGCGAGAAGGCCAGGCCCAGCGTCGCGGTGCGGCTGGTCTCAGGCTTCAGCGAGGGGTTGTAGGACACGATGCTGGCCACGCCGCGCGAGCATTCGCCCAGCACGTTGTCGGCTTGCGCCGTCAGCAGCTGCTTGTCCGCGTTACCAGCAGGCAGCGCGGCAGCCTGGGCCTTCAGGTCCTTGGCGTAAGCCGAAGCCTGGTTGCAACGCTTCGGATCACTGATGCCGTTGTTGAAGGCGAACTTGGTCGAGGGGGCGTTCTCGGTCAGGTTGGGAGCGCGGAAACCGGTTTCCAGCGTGCTGCGGAACAGCAGTTCCTTGCTCGGCTGGAAGCGCAGGGCCAGCTTGGGCGAGAAGTGCGCGCCGAAGCCCGGGAACTTGTCCACGCGACCGGCGGCTTGCAGCTCCAGGCTCTTGAAGATGGGCAGATTGCCTTCGAGGAACACGGCGCCGTAGTTGCGCGAAGCGTTCGAGCGCACCGAACCGAAGCCGACGATGTCGCCGCGCTCCAGGCCGCCGGTGGGGGTGATCTGCACTTCTTCGCGACGGACTTCAAAGCCCGTGGCCACGTTGATGGCGCCGGCCGGCAGGCTGCCGTACTCGCCGCTCAGCTTGCCGTCGATGAAGTACTGCTTGACCTCAGCGTCGTAGCCGTAGGTCGGGAACAGCTTGGCCAGCACGGCGGCCGAGTTGACCTGACCGATCTTGTAGCCATTGGCCTTGTTGAAGAAGTCGGCGTCCAGCTTGGTCTTGGTGTAGTCGCCGATGACTTCCTTGAAGCCGGATTCGCTGAACGCGCCGCGCTGATCCATGGTGGTCTTGCCACCCATCACGCCCGCAGCGGTGTCCCAGTCGAAGGCGCCCCAGACGCCCTTCAAGCCGGCCAGCACACGGTACTGGTCGGTCTTGACCAGCTTGTGCGCGTCGGAATCGACAAAGCGATAGCGGAACTCGGCCTCGGCGCCGGTGTTGTTCAGCGGATGCTCGGCGGGCAGGCCGCGGTTGGTGAAGCTCTTCAGGCCGTTGGTCAGCGGATCGCCCCAGACGGTGGTGCCTTGGGCGGTGCCGTAGGCGTTGTAGGCGTTCTGATAGCCGGTCTTGGTCGTGGAGTACAGGACTTCCGAATAGGCTTGCAGGTCTTCATTGATCTGCAGCTTGCCCGAGACCAGGGCGGTCACGCGGTCCGCCTTGGGCGTGGCTTCGAAGCGCTCGTAGCGGTCGTACTGGCACAGGCCGCCGATGAGGTTGGCGCTGGTGCAACCGGCCACCGGTTGCAGTGAGTTCTTGCCGTTGGCACCCTTGGAGATGACGTTGCCGGGGTAGGCATAGGTCGAGGGGGTGCCAAAACCGGTCGAGAAGGCGGCGTAGGCAGGGTTGGCATCGCCCACCACCTCGTTCCACATCACGCCATTGCGCTTGTACAGGTCCACATTGGCCAGCACATTGAAGCGGTCGCGTGCCAGGTCGCCGTAGCCACCGGTCAGGGTCAGGCCCTTGTCGTTGAACTGGCTGTTCTTCAGCGAGGCTTCGCGGTTGACCTTGCCGATCAGGCCTTGGAAGTCACGGCGGGTGACGATGTTGATCACACCGGCCACGGCGTCCGAGCCGTAGATGGAGGAGCCACCGCTCTTCAGCACTTCGACGCGCTCGATGGCCTCGACGGGCAGGGAGTCGATGTTGGTGAAGGTCTGGTTGTAGTCAGCCAGGGGGTAGCTGGCGACGCGGCGGAAGTTCAGCAGCACCAGGGTGGACTGCTTGCCCAGATTGCGCAGCGAAGCCGAAGAGGCGCCGCCGGCAAAGCTGTTGCTGCCGCCCAGATCGCTCAGGCTGCCGGTGCTGGCGGCCAGCTGCTCGACCAGCTGGCGCACGGTGGCCACACCGCTCTTGGCGATGTCTTCGCGGCGGAACACAGCCACCGGCGAAGCGCCTTCGGCGTCCACACGCTTGATGTGGCTGCCAATGATTTCAACGCGCTCCAGCGATTGCGTCTCGGCGGCAAAGGCGGTGGAGCATGTCAGGGCGCTGGCAAATGCAATGCCAGTCAGAGCCAGGGGAGACTGGCGCTTGAAAGTACGGGACATCAGGGATCCTTCAGAACACTGCCAGCAACGGGGTTTCCGGCCGCAGCGTCTTGTTGCTTACTACGGGAAATGCGCGCACCCACCCGAGCGGTGGCGCTGCCCCACTGTCCTGGTCAGACCAGCCTGGCAGCCGCGCGGGCCGCATTCTGGCAGCTGAAAACAGGGTTTTCGCGTAGCTGATTCAAGGGATGCAGCTTTGCCACACCCAGGGTTAACCAGCGAAATTGCGTCATTTTTATGGCAAGCGTTGGGCTGCAAACCTCCATGAAACTCGACCGAAACTCGGGTTTACCCTTTGTTTTCAAGCCCCAGGCGGGCCGATTTCGCACACGAAAACCCTCTGATCAGTTCCGAGGTGGACTTCTAAGATCGGTCGATTAGCAGCCGCACCGGCTGCGCTGCACGCACAGCCCCACAAAGAGAGCGTGCAAGAAGGCACAACCGAGGAGATACCGCCATGAAAAAAACCACCCCCCTGCTGGCCGCGATCGGCCTGAGCCTGGCCGCCCTGAGCAGCGCCAGCCTGGCCGGCGAAAAGATCTGGATCAGCCTCGGTGATGCCGCCCTGGCCCAGCTGCAAAAGCACAGCGACAGCGCCCGCCCGCGCCTGAGCGTCAGCAGCGGCCTGAGCCGCTCGGGTGAGTTCAGCGCCGCCAGCAGCGCGCGCCGGCCCGGCCTGAGCAGTGGCGCCGCCCGCACCGCAGCGGCCGCCCAGCCCGAATCCATCCACCTCGTGCAGATCGACGAAGACCTGCTCGGTCAGCTGTCCGAATCCATCCACGAAGAGCTGCGCCGCTGCGGCGGCTATATGTTCCATGCCAGCCTGGAAGACGGCCTGGCCACCTTGCAAGCGCACAGCGCCGAAGGCGCCAAGACGCGCGGCGCGCTGGCCAGCGCGAATGAAACCGCGGCCGCCGGCCGCGCGCCCCTGCTCTCGCGCCCCAGCTATGTGATCGACCAGCAAGCCCAGGTCACACCCATGCTGGCGCAGATGCAGGCCAGCCGCATCGGCCAGACCATCGTCGACCTGTCCAGCTTCACCAACCGCTTCTACAAAACCAGCTCAGGCGTCGCCGCCTCGAACTGGATCAAGCAGCAATGGGCGAATCTGGGCGCCGGCCGCAACGACTTCTCGGTGGTGCAGTTCAACCACCCCAGCTGGGCGCAGAAGTCGGTGATTGCCACCATCAAGGGCAGCGACAACAGCCGCGAAGTGATCGTGCTGGGCGCACACATGGACTCGATCAACGGCTCCAACACCACCGAAACCACGGTAGCGCCGGGCGCTGACGACGACGCCTCGGGCGTGGCCAGCCTCACCGAGATCCTGCGCACCCTGATGGCCAACAACTACAAGCCGCGCCGCACCATCCAGTTCATGGCCTACGCGGCCGAAGAAGTGGGCCTGCGCGGCTCGCAGGAAATCGCCAAGAGCCACAAGCGCCTGGGCGCCAATGTGGTGGGCGTGATGCAGCTGGACATGACCAACTACAAGGGCTCGCCCAAGGACATCTACATCTACACCGACTACACCGATGCGGCGCAGAACCAGTTCCTCAACAACCTGATCCAGACCTACCAGCCTGAGCTCAGCATCGGCACCGATGTCTGCGGCTACGGCTGCTCGGACCATGCCTCCTGGACCGCCCAGGGCTACCCCGCCTCCCTGCCCTTCGAGGCCGCCTTCAACCAGGACAACCCCAAGATCCACACCGCCAACGACACCTACGCCAACACCGGCAGCCAGGCCGACCATTCGCTGAAGTTCGCCCGCCTGGGCCTGTCCTACGCGGTGGAACTGGGCAGCGATGGCCCCGGCAGCAGCGTGCCCAGCGACAAGGTCGAAGTGCTCAAGGGTCGCCTGGCCACCGGCGCCAGCCAGGTGCTCGGCCCCTTCAAGGCCAAGGCCGGTGCCTTCAAGGCCAGCACCATCGGCGAAGGCGACATCGACCTCTACGTCAAGGCCGGCGCCGCCCCCACGACCACCAGCTTCGATTGCAAGTCCGACGGCAGCACCTCCGTCGAGAATTGCGCCATCAATCTGAGCGGCAACAGCGAGGTCTATGTGCTGCTCAAGGGCTACGCCACTGGCACCTACAAGCTGACCGTCAGCTACCAGCCCTGATGACGCCGACGAATCCCTGACGAGTGAAACTTCGGCCAGCCCTTGGGTGCCAACTCAGGGCTGGCTTTTTTTCGCCTGCTCCAGCGCCTCTGCTTGAGCGCGAACGACCTGGCGGCCTTGCAAATAGCGCCATTCGCCGAAGGCCGCGTAATCGGCCAGTTGCTGAAACTGGGCCTGGTGTCCACCACAGCCCAGGGCCTGGCGCTGCAAGTCCTTGATGCCCGCCACACTCTCGAAGGCATCCTGATCTTCCACCAGCTTCAGCTCATTGGCTCGCTCGCCCCACAGCAGCTTGTCGACCGCCAGATCGGCCGCCAAGGTGAGCGCGAGGTTGTGGCCCTGCCGGTCTTCGCTGTCGCGCCACAAATGCTCGGCCAAGCCCGTGCAGGCCCGCTGAACCTCCGCATCACGGCCGCGCAAGGTCTTGCACAGATGCTGCAAGGTCGGTGCGCCGACCAGGTCCTCCGGCGCCGCTGCGTCTGCGCGCAGCAAGACTTGCGAGGCCGCCCTCAATCCCGGCGTTCCCGACATGGGCAGGCTCAGCAAGACATGCAGCACATGGCGGCTGTAGTCAAACTGACGCGGCGCGTCGGCGGCGCGCAGCAAGACACGGCGCAGCTCCTGTGGCTGGCGCGTCTCCGCAAGCTGGGCCAGCCAGGCCAGACGGTTGTCGGGTTCGACCTCGGCCCACAGGGAGGCCGGCACCCGCGTGCAGCTCATCGAGCCACCCACGCATTCGGCACGCAGGGCCAGAAACACCGCCAGGGGCAGGCGGCTGCTGCGCGCCAGGCTTTGCAAGTTCTCCTGCGCCTGCCCGCGCGCGGCTTCATCCTCGGCGTAGCGGAACTGCAGCCATTCGGCCACGGCGCTGAACACGGGCTGGCCCCGGGCGCGCAACAGGCGGATGGCCTCATCCACCTGTTTGTGCTTGGCCTGACTCAGGCTTTTGCTGTCACCGGGCACCGGGCTCAGGCCATCGCCCGCGCGCAGACCATCCTCGGCGCACCAGCGGGCATCGACGCGCCGCGCCTCCCATTCCTCCGGGCTGATGCGCGAGCCCGGCGGCGGCGTGGCCGTGGCCACCCCGGCCTGACGGTAATGCTCGGCCAGTACCCGGTCTTCGGCATCGCGCGCGAGACTCCAGAACGGGCTCAGAAGCGGCGGGGCCGCAGCCGGACGCGTCGCCACGGCAGCAGCTGACGCAGGCGCCGCGGCTGCGCCCGCCGTGGCTGCCGCCCCGGCTGGCTCCTTCAGCCACAGCCAGCCCCCCACGGCCAGCGCCGTGCCAGCGCCAGCCAGCCACAGGGCCCAGTGCGGGCCTCGCCGATTGAACTGAATCTTGGGGCCTCGATGGGCCATGCGTGCTCCTCCTTCATGCGGCGCTTGTTGTCTTTTTGGGTGTCGCGCTTAGCGGGAATGATACGTACCGCGTGCATGGCTGGGCATGACCAGCGGCCGACCCCGCCGGTCTTGGGCCAGCCTTCAGCGTTGCAAAGGTTCAGCACGGCGCGCAGCAGCGCCAAGCCTTGCCACATGAGCCTGCAACATGCCCCACTCGCCCTTGCTCGCCACATCGCCCAACATCTGACCCACGACATCGGGGGCTACGCACTCAAAGGGTTGATCCCCATGTTCGCGCAGAAAGGCTTCGAGATCAGCAGGCGATGCGCCCTTCAGGCCTTGAAGCTCCGCGCGACGCTCGATCCATTGCGGATTGTCTGCATCCACCGCCTTGGCAAGACTGAGCGCCATGGCGTGACTGAGCAAGTCCTCGCCATCGCGCCACAGCTGCTGGGCCAAGATGCGGCACTGCTCGTGCAAGGCCGAGTCGAGCTTCGCCTCGCTGCTTTTGCACAAGCGAAAAGCTCCGCCGCTGAACTGCGGGAGGACGCCAAATGCCGCAGCCGACCACGCGGCGTGTTGGGCCGCCCGACGCATGCCGGGCTGCGCCTCTTGCGGCAAGGTCTGCAAGGTTCTCAAAACCTCGCGGCCGTAGTCAATGTGCTGGGGCGCGAGCACGGCACGGGCCAGCCACTCGCGCTGCCCTGCGGGCGCATCGGTCCGCGCGAGCAGAGCCAACCAGGCCTGACGGTTGTCCGGCTCCAGCTCAGCCCACAGCGAGGCCGGCACCGGGGTGCATGCAGCCGCATCGGCGCAGCCCATGTGCAGAGCCAGGTACACCGCCACCGGCTGTCGGCTGCTGCGCGCCAAATCCTGCAAGCGGGCTCGCGCGCGCGCCGCCGAAGCGGCATCCGTCGGATGACTGATGTCCAGCCACTCTGCCGCCACCTGGGCCTGTATATCCGCACGCTGCCGCAGCTGCCGGGCCCAGGCTCGGACCAGCTGCTGTTGGGCCGCCTGCAGGTCCGCCAGGGCCGGCGGCGGCTCATCCCCGCTGTCCCAGCGCGCGCCACCCTCGGCGCACCAACGGGCATCGCGGCGCCGCGCCTCCCACTCGGCGGCGTCGATGCGCGAACCGGGCGGCGGCGTCGCGGTGGGCACACCGGCCCGGCGGTAGTGCTCCGCCAGCACCTGGTCCTCGGCCTCGCGGGCCAGGCTCCAGAACGGGCTGGTCGCCGCACTCGCAGCCGCACCGGGCTGGGCCCTCGACTGAAGCGCCGCCTTGCCGGCCGCCCCAGCGCCCTCCTGCGGAAGCCTGAGCCCGAACCACCATGCGCTCAGGCCCACAGCCGCCAGCAGTGGGCCCAGCCACAGCAGCCAGCGCCGCCAGCGCGATGAATGACGAAGAAATCGAATGCCTGGCTCTGCGGCCATGGTGCCCCTCCCCGGGTCCCTCTGACCTGGTGGTCAGTTCTGATGGGAGCCCGATGATAGGGGCGTGCTCAACTGCCGCGGTCGGCCAGCGCTTCCCGCACCGCCGCCACCTGACGGCGCGACACCGACAGCCATTCATTGACATGGGCGATGCGCACGGCCCAGCCATCGGCCACCTCAGCCTGCACCGGGTCCAGGCCGCCGAGCTGGGTGTCCAGGCCGTCGTCCGGGCTGACGTGGCTGGGCGCGTGGCGCTCCAGCTGGCGCACCGCGGCCTTGGCCACCAGGGCGTTGCGGTGCACGCGCAAAAAGCGCTCACCCAGGCGGGGCTCCAACTCGGACAGGCTGCCGTCCATCACCAGGCTTTGTGTGGCGGTGCGCAGGGTCAGGTATTTCAGCTCGGCCTTGAAGTACAGCACCTCGTTCAGCGGCACACGGATCAGACGGCCGCGGTCGCTCACGACGATGACCGGCTGCTCCGGCTCCAGCTCACCCGGTTGGGTGGCTTGGAAGGTCTGCATGGCCGAGCGCTCGGCCAGGCGCTGGGCCACGCGGGTCAGCGCGGCCTGCAGGCGCTCGCGCCGCACCGGCTTGGTCAGGTAATCCATGGCCTCCAGCTCGAAGGCTTGCAAAGCATGACCGGCATGGGCCGTGACAAACACAATGGCCGGCGGCTGGGCCATCTGCTGCTGCAGGCTGTCGGCCAGCTGCAGGCCATCGGCGCCAGGCATCTGCACATCGAGCAGGATCAGATCGCAGCTGTGATCGCGCAGCCAATGCTGGGCCTGGGTGGCGCTGCCAGCCTCGGCCACCACCTCGGCTCGCGGGTCCACGCAGGCCTCCAGCAGGCTGCGCAGGCGCAGGCGCGCCAGGGGTTCGTCATCAACCAGGAACACGGACAGGGTGGCGGGCTGCATGGCGGAACAGGGCTAGAACGGCAGTCAGGAATCGAAACGAAACAGAGGCATCCACTCAGATCGGCAGGACGATGCGCACGGCAAAGCGCCCCGGCGACGGGCTCAGCTCAAAGCTGGCGGCCACATCATGCATCAGGCGCAGGCGCTGGCGCACATTGCGCAGGGCCAAACCGTGACCAGATGTTTGCGCCGCACGGCCCACGCTGTTGCTGACTGAGATCTCCACCTCGCTGCCGCGCCGGCGCGTGCGGATCTCGACATCGCCGCCCTCGTCGTTGGGCTCCACACCGTGGCGCACGGCGTTCTCCACCAAAGGCTGCAGCAGCAGGGGCGGCACGCGCGCGCTGCTGGCCGCGGGGTCCAGGTCCCAGTGCAAGCGCAGGCGCTCGCCGAAGCGCACCTGCTCGATGTCCAGGTAGCGGCGCGCCAGTTCCACCTCTTCGTCCAGGCGCACCACCGTGGTTGCATCGGCCAGGGCCACGCGGAAGAGCTCGCTCAAATCCTCCAGCAGGCCTTCGGCCTTGAGCGGATCCAGGCGCACCAGGGCGATGGCGCTGTTGAGGGTGTTGAAGAGAAAGTGCGGGCGGATGCGCGCCTGCAGCTCCACCAGCTGGGCCAGGGCGTCGGCCGGGCGCTGTGAGCGCTCGCGCAGCTTCATCCAGGCCAGCAACAAGGCGGCCACCGCCGCCCCGGCCACGCCGATGCTGATCCAGCGAAAACCGGTGCTGGGCTCCAGCGCCGCCAGGTTCAGCAACTGCCAGCCCGCCGAGGAGCACAGCGCCCCCAAGCCCAGCAGGCTGGCCCATTGCCAGGGTTCGCTGAGCTGGGCCAGCAGGCGTTTGCCGGCGCAGACCAGCAGCAGCCACAGCAGCACGGCCGACAGCGTCACCACCGTGCCGCTGGCCACCCAGCCCATCCACTCCTCCAGATGGCGCGCCGCCAAGGCCAGGCCCAGGGCCAGCAAGCCCTGCACCCCCAGCACCGCGCGCAGCACCAGGCCGACATGGCAGACATCGAACACCCGCTCGGGGTCGAACAGGGGCAGCACCTCGGTCTCCTCGGCGGGCTGGGTGGGCAATCCGAGGATGGAGGTCAAGCTGGTGGTGTCGGGCCATACGCTGGCACGGCTGGACGGGCCGCCTTCGGCATCGGAGGAGGAAGACTTGGAACGAGGCGAGGTCACGAGAGGCAAGGCTCCTGAAGTCAGGCCGCCGGCGCGGCAGAGACGGGCGGTGGGGCTCGATAGAATCAAGCGCCCTCGGATTGTGCGTCAGCCACCCCTGGGCCCCGCCTCTCCCACAGCAGCTTTGCGCGCCCTCTGCCCATGTCATCCACCTCCCCTGCCCCCGGCCAACCCAGTGACAACCAGCTCGCCAACAAGGCGCAAGCCTGGTCCGCGCTCTTCTCCGAGCCCATGAGCGATCTGGTCAAGCGCTACACCTCCAGCGTGTTCTTCGACAAGCGCTTGTGGGCGGCCGACATCCAGGGCAGCCTGGCGCACGCCGAGATGCTGCATGCCCAGGGCATCCTGGCCGCCCATGACCTGGCCGACATCGAGCGCGGCATGGCCCAGATCAAGAGCGAGATCGAAGCCGGCCAGTTCGACTGGCAGCTCGATCTGGAAGACGTGCACCTCAATATCGAAGCCCGCCTGACCGCCCTGGTCGGCCTGGCCGGCAAGCGCCTGCACACGGGCCGCAGCCGCAATGACCAGGTCGCCACCGATGTGCGCCTGTGGTTGCGCGGCGAGATCGACGAACTGCTGCTCCTGCTCAAGGCCTTGCAGACCGCCTTGGTCGATGTGGCCGAGAAGAACGCCGAGACCATCTTGCCGGGCTTCACCCATCTGCAAGTGGCCCAGCCGGTCGCCTTCGGTCACCACCTGCTGGCCTATGTGGAAATGTTTGCCCGCGACGCCGAGCGCCTTGCGGATGCACGCCGTCGCGTCAACCGCCTGCCGCTGGGCGCGGCAGCCCTCGCCGGCACCAGCTACCCGCTGGATCGCGAGCGCGTGGCCCGCACGCTGGGCATGGAAGGTGTCTGCCAGAACAGCCTGGACGCCGTGTCCGACCGAGATTTCGCCATCGAGTTCAGCGCCGCCGCCTCGCTGGTGATGGTGCACATCTCGCGCCTGTCGGAAGAACTGATCCTGTGGATGAGCCAGAGCTTCGGCTTCATCGACATCGCCGACCGTTTCTGCACCGGATCAAGCATCATGCCGCAGAAGAAAAACCCCGATGTGCCGGAACTGGCGCGCGGCAAGACCGGCCGCGTGGTCGGCCATCTGATGGGCCTGATCACCTTGATGAAGGGCCAGCCCCTGGCCTACAACAAGGACAACCAGGAAGACAAAGAGCCGCTGTTCGACACGGTGGACACCTTGAAAGACACCCTGCGCATCTTTGCCGAAATGGCCGGCGGCATCACGGTCAAGCCGGAGGCCATGGAGCGCGCGGCGCTCAAGGGTTATGCCACCGCCACCGACCTGGCCGATTACCTGGTCAAGAAAGGCCTGGCCTTCCGCGACGCGCACGAGATCGTCGCCCATGCGGTCAAGACTGCGATCGCCAGCGGCGTCGATCTATCCCAGCTGCCCCTGGCCGAGCTGCAAAAGTTTGATGCCCGCATCGGTGACGATGTGTTCGAGGTCTTGAGCCTGCGCGGCTCGCTGAACGCCCGCAACATCCTCGGCGGCACGGCGCCGGCCCAGGTGCGTGTCCAGGTGGCTCGCCACCGCGCCCGCCTGGCGTAAATCCGGGCGATCCAGCACCGAGACCGCATTCATGTTCAAAGCCCGCTTGAGCGTCTGGCTGGGCGTGCTGGTGGCCGTGGTGGCCACCCAGTTCGCGGTGGTGGTCTGGCTGGTCAACCAGTCGGAGCTGGAACGCTCGCGCAGCCTGCGTGCCAAGGACGCCCTGGTCCAGTACCTGGACCTGGCTGCCAACAAGCAGCGGCTCAAGGTCTGGTTCGCCCAGTACCTGCTGACCGATGCGGCGCCCGTGCCCTTGCGTGACCGCTATCTTGAGCGCATGCAGGCGAGCTTGGTCGAGCTGGAGCGATTGCACGCGCTCGAAGCGGCCGACCCCAGCGACCAGGCCATCGAGACCGTGTCGCGCCAGACCCTGGCCGCGCTGCAAACGAACTTTGAGGCCTTGCGCGCCCAGATCCTGCAGGCCCAGCCGCACACGCCCCACCCCAACCCGAGCAGCGAGCGGGCCACGGTCTGGGACGAGATGCTGGGCGTGTTCGACATCTCCCAGGGTCAGGACATGCGCACCCTGATCGCCGAGGCGATCCGCCTGCAGGAGGCGCACAGCCGCGCCACCGAGGCTGCCGCACAGACCGCGCTGGAGCGCTCGCGCCGCCTGGCCATCTTCAGCATTTTGTCCACCATCGCCCTGTCCATGGGCTTTGTCGCCTACTTCGCCTGGGACATCCGCCGCCGCATGGCGCCCTTGCTGGATGGCACCCTGGCCTTGCAGGCCGGCCGCATGGAACACCGCATCGCCGTGCACGGCCGCGACGAGTTCGATCGCCTGAGCCTGAGCTTCAACCGCATGGCCGAGGAGATCCAGCTGCACCGCGCCAACGAAGCCAGCCAGCGCCAGCGCCTGGAAGACGCCGTGGCCCAGCGCACCCAGGACCTGCATGCCGCCAACCAGCAGCTGCTGGAGATCGACCGCTCGCGCCGCCAGTTTTTCGCCAACATCAGCCACGAGCTGCGCACGCCCACCACCGCCATCCTCGGCGAGGCCGAGATCAGCCTGCGCCGCAGCGGCCATGCCGAGAGCGTGTACCGCGAAGCCCTGGAACGCGTGGCCGCCACGGCGCGCCAGCTGGGCGCCCGCATCGCCGAGCTGATGAGCGTGGCCCGCCAGGGCGAGGACAGCCTGCAAGGCGAGCGCCAGCCCATCGATGTGCCGGCGCTGCTGCAGCAGGCGCTGGAGCAGCAACGCGGCGCGGCGGCCGCGCAAGGCCTGGATCTGCAGCTGCAGGGTCAGGCGCTGGAGCTGCTGCAGGCCCTGCCCGGTCAAGGCCTGCAGCTGCGCGGCCAGACCGCCAAGCTGGGCCAGGCCCTGACCATCTTGCTGGACAACGCACTGCGCTACACGCCCGCGCCGGGCAGCATCCGCCTGGGCGCGAGCCTGGAAAGCGGCCTGCCGCAGCCCCAGCTGCGCCTCTGCGTGGAGGACAGCGGCATCGGCATGTCCCCCGAGGAACTGGGCCGCGCCAGCGAGCGCTACTGGCGCGCCGAGGCCGCGCGCCGCCTGCGCCCCGAGGGCATGGGCTTAGGGCTGGCGATTGCCGCGGACATTGCCGCCGCGCATGAGGGCCGGCTGGAACTGCAAGCCCGGCCCGAGGGCGGCTGCCGCGCCAGCCTGATCCTGCCGCTGGATGCGGCGGCGCAAGACTGAGCAGCAAGGCCCACGACATGCCCCATCTCCTGATCGTCGAAGACGACCGCCGGGTCTCGGACTTTCTTAACCGCGGCCTGCGAGCCGAGGGTTACCAGATCACCGTGATCGAGCGCGGTGATCTGCTGCAGAAAAGCGTGGAACAGCTCGAGCCCGATCTGATCCTGCTCGATGTGATGCTGCCCGGCATCAGCGGCGTGGAAGCCTGCCAGCGCCTGCGCGCCGCGCGCTGCCGCACGCCAGTGCTGATGCTCACCGCCATGGATGCGCTGGAGGACAAGGTCAGCGGCCTGCGCTGCGGCGCCGACGACTACCTGACCAAGCCTTTTGCCTTCGAGGAGTTGCTGGCCCGCATCGAGGCCTTGCTGCGCCGCGCCGAAGCGCCCGGCGACGACGCCGGCGGCAGCGGCGCCCGCCAGCGCCAGCTCAGCCTGGCCGATCTGGTGTTGGATCTGGAGCGCATGCAGGTGCGGCGCGATCAGCAGCTGGTGGCCATGACGGCGCGCGAGCTGGCCCTGCTGGAGCTTTTGATGCGCCACCCGGGGCGGGTGTTCAGCCGCGAACGCATCCTCAACACCGTCTGGGGCTACAGCGAAGATCCGCTGACCAATGTGGTGGATGTCTACATCCGCCGCCTGCGCGCCAAGCTGGACGAGGGCCGCGAGCAGCCCCTGATCCAGACCGTGCGCGGCCTGGGCTACAAGATCGACAGCGAGCCGGCCTGAGCCTTTTTGCTTCTGGCCGGACCCGCTGTCGCGACTCAGTTCGCCGTGTAGGGCAGCGAGGAGTGGTGCAGCACGATGCGGATCACGCCGCTGTCGTCCTTCTTGAAGGTCCAGGTTTTGTCCACGGTGGTGACCTTGCCGTTCTTGTCGGTCATGCTGACCTTGCCCATGGTGTTGGCCACGTCGCCGTTGATGTGCACGGCGGCATTGCTGACCTCGACTTTCTTCCAGCCCTTGAGCGCGAAGCCGCTGTCCTTGGGGAAGTTGGCGTCACCGCCGACGAAGTAGGACAGCGCGCCCTCCTTGGTGGTGCGGAAGGTCTGTGGCTCCACCGTCAGCGTGGGTTTGAACAGCACCGGGCCGAGCTTGTAGCCGTAGGCGCCGTCGAGCACGGCGCTGGCCGTGGCCTTGGCCTTGGCGAGGCCGCCGCTTTGGTAGTCCTCGCTGATTTTGACCAGGGCCTCGCCCCAAGCCTTTTGCGCGGCTTCGACCTCGGCCAGGCTGATATTGCTGTTGTAGACACGTGCTTCGCCGGTCTGGGCCAGGGCGGCGTTAGAGCCAAACAGGGCCAGCGAGGCGGCCAGGGTCAAGACACCGGTAGAGAGCTTGGATTTCATGTTCATGGTCGTCGTGGTGAGCGTGGGGCTTGCGCAGCAGGCGCGAGCGGGTTGTCGAAACATTGAGGCGTAGCCTTTTGGGGCTGCACGGCCTCCATTCCATCAAGCCGGCCTGATCGCTCCATGAACTGCAGATGAACCGCAGCGCACGCGCAGATGAACCTCAGATGAACAGCGCGCACGGCGCTCCCGCGCGGCGCGCAAGCCGCTACGCGACCGGGCTGGCCCGGTGCCAACCCACCGGCGGCCACAATCGCGCGCCATCCATCACCCCTGCGGCTTCGCGCCTCCAACACCATGCCCCGCGCTCTTTGGCTCGCCCTGTCCCTGGCCCTGCTGCCCGTCCTGCAACTGCTGCCCCAGAGCAGCCAGGCGGCCGACCCGCTGTGGCTCAAGACCCTGGCCCATCTTGATGCGCAAAAGCAAGTGGTGCCCGATGAATCGAGCACCCGCATCGAGGCCACCAGCAATTACACCGACACCACACTGACCCGCCGCAAGCTCGACCATTGGGAGGGCAGCAAGCCCATCTACCGCATCACCGCCGCCGAGCCGCCGCTGGCGCCGGGCGACGCCGAGCGCGAGAACCAGAACCAGCAGATCAGCGAAACCATGAGCCGCGGCCAGGACTGGCTCAGCCCCGACACCCCGGTGCGCCGCAGCGAGGGTGTCGCGCTCGACGGCCAAAGCTGGACCCTGTTCGAGGCCGAGGACAAGAGCTTCACCCGCAAGGTGCTGCTGCGCGCCTGGGTCGACCCCGAGACCGGACGCCCACACCGCATCGACATCCAGGGCCGCTTCGTGATGGTGATCCAGCTGGACGTCAGCTCGCGCTACCAGACCGACGCGCGCGGCCGCAGCCTGGCCCAGAACGTGGCCGGCACCCTCAAGGTGGACACCCTGGGCAAGGGCATGAATCTGCGCTTTGACATCGGCGTCGACTCCTGGGCCGAGCGACCTTGAACGGAGCGCTCTCGCGGTTCAGGCCGCCGAGAGCTCGCCCTCGGGCAGCTTGAAGCGCTCCACCCCAGCCACCAGCTCGCCGGACTCCTGCTGCAGCGCCTGGGCCGAGGCCACGCTGCGTTCGACCAAGGCGACATTGCGCTGGGTCAGGCCATCCAGCTCCTGCACCGAGGCGCCAACCTGGGCCACGCCCTCGCGCTGCTGGGCCGCGCCGCTGGCGATCTCGGCCAGCAGCTGATTCATGGCCTCGGCACTGCGGGCAATGCGGGCCATGGTGCCCTCGACCTCGCCCACCTGCTCGCCGCCGGCCTGCACCCGTTCCAGGTTCGCCGAAATCAAGCTGCGGATCTCTTTCGAGGCCAGGGCCGATCGCTGCGCCAGGGCCCGCACCTCGGCCGCCACCACGGCGAAGCCGCGCCCCTCCTCGCCCGCCCGCGCGGCCTCCACCGCAGCATTGAGGGCCAGGATATTGGTCTGAAAGGCCAGGCTGTCGATCAGGCCGGTGATGTCGGCCATGCGGCCCGAGGCCTGCTCGATGCCGGCGATGCTGTGCCGCAGGCGCTGTACCTGGGCGCTGCCCTGCTGGGCCAGATCGGCATTGCCAGTGGCCATACCGGCGGCATCGCCGGCGTGCTCGGCAGTCTGCCGCACGGTGACGGCGATCTGTTCCATGGCCGAAGCTGAAGTCTGCAAGCTGGCTGCGCTCTGCTCGGTGCGCCGCGCCAGCTCCACCGCGCCCTGTGCCATATCGGCGCTGGCCTGCAGGATGGCGCCCGAGCCATCGCGCACACCGGCCACGATGTGGCAGAGCGAGGCCTGCATGTCGTGCAAGGTGTGCATCAGACGCGCGGCCTCGTCGCAGCCCCAGGGCTCGGGGCGGGTGCGCAGATCACCGGCCGTCATGGCCAGCATGTGGCGGCGCAGCTCTTTGAGCCCGCCGTCCATGACCAGGAAAAAGCAATGGAACAGGTAGGCCGCCAGGGCCAGGCAGAACAGCGTTGCCACGCCCAGCCACAGGCGCAGGGTCAGGAGATGCGTCTCGCGCTCGGCCAGCAAGCCATCCAGGGCCTGCAAGCCCTGGTCGGCCAGGCCCAGGGCCTGCTGCAAGGCGGCATGGCCCTGGCGATAAGCCTGCTCGGCCGTGCGCGTGCCCAGCAAACGGGTGGGGTCGCCGACCTCGCTGCGGTAGGCCGCCACCGCATCGAGGGCCTCAACCGGCACCGCCTGCTTGAGCGAAGGCCGGGAGCGGGCGGCGCGCTGCAGATCGCTGCGCACGGCCTGCAGGCCGCTTTGCACGCCAGCATCCCAGACGGCATAACGGCGCAATTGCTCGGGCGTGTAAAAGCCCTTGGCCAGGCCAAAGGTCGACCAGCCCCAGAGCTGACCCAGATCGTCGGCCAGGCGTGGCAGATTGAGCACCAGGGCATCGACCAGGTAGAAGCCGTCCAGCTCGGCATCGAGCACCAGGCGCGAGTTGTCGCCGATGCCTTGCAGCAGCTCGACCACCGCGGCCGCCACCGGGCCAAACACCGTGCGCCCCTGCTCGTCCAAGCCCTGTGGTGCCTGCGCTGTCTGCGCCCAGGCCGCCTGCAAAGCCTGGAGCCGCGGCGCCAGGCCCAGGGCCGCCAAGTCCTCCCGGCTGCCTTGGGCCAGACGGGCGAGGGCCTCATCGACACGGCGCCGGCCGCTGGCCAGATCGGCCTCGGCCGGCTGATGGCCGCCCAGCAGGGCGCGCGTGGCATTGCGCACCTCCAGCAGGCTCAGCAGCAAGGGCTGGGCCTGGGCCATCAGGCGCACGCCGGCGCGCTCCTTGCGTACCGTCTCCAGCGCCTCTTGCTGCGCCTGCCAGAAACTCAGGCTCAGCAAGGCAATGGGCAGACCGAAGGCAAGGCTGATGCAGGCGGCCTTGAGCCGGAAGCTCAGGCGCCGGAACAGGCGCACGCCCAGGGCCCAGACGCCGTGGTGGCGAAAGAAATCCAGCGTGGGGCGCCGCAGCGCCTCCGGCTCGATGGAGCGGTCGATCATGATGTGCATTCCCTCGTTCATGGCTGGCCTGCAAGCACCAGCGCTCAAGTGAGGCTTGGCCTGCGGTGTGAGCAGCTCCATCTCTCGCCGGAGAGGGTCCGCTTCTTGGCATTGGCTAGAAGAGGCGCATTCTTGGCGCCTGGCCGGGCCCCGAAAGCCCGAGCAAGGCAGGCTCTGCCGGCCATCTTCACAATCGCCATCAATCCATGATCCGAACGGATCAGGCTCACCCGAAAAATGGGCGATTTGCGATCCAGGCGACACGCCGCTCGCACTTGATCTGCCACAAGCCCGGCCCAAACGGCGGCCGCCGCCATGCCCGGCGCGCAGGCAAATGCGCTACCCTTGCGCCCCTATGAGCACCACCCTTGCATGGACCGACGCCCTGGTCCTGAACCAGCCCCAGATCGACCAGACCCACCAGGAGTTCGTCGCCCTGCTCAATGAGCTGGGCGAAGCCCTGGCCCAGCCCGAGCCCGATCCCCTGCCCCTGTATGCGCGCCTGCTGAGCCATACCGAAGCCCACTTCGCCATGGAAGAGGGCTGGATGGCGGCCACCGGCTTTGCCGCTGACAACTGCCACAGCAAGCAGCACGCCATGGTGCTGGACGTGATGCGCCAGGTGCTGGCACACACCCATGCCCATGCCGACCTTGAACCCATGCGCAATCTGCTGCCCGAGCTGGTGAACTGGTTTCCGGCCCACGCCGACATGATGGATGCAGCCCTGGTCTTCCACATGAGCCAGGTCGGCTACGACCCGCTGAGCGGCGCCATCGCCCAGCCCCTGGCCACCGAGGCCAGCGGCATCAGCTCCTGCGGCAGCCAGGGCTGCAGCTGAAAGAACGGCTGAAAAAATAGCGGGACAAGCCAGCGGGATAAAACCGCTGGATAAAAAACCAGCCCACTGACAGCGCTTGTCAGCAGGCCGCGCCACAATGGCGGCCATGTCCGAGCGCCCCGAACCGTCCTCCACGGCCCTGCCCGATCGCCTGATCGCGCATCTGGACATGGACGCCTTTTATGCCTCGGTCGAGCTGCTGCGCTACCCCGATCTGAAAGGCCAGGCCGTGGTGATCGGCGGGCGGCGCATGCACGAGCCGCGCACCTTGGCCGATGGCAGCCGCGAGTACTCCCGCCTGCGCGACTACACCGGCCGCGGCGTCATCACCACCTCCACCTACGCCGCCCGCGACCTGGGCGTGTTCTCGGGCATGGGCATGATGAAAGCCGCCCTGCGCGCGCCCGATGCCATCCTGCTGCCCACCGATTTCGAGGCCTACCGGCATTACTCGCGCCTGTTCAAGGCGGCGGTGGCCGAAATCGCGCCGGTGATCGAGGACCGCGGCATCGACGAGATCTACCTCGACCTGGGCGAGGTGCCCGGCATCCGCGAGCCGGTGGGTTTTGACCCCCTGGGCGGCGTGCGGGCGGTGGCGCGCGAGATCAAGAACTCGGTGCTGCGCGCCACCGGCCTGACCTGCTCGATCGGCATCACGCCCAACAAGCTGCTGTCCAAGATCGCCTCCGAGATGGACAAGCCCGACGGCATCACCCTGCTGCTGGCGCCCGATGATGTGCAGACCCGCATCTGGCCGCTGGGCGTGCGCAAGATCAACGGCATCGGCCCCAAGGCCGGCGCCAAGCTGCAGGCCCTGGGCCTGGAGACCGTGGGCCAGTTGGCCGCCGCCGAGCCGGCCCTGCTGATTGCGCAGTTCGGCAAGAGCTTTGGCGCCTGGCTGCACGAGGCCGCCCATGGCCGCGACTCGCGGCCCGTGGTCACGCACAGCGAGCCGGTGTCCATCAGCCGCGAAACCACTTTTGAGCGCGATCTCCATGCCGTGCACGACCGCGCGGCGCTGGGCAGCATCTTCACCCGCCTGTGCGAACAGCTGGCCAGCGACCTGCAGCGAAAGGGCTACCTCGGGCGCACCATCGGCATCAAGCTGCGCTTCGAGGGCTTTCACACTGTCACCCGCGACCTGACCGTGGACCTGCCGACGCAAGACGCACAAGCGATACGCCGCGCGGCCGGGGCCTGCCTCAAGCGGGTGGATCTGGGCAAGCGCATCCGCCTGCTGGGCGTGCGCGTGGGTAATCTGAGCCGGCCCGGTGTGAGCAGCGCCACCACCGGCCCGCGCCAGACCAAGCGGGCGGCCGCGGGCGCAAGCCAGACCGAGCCCGCCACGCCACGAAGCCGGGAAGAAAACCTCAGCCTGTTCTGAGCGCGCTGTCCATCCCTGTGGCGCCAGGGCTGCGCCCGAATCAAGCCGAAGCGCCCCGCCACCGGCGCACTGCTATCCTTGCCGCCATGGGGTGCCGCCCCGGCTCGCCACCGGCCCCTGGCCCCCTGGAAAGTGAGCTGCCCTTGCCCAACGCCTGCGCCGCGCCCCCTGCCGTACCGCCCGCGGCCCCGAGCTACCCCTGCCTGGCCGTGCCGCCTCCGCTGCAGCGCCTCGATCGGGTGGCGGCGCGCCACCCGCGTCTGGCCCTGCCGGCCTACACGCAACTGATCCAGCAAGCCCGCAGCGCCGGCGCACTGGAGCTGGCCCTGGATGGCCTCTATGCCCAGTTCTACCTGGCCGAGCGCATGGGCGCGGCGCTGGAGCAGCAAAGCGCCCTCAGCGCCGGCCTGGAAGAGGCGGCTCAGGCCCACCTGACCCTGCAAGCCGCCCGCCTGCACGAGGCCCTGGGCCGCGTGGCCTATCAGCGCGGCGAGTATTTCGAAGCCAGCGAGCAATGGTCGCGCACCCTGGACCTGGCCAACCTGGCCGGCGACCTGCCGGCCGGCGTGGCGGCGCGTATCGGCTTGGGCCAGATCCACTACGCGCTCGGGGCCTGGGACAAGGGCCGGCGTTTTCACCGCGATGCGGCGGAGATACTGGGCCGCATCGACCACAGCTATCTGGCCGCCAAGCTGGCCCTGAACATGGGCGTGGGCCATTTCGAGAATGCCCAGCTGACGGAAGCCGAACAGCAGTTCCGCCACGGCCTGGCCCAGGCCCTGCGAGGGCCCCATGCCGACTTCATTGGCGAGGCGCACTGGCAGCTGGCACGCACGGCGCTGAGCCTGCAACAGCCCGAACAAGCGGCCAGCGAATGCCAGCAGGCCCTGGGCTGGGCCCGGCGCCTGGGCCACCGCTGGCTGGAAGGCATGGCCTGCCAGACCTGGACCGACATCGCCATCGCCCGCGGCGACCCAACCGAGGCGATCCGCAGCTGCCGCGAGGCCTTGAGCCTGGCCCAGCAGATCCATGCCCGGGCCGGCGAGAGCCAGGCCCATGCCCAGCTGGCCCGCCTGCTGCAGCAGCAGGGCGACACGGCCAGTGCCCTGCAGCACCTGTGGCAACACCAAAGCCTGCGCGACGAGATCGAACGGCTGAGCCTGCCAGAGCGCCTGCTGCGCCTGGCCCAATACGACCTCAGCCGCAAACCGCCCGAGGAGATGCTGCTGGAGCTGTCCAACCGGCATTGGCGCATCGAGAGCGAGGCCGACGTCGTGTTCGCCGCCCGCGAAATGCGCGAGGCGGCGCAGCAAATCATGCAGCTCGATGCGGTGCATTTCTGGTGGGCCAGCGAGAGCGCCGGCGTGCTGCGCCTGCACGACCAGCCGCGCGGTGACGCGGCCAGCGCCGCGGCGCCGCCCCTCTTGCCGCCCCTCGTGCTGCGCGCGCCGGCCCAGGCGCAGTACCTGCAATTGCTGAATGAGCGCAAGGAGGCGCTGGCCGTGCACGACCTGCGCCTGCACCCCTGCGGCCAGGAGCTGGCCTTGCTGAACCGCCAGGCCCAGACCCAGACCCAGGGCGCAGGCTCATCCAGCCTGGGCAGCGCACGTTCGCGCATCGAGATCCCGCTGTTTGTGCAGAACCGGCTGGTGGCCCTGCTCTGGCTGGAACAGCATGATCAACCGCGCAGCTGGAGCCGCCAGGACCTGCTGCAGGCCAGCCACCTGGGCCGGCTGTTCGAGCGCCTGCTGGTCGGCCATGACCTGGCCTGCGCCCAGCATGCGCAGTGGCTGATGGAGCAAGAGAAAGCCGACGCCCTGGGCCGCCTGGTGGCCGGCGTGGCGCATGAGGTCAACACACCCATCGGCGTGGCGGTGACGGCCGCCTCCAGCGTGTCGGAGAACGCGATCAAGCTGGCCGCGGTGCTGCGCGGCGAAAAGGTCAGCCGGGCCGAGCTGACCGAGCTCTCCGCGCGGCTGATCAGCGGCAGCGATCTGGTCGAGCGCAATCTGCAGCGCGCCGCAGCCCTGATCGGCAACTTCAAGAAAGTCACCGTGGACCAGGCCTCCGAGGCGGTCAGCGATTTCGTGCTGCTGGACTATCTGCGCAGCGTGATCTCGGTGCTGGGCCCGGCCCTGCGCAAGGCGGTGGTCAGCGTCAGCCTCGACGTCGATGCCGCCATTGAGCTTCATCTGGCCGCCGGCCTGCTGACCCAGGTGGTCTCCAACCTGGTGATGAACAGCATCAACCATGCCTTTCCCGATGGCCGCGGCGGCCAGATCCGCATCAGCGCCCGCCTCGAGGGCCGCCATGTGCTGATCGATGTGGCCGATGACGGCTGCGGCGCCAGCGCCGATGTACGCGCCCGCATGTTCGAGCCCTTCTTCACCACCAAGCGCGGCAAGGGCGGCTCGGGCCTGGGCCTCTACATCGTGGCCTCGCTGATGGAACGGCTGGAGGGCGAGGTGGAGCTGCCGCCGGTGGAGCGCGGCCTGTGCGTGCGCCTGCGCTTGCCACGGGGACGGTCGGGCGGCTGAAGCCAAGCAGGCAGCGCTTCAGTCCGAGGGCGCGCGCGTCGGCAGGCTCCAGAGCCAGGCGGCCACGCAGGCGCAGCAGGCGGCCGGCAACCAGGCCCAGACCAGGGGCAGCTTGAAGGCGGCGATCGTCGAGCCCAGGGTCATCATCACGCTGGCCAGCTGCTTGGCGCGCAGCGGCACGGCACGGTTGGCACGCCAATCGCGCACCATGGGGCCGAAGGTGCGGTGCTGCAACAACCAGCGTTCACAGCGGCTGCTGCCGCGCGCAAAACAAAAAGCGGCCAGCAACACAAAGGGCGTGGTTGGCAGCAGGGGCAGAAAAATGCCGACGATGCCCAGCGCCAGGCTCAGCACGCCGCCCAGCAGCCAGATCACACGCAGCCACAGAGGCTGCGTGCCTGCAGCGGCCGCGGGCGCGTCAGATGAGGGTGGGCTGTCCATGGCGCGGCAGTGTAGGCCATTGCCAGCACGGCGCCGGCCCGCGGAGCGCTGCCAACAGGCGCTAGGATGAGGCCATCGCCACCCTCGCCTGCCTCTCGCCATGCCCGTCATCACCTGCATCGAAGACCTGCGCCAGCTGGCCCAAAAACGTGTGCCGCGCATGTTCTACGACTATGCCGACTCCGGCAGCTGGACCGAAGGCACCTACCGCGCCAATTCAGCGGATTTTCAGGCCATCAAGCTGCGCCAGCGTGTGGCGGTGAATATGGAGAACCGCAGCACGGTGGCGCGCATGGTGGGCGTCGATGTGAAGATGCCGGTGGCGATCGCGCCGACCGGCCTGACCGGCATGCAGCATGCCGACGGCGAAATCCTGGCGGCCCGCGCGGCGGAGAAATTTGGCGTGCCCTTCACCTTGTCCACCATGAGCATCTGCTCGATCGAGGACATTGCCGCCCACACGAAAGCACCGTTCTGGTTCCAGCTTTATGTGATGCGCGACCGCGACTTCATCGAGCGACTGATCGACCGCGCCAAGGCCGCCCGTTGCGGCGCCCTGGTGCTGACGCTCGATCTGCAGATCCTCGGCCAGCGCCACAAGGACATCAAGAACGGCCTGTCGGCGCCGCCCAAGCCGACACTCGCCAATCTGATCAACCTGATGACCAAGCCACGCTGGTGCTTAGGCATGCTGGGCACGCCGCGGCGTCAGTTCGGCAATATCGTCGGCCATGTCAAGGGCGTGGAGAACATGGGCTCGCTGTCCGAGTGGACGGCCAAGCAGTTCGACCCGGGCCTGAACTGGGGCGATGTCGAGTGGATCAAGAAGCGCTGGGGCGGCAAGCTGATCCTCAAGGGCATCCAGGATGTCGAGGACGCACGCCTGGCGGTGAACTCCGGTGCCGATGCCCTGATCGTCAGCAACCATGGCGGCCGCCAGCTCGACGGCGCCGAGTCCAGCATCCATGCCCTGCCCCGCATCGTCGAGGCCGTGGGCCGCGAGATCGAGGTGCATATGGACGGTGGCATCCGCTCGGGCCAGGACGTGCTCAAGGCCTGGGCCCTGGGTGCGCGGGGTACCTACATCGGCCGCGCCTTCCTCTACGGCCTGGGCGCCATGGGCGAGGCCGGGGTGACGAAGGCGCTGGAGATCATCCACAAGGAACTGGACCTGACCATGGCCTTCACCGGCCACACCCGGCTGGAGGGCGTGGACCGCCGCATCCTCCTGCCCGGCAGCTACCCGATCTGAGCGGCGGCACTCAGGGCATGGTCTTCCGGGCGCGCTGGATCTCGGCTTCGATCAGGGGCTCGACGGCGCGACTCTTGTGCAAGGCGGCCATGGCCGCGTCAAAGCGGCGCAGCAAGGCGGTCTGACCCTGACTCTTGGCCACCGCCAGGGCGATGCCGATCACGACCAAAGGCTTGGCCCGGGCACGCAGCACAGCGAACTCGGGCCGGTCGAGGTAGACACGGCCGGCCATCTCGGTGGCCAGCACGCAGTCAAGGCGGCCGTTGGCGAGCTTGCTGAAATTCTGCGGGTCGTTCTCGACCTCCTCGACCAAAAACTCCTGACGCGCCCGCGCCTGATCGAAGGCCGCACCGTAGGACCAGCCCCGGATCACACCGACGCGCCGGCCTCGCAGGTTCGGCAGATGCTCAAAGCCCCAGCTGGCATCGGCGCGCTGAAAGACCTGCACCTTCTCTTCGAAATAGTCGGCGCTGTAGTCCGCAACAGCCAGGCGCTCGGGTGTGCGCACCACGGCGCCGGCCGCGGCCTCGCCGCTGCTGAGCTCGGACAACATGCGTTTGAAGGGCCGCGCGCGCAGCAGCACCGGCTGGCCGATGCTGGCAAAAGCGGCGCGCACCAAGGCCGGGTAGACACCGGCGGCTTCATTGCCCTGTCCGGCGTACATGGTGGGTGCACTGCCGGCGTCGAAATCGATCACCAAGGCCTGAGCGGGCGCGGGGAGCGGCGCCCGCGAGGCGCGCGCCACCATCCCTACCCAGCTCGGCGCCAGCCACGCCAGCGTGAGCAGCCGCGCTGCAGCCGGGCCCAGCCGGCGTCGTGCAAAGTTCATGGCCTTGTCTCCCTGAGGCCGGCGCCATGGGCCGACCTTGTGAGACCTAGCATAAACCTTCAGCGGCTAGATCACGCCCTCCGTTTCAGAGGGCATTCATTTCCTTGAGGAGGCGTTCGGCCTTGTCCACCACCTTCATCTGCCAGAGCATGTAGCGGGCATCGAGGCAGATGCTGCGCGTGGTCTTGGCATTGAAGTCCCAGTCGGAGATCACGGCGTCCAGCGTGCCATCGAAAAGCAGGCCCACCAGCTCGGCCTTCTGGTTCAGCACCGGCGAGCCGGAGTTGCCCCCGGTGGTGTCCAGCGTGGCCAGGAAATTGACGGGCACGGAGTCCAGCGCCTTGACGCCGTACTTGTCGAATTGGCGCGCCTGGATGGCGGCCAGCTGCTCGGCCGGTGCATCGAACTCGCCCTCGCCCTTGTGCTTGGCCACAATGCCGCGCAGGGTGGTGAAGGCGGTCCAGGCGGTGCCGTCGGCGCCCTGCTCGCGGCCCGCCACCTTGCCAAAGCTCACGCGCAACGTGCCATTGGCATCGGGGTAGACGGCCTGACCCTGGCTGGCCTTGAAGGCGATCAAGGCCTTCATGGTCTCGGCGTAGGCGCGCTGGATCTTGCCCCCCAGCTCCTTGTCACGCGCCTCACGGGCACGGTCGTTGTCGTAGAGCGCCACGGCGGCGGCAATCAAGAGGTCTTTGCTGGACTTGAAGGCCTCGACATCCCGGCCCAGCCAGGCCAGGCGCTCGGTCTTGTCCGCCAGCTGGCTGCCGGCGTAGAGCGCATCGAGGCGCGCACGCACGGCGGCCTCATCCAGGCCCTGCTTCAGGCCCAGGGCCTGCAGCAGCACCGGGTTGAGCTGATCCGCCGGTTGGGCCAAGTACCGGCTCAGGAAGTAGGCGGCCACGCGTTTGTCCACCTGCGGGTCGTAGCGGCGCTCCATGGCCTCCAAGCCTTGCTTGCGGCGCAGCTGGTCACGCTGCTGGAAGCCGGCCTTGCGCTCGGCGTCGGGCTTGAGGTTCTCCTGCGCCTGCAGGTAGAGCGTGCGGGCCGTGCCCAGCAAGGTGCTGGCACCAAAGTCCATCAGGAACTCGCGCTTGCCCTGGGCATGGCGCTCGGCCAGCAGGCGCTCCACCTCGGCCAGGCCGGCGCCATATTGGGCGCGGCGTGAGGCATCGCCGTTGACCCAGGCCTTGAGGGCGTCAAAGTCCGCCTGCTTGCGGGCCAGGATGTCGCTGCCCTGCCAGCTCTGCAGCTGGCCTTGCAGGTTCTTGTAGTAGTTGCCGATGCCGGCCACGGTGTCGGCCAACTTGATCTCGGCCTCACGGCGGCCGGCGGTTTCCTGCTTGATCAGCTCCAGCTGCTTGCCGAAGGCCTTGACCAGCTCGGGCGACTCCCAATCAAAGTTGAAGGCCACTTCGGTGGGCAGGCGGTGGCGATCGGTGCCGCCTGGATAACCCGTCACCATGACGAAATCGCCTTCCTTCAGCGGGCTGCTGGCCAGCTTCAGATGGTGTTTGGGCTGGTAGGGCTTGTTGTCGACGCTGAAGTCGGCCGGCTTGCCGTCCGGGCCGACGTAGGCGCGGTAGAAGCTGTAGTCGCCGGTGTGGCGCGGCCACATCCAGTTGTCGGCATCGCCGCCGAACAGGCCCACGCCCTGAGCCGGTGCATGGACCAGGCGCACATCGCGGATTTCCATCTGCTTGATCAGCTGGAACACCAGGCTGCCGTAGAAGCGCGCGACGCGGCAGCGATGGCCGGCATCTTTCTCGCACTCGGCCACCAGGCCTTTTTCCTTGGCCTCGATGGCGTCGGCGCGCGCCTTGCCCTGCAGGGCCGAAGTGGCCGCGTCCATGACCTGGGCGCTGACATCGCGCACATCGACGGTCACCAGCACGCGGCTGCCCGGCGCCGCGGGCAGCTCATCCTTGAGCGTGGCGGCCAGAAAGCCCTTCTTGAGCAGATCACGCTCGGGCGTGGAGTTGTACTGGATGCTGCCGTAGGCGCAGTGGTGGTTGGTGACCACCAGGCCTTGCGGCGACACAAAAGACGCGGTGCAACCGCCCAGGCTGATCACCGCGCCCATGGGGAACTCGGTCAGCTGGCTGAGCTTGGCGGGATCGAGCTTGAGGCCGGCTTGCTTGAGCGCCTTGCTGATCTGCGGCAGCTGCTGCGGCATCCACATGCCTTCCTCGGCATGGGCCAAGGAGCCGGTGAAGGTCAGGGCCAGCACGGCCAGCGCAGGGGTGGCGGCCCGCAGGGGCCAGGTCTTGAGTTTCATGCAAAGGTCTCCGCCCAATTTTTGGAATCCGCACCATAACCGCATTCGCCCGCCCTGCCGTGTGTGAAGAGACACACAGACAAACCCTGATCCAGCAGCGCCGGGGAAGCAAAAAAAAGGCCCTCCAGTGGAGGGCCTTGCTGCGGTCGGTCTGAAAACCGAGCTGCGATCAGAGCGCGTTCATTTCCTTGAGCAGGCGGTCGGCCTTGTCCACCACCTTCATCTGCCACAGCATGTAGCGGGCATCCATGCAGATGCTGCGGGTCATCTTGGTGTTGAAGTCCCAGTTGGAGATGACGGCGTCCAGCGTGCCGTCAAACAGCAGGCCCACCAGTTCGGCACGGCTGTTCAGCACCGGCGAGCCGGAGTTGCCGCCGGTGGTGTCCAGCGTGGCCAGGAAGTTGACCGGCACGGAGTCCAGGGACTTGACCGCGTACTTGTCGAACTGACGCGCTTCGATGGCCTTGCGCTGCACCTCGGGGGCGTCAAAGTCGCCCGTGCCGGTGTGCTTGGCCGTGATGCCGCGCAGGGTGGTGAAGGCCAGCCAGTCGTTGCCATCGGTGCCCGGCTTGCGGCCTTGGACATGGCCGTAGCTCACGCGCAGGGTGCCGTTGGCATCGGGGTACAGGGCCTCGCCCTTGCTGGCCTTGAAGGCCATCAGGGCAGCCATGGTGTTGGCATAGGCCTGGTCGATGCGGCCTTCCAGTTCCTTGTCGCGCTTCTCGATGCGCTCGTCTTCCTCGTACAAGGCGACGGCAGCGGCGATGTAGGCGTCCTTGCTGGCGGCGAAATCGGCCACGCTGCGGTCCAGCCAAGCCAGGCGGCTGGCCTTGTCGGTCAGCTGGGTGGCGGCCTGCAGTTCCTGCAGGCGGGCCTTGACGGCCGCTTCATCCATGCCGGCCTTCAGGCCCAGGGCCTTCAGCAGGGGCTGGTTCAGCTGCTCGGCCGGCTGGGCCAGGTACTTGGCGTAGAAGTGCGAGGCGAGGCGGATGTCGGTCTGCGCATCGTAGCGGCGGTCTTGCGACTCCAGGCCTTGGCGCAGGCGCAGGGCGTCGCGCTCCTGGTAGCCCGGCTTGCGCTGGGCATCGGGCAGCAGGCGCTGCTGAGCGTTTTGGTAGAGGCCGCGGGCGGTGCCCAGCAGGCGCGGCGAGTAGGCGCGCAGGCTCGACTCGGTGCGGGCCAGGGACTGACGCTCGGCCAGCAGGCTTTCCACCGCGGCCAGGTCGGCGCCGTACTTGGCGCGGCGAGCGGCGTCGCTGTTCACCCAGGTCTTGAGGTCCTCAAAAGCCTTGCGCTTGCGGGCCAGGATGTCGCTGCCGGCATAGCTGGCCATCTGGCCCTGCATGTTCTTGGAGGCGTTACCCAGGCCCTGCACGGAGCCAGCCAGGGCGATCTCGGCCTCGCGGCGGCCGGCGGTTTCCTGCTTGATCAGGTCCAGCTGGGTCAGCATGTTCTGGATGCCGGTGGGCTGGGCGAAGCTGAAGGCGAAATCCACCTCCTGCGGCAGGCGGTGGCGCTGGGTACGGCCCGGGTAGCCGGTGACCATGACAAAGTCGCCTTCGTTCAGCGGCGTGGTGGCCAGCTTCAGGTGGTGCTTGGGCTGGTAGGGCTTGTTGTCGGGGCTGAAATCAGCCGGCTTGCCGTCCGGGCCGACGTAGGCACGGTAGAAGCTGTAGTCACCGGTGTGGCGCGGCCAGATCCAGTTGTCGGTGTCGCCGCCGAAACGGCCCACCATATCGGCCGGCGCATGAACCAGGCGCACGTCGCGGATCTGCATCTGCTTGATCAGCTGGTACTGCAGGCCACCGTAGAAGCCGGCCACGCGGCAGCGGTAGGCCTTGTCCTGCTCGCAGGCGGCCACCAGGGCTTTTTCCTTGGCTTCGATGGCGTCGACGCGGGCCTTGCCCGAGAGTGCCGCGGTCTTGGCGTCCAGCACCTGGGCGGTGACGTCCTTGACCTCTTCGGTCACGAAGATGCGGCTGCCCGGCGCGGCGGGCAGCTCATCCTTGAAGTCCGCGGCCAGGAAACCGTTCTTCAGCAGGTCGCGCTGCGGGGTCGAGTTGTACTGGATGCTGCCGTAGGCGCAGTGGTGGTTGGTGACCACCAGGCCTTGCGGCGACACGAAGGACGCGGTGCAGCCGCCCAGGCTGACCACGGCGCCCATGGGGAACTCGGTCAGTTGGTTGAGACGGCTGGGGTCCAGCTTGAGCCCGGCGGACTTGAGCTGCTTGGCGATCTGCGGCAGCTGCTGCGGCATCCACATGCCTTCAGCAGCGTGGGCGGCGGTGATGGCCAGCAACAAGCCGGCAGGGATCAGACGTTTCATGGGGGTCGACGCAGGTTGAGACGAATCCATGACGATACACAGCCGCACAGACCATGACGAAAGACACAGCCGCATTTGCGGCCCTCAAGCCGCAGTTTTCGGCCCCTGATTTACCCTGATGGCATGGGCCTAAAAAAGCAAAAGCCCTCGCATGCGAGGGCTTGTTGGCCGTCGATCTGGAGCGACGGCGCGACGCTGGCTCAGTGCATCAGGCCAATCCACTCGCCCGCACGCTGGTAATCGCTGAACAGGCGCAAGGCCAGGGCACGCAGTCCTGGGTTGGAGCAGGCATGGGCCCGCGCCAAGCACTCGAAGGCATAGAGCCGGTCGTAGAGCATGCGGGTGGGTTGCAGCTGTTCGCCCTCATCGGCCATCAAGGCCTGAAAGCAATGCAGATCGGACAAGGCCACCGGGCCGGCAATCGGCAGGTCCAGCTCAGGCGCGGCGCGCATGTCCATGCGCAGGCTGCTCGGGCTGTCGGCATTCAACGTGAAGTCCAGCGGGATCGGTGCGCCGGTGTTCAGGTCGGGCAGAAGATGCAGCGGGATGATCATGGGGGGCCTCGCGGTTCCGGCCTGCACAGGACCGGGATGGCGCCATGATGCCGGCCACGACCGAAACTTAAATGCGAAACAGCCGGTGATTCACCGGCTGTTTTCGCTCAAGTTGGCCCGAGCCCGAGCCGGGGCTTAGGTCTTGGGCAGGGTGACGCCGCGCTGGCCCTGATACTTGCCGCCGCGGTCCTTGTAGCTGGTCTCGCAGACCTCGTCGCTCTCGAAGAACAAGACCTGGGCGCAGCCCTCGCCGGCGTAGATCTTGGCCGGCAGCGGTGTGGTGTTGGAGAACTCCAGCGTCACATAGCCTTCCCATTCGGGCTCGAAGGGCGTGACGTTGACGATGATGCCGCAGCGCGCGTACGTGCTCTTGCCCAGGCAGATGGTCAGCACATTGCGCGGGATGCGGAAGTACTCGACCGTGCGCGCCAGCGCGAAACTGTTGGGCGGGATGATGCAGTGGTCGCCTTCCATGTCGACAAAGCTCTTGTCGTCAAAGTTCTTGGGGTCGACGACGGAACTGTAGACGTTGGTGAAGACCTTGAACTCAGGCGCGCAGCGGATGTCGTAGCCATAGCTGGAGGTGCCGTAGCTGACGATTTTCTCGCCGGCGGCGTTGGCGCGGATCTGGCCGGGCTCAAAGGGCTCGATCATGCCGTGCTGTTCGGCCATGCGGCGGATCCACTTGTCGCTCTTGATGCTCATTGCTGACGGTCCCTCGTTGCTGTGCCTGGCATTTTAGGCGTGCGCCGGGGCCCGCTCGCTCGCCTGATCAGTCGTTTGATCATTCGATGGATCTGTCAGTCAGTCTGCCCATCAGGGCTTGAGCGTCACACCATCAAAACGGTACTGCCCGCTCGGCGCCAGCTTGAAGCCCTGAATCGACTTGCGCACCGCCACCGCCACCTTGCCATGCGCAATCGGCGTCCAGGGCAGCTGGGTCAGGGCCAGGCGCTGCGCCTGGCTGTACAGCTTCTTACGCTCGGCGGTGTCCAGGGTCTGGCGGGCCTTGGCGAGCGTGGCGTCGTAGCTCTTGTCGCACCAGAAGCTGCCACTGGCTGCGCCGCAGGCCAGCTGGCCCAGAGTCGAGGCGGGGTCGTCCTCGCCGTTCCAGCCGATCAAGGCGGTGTCATGGTCGCCCTGGTCCACGCGTTTGAGGTACTCGCCCCATTCATAGCTGACGATCTTGGCGGTGACGCCGATCTTGGCCCAATCGGCCTGGATCATCTGAGCCATCAGCTGGGCATTGGGGTTGTAGAAGCGTTGCACCGGCATGGCCCAGAGCGTCAGGCTCAGGTCTTTGACGCCGGCGCTCTTGAGCAGCTCGCGCGCCTTCTCGGGTGAATGCGGCACGGTCTTGATGCTGGCATCAAAGGCCCAGCTGGGCGGCGCGACCAGCGAGTTGGCCGGCTCGCCCGCGCCGCCAAACACCGTCTTGACCAGGGTGCTCTTGTCGATGGCCATGTCCAGAGCCTGGCGCACGGCCAGCTTGTCCAGCGGCGGCTTCTTGGTGTTGTAGGCCAGGAAGCCGATGTTCAGGCCCGGCACACTGTGGATTTGGATGGCCGGGTCGCGCTCCAGCTCGATCAGATCGGCCTGGTTGGTCAGCGCGGCGATGTCGCACTCATTGCGACGCAGGCGCTGGGTGCGCACATTGCGGTCGGTGGTGATGGCAAAGACCAGCTGCTCCATCACCGGCCGGTCACTGCGGAAAAAATCCGGGTGGCGGGTGTAGCGCAAGATGCTGTCGGCCTGGTAGCTCTTGTAGACAAAAGGCCCGGTGCCGACCGGCAGGCTGTTGATCTGCGCCGCCTTGCCGGCCTTGAGCAGCTGCGCCCCGTACTCGGCCGACTGGATGCCGGCGAAGGCATAGGTCAGCAGGTTCAAAAACGTGGCATCGACACTGTGGAAGCGGATCTGCACCTCGTCATCGGCGATGTGATCCACGCCCGCGATCAGCTGCTTCCAGCCCGCCGAGATCACATACGGCGAAACAATGGGGTGGGCCTTGGAAAACGGGTGCTGCGGGTCCAGCAATCGCGCGAAGGTGAAGATCACATCGTCGGCATTGAAGTCCCTCGTGGGCTTGAAATAGGCCGTGCTGTGGAACTTGACGCCGTGGCGCAGCTTGAAGCGGATGCTGCGCCCATCGGCAGCCACGGTCCAACTCTCGGCCAGCCCCGGGATCAGTCGATCCGTACCCGGCTCATTGTCGATCAGGCCATCAAAAATCGGATACGTGGCCGCATGGTCGATGCCCGAGTCGCTGTTCGCCGGATCGAAGCTCTTGGGGCTGCCCTGGGCGCAAAAACGCAGAGTGCCAGCCACCTTGATGGGGGCGGCCACAGTCTCAGCCACGCCGCAGCCGACAAGCAGGCCAAGCGCTACAGCGCGTAGGGGAACAGGCAATGAGATGGGCATGAAGTTTCGGCGAAGCGCTTGACTGCGAAGAGCGTGGCGGTTCGCTGCGGTGAGCGATGGCTTGATATTCGCACGCGCCTCTCTGCCCTAGCCGAGGGGCAAACCCGCATCCTGCCTCGGCTCAGAAGCGGCGCCTGCCCACCTAGAATTCGCCGCCTCCCCGTACCCCTCAGCCCCCCCCCTCAGCCCTCCGCTGCCCATGTTCGCCTTGTCCACCGTTCCCGCTTGGCTGCAACAACGCTGGCATTTTGAAACCAACCCTTGGGCCGCCCTGCGGCGATTCGGCCTGGCGACTGGACTGGTGCTGCTCCTGCTGTTCTGGCTGCAGCCCTTTGGCGGCGAGCGCTACCGGGCGCCCTGGTGGGCGCTGCGTCTGCTGGGCTACGGCGTTTGCCTGCTGCTCGCGGTGCTTCCCATGCGTGCCTGGGCGCTGCGACGGCGGGCGCGCCAGCCCCTGTGGCGCTTGCAGGATGAACTGCAGGCCCTGGCGATCTGGGCCGCCTGCAGCGCGGGCCTGAGCTATGCCCACAGCTGCTGGCTGGTGTCGCCGAGGACTCCATCCTGGGTCGACTTTTTCATGTTCAGCCTCGTCTTCGCCCTGCCCTTCCTGCTGATGCTCTTGCCGCTCCTGCTCTGGCAAGGACGGGCCGACGTCCTGGCTGTGCAGCTCGCAGCGTCCGCCGCCGAAAGCAAGGCCAGCACGACAGCCCCGGCCGCCGGCGCCTCACCCCAGATCGTGGTGCAGGGCCGCAATCGCGACGAACAGCTGTGCTTTCGCCGCGAACAATTGGTCTGCGCCCAAGCCCAGCAGAACTATGTCCGTTTGCAGCTCGAAGCCGAGGACGGCAGCGGCATCCAAGCCCATTTGCTGCGCATGCCCTTGGGCGAACTGGCGGCCAGCTTGGCTGCTGGCGAGACGGCCTGCTGGCGTGTGCATCGCTCCTGGCTGGTGGCACCGGAGCGGGTCCAAGCCTGGGTCCAAACGGGTCGCCAGCGTCAGCTCCGCCTGCGCGGCCTGGACGCGCTGATCCCCGTGTCCGCCGACTTTGAATTGCCGCCTGAGCAGCCAAGCGCCGGCCTCGATGCCACGCAGATTCGTCCCTGACGCCCGCAAATTCGCCCCTGGCCACGCGTTTTCGTCACAGCCGCTTCGGCTTGATCACAGACGGTCGTCGCCTTCCACTCCTGGCGAAACGCTGCCTCTAGGCTGCACAGCCCTGGCGCCTGTCGCGCCGGGCGCTGCGCGCTGTTGCCGGCGCCACTTCCAAGGAGACCCGTTTTGATTCGCTCGTTTTTCACTGTCACTCGCCACCTGGCCAAGCGCGTGCTCGCCGTCTTCGCGCTGTCGTTCGGCCTGAGCCCCTTGGCCCAGGCGGCGGCCCCGGAGCCCAGCGCGCAAAGCGTTTACGCCCAAGCCCTGGCCTTGAGCGATCGCCTGCTACCCCTGCCCGCCTGGAGCCAAAGCTCCGCTTTTACGGCCTTTCGCAAGGCCTTGCTGGCCGCACCCGAAGGCTTGGACGCCGCCGGCGTCGCCTTGCACTTCAACCGCAGCCAGCACGCAGCGAAGCTGGGCTTCAGCCACTACGCCCTGCTGGCGCCGCAGCCCGAAACTCCAGCAGCGAGCGCCCCAGCCTCCCCCGCGCCCTTGCCACGGCTCAGCTGGCCGCGGCCCGGCGTGGCCTTGCTCAGCATCCCCAGCTTCGCACTCGATGCGGCACAGATGCTGCCGGCCGCGCAAGCGCTGGCCGCCGCCCGGCCTGAAGCCTTGATCATCGATCTGCGCGGCAACGCCGGGGGTGCCTTGCCAGCGGCCGCCAGCTTGCTGGGCCTGCTGGCCCCGGCTCCGGTGGACGCCGGGGTCTTCCTCTCACGCCGCTGGTATGGCCAGGGCCGGGACGAGCCCGATGCGGCTGCGCTGGCGCAGATGCCCGCGCTCGCCACGCTCGATCTCACAGCCTTGAGCCAGGCCCTGCAAACGACAGGCGTGGCACGCCTGCGCATTCCGGCCAGCCCTGCAGGCGGCTTCCGCGGGCGACTGCTGGTCCTGATCGACGGGCACACAGCCAGCACCTCGGAGCCGGTGGCCTGGCTCTTGCGGCAGGCCTTGGGTGCCCGCTTGATTGGCCAGCGCACGGCTGGCGCCATGCTGTCGAGCGAAGCGCTGCCGCTCGCGGGCGGCTATCGCTTGCGTCTTCCGGTGGCCGACTACCTGACACCCAGCGGTCAGCGCCTGGACGGGCACGGCGTCCAGCCCGACCTGCCGGTGCCGCCTGAACAGGCGCTGCAAATCGCTCTGGAAACGTTGGGCTGAGGTGCTGGCCCCTCGCAAGCTCTCACAAGAGACAAGGGGCCAGCTCCACGCTGAACGGCTGAGGGCTGCGAGCGGCACAGAGCAGCCTTCTGGGTATTGCTCGTAAGGCCCTGCAGCCCGCGCCGCCACCGGGCTCATGGTTCCGGGGTCGGCCCTGCCGGGCCGACTTCCCTGCGCTGCTCTCACCTCGGGGCTGGCGCATAACTCACTCCGCTCCCTGCGTTCGCTTCGTTCAGACAGAAGCGCCAAGTCAGAGCTTGAAGCGCACGAGTACGTGCGCGCCCCGAGGCACTGTGCTGCTCGGCCCTTCACAAATCGCCCGGCAGCGGCACGGGCTGCAGGGCGCTTGCATCGCGGGCGATGTGCCTTATCAACGGTGGAACACGCCACCTCCGAAGGTGGCTCGGCCCGCCGTTGGGCGATTTGTGCGCGGCCGAGGGCGCAGCGGAGCGGCTCAGGCGCGCGTAATCGCGCGCTTCAAGAACTGACTCGGCGCCACTGTTTGACCACAGTGAGCGCAGCGAACGGAGGGAGTTTGGCGCCGCTGAGCCGCGCAGCGAGCACCGAGGGGAGTCGGCTCGCAGAGCCGACCCGCGAACCATGAGCCCGGCGGCGGGCCGAGACACCGCAGCGAGAACGACAACCCAACAGAGGTCCGCAAAGTGCTGAAACCCGCCGCTCAGCCGCCCCGGATCGGCAGGCGCAGATCGTCGAGGTAGTCGCGCTTGATGTCGACGCTGCTGCGGTGGCCCAGGTCTTTGAAATGCTGGCGCAGCCAGTCTTGCGCGTGGCTGCGGCCCAGGTCGCGCAACTGGTGGATGAGGCTGGCGCGGGTGGAGCTTTTGCTGGAGGCGCTGAAGGCTTCGAGCGCTTCGCCGCCGTCGATGCGGTGCATCAGCACATCTTTGTAGTGCGTCGGGTCCACCTTGCCCTCGGCCAGCAGGCGCTTGACGAAGTCGATGGCGCGCATCTCGGCGATCAAGGCGGCGTTGAAGCTGATCTCGTTGAGCCGGTCCAGGATCTGGGCGCTGCTGGTGGGCAGGGCTTCGCGTTCGATCGGGTTGATCTGCACCAGCACGATGTCGCGGCCGCTGCATTGGTAGATCAGCGGGTGGATGGCCGGGTTGCCCGAGTAGCCGCCGTCCCAGTAGTGCTGACCGTCAATCTCGACGGCTTTGAACAAGGTGGGTAGGCAGGCCGAGGCCATCACCGCATCGACGCTGAGCCGCGAGCCCGAGAACACCTCGGCCTTGCCGTTGCTGACCCGGGTGGCGACGACAAAGACCTTGGGGGCCATCCCAGGCCGGGCCAGGGCTTCGAAGTCGATGCGGCTGGCCACAAAGCTGCGCAGCGGGTTGATGTCAAAGGGGTTGGCCTGGTAGGGCGAGACGGTGCTGGTCCACAGCGCGCTCATGGCGTTGAGCCAGGGGGCGGCGGGTGAGCTGTCTTCGTCCACAGGGCCGAACAGGAAGCCGAAGGGCGCGCGCTGGGCTTCGCCCAGGGCGCCCATGGCGATCACGCCGTCCCAGAAGGCGGCCAGCGATTCGCGGGCGGCATCGCGGCCATCGCCGTGACCGCGCAAGCGCGCTTGCGCAAAGCCGTGCGCCAGGGCCACGGCATTCATGGCACCGGCGCTGGTGCCGCTGATGCCTTCGAAGCTCAGCCGGCCGTCTTCCAGCAGCGCATCCAGCACACCCCAGGTGAAGGCGCCATGCGAACCGCCGCCCTGCAGGGCCAGGTTGATCGGCGGTGGCGCGCTGCTGGGGCGGCTCATCGCTCAGTCGCCGAAGACGACCTTCTTCTTCTTGCCAACCCAGCTCTCCAGCTGCGGCCCATAGACCTCGTCGACGCGGTTGCGTTTGACCTTGAAGGTGGGGGTGATGAAGCCGTTGTCCACCGTCCAGGGCGTCTTGACGGCGACCAGGCAGTCCAGCTGCTCATGCGGGTCGAGGTGGCTGTTGACTTCGGCCAGGTGGGCGCTCAAGGTCTGCACCAGCGCCGCGCGGTCGGTCTCGTTGGCGCTGTGCTCGATGGCGTTTTGCGAGAGCATGACCACGCCGACCGGCTGGCCCATGTTCGCGCCCGTCACGACGCAGGCTTCCACGGCCGGGTGGGCGCCCAGGCGGTCTTCGATCGGTGCCGGGGCCACGTACTTGCCCTTGCTGGTCTTGAACAAGTCCTTGACCCGGCCAGTGATGCGCAGGCAGCCGCGGCCGTCGAACTGGCCCTTGTCGCCGGTGCGCAGCCAGCCGTCTTCGGTGAAGGCAGCGCGACTCATCTCGGGCTCTTTGTAGTAGCCGCTCATGGTGGCGGGGGTGCGCACCAGCAGCTCGCCCGTCTGCGGGTCCAGGCGAGCTTCCACACCTTCATAGCCCGGGCCGACGGTGCCGATCTGGTTCTGGCCCGGCACGGTGATGTGCGAGATGGCCAGATTTTCGGTCATGCCATAGCCCTCATTGATGTGCAGACCGAGCTTGCGGTACCACTCGAGCAGGGGCACCGGCATGGGCGCTGCACCGCCGGCGCAGACGCGCGCCTGGTCCAGGCCCAGGGCCTTGAGGATCTTGCGTCGCACCAGGCCACCGATCAGGGGCAGGCTGAGCAGCAGATCCAGCTTCTTCTGCGGCATCTTGGTCTGGATGCCTTGCTGGAACTTCACCCACAGGCGCGGCACCGAGAAGAAGATGGTCGGGCGGGCACGTTGCAGGTCCAGCGTGAAGGTGTCCAGGCTCTCGGCAAAGTAGACCTGGAAACCGGTGCGCAGCCAGCCGTGTTCAATCAGCACGCGCTCGACCACGTGGGCCAGGGGCAGGTAGGAGAGCAGGCGGTCTTCCGGGCCCATGGGGATGCGCTTGAGCGCCGCGCTCAGAGCCCAGGCGAAGTTGCCAAAGTTGTGCATCACACCCTTGGGCGCGCCGGTGGTGCCCGAGGTGTAGATCAGCGTGGCCAGGTCTTCGGCGGAGCGCACCGGCTCGCCTTGCAGCGGCGCTGTGCGGGCGCAGATGGCGTCCCAGCCCTCGTAGGACTTCTTGGCATCGTCCGGCGAGAGCGGGTAGCTGATGCAGGGCAAAGTGGTCGGCACGCCGGGCTTCATGCCTTCCCAGCCATCGAGCTTGCCGATGAAGCAGGCGCGGGCCTCGCTGTGTTCCAGGATCTGGCGGATGGTGTCGGGCGCCAGGGTCGGGTAGAGCGGCACCGAGACGTAGCCGGCCATCCAGATGGCCAGGTCGCTGAACAGCCACCAGGCGCAGTTCTTGGACAGGATGGCGACCTTGGCGCCGGGCTCCCAGCCCTGATCCTGGCCCAGGGCCTTGAGGTGGGCGGCCATGCGCCGCACCTGATCGCCGACCTGGGCCCAGGTGAACTCTTGCGTCTGGCCCTGGCCCATGGGCTGGGTCAGTGAGATGCGCTCGGCTTGGGTCCGCTCCAGCAGGTAGAAGCGTTGCAGGGCCAGGGTGTCGGTGGGGATGGCAGGCATGGGCGGGTGTCTCCTGTTTTTCGAGCGGCTGAACGCGCAGCCGCCGGCATGTTTGAATGCCCAGGCTACGCAGTGCCGCCCGTGCAGCCTAGCGGGTTTTCGAGGGATTTGCTCGCTTCAGGGGCAGCTCTCTAGTCACGGCCGCTTGCTCGGGGCCGTGGCTGCTCGTGAGAAGGCGTCAAGGCGCCCTTCACGCACGTTCCAGTCGCGTCTGGGACGAGCTTCAGGCGAGTTTCAGGCGGCTTCGGCCGCCTGCAGCGCCAGCAGGGCAGCGTTGACGGCTGCCTCGTCCACGCCTTCGCTGCGCTGCACCGGGGCTTCGGCCAGGGCTGTGGCACCTTCGCGCTTGAGCCGGGCCACCCACTGGCCGGCATCGCGGCCGCCGGCAAAGGCGGCGCTTTGCAGCAAGACCTGACCCTCGGCACTGACCAGCTTGAAGTAGAACTGGCCGTCGGCCTCGCGGTATTGCTTGAACACCGGCAGGGCCGCCTTGGCGGCCTTGGCCGTGTCCACCACCGGTGCGGCCACGGCATTGAAGCGGCGCAGGCCCACGGCCTCGCGGGCACGCGCCAGCAGCGGGCCGGCGATGGCGCGGGCCTTCTCGGCGCCCTGCTGCAGGATCTCCTCGATGCGTTCGGGGTGGGCCATCAAGGCCTCGTAGCGCGCGCGCATGGGGGCGATTTCGGATTCGATCAGCTCGAACAGCTGCTGCTTGGCCTCGCCCCAGGCCAGGCCGGCGCGCAGGGCGGCGCGGAAATCGGCGCGCTGCTGCGGCGTGGCGAAGGCGTCGTAAATCGTCACCAGGGCCTGGCCTTCGGGTTCCTTGGGCTCGCCGGGCAGGCGGCTGTCGGTGACGATGCGGGCAATCGCGTCCTTCAGGCCTTTGCTGCCGCCTTCGAACAGCGGGATGCTGTTGTCATAGCTCTTGCTCATCTTGCGGCCGTCCAGGCCGGGCAAGAGGGCCACGTCTTCCTCGACATTCGCTTCGGGCAGGACGAAGAACTCCTCGCCCTTGCCGAATTGGTGGTTGAAGCGCTGCGCCACATCGCGCGCCATCTCGATGTGCTGGACCTGGTCTTTACCGACCGGCACGCGATGGGCGTTGAAGATCAGGATGTCGGCCGCCATCAGGATGGGGTAGCTGTACAGGCCCATGGTGATGCCGGCGTCCGGGTCTTCGCCGGCCGCCACGTTGGCGTCCACCGCGGCCTTGTAGGCATGGGCGCGGTTCATCTGACCCTTGGAGGTGATGCAGGTGAGCAGCCAGGTCAGCTCGGGGATCTCGGGGATGTCGCTCTGGCGGTAGAACGTGACGCGCGAGGTGTCCAGGCCGGCGGCCAGCCAGACGGCGGCGATCTCCAGGCGCGAGCGGTTGATGCGCTCGGGCTCGTCGCATTTGATCAGGGCGTGGTAATCCGCCATGAAGAAAAAGCTCTCCACCCCAGCCTCGCGGCTGGCGGCGATGGCCGGGCGGATGGCGCCGACGTAGTTGCCGAGGTGCAGGGTGCCGGTGGTGGTGATGCCGGTCAGGACGCGCTGGGTCATGGTGTGTGCGGAGATGTCGGTGAGCAGCCAGGGCAAAAGGCCCTCGCAAGGTCTTGAGCGCTTATTGTCACTGCAAGCTAGCATCGGGGTTCGTGTCGCCACAGCCGCCCCTGTCTTGCCCGGGGGTCGAATGCCTGTCTCTCATGACTTCGCTGATGCTGATCGGATCCGGGTTGAACGCGATGCTGGGCATCGCGTTGCTGCTGCTGTGGCGGCAAGACCCGCGTTTCGTGCATGTGCGGCTCTGGGGCTACAGCTGGATTCTGCTGTCCACCGGCCTGACCCTGGGCATCGCCCTGGCGCCCGAGCAATCGCTGACCTGGCAGGACGATCTCCAGGCCCTGGCCGCCTCCTGCAGCATCATGGGCTCGCTGATGTTGCTGGTGGCGGGGGCCCGGGTCTACCGCAGCCTCAGCTGGCCGCGCAAGTTCTGGCTGCCGGCTTTTGTGCTGATGATGGTCAGCGTGGCCTCGCTGGCGCGCGTGGACCATCGCTATGCCGTGCTGCTGGCGACGGTCTATCTGGTGACCGGTTCCTGGGCCTGCGCCTGGTGGATGGGCCGGGGCGGCAATGCCGGCGAGCGCTTTGTCGCGCTCTGCTTCGTGGCCGTGGGCCTGGTTCATGGAACCAGCCCCATGCTGCATCCGCTGGGCCGCTCGACCATCACCCACACCCTGGGCCTGTTCGTGCAGACCACCTTGTCGCTGGGCCTGATCCTGCTGTCGGTGGCCCGCGCCCATGCCGAGACGCGGCGCCAGAACGAGCGCTTCACTCAGCTGACCCAGCATTCCCTGCAAGGCCTGGTGGTGCTGCAGGACCACCGCGCCGTCTATGCCAACCCGGCGGCCATGAGCATGTTCGGCTACCAGCCGGGTGAGGCGGCGGTGCTGCTGCAGCGGCCGGTGGAGGTGCTGTCCGAGCTGGTGCCCATGGAGCAGCAGGCCAGCGCCCGCGAGCGCCATGCCCGGGTGCTGGCCGATCCGCAGGCCCGCATCGAATGGGAGGCCACCCGCCTCACCCGCGAGGGCCAGCTCATCCATGTGCGCGGTCTGTCCAGCCATCTGGAGTGGGACGGTGCGCCGGCCGAGCTGCTGGTGATGGTCGATGACAGCTCGCGCCAGCGCGCCGTCGACGCCCTGCGCCGCCAGGCCCTGCACGACGAGCTGACCGATCTGCCCAACCGCAACTTTGCCGTCGCCCGCTTGCGCGAGCTGACGCGCACCGGCGGCGCGCCCTTCGCGCTGATCTCGGCCGATGTCGACCGCTTTCAGCTGATCAACGAAAGCCTGGGCCATGCCGTCGGTGACGCCCTGCTGCACGCGGTGGCGCGCCGCCTGTGCCGCCAGCTGCCGGTGCAGGCCATGCTGATGCGCCTGGGCGAGGACCAGTTCCTGGTGCTGCTGGAGGAGGTGGCCGAGCGCCGCGAGGTGCAGCCGGTGCTGGACCAGATCCTGCTGTTGCTGGAGCAGCCCTTCGAGGTGGACGGCGAGGCTTTGTTCGTGCATCTGTCCATGGGCGTGGCCCGTTTCCCCGAGGACGGCGAGGATGTGGACAGCCTGCTGCGCGCCGCCGATTCGGCCATGCACCGCGCCAAGCAGCGCGCGGGCAGCGCCTGCGAGTTCTTCGAGCCGCGCATGAATGTGCGTTCGCGGGCGCGGCTGGAGGCCGAACAATCGCTGGGCCGGGCCATTGTCGAGCGCGAGTTCCTGCTCGAGTATCAGCCCAAGTTCCGCGCCGACAGCCGCAAGCTCTGCGGCTTCGAGGCCCTGGTGCGCTGGGAGCGCCCGGGCCTGGGCCGGGTCAGCCCGGCCGATTTCGTGCCCGCCGCCGAGCGCACCGGCCAGATCAGCGCCCTGGGCCAGCTCATCATCGACACTGCCACCCAGCAGCTGCGCGACTGGCTGGACCGCTGGGGCCTGCTGGTGCCGGTGGCCGTCAATGTCTCGCCCCTGCAGTTCGACGACATCGGCTTTGCTGACCGCCTGCTGGCTCGTCTGGACGAGCTGGGCCTGCCGCACCAGAGCCTGGAGATCGAGATCACCGAAACCGCCGCCATCGGCCACCTGGGCCGCGTGCTGCCTCAGCTGCAGCGCCTGCGCAAGGCCGGCGTGCTGTGCAGCATGGACGACTTCGGCACCGGCCAAAGCTCGCTGACCATGCTGCGCCAGCTGCCCATCAGCACCATGAAGCTGGACCGCAGCATGATCGACCCCCTGCCCGAGCCCCAGGCCAGCGCCATCGTCAAGGCCACTTGCGCGCTCGGCCGCTCGCTGCGCCTGGAGGTGGTGGCCGAGGGCGTGGAAAACGAGCAGCAGGCCCAGGCCGCCCGCGAGCTCGGTTGCACGCAACTGCAGGGTTATCACCTCAGCCGGCCGCTCGGGGCCGCGGCGGCGGGCGAGCTGCTGGGGCGCAGCCTGGCTTGAAAGAAAGATAGATAGAAAGAAGGAAGTGAGGCGCGCCGTTCAGCCGCGCGCCGACTCGATGCCCACCCAGCCCAGTTCCGTGTAGCGTGAACCGGCCACGCTGCCCGGCGCGAAGACGCGGTTCAGCGTGTCAACCTGGGCCGGGTCCAGATGGATCTGGCCGGCGGTCCAGTTGCTGAGCAGGTGCTTCTGCCGCCGCGTGCCGGGAATGACCAGAGTGTGCGGCTGCTGGTGCAGCACCCAGGCCAGGGCCAGCTGGGCGGCGCTGTGGCCCCAGTCGGCCGCCAGGGCGGCCAGGCGCTCGGCCAGCTGGCGGTTGTGCTCACCGGCTTCGCCGTTGAAGCGCGGCAGGGCACGGCGGAAATCATCGGGGGCCAGGTCTTGCGTGGCCGGCAGCTGGGCGCTGAGCAAGGCCCGGCCCAGCGGGCTGTAGGCGACGAAGGCCACGCCCAGCTCGGCGGTCACGGCCAGCATGGCCTGCTCGGCGCTGCGTTCCCAGAGCGAGTATTCGTTCTGCAACGCCGCCACCGGCAGCACCGCATGGGCGCGGCGCAGCGTCTGTTCGCTGACCTCGGACAGGCCCACGGCGCCAATCTTGCCTTCGGCCTTCAGGTCCGCCAGGGTCAGCATCAGCTCTTCGATCGGTACGGCCGGGTCGCGGCGGTGCACATAGAACAGCTCGATGCGCTCGAGGCCCAGGCGCTGCAGCGAGGCCTCGCAGGCGGCGCGGGCGTAGGCGGCGGAGTTGTCGATGTGGCGCTCGTAGGTGCCCGGTGGGCGCTTGATGCCGAACTTGCTGGCTACCAGCAACTCCGCCCGCTGCGCCGGGCTCAGCTCGGCCAGGAAGCGGCCGAGCAGGCGCTCGTTGTGGCCGGAGCCGTAGGTGTCGGCGGTGTCGAGGTGGCGCACCCCGAGCTCGCGCGCGGCATGCAGGGTGGCCAGGGATTCGGCGTCGTCGACGGCGCCGTAAAACTCGCTCATGCCCATCAGGCCGAGGCCGATGGCGGGGATGTCGCGGCCGGCCAGGCGGCGCTGCAAGGGCGTTGTGGAATGGCTGTTCATGCGGTGGAACTCCCGGTGGGCGGTGGATCGAGGTCTGCATGGTGGCGGCCGGCCCCGGCCTTCACAAGCCGCCGCCGGCCGCACGGGCTGTGCAGCCCTGCTTCACAATCGCGCGGTGTTTGGGGAAGCTCTTCATCCATCGGCCCGGCCCCTGAGAGCGCGGTCTCGGGCGGCCTGCGGTGTTGCACTTCTCGCCAATAGCCAGGGCTATTGGCTTCAAACTGCGCCTTGCAGCCCATCCCGATCCGCACCACATGGACTCGCCCCGATTGATGCAGAGCTTCCCTCGCGAAACCGAACTCCAAACCCTGCGTGTCTTTGCCGCCGTGGCCGAGGCGCGCAGCTACCGCCGCGCGGCCCGGCAGCTGGGTCTTTCGCCCTCTGCTGTCAGCCAGGCCATGCGTCGCTTGGAGGCCCAGCTGGGCGTGGCCTTGCTCAACCGCAGCACCCGCAGCGTGGCGCTGACTGCGGCCGGCGAGCGCCTGCTGGCCGGCGCCTTGCCCGCCATGCGCAGCCTGGAGCGGGCCCTGGACAGCGTGGTGCAGCTGAGCGGGCGGGTGTCCGGCAGCCTGCGTCTCAGCGTGCCGCGCAGCGCGGCGCGGCTCTTGATGACCCCTTTGTTGGCGCGTTATGTCGCAGCCCACCCGCAGGTGCAGGTGGAGCTCTGCACCCAGGATGGCCTGGTCGACATCGTCGAGCAGGGCTTTGATGCCGGCGTGCGATTTGCCGAACGCTTGCCGGCCGATATGGTGGCGGTGCCACTCGGGGGTGCGCAGCGTTTCATCGCGGTGGCCTCACCTGAGTTCTTGCAACGCCACCCAGCACCGCAGCAGCCGCAGGACCTGCTCGCCCTGCCCTGCGTGCGCCAGCGCTTCGCCAGTGGCGGCTTGTTTCGCTGGAGCTTTCTTGAACACGCGGGCGGCTGTCGCTGCGCTGGCCCTGCTTGCGCGCGAGCGGACCTGACGACCGATCTCGACGTGCCGGGCCCGCTGACCGTCGACGACCAGGCCGTGGCCCTGCAAGCGGCGCTGGACGGGGCCGGTGTGGCTTATGTCTACGAACTGGCAGCTGCACCCTTGCTGCACAACGCCCAGCTGATCGAACTGCTGGCCGGCTGGTGCCCGCCGGGCACAGGCTTCGCGCTCTATTACCCCGGCCGGCTTCAGACCAGCCCGGCCTTGCGTGCCTTGATCGAGCTCATCTAGACGCCGCCGCTCGCGTGGCCCGCGCCGCTCAAGCCTGCATCGACTTGAGGGACCTTGCCCGGTTGTAGCCGCGGCGCTGGCGTGCCAGCAGGGCCAGCATCAGCAGGCCGGCCAGCAGCATGGCCGAACTGGCGGCTTCGGGCACGGGCGTGAGCAGATAGCCCAGGCCATTCTGGTCGCTGACCAGCAGTTGGCCGGCATCGTTCAAGCCCCAGACATCGTTCAGGTACAGCCCTTCGCCCACGCTGACCAGGCTGTTCAGATCCACCATACCCAGGCCGTTGGGGCCGGTGATGAAGACATGGCTGTCAAGATACGAAGCCGCATCGGTTCCCGTCATGAGTGTGCCTGCCACCACGCCCGAATCGTTGATGTAGGACGCGCGGCTGTGGGCCCAACCCAGCGTACCCAGGTCTGTCATGCCCACCGCCCCAGGGGCGGTGATGTAGGCGTGAAGGCTGCCATCGGCGACTCGAGAGCCGCCGACGACTTGTGCCCAGGTGTTGATGCCCAGAGCGGAGCTGTTGCGTCCGCCAAGGGTGCCGAGGTCGGTAATGGCCGCCCCGTTCAAACCCCAGATCACCGCGTGGTTGCTGCCATCGCTTCGTCCAGACGTGCCGACGATCAGCCATTGGTCGTTGACGGCCTGAGCCGCGCTGGTGCTGCCGCCCAAGGTGGCCAGTCGTTCTGCGCTTGAGCTGTTGGGCAGCCACTGGACCGCCTGAAACTTGTTGTCGCTGTCACGCGCCCGGCCCACGACGAGGCCGGCGCGATTGATCCCGAGCGGAGAGGTGATGTCTCCGCCCAAGCCGCCGAGGAGTTGAGGATTTTCCCCTTGGGGGCCGGTGACAAAGGCTTGCAAGTCGAGGCCGGTGCCGCCTACATCAACCATTCCCACCAATTGACCGTGAGCGTTGATGGCACTGCCCAAAACGCTGCCCTGCATCATGATGAGGGTGTTGGGGCCTTGTCCGTTGGGACCGGTGATGAGGGCGTAGGTGTTGTTGAAGTTGTCGACACGACTCCCTGCGAGCTGACCGATGTTGTTCAATGCGTAGTAGAGCTCGTTGTTCTGCTCGCTCAGCCGCAAGCTTGTGTAGCTCTGCGCACTGGCTTGGTTGCCACACAGCAATCCAACACCGAGCGCGATCAGGCCGAGAAATGGTCGCGCTTTCGCAACGCGCGATAGCAAGCCAGAGAATCGGATCTGCGAGAGGTGCGTCATGGTCTTGGAGCGTGAATCAACGACGTGCATCGGGAGCAGTGCTTTGCAAAGAGGCCGTCGATTGGGTCGCTTGGTTGTGACTGATAACGATGATTCTCAACGGTGCAGAATCGACCTGTTTCAGGGCTAACCCGGGAGGATGCAGCTTTTGGGGAAATTCACCCAGAGGTCGATCTAAACAGACGGTTTCGTCTCGAAATACTCGACGATTTCTGAGGCGTGGGGGCGTGAACGCTCTTTTTGAGCTCATTTGCCTCGATTGCGAAGCGTCGTACGCCTGTCATGCCAATTGCGATGGTTGCTTTGGCTTTTGCGGACGGCGATCTGGGACCTGTTGACACGAGGCCAAGGGTTCTTGTCACTGCTCAGGTAGGTTTCTGGTGAGACGCAGTTTGCAGCGGGGTTGGACACCCTGCGAGGACTGGCAATGTGGCCTGGGGTTTTTGACTGCAAGCTCGCAGGAAGGCTCGCCTCAGTGGCCTCGTGGTCGAAGGCTCAGGCGTTGTGCCGCAAGTCCCTGGCTTTGAGCCTCGTCCGTTTTACTTCAGGCCTAAGGCGCGCAGGCTGCACACCGGATCGCCCAAACTGGCGCACCTGACATGGCGTTGATGCTTGCAGTGACTATTCGGGGCCTGGACCAAGATCACGTCTGGGTCGTTCAAGCCTCGGCTACCGTCCAAGAGCTGAACATCGCCGAGCTTGCTCGGCTCATCCGGTCTAATTTGTCTCGATCATCAGTACCAGCGATGAACACATGCGGGCATGTCATCTGTGGCATGCGATCTGCAAACTCACAGGGTGTTTTGATTTGTAAGGAGCGTGACGCAGTCGCGCGTACCGGCAGATGTGACCGGATCCGAAGTCCTTGATCGTCAGAGCAATAGGCGAATATCAGCGACGTTATCGGTGAGTCGCAATTTGCGCAGGTGCGCGCTACCTGCGTCAGGGCGGGACTGGCACAGGTTCAGCGCGCCATCACCTCACCCAGCCGCACCGCGCTGCCGCGCTGGCCCAGGCTTTCGCCTTGCCAGGCCGGGTTGAACTGCAGGCCCTGGCTGGCTGGGAACAGCATCACCACGGTGGAGCCGAGCAGGAAGCGGCCCAGCTCATCGCCCTTGTTCAGGCTGACCTGGCCGGGGGCATAACTCCATTCGCGCACGGCGCCCGGGCGCGGCGGGTTGACCACGCCGTGCCAGCTGGTGGCCATGCTGCCGACGATGGTCGCGCCGACCAGCACCATCACCCAAGGGCCTTGCTCGCCTTCAAAGACGCAGACCACGCGCTCGTTGCGGGCGAACAGGCCCGGCACGCCGCGGGCTGTGACCGGGTTGACCGAGAACAGATCGCCGGGCACATGGATCATGCGCGTCAGGCGGCCATCACAGGGCATGTGGATGCGGTGGTAGTCCTTGGGGCTGAGGTAGATGTTGGCAAAGTGGCCGTCGCGGAACTGGGCGGCCAGGCTGGCGTCGCCGCCGACCAGGGCGGTGCAGCTGAAGTCATGGCCCTTGGCCTGGAAGATCTGCTCACCCTGGATGCGGCCGAACTGGCTGATCGCGCCGTCCACCGGGCAGATCAGGGGCGCGTCGGCCAGGGGGCGGGCGCCGGGTTTGAGCGCTCGGGTGAAGAACTCGTTGAATGTCGGATAGGCAGCGATGTCGGGGTTGGCCGCCTCGGCCATATTGACTTGGTAGCGCGCCACGAAGCGCCGGATGATGGCCGTGGTCAGCCCGCCCATGCGTGCGCCGGCGACCCAGCCGGCAAAGCGTGTCAGTGCCTGCTTGGGCAGCAGGTGTTGCAGCAGCACGGCGTGGCGTTCGGACAGGGCCATCAAGGATTCCGGTGAGAAAGAAAGGCGGCCGATTGTAGCGAGCGGGTCTGCTGCGAAGCGGGTGGCAACTGGGTGTGCCGGTCTATACAAAACGTATACGTTTCGCATAAAATGTCGGCATGGGAATCGTCAAAATTTCAGATCCGATGCATGAGAGCCTGCGCATTGCCAGCCAGGCTTTGTCGCGCTCCATCAACGCCCAGGCCGAGCATTGGATGCGCATCGGCCTGCTGTCCGAGCTCTACCCGGACCTCGACCACCGCGAGATCTGCCGTCTGCTGATCCGCGCCGAGCAGGCCGGTGGCCTGGACCTGGCCAGCGCCGCCGCCGGCCAGTTGGAGGCAGCACCGGCGGCCGCGCCTCGCGGGGCACGATCGGCCGGTCATCACAGCAAGGGCATGCAATGAACGGCCGCGTCAAGATCCGCACGGCGGAAGAGATTGCCAAGGCGCGCGAGTCCGGCCGCCTGGCCGCCCAGGTGTTGCAGATGATCACGCCCCATGTGCAGCCGGGCGTCAGCACCGACGAGCTGGACCGCATCTGCCGCGAGTACATCGTCGACGAGTTGCGCGTCACCCCGGCCAATATCGGCTATCACGGCTACCCCAAGACCCTGTGCAGCTCGGTCAACGAGGTGGTCTGCCACGGCATCCCTTCGCCGACCAAGATCCTCAAAGAGGGCGACATCGTCAACCTCGACGTGGCCCTGATCAAGGACGGCTGGTTCGGCGACACCAGCCGCATGTATTTCGTCGGCCACCCCAAGCCGGCCGCGCGCCGCCTGGTGCAGGTGACCTACGAGGCCATGCGCGCCGGCATCCGCAAGGTGCGGCCCGGTGCCACCCTCGGCGATGTCGGCCACGCCATCCAGAGCGTGGCCCACCAGGCCGGTTACAGCGTGGTGCGCGAGTACGGCGGCCATGGCATCGGCGACATCTATCACGACCAGCCTCACGTCAACCACTTCGGCAAGCCCGGCGAGGGCTTGACGCTGCAGGCCGGCATGATCTTCACCATCGAGCCCATGATCAACGCCGGCAAGCGCGGCGTGAAAGAGCTCTCGGATGGCTGGACCGTGGTCACGCAGGATCGCTCGCTGTCGGCGCAGTGGGAGCATATGGTGCTGGTCACCGAGACCGGCTTCGATCTGCTGACCGCCTGGCCTGAGGGCACGGGCGACTACCCGGCGATTGCCTGAGCGTCCGCCGCCTCCGCGGGCGGGCGGCGCCGGCCCGCATGGAGCCGGTGCCGGCGGCGCAGTTCCTGAAGCAGGGGCAGCAGCTCTTCGCTGGGCTGCGGGTTCTGGCGCTGGTAGCGGCGGCCGCCGTCTTCGCGGCTCAGCAGCTTCATCTCCACCAGTTCGCGGCGCAGGGTGCAGTGGTCACCGAAGCAGTGCTGCGCTTGGAGCAAGGCGTTGACTTCGCCCTCGGTGTAGATGCGTCGGCTGTCGAAATGCAGCCACAAACCCCAGATGGCCAGGCGCTGGACCTGGTGCCGGCTGGGCCAGCGGGCCAGGCGCCCTTGCTCGTCGAACTGGCGCAGCGCGCGGTCGGCCAGCTCGCTCAGGCCCGGATGGCGCGGGCCGCGGGCCGGTGCGATCGGCTCGGAAGGAGGCACTGCTGCGGCGAGCGGCACGGGCTGGAGGGCGGCCTGCGCGCGCAAGGCCTGCAAATTGCGATGGCCGGCGGCGCGCGCCAGCATATTGAGCAGGCTCAGATGCGAGGGTGCCTGTGGCGTGCTGGACAGATGGCTGTCCAGCTGTTGGCGCAGGGATTTGGCCAGGGCCGAGATGTCCTCGGCATGGAAAGGAATGGCAAGACGGGTCATGGCGTGAAAGTCTCCACAGCGCGCGCGCATGAGCTGCTCGGCTTCAGGCTGAACAGTGCTGGTGCTTGCCGACTTCCAGACGAGCGCACGCAGGGGTGAGGATGATCACGGGCCTGGGTCTGTGCTTCTGGTGCCAATGGCAGGTTTAGCTCGCGGGGATGCCGCGCGGCAAGGCCTGGGTGTGCTGCCGACCCGGGGCCGCAGTATAGGTGCGGCGCGGGCGGCCGGGTACCATGGCGGCTTCGCGCCACGCGCCTGTTTTGCCTGCCCAGCCAGTTCTTCGCCATGGAAATCTATCTCGACGCCAATGCCACCACGCCCGTGTTGCCGCAGGCCAAGGCGGCGGCCATCCAGGCCATGGTGGAGGACTACGGCAACCCCAGCAGCGTGCACAGCACCGGCCTCAAGGCACGTGCCCTGATCGATGGCGTGCGTGCCCGCGCTCAGCGCCTGCTGGACACCGGCGCCGGCCAGCTGCTCTTTGTCAGCGGCGCGACCGAAGGCATCCAGACGGCCGTGCTGTCCGCCCTGCACGCCCTGCGCGCACGCCGCGAAGCCGGCCAGGCCATCGGCAGCCAGCTGCTCTACGGCGCCACCGAACACAAGGCCGTGCCCGAGGCACTCAAGCACTGGAACGCCGTGCTGGGCTTGAACCTGGCGATCCGCGCCATCCCGGTGGACACGCAGGGCCGCCATGATCTGGAGTTCTTGCAGCGTGAGGCGCCCGAGGCCGGCCTGGTTTGCACCATGGCCGCCAACAATGAAACCGGCGTCATCAGCGATCTGACCGGCATCGAGGCCGCCCTCAATGCCAGTGGCAGCAGCGCATTCTGGATGGTGGACGGCGTGCAGGCCCTGGGCAAGCTGTCCCTGCGCCTGAGCCAAAGCCGCATCGATTACGCACCCTTCTCCGGCCACAAGCTGTATGCGCCCAAGGGCATCGGCCTGCTCTATGTGCGCGCCGGTGCGCCCTTCACGCCGCTGATGGCTGGCGGCGGCCAGGAGGGGGCGCTTCGTTCGGGCACCGAGAACATGTCCGGCATCGCCGCCCTGGGTGCGGTGCTGGAAGCGCTGGAAGACAAAGAGGGCAAGACCTTCCGCAGCCATGCCGAGATGAGCGGCTTCCGCGCCCGCCTGGCGGCCGCGCTGGAGCAGGCCTTCCCGGGCCTGGTCTACAACGCGCCGCTGGCGCAGAGCCTGCCCACCACCCTCAATTTCTCGGTGCCGGGCCTGAGCTCGCGCCTGCTGCAGGACCTGTTCGACGCGGCCGATGTGCGCGTCAGCGGCGGTTCGGCCTGCAGCGCGGCCAAGGCCGCACCGAGCTTTGTGCTGCAAGCCATGGGCCTGCCCGATTGGCAAGCCGCCGGCGCCGTGCGCCTGTCCATCGGCCCGGCCGTGGACGAGGCTTTCATCGCCGAGGCCTGTGCCCGCATCGAGGCCTGCGGTGAATCGCTGCGCCGCAACTGCATGAGCCCCGCGGACAACCAACCCACCGTGGGCGAGGGTCTGAGCCGCTTCATGCTGGAAGGTGCGTGCTGCTATGTGCTGGCCGATGCGGCCTCGCAGCGCTGCGTGCTGATCGACCCGCAGCCCGAGCAGGTCAGCCGTTTGGCCCAGGTGCTGCGCTGTCAAAACTACCCCGTGGTCGCTGTGCTCAGCAGCCATGGCGCGGCTGCCCACGGTGAGGCGCGGGCCTTGCTGGCGGCCGAGCTGCCCGATCTGCTCGCCGCATCGGCGGAGGTCGATGCGCTGGGCTGGCCCTTGACGCAGACGGAGCTGGAGCTGGGCGCCAAGCGTTTGCGCCGCCAGCTGCTGGAGGGCGGGGGTCAGGCCTTGCTGCTCAGCGAAGGTGGCCAGGGCCAAGCCTGCTGCCTGGCCTTTGTGGCGCCGCAGCACGCCCAGGCCTTGGGCGAGCAGATCGGTGCGCAGACCCTGATCGCACCGCCCAGCGACGATGCCCAGCTGCTGGCCAGCAACCTGGCCCTGGAGCGCGGCGAGGCCGTGGCAGCCCCGCTGCTGCAGCTCTCGGGCACGCAGCTGCAGCAGTTTGTCGACGCCCATCCGGATGCGCTGCTGATCGATGTGCGCGAGCCCTACGAGCAGTTCCTGAGCCAGACGCCCGAGCTGGCCGGAGTGGCTTTGCAGGCCATGCCCTTGTCCCGCTTTCTCAATGCCATTCCCGGCTGGCTGGCCGAGCAGCGCCCCTTGTTGTTCTTCTGCCGCAGTGGCAACCGCAGCCGCCAGGCGGCGCAGGCCCTGGCCCGCCTCGGCCACAGCCAGGCCTGGACGCTCAGCGGCGGCCTGGCCCTCTTGCCCGATGTGCCGGTGCGCGCCGCGGCGGCCGACCCGGCTCTGCTGGTCTGAGCTCGGGTGCCCATGAGCGAGTCGCATGTCCATTCCTCCTTCTATCGCTTCGTGGCTCTGGCCGAGCCGGAAGCGGTGGCCACGCGGCTGCGCGAACTGAGCGGGCCCGAGACCGGCATCGGCGGCAACATCCTGGTCGCGGCCGAGGGCATCAGCGGCGCGATTGCTGCGCCGGCTGCCGCCCTGGCGGCGTTTGAGCACGCGCTGCAGCAGGATGCGGTGTTTGGCGGTGCCTTCGCGGGCATGGTGTTCAAGCACAGCGCCTGCACCACGCGGCCTTTCACCTTGATCAAGGTGCATTGCAAGCCCGAGATCGTCGCCTTCGGCGTGCCCGGCGTCAGCGGCCTGCCCGACCCGGAGCTGCCCGACACCCATGTCTCCCCGCAGCGCTGGCGCGAGTTGCTCAACGAGCCCGATGTGCTGGTGCTGGACAACCGCAACAGCTTTGAGTACCGGTTGGGCCGTTTCAAGAATGCGGTCGACCCCGAGGTCGCGCATTTCCGCGATTTCCCGGCCTATGTGGCCGCCCATGCCGAAGCCTGGAAGGCCGAGGGCAAGCGCATCGCCATGTACTGCACCGGCGGCATCCGCTGCGAGAAGACCAGCGCCTGGATGCAAAGCCAGGGCCTGGAGGTCTACCAGCTGGACGGCGGCATCGTCAGCTACTTCGAGCAGATGCCCGATGCCGCGGCCGATTGGCAGGGCGAGTGCTTTGTCTTCGACAAGCGCATGGCCATCGACACGCGCCTGCAGGAAACCGCCACCACGGCCGAGCAGGTCTATGGCGATGACCCCAAGGAAGCTTGGCGCCTGGCGCGTGCGCGCCGGCTGGATCCCAAGGCCTGAGCCCGGGTCAAGGGGCTGACCCTGTGGCCGTGATGGTGATCCGGCCGGGGGGCATTCACCGCCCAATTCGCCGCTATCCCTGGCCGGGGCTTTCCGCCATACTGGCCCTCGCCACCCCCGTCTGGTCGCTCGATGCAGCCGGGCCGGTGTCTCAGGGAGACAAGACGATGAACAAGCTCGCCATTTTCAAGCAAATGGGCATCGGCTTCGGCCTGGTGCTGGTCGTGCTGGCGCTGAGTCTCTTGTTCAGTGCCTACCAGCAGCGCGAGCTGGCGGCGCTGACCCGCCTGCAATACCAACACCCCTTCGCCGTCAGCGGCGCCGTGCTGCGCGCCGAGCAGGGCATGATCAATTTGCGCCGCCTGCTCAGCGACATTGCCCTGGCCGAGGACATGGACGAGATCAAGCTGCTGGTGCCGCAGCTGGCCGTCAACGATAAGCAGGTTGAGCAAGACCTGGCCCTGGCGCAGGAACGCTACCTCGGCGACGACCGCGAGTTCCAGGCCTTGCTGGCCGGCTACCGGGCCTGGAAGCCAGTCTGGGCCGAGATCATCGAGCTCAAGACCCAGGGCAATTCCTTCGGCGCTGCCAGCTTGGTGCGCACCAAATGCACGCAGATGTTCGATGCCTTGCGCGCCCAGCGCCAGAAGGTCGATGACGCGGCCACGGCCAATGCCCAGGCCTTCCAGGCCGATGCCGAAGCGGCCAGTGTGCATGCGATGAGCGTGACCGGCGTGCTCGGTGTCTGCGCGCTGGGCTTGGGCAGTTTCGCCGCGGTCTACATCACCCGTCTGCTGACCCGGCCCATGGCCGAGGCGGTGCGCCTGGCCCGCGCCGTGGCGGCCGGTGACCTGACCGTGCACATCGCCTCCGAGGGGCATAACGAGACCGCCCAGCTGCTGCGCGCCCTGGCCGATATGCAGGAAGGCCTGAGCCAGGTGGTGACCGATGTGCGCAAAGGCTCGGAGCGTGTGGCCGAGGCCAGCACCGAGATCGCGCAGGGCAATCTCGACCTGTCCAACCGCACCGAGCAGCAGGCCTCGGCCCTGCAGGAAACCGCGGCCTCGATGGAGCAGCTGGGCAGCACCGTGCGCCACACCGCCGACCATGCGCGCGAAGCCAACCAGCTGGCCCAGACCGCCTCCGAGGTGGCCGGTCGCGGCGGTGAAGAGGTGGGCCGGGTGGTGGCCACCATGCGCGAGATCAACGACAGCTCCAAGCGCATCTCCGAGATCATCGGCGTGATCGACGGCATCGCGTTCCAGACCAACATCCTGGCCCTCAATGCCGCGGTGGAAGCGGCCCGGGCCGGCGAGCAGGGGCGCGGCTTCGCCGTGGTGGCCAGCGAGGTGCGCAGTCTGGCGCAGCGCTCGGCCGAAGCGGCCAAGGAGATCAAGAACCTGATCTCGGACAGCGTCTCGCGCGTCGAGCAGGGCAGCGAGTTGGTGGACCAGGCCGGCCAGACCATGGGCGAGATCGTCGGCGCCATCCACCGGGTTTCGGGCATCGTCAGCGAGATCAGCACGGCCGCCAGCCAGCAAAGCGCGGGCGTCAGCCAGATCAGCGCGGCGGTGTCCACCATGGACCATGCCACGCAGCAAAACTCGGCCCTGGTCGAGGAAAGTGCCGCCGCGGCCGACAGCCTGCGCCTGCAGGCGCAGCGCCTGGTGGAGGCGGTGGCGGTGTTCCGGCTCGATGACTGAGCGGCCTGCGCCCGGCAGGACGCGGGGCGAGCCGGAGGGCCGCCCCGGCTTGTCAGCCGAGACCCCGCAGATTTACACCCAGCGGCGGCAGGCGGCAGCGGGCCTGGCCTGATAATTGGCGCCGGTCGATTTCCGGCCCCTCTTTCGCGCCTGCCTGTTCCCTGCCCGCTCCCAGCCCATGTCCAATCTGATCGTCCACGGCGGCACGCCTCTTGCCGGCCGCATCGTTCCCTCGGCCAACAAGAACGCCGTCCTGCCCATCCTCTGCGCGACCCTGCTGACGCGCGAGCCGGTGCGCCTGCACGGGGTGCCCGACATCACGGACGTGAAGAAGATCCTCGATGTCTTCCGCAGCCTGGGCAGCTCGGTCGAGATGGATGCCAAGAGCCGGGTGCTGAATCTGCACCACCGCGACACCCACTTCGACGCCGCCCGCGACCGCCTGCCCGAGGAAATGCGCAGCTCCATCATGCTGGTGCCGGGCCTGCTGGCGCGCTTCTGCTCGGCCCGCATCGAGGACGATGTGACCGGCTGTACCCTGGGCGTGCGCGAGATCGACCCCCATGTCGAAGTCTTCCAGCGTTTCGGCGCCAGCGTCGAGCGGCAGCCCGATGGGCTGGTCCTGGCGGTGCCGGCCCGCCTGCAGGCCAACGACCACTGGACCGACTACGCCTCGGTCACCACCACCGAGAACTTCGTGCTCTGCGCCGCGCTGGCCCAGGGCCGCTCGACGCTGATGAACGCCGCCTCCGAGCCCCATGTGCAGGAGTTCTGTGCCTTTCTGAAGATGCTGGGCGCGCAGATCGAGGGCCTGGGCACCTCGCGCCTGACCATCCACGGCGTCGAGCGCCTGGGCGGCGGCGAGTTCACCTTCGCCGAGGATTTCCACGAGATCGTCACCTTCCTGGCCCTGGGCGCCATCACCGGCGGCCGGGTCGAGGTGAAGAACTCCACACCCGAGCAGTTCCCCCTGATCGACCGCACCTTTGCCAAGTTCGGCGTGCAGATCGTGCACGAGAACGGCTGGTCGCGCGCCGAGACGCAAGGCCCGCTCAAGGTCAAGGAGCCCTTCACCCGCAACATCCTGCAAAAGGTCGAGGCCGCGCCCTGGCCCTATCTGCCGGTGGACCTGCTGCCCATCTTCGTGGCCCTGGGCATCAAGGCCGAAGGCAGCGTGATGTTCTGGAACAAGATCTACGACGGCGCCATGGGCTGGACCTCGGAGCTGAGCAAGTTTGGCGGCCACGCCTTCCTGTCCGACCCGCACCGCATGGTCACCTTCGGCGGCAAGCCGCTGCATCCGGCCGAGGTGGAGAGCCCCTACATCATCCGCGTGGCCATCGCCCTGCTGATGGTGGCAGCCAGCATCCCAGGCAAATCGGTGATCCGCAACGCCACGCCGATCCGCCGCGCCCACCCGCAGTTCGTCGAGAACATCTGCTCCCTGGGCGCCCGCATCGAGTGGGTCGACGGCGAGTGAAACACGAGGTTCAGGGCCGCCGGCGCTGGCGCTGGTGCTTGAGCGCATGGCTGTGCTTGAGCCCGATCTGGGCGAGTGCGCAGACAGCGCCCACCGATCCGGGCCCCGAGCCCGGCGTGATCCGCTGGATGGTGCGCGATGTGCCGCCCCATTTCACCTACCCCGGCGGCAAGGCGCCGCAGCGCGCGTCTGAGCTGGTGGGCCATGGCGAGATCGACGGCTTTTTGCGCCTGCTGATCCAGCAGCTGCCGCAGTACCGGCATGAGTTTCTCGATGCCGGGTTCCCGCGCTTCGAAGCCCTGGTGCGCCAGGGCCAGACCCTGTGCTCGCCCCTGCATGTCAGCACGCCTGAGCGCCTGGGCTGGTTGTACTTCACCCATGTGCACCCACCCCTGGTGTCGCGCCAGCTGGCGGTGATTGCACGGCGCGAGCTGGCGCCGCGCTTCGAACGTTTCGAGCGCGCCGGCCGCCAGGTGCCGCTGGCCGAGCTGCTGCAGAGCGATCTGGTCGGCCTGCTGCCGCGCGACCGTGCTTTTGGTCCCAAGATCGATGCCGCCCTGCAGGCCGCGGGCAGCAAGGCGCCCAAGTCCGTGGTGGCCGGCCGGCATATGCATCTGCTGGCCATGCTGCTGGCCCAGCGCATGGACTACACCCTCGACTACCCCAGCGCAGCCGATGAATACCTGAAAAGCCAGGGCTTGCCGAGCACCGAGCTGATCAAGCTGCCGGTGCAGGAGGGCATCAGCACCCAGCTGGCCACCTACGCCTGCAGCCGCACGCCCGAAGGGCGCAAGCAGATCGAGGCCATCGACCAGGCGGTGCGCAAGATGGCGGCCGACCCGCAGCGCGAGGCCTGGATCCAGTCCTGGCGCGGCAGCAGCCTGGACGAGGGTGACCGCCAGCGCCTCAAGCGCTACCTCGACGAACGCGCCCGCGGCGGGCCGCAGATCGACTGAGGCGAGCCCGCCATGAGCCGCCCGCCCAAGCTGGCCCTGCCTTTGCGCGATGGCGTCGGGGCCAGCGTGCTGGCCTGCCCGGCCGGGCGCTGGCCCAGTCTGCTCGATTACCTGGTGGAGCGCCTGCCGCGCCTGAGCCGTGCGGAGTGGTGCGATCGCTTTGCCCTGGGCCTGGTGCTGGACGAGCGGGGTCAGGTCTTGCCGGTGGACGCGCCCTACCGGCCGGCCACGCGCATCTACTACTGGCGCCAGCTGGAGCGTGAGCCGGAGGTGCCGTTCGAGGCGCAGATCCTGTTCCAGGACGAGCTGCTGCTGGTGGCCGACAAGCCGCATTTCCTGCCGGTGCTGCCCAGCGGCCGCTTTGTGCAGCAGACCCTGCTGACCCGGCTGCGCCGCGCCACCGGCCTGGCCGATCTCAGCCCCATCCACCGCATCGACCGCGAGACCGCCGGCCTGGTGGTCTTCAGCCTGCAGCCGGCCACGCGTGGCGCCTACCAAGCCCTGTTCCGCGAGCGCGCCGTGCACAAGGTCTACGAGGCCGTGGCCGGCCTGCCCGAGCCGCTGGGCCTGAGCCTGCCGCTGACCCGCCGCAGCCGCCTGCAGGAGCGCAGCGAGGCCTTCATGCAGATGGAAGAGGTGGCGGGCGAGCCCAATGCCGAGACGCAGGTCGAGCTGCTGCAGCGCCACCCCAGCCTGCCCCTGGCCCGCTACCGCCTGAGCCCCAGCACCGGCCAGAAGCACCAGCTGCGCGCCCACATGAACGCCCTGGGCCTGCCCTTGCTGGGCGACCGCATCTACCCGCACTTGCTGCCGCCCGAGCCCATCGAGGCGCCGGACTACAGCCAGCCCCTGCAGCTGCTGGCGCGCGGCCTGGCCTTTCGCGACCCCATCAGCGGCGCGCAGCGCGAGTTCGAGAGCCAGCGGCAATTGCTGGCCTTCTGAGCGCCGGGTGGGTTAGAAATCCAGCAGCAGCTGGGCGCTGAACATGTCGCCGCGCCGACCGTAGGTGCGGCCCCAGAGGTAGGCGGCATTGAAGCTCAGGCCCTGCTGGCCCTCGGGCACCCAGTGCAGCATGGGCCCGGCGCGCTGCGACTGCCGGGCGGCGGGCAGCCAGTGGTTCCAGCGCCCCAGCTCGCCAAAACCTTGCAGGCCCAGGCGCAGGCCCGGCTGCAGCGGCCGCGATACCTGCCACTGCAGCTTGAGCTGGGTGCCCTCGCGGCGCGCCCAGTCGTGCTCCAGCAGCAGGTTGAGGTTGAGGCGGCTCAGGCCCCAGTCGCCTTGCCAGCTCGGGCCGATCTCCAGCGCCGTGCCGGCGTGGCGGCCGCGGTTGTGGATCAGCTGGGTGTGCAGGGCGAGCTCATGGTCGCTGTCGGGACTGCTGAGCAGCCGCTGGTTCATCCAGTTCAGCGAGCTGAGCTTTTGCGAGCGCCAGCCGGGGCCGATCCAGCTGAGCAGGATTTCGCTGGTCCAGCGCTCGCTGAAGCCGTGGCGCAGGCCCAGCTCGGGCCAGAGCAAGGCCGCCTCGCCCGGGGCCTGCACGCTCCAGTAGCGCAGGTCCAGCGAGCTCTTGCCGGCGGCGGCGTAGGGGCGCACCAGGTAATAGCCCGGATCGGCTTCAGCGCCCAAGACCGCTGAGGCGAGGCCGACGAGCAGCAGGGCCTGGCGTTTCAGCCCCGGCCAGGTCCGCTGTGGGCGATCAAAGTGGCGTGCCATGGTGAGGCGGGAGCATAGCGGCTTGTTTCCACAGATTGGGGGGCACGCCCGGCCGCTAATATCGGGGCCATGATCACTGCGCTTGACCTGGCCCTCATCTACCTGATTGCTGCCGTGCTGGGCGTGGTCGCCTGCCGCTTGCTGAAGCTGCCGCCCATGCTGGGCTATCTGGCTGTGGGCGTGCTGATCGGCCCCAATGCCCTGGCTTTGGCGGGCGACACGGTGGGCATCCGCTACCTGGCCGAGTTTGGCGTGGTCTTTCTGATGTTTGTGATCGGGCTGGAGTTCAACCTGCCCAAGTTGCGCAGCATGCGCCACCTGGTCTTTGGCCTTGGGCTCTTGCAGGTGTTGATCACCATCGTCGCCACCATCGCCGGCCACTACCTGCTGCGCGCCGGCTTGCAGCTGCTGGGCCTGCCCTGGGATCTGAGTTGGCAAGGCGCCCTGGTGCTGGGCGCGGCCATGGCCATGAGCAGCACGGCCATCGTCGTCAAGCTGATGGCCGAGCGCCTGGAGCTGGAGAGCGAGCATGGCCGCCGCGTGGTGGGCGTGCTGCTGTTCCAGGATCTGGCCGTGGTGCCCTTGCTGGTGCTGATCCCGGCGCTCAACAGCGACGGCTCGGCCATGGCCCAGTCCCTGGGCTGGGCCTTGCTCAAGGCGGTCGCCCTGCTGGCCTTGCTGCTGGTGGGCGGCCAGAAGCTGATGCGCTGGTGGCTGACCCTGGTGGCGCGGCGCAAGAGCGACGAGCTCTTCATGCTCAACCTGCTGCTGGTCACCCTGGGCCTGGCCTGGCTGACCGAGCATGCCGGCCTGTCGCTGGCGCTGGGCGCTTTTGTCGCCGGCATGCTGATCGCCGAGACCGAATACAAGCACCAGGTGGAGACCGACATCCGGCCCTTCCACGATGTGCTGCTGGGCCTGTTCTTCATCACCATCGGCATGAAGCTGGACTGGAGCACCCTGGCCCAGCAATGGCCGCTGGTGATTGCGCTCAGCTTGCTGCCGGTGCTGGCCAAGTTCGCCCTGATCGCCGGCCTGGCCTGGTTGTTCAAGGCGCCTACAGGCGTGGCCTTGCGCACCGGCCTCTATCTGGCCCAGGCGGGTGAGTTCGGCTTTGTGCTGCTGACCCTGGGCGCCCAGCACCAGCTGATTGCGCCGCAGTGGGTCAGCGCGGTGCTGGCGAGCATGGTGCTGTCCATGCTGGCCACGCCGTTCTTGATCATGTACAGCAACCGCATCGTCATGAAGCTGTCCAGCAGCGACTGGATGATGCAGTCCCTGCAGCTGACCACGATTGCCAAGAAGTCCATCAAGGCGCAGGCCCATGTGATCATCTGCGGCTACGGCCGCAGCGGCCAGAATCTGGCCCGCTTGCTCGATGGCGAAAACATCCCGTATATGGCCCTGGATCTGGACCCCGACCGGGTGCGCCAGGCGGCCGCGGCCGGCCAGAGCGTGGTCTTCGGTGATGCCGCCCGCCTGCAAAGCCTGATGGCCGCCGGCCTGGCCCGCGCCAGCGCCGTGGTGGTCAGCTACCCGGACACGCCCTCGGCCCTGAAGATCCTGCATCTGGTGCACTCGCATGCGCCCCAGGTGCCGGTGGTGGTGCGCACCATCGACGACAGCGACCTCGAGCGCCTGCGTGCCGCCGGCGCCACCGAGGTGGTGCCCGAGGCCATCGAGGGCTCGCTGATGTTGGCCAGCCATGCGCTGGCCCTGGTGGGCGTGCCCATGCGCCGGGTGATCCGCCTGACCCGTGACGCGCGCGATGCGCGTTATGGGCTCTTGCGCGGCTATTTCCACGGCGCCGATGACGACACCGGTGAAGAGCGCCAGCATGCCCGCCTGCGCTCCGTCACCCTGCCCACCGCCAGCCCCTATATGCACACGGCGCTGGGCCTGCTGGCCCTGCACGCGACCGGGGTGTCGGTGGTGTCGGTGCGGCGGGTCAATGGCGCGGTGGTGCCGGCCGATGAGCAGCTGCTGCTGCAGGGTGGCGACACCCTGGTGCTCTCGGGCGTGCCCGAGGCCCTGGCCCTGGCCGAGGAAAAGCTGCTGCGCAGCGATTGAAACGGCGGCCGGCGTGGCGGTTCAGCCGCGCAGCAGCGCCGCCAGCGCCTGCGCATCCAGCACGGTGGCCTCGTCCTGGCCTTCCAGAATGCCATCGGCCAGGCCGCGTTTGTCGCGGTGCAGATCGATGATGCGCTCTTCCACCGAACCGGCTGTCACCAGGCGGTAGACCGTGACCGGCCGCTGCTGGCCCATGCGGTGGGCGCGGCCGGTGGCCTGGTCTTCGGCAGCCGGGTTCCACCAGGGGTCGACGATCAGCACATAGTCGGCCATGGTCAGGTTGAGGCCGAAGCCGCCGGCCTTGAGGCTGATCAGGAACACCTCGCCCTCGCCGCGTTGGAAGGCAGCCACCCGCTGGCTGCGCTCGGCCGCCGGCGTGCTGCCATCGAGGTACTGGAAAGGCACGTCCATGGCCCGCAGCCGCTCGGCCAGCAGGGCCAGGTAGTCGGTGAACTGGCTGAACACCAGGGCCTTGTGCGAGCCCTCGACCAGCTCGCGCACGATGCGCTCAAACTCACCGAGCTTGGCGCCGATCAGGCCCAGCTCGGGCGCCACCAGGCGCGGGTCACAGGCGGCGCGGCGCAAGCGCATCAGCTCGGCCAGCACCTGCATGGGCGCGGGCTGGCCGGCCTTGGCGGCGGCGGACACGGCCTCTTGCGCGTTGCGGCGCAGGGCCTCCAGAAAGGCTTTTTCCTCGGCGCTGGGCTGCACCAGATGGACGATCTCGGTGCGGGGCGGCAGGTCTTGCAGCACCTGCTGCTTGGTCCGGCGCAGCAAGAAGGGCGAGACCAGGCGGCGCAGGCGCTGGCGGGCGGCGCCGTCTTTCTGCTTCTCGATCGGCGTGGCGAATCGTTCGTTGAACTGGCGCGTGCTGCCGAGCAGGCCGGGGTTGATCAGGTTCATGATGGACCAGAGATCGGCCAGCCGGTTCTCGACCGGCGTGCCCGAGAGCGCCAGGCGGAAGCCGGCCTGGAACTCGGCCACCGATTGCGCTCGCTTGGTGGCCGCGTTCTTGAGCGCCTGCGCCTCGTCCATCACCAGGGTGGCCCAGGGCTTGGCGGCCAGCAGCTCGCCATCGATCTGGGCCAGGGCATAACTGACGATCAACACGTCACCGGCCGCGGCGTTGCTGATCAGACCGGTGCGGTCGGCATCTTCACCGTAGATGCTGCAGCGCAGGCTGGGCGCGAACTGGGCGGCCTCGGCCAGCCAGTTGCCGCAGACCGAGGTGGGCGCCAGCACCAGGGCTGGGCCGAGTGCGGCGCGTTCCAGCAGCAGGGCCAGGGTCTGCACCGTCTTGCCCAGGCCCATGTCATCGGCCAGGCAGGCGCCCAGGCCGGCCGCAGCCAGGCGGCTCATCCACTGGAAGCCCTCCAGCTGGTAGCCACGCAGCTCGGCGCGCAAGGCCTTGGGCAGGGCCGGTGTTTGCTGTGCGGCCTGGGACAAGGCGTCCATGCGCGCGCGCCAGGGCGCGTCACCGGCCACGGCCATGCCGTCCAGCGTGTCCTCCAGCCAGGAGGCGGCAGCGGGCGGCAGCTGCAGCTGGTCTTTCTTGCTCTGCAGCACGGCATCGAGCTCGCGCAGCTGTTGGCGCAGCTGTTCGCTCAAGGCCAGGTATTCGCCCTCGGCCAGGCGCACAAAGCGGCTGCGTGATTCGCGCGCCAGCTTCATCAGCTCTTGCAGGCCCAGCACGCGCGATTCATCGAGCTGAGCGCTGCCGCTCAAGCCCAGCCAGTCGCGGCCGCTGCTCACCGAGACGCTCATCGCCGGGCTGGCCAGGGGCGTCACGCGCAGTGGCTTGCCCTTGGGCCAGTCGAGCGCGGCGATGCCGGGCAGGCTGGGCAGGCGCTCGACGGCGCGCAGCGCGTCCTCGGCATCGAGCAACTGCCAGGGGGACTCAGGCGCCTGCTCGGGGTCGAGGAAGGGCAGAGCCTCCAGCACGGCCGCGCGCGCCTCGGCCTCGGCCTGCAGGTCGCGCTCGGTGGCCAGGCTCAGGCCTTCGTGCATGCACATCAGGCGCGCCCGGCCCTGGCCCGGCGTGACGGCCGGCCCGAAGTGGCCGAAGGGCTGGGCCACCAGCTGCAGCTGCAAGCCCTCGCCCAGGGGCTGAAGCCGGGCCCGCAAGCGGCTGTCGCCCGGCACCAGCTGGCCGGCGGCGGCATCGCTGTGCAGCTGGAAATGGGCGCTCAGCACCTGCAGCGCGGCGCCCAGCTCGGCGGTGGCGCTGACCGGCACGGTCCAGCCCTGGGCGACCAGCTCGGCGACGCGGCGCTGGGCATTGCTGATGCGGATCAGGCGCGCATGCTGCGGCCCGTCGCGCAACACGCGCAGGGCGTCGCGCTTGGCCAGCTCGGTGTCGTGGCTGTTGCCCAGCCAGCCGAACAGGCGCGGCGGCTCGCTGGCGATCAGGGGCGGGTGGATGTGGAACTCAAAGTGCTCGGCGCCGCTGGCCGCATCCCGGCGCCGGCGCACCTCCAGCTCGGGCTGCGCTTCGACAAGCTCCACCCATTGACCCGGCGCGTCGGCAAACATCAGGGCGGGGTGGCCGATCAGCGCGACCGCGGCTTGCGACACATCGAGCTGCCAGCTGTTGGCGCCGCCGTAGAGGCTGCGTTCGATGTGGCGCAGCACGGCGTTGTCACGCGCATGGGCGGCGCCGTTTTTCTTCAGCTTGCCCAGGCTGATCTCTTTCAGCTTGAGCGCGGCGCGCGCGCCGATGCTGCGCTCGAAGGGCTCGACATCCTGCACGCGGCCGTGGGTGTCCAGGCTCAGGGCCCAGGCCAGCTCGGGGCCGTCGGCGCTGGTCTTGCCGCCCTTCTTTTCGTCACCCAGGGTGGCGATGGCGGCCAGGGCGTCTCGCCAGGGTTCGCGCGGCGCGCCGAGAAAACTCTGCGGTGGCGCCTGGCCTTGCAGGTCCAGTGCGATGGGCCCCAGCTCCAGACGCTCGGCCGCGGCAGCCACCCAGGCCGCCAGCCAGAGCTGGCCGCTGCCGGCCAGGCGCTGCCCCAGGGCCTGGGCCGCTGCTGGCGCCCAGCCCGGGGCCTCGGTCTGCGCCCAGGCGGCCAGCAGCAGGCGGTCGGCCGCCTGGCCCAGGCTGTGTTCGCGCGCCTCCAGCGCGGGCAGGTAGGCCAGGCAGCTGGGGTCCAGGCTGTCGGCCCCGAGGCGGCTGCCGATGACATGGGCCCAGCGGCCCCAACCCTCGTGGGCGGAGGGCTTGCGCGAGCCCGATTCGGCGATGCAGAACTTGTGCGCCAGGGTCCAGGCGCCGGCATCGGTCTGGGCCAGCAAGCACATCACATAGACCCGCGACAGCTCGGGCGACAGGGCTTCGCGGCGTGCGCCGCTGGCCTTGCGCACGTCTTTCATGGTCTGTTCAAACAGCGCGGCGGCCTCGGCCCAGCGGCCCTGTGCTGCGGCTTCAGCCGCGTCGAAGCCGGGCCGGCTGGGGCCGTGCACGCCCTCCAGCAGGCTGCGCATGCCGCTGAAATCGAGCGCTTGGGCGCGGGCCTCGGCCAGCTGGCTGCGCAGCTCGGGCGTCAGCTCTCGGCTGCGCGAGCTTCCCGCCTGGCGCTGGCTGTCGAGCAGCCAGGCTTGCATCTGCCGGGCGCGCGGGTCGGCGGCGGGCAGCAGGTCCAGGCACAGGGCCAGCAACTCGCTGCGCAGCGCGCTGTCCATGCGCGCCATGGCCTCGGGCAGCCAGGGTTCGCTGAGGACTTTGCAGATCAGCAGAGGCTGGTCCAGCAGCTCCAGGCTGCCTTGCAAGCCCTGGCGGAACGCCGCCTGGCTGAGGCCGGCATGCAGGTAGAGGCGCAGCAGAAGGGCCGCCTCTTCATCGGTGCGCAGGGTCAGCCAGCTGATGGGGCGGGCCACCTCGCCGTAGGCGCCGCTGAGCATCCAGGCCAGGCGCTGCCAGTAGGGCGACTGGGCGGCGGGCGGGTGCCGCAGCAGCTCTTGCAGGCGCGCGGCATGCTGCTGCAGATCGGCACGGTAGCCGTGGCCGGGGCGCTGTTCGATCAGGCCTCGGGCCTTGAGCAACTTCAAGGCCTCGCCGATCTCGACCGCATGCAGATCGGCCCCGCCCGCGGCCAGCCACTGCGCCAGCCCGGCCGCCCCACGCGTGCCACCGCTGAGCAGCAGCGCATCGAGCACGGCCTGCTCGATCTCGCCCAAGCCCGGCGTGGCGGTGGCGGCAAGAGACAGGGCAGCGTTGGAGGTCATGGGGTGGGCTGGAAGCAGAGATGCGGAGAGCATGGGGGCGCGGTGGCGCGCAGCAGCGCAGTATGCCAAGCGGCCCTTGGCAGGCCTCCGCGCGGCGGCACGGCATCTCGCCTCGTGCAGCAAATCACGCCGCTGCGCTGCCCGGCATGCACCCGGGCGCTTTGTCAGCTGCAAGCCGGTAATGCTCCCTTGTTTAGATGCCGGGGCTCAGTACATTGGAGGGCCCTGTCAACGGCACCGGTTTTTTCCCTTCGGGATCGGCGCCAAGACGGCTTTCCCGCCCACTGATGCCCCCCATGAAAATTCGCGTCCTCGGCTGCTCGGGTGCCATTGCAGCCGGCTTCAAGACCACCGCTTTCTTGCTCGACGACGATGTGCTCATCGACGCCGGCACGGGCGTGGGCGACCTGGCGCTCGACGAGCTGGCGCGCATCGACCACATCCTGGTCACCCATTCCCATCTGGACCATGTGCTGTCCATTCCGCTGCTGGCCGATTCGGTGCTGCGCCTGCGCGCCGAGGCGGGCCGGCCACCCATCCAAGTTCATGGTCTGCCGCAAACCCTGGAGGCGCTGCGCCAGCACATCTTCAACGGCGTGATCTGGCCCGATTTCACCCGCCTGCCCAGCGCCGAGCGGCCGGTGCTGAGTCTGCATGCGTTTGAAGTGGGCGAGGTGCTGGAACTGGGTGGCCGCCGCATCGAGGTGCTGAGCGCCGCCCACACTGTGCCGGCCTGCGGTTTCGCGATTGCCGGCCCGCGCGGCCATTGGGTCTTCACCGGCGACACCGGCCCCAACCCGGCGCTCTGGGCTCGCCTGGCCCAGTTGCCGGTCAGCCATCTGGTGATCGAAACCGCCTTCAGCAACGACGAGCAAACCCTGGCCGACCTCAGCCGCCACCTCAGCCCTGCCCGCCTCGGCGTGGAACTGGCCCAACTCGCCGGCAGCGTGGCCGTGCAGATCACTCACATCAAACCCGGCGAAGGTCTGGCCGTGATGGAAGAAATCGCCGCCCTGGCGAGCCGGCACCGGATCGAGGCTTTGGTGGCGGGGATGGTGATGGATCTGGATTGAGTGGGGTGACTGCTCGGCGTTCGCCGAGCGTGATCTCGGCGCCACTCGTTGGCCAAGCTTCAGCCAAAAACGGCAACCTCAGGGTTGCCGTTTGCTTTGGTGCACCGTCTTGTGGCCGGTTGTGGGCAGCCCACACAGGCCTGACAAAAATTGTCAGGTCACTTTTTGCGTCACAGGCTGTCAGGTCTCAGCTGACCAAAATTGTCAGTCGCATGGCTCGCTGGCGCCCAGTTCGTGCCAGATGTCACGCCAAGTGGCCCTGAACACGCTGGCACGACCCCTGCATTCAGGGGGTGCGTTCCCTCTTCTTTCTTTTCATTCGTTCCCCGTCCCGTTCAACCCCGTAGGAGTACCCATCATGAAGCGCGTTCAACAAGGTTTCACATTGATCGAACTGATGATCGTCGTGGCGATCGTTGGTATCTTGGCTGCGGTCGCTCTGCCTGCTTATCAGGACTACACAACCAAGGGCAAAGTGGCTGAAGGTCCTTCGCTCGCTGCGACCGCCATTCGCAACGCCCAAGTGATGTTCAATGAGGGCGCGCTGGCTAACGGTCTGACGAATGCAGCGTTCGGCCTGTCTGCCACGGCGACGGATATCAGTGGCAAGTATGTTGAAAAGGTGGAAGCAGCAGGTGTTTCTGCGACTCAAGCGACGATCACTGTTACGTACAAAGCCGGCTCCACCGGGAATTCGGACGTGGACGGTAAGACGGTGATTTACACCATTAACTGCACGGCTGGCGGATCGTGCAAGACGACCGTCAGCGGTTCGGTAGCATCCAAGTTCTTGCCGAAGACTTGATTGGGCGAGTAGTTAATGCCGAGCAACGGCAAGTAAAAAGGGCGACCTCAGGGTCGCCCTTTTTTCTTTGCCGGTTTCTGAGCTGCAGCTCATGCGTAGCTCTTGGTCTTTATTCTACGCAGTACAAAATACGTTTCGAGCAAGGTTGAATATGATGAGAGTTTCTGTAAATGGATTTACTCTGGTCGAATTAATGATTGGTGTTTTGATATTTGGAGTGCTTGCAGCGGTTGCATTGCCAGTTTATCGTGACTACATGGATAGAGCGCGAATCAGTGAGGCGACCACGATGGTCCAGCCGGTGTTCTTGGCTGCTTCGGAGATGTGCGTGATCAATGCGCTTGGCAGTGCGACGTCTGCTCAATTGGGTACAGATGTTCCGGCAGTTTTCGCGACAGAAAAGGTTGTTGCTTCGATTTCAACCTCGGACGTAAGCAATGATGGCCTGCTCGTCACTGTTGTTTTCAAGAGTTTTGGTGGCGTATCTGCCGGGAATACCCTGGTTTACAAGGGCGTTTGCGCCAATCGTTCAATGAATTGGACTGTGGATTCGACGAGTACTTTGCCGACCAAGCTGCTGCCAAAGCAGGCGTAATTTGGAAAGCAGATGCTTTGATGCTCCCAATAGCCGCTCGACATTCATGCAGGCTCTGCAAGTAGTTGCGCCAGAACGGAGGCCCGCTCCGAGTTTCCCCATACTCGCGGGTATGGTGTGCGCATGTGCAATTCCACCCCTGGTTGCGTACAACCCAGTTTCTACGTCATCGATCTTTTGTCAGCTTCTCGCTATCGCAGGCTGGGGTTTGGTGATGATCGCCATGGGTGCAAGGCCTTTGCGTTGGTCGGGAGGGGCCTTGAACTGGGCGTTGCTCATTCTGGCTTTGGCTCCATGGGTGTCTGTTTTCAGTGCGGGTTCCCCGGTTTCTCTTGCCTTGTCGAGCAGCGGAATTCTTGTCTTGGCGATGTTGATTTACCAGCTGGGACATGGCTTGGAGGCAAGAGCTGGCGTCTCCTGCTCTCGGGCAGTCTGGTTTGAAGCTGTGAGTTGGGCTTTCTTTGTGACGGCGTTCTTCTGCTCGCTGGTCGCCCTGATTCAAGTCTTTCTTCCTGCCGTGGCCGATGGTGATTTTATCGCCCGAACGAGTATTACGGGTCGAGCCATCGGCAATATGCGGCAGCCCAATCATCTGGCCCTGTTTTTGCTTTTGGGTGTTGCCGGCGGCGTTTATCTCGCCGATCGCGGGCGATTCCAATTTGTATTCGGACGCGAACTTTTTGGTTTGCTGCAATTCGGGTTTGTGCTTGGAGTGGCCTTGACAGCGTCTCGCGCTGCGCTTGCCTGCCTTGTGGTGCTGAGCGTTTGGGGGTGGATAGACAAGCGTTTGGGGCGAAATACCCGCTGGGTGCTAAAGACCATACCCCTCGCGCTCTTGCTGTCCTGGGTATTGATTGCGATTTGGGCTCAGAACAGCCAGGTGCAGTTTCACGCTGCGAGTCGCTTGAATGAAGGTTTGGGGTCTCCAAAGCGATGGTTGGTTTTGAGTGACGCGTGGAGTCTTTTAAAGCAACATCCCTGGGCAGGCATAGGTTGGGGTGAGTTTAATTTCGCCTGGACCATGGTTGAAAATAGCAGTCGCGCTATGCCAGCATTTGATCACACTCACAATTTGCTGATGCAGTTGTTGTTGGAGCTGGGCTGGCCAGTGGGCGGGCTGGTTTTGTTTTTGGTGTTTAAAACGCTTTTCCAACTGTTCAAATTTTCAGTGAATGAAACAACTGAAGATGCCAGCTTGTATCGTTGCGCGCTTTTGATGGTCGGCTCGGTCTTGATCTTCAGCATGGTGGAATTCCCATTTTGGTACGCGTATTTCTTGTTTCCGATGGTTTTTGTTCTCGGCATGACAGCGAGCGGCGCGCGCTCTGTTCGCCTTCGTGACCAAGCTTACGCTGCCATCCCGGCAAAGTACCTGGGTGCTTTGGCCCTGGTCATCTCAGTTACTGCTTATTTGGACTATCTGCGCATCGTTGTCATTCGAGATGAATCGGGTCTCGATATACCGATTTGGGAGAACGTGGTCGAAGCGCAGCAGCGTTCGGTGCTTTTTCCTGTGTACGCGGATCGATACGCGGCGCTGATGTTGTCACCAGGGCGAGATGCCTTGGTCGCCGCACGCCGTGCCGCTCACCTGATTTGCGATGAGCCTCTTTTGATGTCTTGGTCCAAATCCCTGGCCGCAGAGGGTGATTTGGATCGAGCCCGTTATGTCGCTCAAAGACTGCGAGAGTTCAAGACCCCGCAAGTCAACGATTGGTTTGAGGTCTGCAACAAGCCACCGAGTACGGCGAAGGTCTTGCCCTATCAATGCCAAGCTCCGGAGCGTCGCTACGACTTACATGAGATGCGCTGATATGTAGCGTGGCTGTGTCTCAGCTCAGGCTGTCCACAAACCTCCACCCATCCCTCGTGAACGGATGCCGGATAAACCCCTTCACCCCCACCTGACATAAATCCACCCGCAACGGGTGGTTGTGGGCTTGGTAAGGCATGTAGCTGAGCAGCAGGCGGTTGAGTTGCTGCATCAGGGCCCAGCGTTCGGGGCCGTCGGGCAGCAGGCGTTGCTGCTCGTAGAGGCGGTCGTAGCGGTGCAGGCGAAATTGGGCGTCGTTGCTTTGGCCGGCGTTGGGGCCGTAGCCCATGCCGAGGATGAAATCGCCGTCGGGGGCGCCCATGTCCCAGAAATAGCCCCAGATCATCAGCTGCTTGGCCAGGGCCTTCTTGATCAGTTCGCCAAAGGTGGCGGATTCGAACTCGATGCGCAGGCCCAGGGCGTCCATCTGTTTTTTCCACAGCTCGTCGATCTGGCGCTGACGTGAACTGCCGGCGGTGCCGGCGCGGCGCAGGGTCAGGCGGCTGCCGTCGGGCTGCAGGCGGTAGCCTTCGGCGTCGCGCTTGTCATAGCCATACAGTTCCAGCAAGGCCTGGGCGCGCGCCAGGTCGGGGCGGCTCAGTTCGCTGCGAAGCTCGGGGTCGTGGCCATAGACCAGGGGCGGCAGCATGGACTGCGCCACCACGGCTTGGCCTTTGTAGACCTGGCGGATTTCGGCCTCGTTGTCGTAAGCCAAGGCAATGGCGCGGCGCAAGGCCACGCGCTCGGGCGCCATCCCGCCCACCACCGGGTCGTCCATATTGAAAAAGCTGAAGCCGACGGTGGCGCCTGCGCTGCGCAAGGCTTGCACGCCGCGCTTGCGCAAATGGGGTGCCAGCTGCCCGCCCGGCAGCACCAGCGTGGCCACCTCGGTGGGCATCTCCAGCAGGTCGAGCTCGCCGCCGTAGAAGGCCAGCCAGTGAGGTTGCGGCTCGATGATGATGTTGATCTGCACCTCGTCCAGCAGCGGCAGACGGCGCCCTTTCAGCAGCTGCGCAATGGCCTGGCTTTGCGCATCGGGCGGCACCTCGCCGGGCTCGTAGATCTGCTCGCGGAAACCGGGGTTGCGCTCCAGCACGATTTGCGAGCTGCGCCGCCACCGTTTGAGGCGAAACGGGCCGGTGCCCACCGGATGCGCCAGCAGGTCCTCTGCATAGGCCTCCACCACCTCGCGCGCCACGGCGCCGGTGTAGCTGGCATTGGCAAACAGATGGACGAAGCGCGGGTCCGGCTCGGCCAAGCGCACTTCGAAGCGGTAGCGGTCCAGCGCCCGCAGGCCGGGCACCTCGCGGTCGTAGTCGAACGTGGTCTTGTGCTGAATGGCCTGCTCGCGCAGCTCGCTCAGGCCCAGGATCTTGGCGTTCTCGAATTGGTAGAGGTGTTCGGTCTTGAGCCGCGGGTCGTAGAAGCGTTTGACGGTGTAGACGTAATCCTGCGCCACCAGCTCACGCCGCCGGCCCTGGAACACCGGGTCGTCGGCGAAGAAGATGCCGGGCCGGATGGTGAAAACAAAACGCTTGAAATCGGCGGACACCTCGGGCAGGCCGGCCGCCGTTTGCGGCCGCAGCTGCACCGGCCGGGCCAGCAGGTCGTAGGTCAGTGGAGATTCAAAGATATGGGCGTTCACCGCCACCGAGGTGCGGTCGGAGACCTGCAGCGGGTCGAAGCCCACTTCGGCGGAGTTGAAGGCGGTGCGCAAGACCTTGCGCTTGGATTTCGCGGCGCTGTCGGGCAGGGCCTGGGTCCAGGGGCTGGCAGCCAGCAGGCCGGCGGCGGCCATCCACTCACGTCTTTGCATGGCCGCTTTGTCCTTTTTGAAACCCTCAGCGCGCGGCCGGCTGGCGCGCCGGGTCGATGTCCAGGTACTGCCAGAAGTCGTAGCGGAACAGGGGGCGGCGATAGCCGATCAGCCAGGGCTGCGAGATGTCGGACACCAGGCGGTGGACATGGGTTTTCATGGGCATCAGCGCCGCCTGGATGCGCTTGGCCTCCAGGAACAAGGCTTCGCGTTCCGGGCCGTCGGGCATCAGCTGCAGCCGATCGTAGAGGGCGTCGAACTCCGCATGCTTGAAGCGCGCCAGGTTCTGGTTGCCGGCTTGTGGCCCGTAGAGGCGCTGCAGCGCCGGCAGGCCGTCGGGCGCGGCAGCCACGGTGCCCAAATACCAAAGCATGAGCTTGCCGGCCCGCGCCATCTTCAGCTGCTCGGGCCATTTGCCATGCATGAAGCGGGCCTTGATGTGCACCGCCTTGAGGTTGCGCTGCCAGAGCTCGTCATACTGGCGCGACAAGGCGTCGGGCTGGTTGGCCACCTCGATCACCAGCGGGCTGCCATCGGGCATGTCGCGCCAGCCATCGCCATCGCGATCGACATAGCCGTACAGATCCAGCAGGGCGTTGGCCCGCGCCGGGCTGTAGTCGCCCATGCTGCTTTTGAAGCTGGCCGAGTAGCCGCTGGTGTGCGGCAGCACCAGGGACTGCGCGACGATGGCCTGGCCCCGGCGCACGCGGCCGATCTCGCCCTCCACATCGATGGCCAGCGAGAGCGCGCGCCGCAGCGCCACCTTCTCGGCGCTGTAGCCGCCGACCGTGGGGTCTTCCATATTGAAAAAGGTGAAGGCGCTGTCGGCCGCCAGCACGCGGCTCAGCTGCATGCCCTGCTTGGCCAGATTGGGCGCCAGCTTGCCGTGGGGAATGGCGACGTTGACGAAATCCGAGGGCAGCCGCTCCAGAAAATCATGCTCGCGGTTCAGGAAGGACAACCAGCGCGGCTGGCTCTCCTCGATGATGGCGATTTCCACCCGGTCGATCATGGGAATGCGCCGGCCCCTGAAGCGCGCGGCCAGGGCCTGGCCCTCGGCGTCATCGGCATTCGGTTCGGCGTCGTAAAAGCGCTCGCGGTAGCCGGGGTTCTTCTCGAAGACCATGCGCGAGCTGCGCCGCCATTCCTTGAGCAGATAGGGGCCGGTGCCCACCGGGTGCTCCATGGTGTCGCGGCCGTAGAGATCGGCCACTTCCCAGGCCACAGCGCCGAACAGGTCGCTGCGCGCCAGCTGCTCCAGCAGGCGCGGGCGCGGCTGGTCCAGCTTGATCTGCAAGGTGTAGCGGTCCAGCGCCTGCAGGCCCTCGATCGGCTGCTTGGCATCGAAGGCTCGCTTGCCGCTGAGGGCGTTCTGGCGCAGGGCGGCCAGGCCGCTGACGCCCCATTCGTCCACGGTGTTCCACATCGGGCTTTTCAGCGCCGGGTCGGCAAAGCGCTTGAAGCTGTAGACGTAGTCGGCGGCCACCAGCTCGCGCTTCCGGCCCTTGAAGGCTGTGTGTTCGGTGAAGTAGATGCCGGGCTGGATCTTGATCGTCCAGGTCTTGAAGTCGGACGACACCTCGGGCATGGCAGCAGCCGTCAGCGGCTTCACCTTGACCGGGCGGGCCAGGTAGTCGTAGCTGTAGAGCGCTTCAAAAATGTGCGGCGTCACCGTCAGCGAGTAGGTGTCGCTGATCTGCGCCGGGTCAAAACCGGTTTCGGCCACCAGAAAGGCGTAGCGAAACACCTTGGGCGCCGCCGGCTTTTCCTCAGGTGCAGCCTGGGCTGACGCGCTGAGCTGCAACAAGCCGAGGCAGAGCAGGCCACCCGCAGTGCACAGAAATTTCTGAATCGGATTCATCGGAACAAGGGCTGAGGGGCTGAAGGGCTCAGGGGCTGGAGGTCGGAAGGGCGCGGCGTTCCGCGGCTGAAGGGTCGATGTCCACATACTCCCACCAGTTCAGCCAGAAGGGCGGGCGGCGGTAGCCGATCAGCTGCGGCTGGGCCAGGTCGGTCAGCAGGCGGTGGCCGCGCGCGCGGTAGGGCGCATAGGCCGCGGCCATGCGCTTGGCCTCGGCGAACACGGCGGCGCGCTCGGGGCCATCGGGCAGGCTGTTGGCCTTCTCGTAGAGCTGGTCCATCTGCGGCAGGCGGAAGCGCGCGTAATTGCTGCCGCCGATGCGCGGGCTGTAGTACAGGCCCAGCGAATCCTGCCCATCGGGCGATGCGGCCGACATGGCCAGCGACCAGATCTGGAAGCGTCCGGCCCGCATGGCCTTGAGGTTCTCCGGCCATTTGCCGGTCTTGAACTCGACGCGGATGCCGATCTGCGCCATCGCCTTCTGCCAGATCTCGTCGATCTGGCGCTGAAAGCTCTCCGGCGTGCTCAGGCTGACCAGCTGCAGCGGGCTGCCGTCGGGCTGTTCGCGGAAGCCGTCGCCATCGCGGTCGCGGTAGCCGTACAGGTCCAGCAGGGCGCGGGCGCGCGCCGGGTCGTGGTCGCCGCCCTCGCTCTTGAAACGCGGGTCGTAGCCGGTGGTGTGCGGCATCAGCAGCGATTGCGCCGCAATCGCCTGGCCGCGCCGCACCACGCGGATCTCGCGTTCGGAATCGGTGCCCAGCGCGATGGCGCGGCGCAGGGCCACACGCTCGGGCTGGTTGCCGCCGATCACCGGGTCCTCGTGGTTGAAGACGGTGAAGAGCACGTCCGAGGTCAGCACCTGGTAGCCCTGCATGCCCCGCTTGGCCAGGCCCGGGGCCAGTCGGCCGCCCGGCATGGCCTGGTTGATGAAGTCCTCAGGCACGCGGTCGATCAGATCGAACTGGCCGTTCAGGAAGGACAGCCAGCGTGGCTGGTTCTCCTCGATGATGGAGATCTCCACCCGGTCGATCATGGGAATGCGCCGGCCCTTGAAACGGCTGAGCAAGGCCTGACCCTCGCTGTCGTCCACGCGCGGCTGGGCGTCGTAGTAACGTTCCCGGTACGCGGGGTTGCGTTCCAGCACGATCAGCGAGCTGCGCCGCCAAGCCGCCAGGCGAAAGGGCCCCGTGCCGACCGGGTGCTCCATGCTGCGCTCCGGGTAGGCCTCGATCACCTCGCGCGCCACCGCGCCGAACAGGCTTCCATCAGCCAGGGTCTGGTCGAAGCGCGGGCGCGAACGCGCCAGGCGGATCTGCAAGGTGTAGCGGTCCAGCGCGCGCAGGCCTTCGATCGGGTGCTCGTAGTCGAAGGGCTTCCTGCTGCGCTCCAGCTCGGCGCGGTAGTCGTTCAAGCCCAGCACATGGTTCTCTTCCAGCGTGTCCCAGGCGGGGCTGTTGGTCTGCGGGTCGGCAAAGCGCTTGAAGCTGTAGACGTAGTCGGCCGCCACCAGCTCACGGCGCTGGCCTTTGAAGGCCGGGTCGTCGGCGAAGTAGATGCCGGGCTGGATGCGGATGGTCCAGGTCTTGAAGTCCGCACTGACCTCGGGCAGCGCCGCCGCCGTCAGCGGCTTGAGCCGCACCGGCCGGGCCAGGTGGTCGTAGGTGAAGAGCGACTCAAAGATGTGCTGGGTGATGGTGCGCGAGTAGATGTCTTGCACCTTGGCCGGGTCGAAGCCGGTCTCGGCGATGCGAAAGGCGTAGCGCAGCACGCGCGGCGGGGGCTCGTAGCCGGCCTCGGCCACGGCTCTTGCCGGTCCGGTGGCGGTGGCCAGCATCAGGCCAGCGCCCAGCAGCCGCACCGCCCAAAGCCAGGCCCGTTGCTTCATCGTGCCCACCTCAGGACTTCTTTCCCGTCGGCGGCTGGCTGTCGAGAAAGCGCCAGAAGCCTTGCAGAAAGGGGTGCGGCAGATAGCCCTTCAGCCAAGGCTGGGCCAGGCGCAGGCGGATGCGGTGCACATGGGCTTTCATGGGCATATACGCGGTCAACAGGCGTTCGGCTTCCTGGATCAGGGCCTGGCGCTCGGGGCCGTCGGCCATGCTCTGGCTGCGCTGCACCAGGCGGTCGTATTCGGGCAGGTTGAAGCGGCTGAGGTTGTCCTCGCCCTTGGCCGGGCCGTAGGCGGTGGCCAGCAGGGAGTCGGCGTCCGGCATGTCGGCCGTCCAGCTCAGCATCCAGACCATCAGTCGGCCGGCGCGGGCGGCTTTCATGTTGTCGGGCCAGTTGGCGCTCTTGAACTCGATGTGCAGCTGCAGCGCGGCCATGTGCTTGCGCCAGAGCTCGTTGAAGGCGCGCGAGTTGCTGTCAGGCTGGGTGTGGTACTCCAGGCGCAATGGGCTGCCGTCGGGCAGGTCGCGCCAGCCGTCGCCGTCGCGGTCGATGTAGCCGTACAGGTCCAGCAAGGCCTTGGCCTTGGCCAGGTTGTACTCGCTCATCTCGGTCTTGATCTGCGGCTGGTAGCCGAAGGTGTTGGGTGTGATGATGCTTTGCGCCGGAATCGCCTGGCCGCGCCGCACCGAGCGCACTTCTTCCTCGTTGTCGTAGCCCAGGCTGATGGCGCGGCGCAGCGCCACCTTTTCGGCTGCGTAGCCGCCGACAAGCGGATCTTCCATATTGAAGTAACTGAAGATCACATCGGACAGCAGATTGCGGTGCAAACGCATGCCGCGCTTGGCCAGATGCGGGGCCAGCTGGCCTCCGGGTGCGGCCAGGGCCGCGTACTCATTGGGCACGGCCAGGAAGTCGAAATCGCCCCCCAGGTAGGCCAGCCAGCGCGGCTGGTTTTCGGTGACGATGGACACCTCGACCCGGTCCACCAGGGGCAGGCGCCGGCCCTTGAGTTCGCGCGCCACGGCTTGAGCGGCGGCGTCATCGGGCGCCGGGCTCTCGTCGAAATAGGCCTCGCGGAAGCCCGGGTTGCGCTCCAGCACCAGGCGCGAGGCGCGCCGCCATTCCTTGAGCACAAAGGGCCCGGTGCCCACCGGATGCTCGCCGATGCTGTCGCCGTAGGTCTCCACCACCTCGCGCGCCAGGGCCTGGCTCATGGGCTGGGCCAGGCGGTGGGCGAAGCGCGGGCTGGGCCGTCCCAGCTTGATGACCAGGGTGTAGCGGTCCGGCGTTTGCAGGCCTTCGACCGGGGCGTCGTAGTCGAAGGGCTTGCCGGTCTTGACGCTGCGCTCGCGCAGGGCCGCCAGGCCCAGGATCTGCTCGCTCTCCAGATTGGCGAAATGCGGGCTGCGCAGGCGCGGGTCGAAATGGCGCTTGAGCGCATAGGCATAGTCAGCGGCCACCAGCTCGCGCAGCTTGCCCTTGAAGGCCGGGTCGGCCGCGAACTGAATGCCGGGCTTGATGCGCAGGGTGAACTGCTTGAAATCGGCGCTGACCTCGGGCAGGGCGGTGGCCGTCAGCGGCTTGAGTTTGACTGGCCGGGCGAGATAGTCGTAGACCAGGGGCGACTCGAAGATGTTGGCGATGATCTCGCTCGAGTACTCGTCGCTGACCTGGGCCGGGTCCAGGCTGGTCTCGGCGATCGGAAAGGCCATGCGCAGCACATGGGCCTGGGCCGAGGCCGGGCTGGGCTCGGGGGCGGCCAGGGCAGCGCGGTGCCCAAGCAGACCGGTGGCCAGGGCCAGGGTCCAGGCCAGTGTCAGCACGGGCCGCAGCGGGCGGGGCTGCTGGCGTCTCCTCCACATCATTCGCGTCTCCTCATTCCTCGCCTGCGTCGTCTCTGGCCAGCGAGAGGGCGGCGCGCGGCGATGTCCGAGGGGTGGAGGAGGTTTGACGCCGCACCCGTCAGACCATCGCCCCGGCCGCCCTGCCCGATGCGAACGCATCCTCGGCAAACAAACGCGCCGGCCAGCCAGGGGCTGCGGCGCGTTCTGTGGTGCGGGACGCTGGAGCGGCGCGTGGCGCTGCTTCAGCGTTCTGATCTGGGGCGGAGTCTAGTGCCAATGTCGGGGCTCGGCCATGCAGTCGAACCCCAAGGCGGCCGCGAGGGCCGCCCGCTAGGGCTTACTTGGCTTCGCGCTGAAAGCGCTCCTGGTCGATGTCCACATAGTTCCAGAAGGTGCGGACGAAGACATTGCGCTCGTAGCCGATCACCCAAGGCTGGGCCAGGTCGGTGAAGATGCGGTGGATGTCCATCTTGTAGGGCATGTACGCGATCAGCAGGCGCTGGGCTTCGCGCATCACGGCCTGGCGCTCGGGGCCGTCGGGCAGGGCTTTTTGCTTTTCGTACAGGGCATTGAAGGCCGGCAGGTCGAAGCGCGCCTTGTTGGCCTTGCCCTTGGCGCGGCCGTCACCCAGGGCCAGGAAGGTGTCGTTGTCCGGGGTCGAGGCGACCCAGCTGACGCCCCACATCTGCAGCTTGGCCGAGTTGGCCGACTTGAGGTTCTCGGGCCATTTGGCGGTCTTGAACGTCATCTTGATGTGCAGCGCGTCCATGCCCTTGTTCCAGAGCTCGACCAGCTGGCGGCTGGTGCCGTCGGGCTGGGTGGCGTACTCGATGCGCAGGGGCGAGCCGTCGGGCATGTCGCGCCAGCCATCGCCGTCCTTGTCGGTGTAGCCGTAGAGGTCGAGCAGGGCCTTGGCCTTGGCCAGGTTGTACTCGCTCATCTCGGACTTGAAGCTCGGGTCATAGCCGAACACGCCCGGGATGGACGGGCCCTGGGCCGGAATGCCCTGGCCGCGGCGCGCGATGCGGATCTGCTTGTTGACATCCATGCCCAGGGAGATGGCGCGGCGCAGCGCGATCTTCTCGGGCGTGTAGCCACCCACCACCGGGTCTTCCATATTGAAGTAGGAAAACGCGATCTCGGGGTAGATGAAGCGCGTCATCTGCACGCCCTTCTTGGCCAGATTGGGCGCGAGCTTGTTGTTGGGGATGGCGATGCCGGCGAACTCAAAGGGCAGCTCGGGCAGGAGCTCGGCCTCGTTGCCGAGGAAGGACAGCCAGCGCGGCTGGTTCTCTTCGATGATGGCGATTTCCACCCGGTCGATCATGGGCAGGCGGCGGCCTTGCAAGGCCTTGACCTGGGCGGCCAGCTCGGGCTTGTCGGCTGGTGGCTGCTCTTGGTAGAACTCTTCGCGGTAATTGGGGTTCTTCTCGAGCACGATGCGCGAACTGCGGCGCCACTCGGCCAGGCGCCAGGCGCCCGTGCCCACCGGGTGCTCCATGATCTTGTCCGAATAGGCCTCGACCACCTCGCGCGCCACGGCGCCGAGGAATCCACTGTCGGCGAACTGGTTGATGAAGCGCGGGTCGCCCACGCCCAGCTTGATCTGGAACTTGTAGCGGCTGAGCTGCTGCAGGCCCTCGACCGGCCGGTCGTAGTCAAAAGGCTTCTTGGCCGCCATCAGCTCCTTGCGCAGCTCCGAGAGGCCGAGGATCTTGACGTTCTCGAGCAGGTAGAGGTTGGGGCTCTTCCACTGCGGGTCGTAGTGGCGCTTGATGGAGTAGATGTAGTCGGCGGCGGTCAGCTCGCGCTTTTCCCCCGGTTTCAGGCTCTTGAAGGCCGGGTCGTCGTTGAAGTAGACGCCGGGCTTCACTTCAAAGGTCAGGGTCTTGAAGTCGGCCGAGATCTCGGGCATGGCCACCACGGTGTTGGGCACCAGCTTGGCCGGCTTGGCCAGGTACTCGAACTTCAGGGGTGCATCGAAGATGCCGGCGGCCACGGTCTTGGAATAGGTGTCGCTGATCTGCGCCGGATCGAAGCCGGTTTCGGCCACGCGGAAGGCGTAGCGCAGCACCTTGGGCGAGGCGGAGGCGGTGGATGGGGCGGCGGCTTTGCCCTCGGCGGCGCCGGCCTCAGTGGCCGCCCAGGCGGGCAGGCCAGCAGCGGCGCCGGCCATGGCCAGGCTCAAGCCGATCAGGGCGCGACGGACGGCAGCGGGGCGGGCCAGGGGCGAGGAGGTCGGGCGTGGCAAATGGCTCATGGTCATGCTCAGTAAAGGTCTCGGGGCGCCAAGGGATCTCCGGCGGCGCCCACGGGGCATCATCCGGCGCGCCCCATGCCGGGATGGGGCAGGGTGACAGACGAGGGCGCGCGCAAAGTTGCGCAGTCTAGGGCCTGTGGACGATGTGGTGTCACAGCGGGGTCATGCAGATCGCGCATCACTTGCTGCAATTTTCGCCCAGTCCGGTGGTGCGATTTGCGCGCATGCCCTGAGGGGCGCGGCTGCCGAAAGCCCCAATCCATGGGGCGCTCAGGGCAAATGCCGTGAAAACCGGCCCTGGCTTCGCTTAGACTCGCGCAACTTTTCCCGCAAACCCCGTCCGCCACCCGCGTGCGGGGTTTCTTTTGTCCAACCGACGACGCGTTAACTGGAGCCCGACAGCAATGGCGGCATACCTGCTCAGGCGCTTGTGGCAAATGATTCCGACTCTGCTCGGTGTCGTGCTGCTGGTGTTTTTCCTCTTCAAGTACTTCGGTGGCGATCCCGCCGAAATCATGGGCGGCCTCAACGCCAGCCCCGAGCAGATCAACGCGATCCGCGAACAGCTGGGCCTGAACAAGCCGGTCTGGGAGCAGCTGTGGATCTTCCTCAAGCAGATCGTCACCTTCGACTGGGGCAAGAGCTGGGCGACCAATGAATCGGTGGCCAACCTCTTCAGCAGCCGCCTGCCGGCCACGCTGACGGTGATGCTGCCCATCCTGATCCTGGAGGTCTCGCTGGCGATTCCTTTCGCCCTGGCCGTGGCCGCCGTGCGCGGCAGCCTGACCGACCGCACGGTCATGATCCTGAGCACGGTGGCGGTGTCGATCTCGCTGCTGGTTTACGTGATCGTGGGCCAGTATGTGTTCGCCTTCCGCTTGGGCTGGTTCCCGGTGCAGGGCTGGACCGACAGCGTCTGGACCAACCTCACCACCTACGCGCCCCTGCCCATCATGGTGGCGGTGGCGGTGGCGATTGCGCCCTACACCCGCCTCTATCGCACCTTCTTCCTCGACGAGATCGGGCATGACTATGTGCGCACGGCGCGCGCCAAGGGCATGACCGAGCGCACCATCCTGCTCAAGCATGTGCTGCGCAACGCCATGATCCCCATCATGACCAACATCTCGGTGGCTCTGCCGGGCGTGTTCGTCGGCAGCTTCCTGCTCGAGGTGTTCTTCTCCATCCCGGGTCTGGGCCGCGAGATCCTGCTGGCCGTGAACCGCAGCGATTACCCGGTCATCCAGGCGTTTGCCATCTACATCGCCTTCCTGACCATGGTGGTGAACCTGATCACCGACGTGCTGTACAAGCTGGTCGACCCGCGCGTGGTGCTGAAATGAGTGCAGTGATGTCTTCTCCGACCCCCGCCGCATCCGGCAACAACAAGGCTCAGAAGTCCGAAGGCGTCTGGGCCGCCTCCTGGCGCCGCATGAAGGCCGACAAGGTGGGCATGGTCTCCATGGCCATCGTCGCGGTCTTCCTCTTGATGGTGATCGCCTCGGCCAGCGGCCTGCTGGCCAAGAACTGGCAGAAGGAAGTAGGCGTGCCCAATGCGCCGCCGACCTTCATGGGCCCGGCCCCGGCCGAAGCCACCGGCGTGATCGCCCAGCCCAAGGGCCCCAATGTCGACCTCAGCGACATCGACCCGCTGGCGCCCAAGTACAAGGAATGGGAAGAGCGCGCCAGCCAGTTCAAGACCGAAGAGGTGGTCAAGGCCGAGACCCTGCCCCTGGGCGGTGACCGCCTGGGCCGCGACGTGCTGGCCAAGGTGATCAAGGGCGCGGAAGTCTCCATCCTGGTGGGCGTGCTGGCGGCCGTGGTGGCCACCATCATCGGCACGGTGCTGGGCGCGATCTCGGGCTTCTTCGGCGGCAAGATCGGCGACTTCCTCGAGTGGCTCTACAACGTCTTCACCGCCATCCCCAGCATCCTGCTGATCTTTGCCTTCGCCGTGATCTTCGGCAAGGGCGTGATGTCGGTGGTGATGATTCTGGGCCTGGCCGGCTGGCCCGGCATCTACCGCCTGATCCGCGCCGAGTTCATGAAGCACTCGGTGCGCGAGTACGTGCGCTCGGCCGAGGCCATCGGCGCCTCGCGCTACTCGCGCATGTTCAAGCACATCCTGCCCAATGTCTCGCACGTGGCCCTGGTGCAGCTGAGCCTGCATGTGGTGAGCTTCATCAAGAGCGAGGTCATCCTGTCCTATCTGGGCCTGGGTGTGGGCGTGGACCAGGTCTCCTGGGGCACCATGCTGAGCGAATCGCAAAGCGAGCTGATCCTCGGCTACTGGTGGCAGCTGGCGGCGGTGACCGCCCTGATGGCCGTGTTCGTGACGGCGTTTGCGCTGTTCACCGATGCCTTGCGCGATGCGCTGGACCCGAAATTGAGAGGTCTCGAGTGATGGGACCGTTGTTGACTATCCGGGCCGAGCGCCGGGCCGCCCCAAGCCGGCCCGTCATGCCAGCCTGCTGGCTGGCGTCCCCTCGGGGGACCGGTCAGCGTACTCGCTGAACGAGGGGCACACATGCTTTCAATTCAAGACCTCAAGGTCGCCTTCCGCATGGGCAAGGTGAACGGCCAGATGCAACGCGCGCTGGCCGTCAAGGGCATCAGCTTCGACATCCCCGAGAACTCGACGGTCGCCCTGGTGGGCGAGTCGGGCTCGGGCAAGTCGGTCACGGCCATGTCCATCCTCAACCTGCTGCCCAGCAATGCCGAGCGTCAGGGCAAGATCCTGTTCCAGGGGCGTGACCTGCTGCAGACCTCGCTGCCCGAGCTGCAAGCCATCCGCGGCCGCGACATCGCTTGCGTGTTCCAGGACCCCATGACCTCGCTGAACCCGGTCTTCACCGTGGCCGACCAGATCATGGAGCCCCTGATCAAGCACATGGGCATGAGCCGCAAGCAGGCCCTGGTGCGCGCCGAGGAGCTGCTCAATGAAGTGGGCATCCCCGAGCCCAAGCGCCGCCTGAAGGCCTACCCGCACGAGATGTCCGGCGGCCAGCAGCAGCGCGTGATGATTGCCGTGGCCCTGGCCTGCAGCCCCAAGCTCTTGATCGCCGATGAGCCGACCACGGCCCTGGACGTGACCATCCAGCGCCAGGTCATGGAGCTGATGGCCAAGCTCAAAGAGACGCACAAGATGAGCCTCTTGTTCATCTCGCACGACCTGGGCGTGGTGGGTGAGATCTCCGACCAGGTGGTGGTGATGCGCCACGGCGAGATCCGCGAGAAGGCCCCCGTGGCCGAGATCTTCAGCGCCCCCAAGGACAGCTACACCAAGGCCTTGCTGGCCTGCCGCCCTTCGCTGAGCGAGAACCCGGCGCGCCTGATGGTCATCGACGACCACATCGCCGCGCAAAAGGGCGAGGTCCGCGCCCAGGCCGTGGGCAAGGCCAAGGACCCGAACGCCCCGGTCATCCTGGAAGCGCGCGGCCTGCAGAAGAGCTTCTATTTCAAGGCCGGCCTGTTCAGCAAGAAAGAGTTCAAGGCCGTCAAGCAGGTCAGCTTCAAGCTGCGCAGGGGTTACACCCTGGGCGTGGTGGGCGAGTCCGGCTCCGGCAAGACCACCATGGGCCTGACCCTGCTGCGCTTGCACGAGCCCACCGGCGGCGAGGTGCTGTTCGAAGGCAAGGACCTGCTCAAGATGAGCGGCAACGACTGGCAGAAGATGCGCCGCCGCATCCAGGTCGTGTTCCAGAACCCGTATGCCTCGCTGAACCCGCGCTTCACCATCGGCCAGACCCTGGTCGAGCCGATGGAGATCCACAAGATCGGCAAGGACCACGAGGACCGCCTGGCCCGCGCCAGCGCCCTGCTCAAGAAGGTGGGCCTGGACGACACGGTGCTGAACAAGTACCCGCACGAGTTCTCGGGCGGCCAGCGTCAGCGCATTGCCATCGCCCGCTGCCTGACTCTCAACCCCGAGGTGCTGGTGCTGGACGAAGCCGTGTCGGCGCTGGACGTGTCGGTGCAGGCCCAGGTGCTCAATCTGCTGAAAGACCTGCAGGACGAGTTCGGCCTCAGCTATGTCTTCATCAGCCATGACCTGGCCGTGGTGAAGTTCATCTCCGACGAGGTGCTGGTGATGCAGAACGGCGATGTGGTCGAGCAGAACGAGACCCAGGCCCTGCTCAATGCCCCAAAGCAGGAGTACACCCGCCGCCTGCTCGGCGCGGTGCCGCGCGGCTACCAGGGCGAGGCCCCGGTCTCAGCCGCCGCCTGAGGAGGCGCTGCAGCCCGGCGCTACCCCGTAGGCCGAAGCCGCCAGCGGCGTCAGCCCGCTCACCCGTTGCCGCAACTGCGGTGCCGAGGTCAGCGGGCTTTTTTGCGCCCAGCGCGGCCAGGATAGCCAGGGCGAGCTGCCCACCCTGCGCGATGGATTGCTGCGTGATGGCGCCTACGCCCGGGTGGCCGCGCTGACGCCTGGCATGTGCGGGAAGTGATGGCCTGTTTGGCACCACGGTGTGCGCCCCGCTCCCGGGCGATGCAGGGCCTGCGTCTTCGCGCTTTGCGCTGGCCTCGCAGGTCGTGCATGCGCACAGTTCGCCCGTTACTGACTACCGGGCACTGCGGTGCTGACCTGTTCCATGAAATCCCTTTCGCTCCCTTTGTCCCTTGCCTGCAGTGCGCTGCTCCTGGCCGTCACCGGTGGCGTCCGCGCCGCCGAGCCGGCGCCGACCGAGGGCTTTCACGGCTTCATCGGCGCCGGTGCGGCGTACAGCCCCACGTACGTCGGCGCCAAGGAAAGCCGCAGCCATGCCGTGCTGCTGCCCGATCTGCGCTACCGCAAGGGGGCGTTCGAAGCCTCCACCCTTGGTGGCCTGCGCTACTGGGCGGTCGAGCGGCCTGACTTTCAATTTGCGCTGACCCTGGGCGCCGATGCCGGGCGCGAGGACCACAAGGTCAAGGGTTTTCTGGGCCAGAGCGGCAGCGACCGCCTACGCGGCATGGGCAAGATCAAGGCCAGTGGCGAGCTGGGCGTCGCCGGCAGCTGGAGCGGCCTGGGTCTGCCGCTGAACTTCGAGCTGAAGACGGCGCTGGGCAAGCAAGGCCATGGCGGCACCCTGGCCAGCTTCGGCAGCAGCCTGCCCTTGCTGGCCAGCGGCCCGCTGGAGCTGGGCGCCGAGGTGTCGCTCGGCTTTGCCGACACGCGCTATCTGCAGTCCTATTACGGCGTGAGCGCGGCCCAGGCGGCGGCCACGTCTTTCAAGGAGTTCCACCCCAAGGCCGGCCTCTACGGCGCCGACCTCGGCCTGTCGGCCCGCTACAAGCTCAGCGATTCCATGAGCCTGATGGCCAATGCCAGCTACCACCGCGTGCTCGGCGATGCGGCCAAGAGCCCGCTGGTCGAGCGCAAGGGCGCACCGACCGTGCTGGTCGGCCTGGGCTACACCTTTTGAGGCTCGCAGGCCTCAGCGGCTGCCACGCAGCAGGGCGCGTGTGGTCTGCTCCTGCTCGTTGTAGCGCTGCTGGGCGCTCAGCGGCTTGATCTTGCCGGCCTGCAGGGCGGCCTGGTCGAGGTTGGCACCCCAGCTGCTGCCGGGGCGCAGGGCCAGCGGCGTGCCCAGGCCGTCGGCAAAGTCGGCCGGCAGCCAGGGCATGATCTCGGCCAGCACCAGCTGGAGCCGCGGCCGGATGGCCGCCTCGCCGATGCGCCCGCGCTGTCCCCAGACGACGGTCAGGTCGGCGCTGTTGGCGCCGGCTTCGAGCTTGTTGGTGATGGCGTAATCGCGCCAGACGCCCAGGCGTCGCTGCATCAGCGCTTCCTCGATCAGCATGGCCGTGTCTTCGCGCGAGAAGGCGGCGCCGCTGGCGACGGAGTAGCTGTAGTCGTCGTTGACGCGGTCCTGGCTGAAGAAGCGCACCACGTCCTCGGGCCGGTAGGTGAGTTGGGTGGCGGTGGGTGCGTCGCCGTAGGACAGCACGCGAGCCAGGCCGCGCATCTCCAGCGAGAAGAAGGGGTAGCGCTGGTTCAGCTGTTCCGAGGCAGTCAGCGCCGGGATGGCTTCATAGACCCGCTTGCTGCTGCCCAGCAGGCTGGCGTGCACGCGCGGCGGGAGGAAGTCGCCGGCATGGCTGAGCTCGTGGTAGAGCAGGGAGCCGAGCGCGTTCTGCACATCCTCCAGGCTGCGGGAGGCGCGCTTGGCCACGGCCAGGCTGGTGATGGCGTGGCGGTTGTCCTTCACGTAGCGCCAGGGGCTGGCAAAGCTGAGCGCGGCGCCGTTGTCGCTGCGCGGGTCGGGCGTTTCGCTGACGGTGTCGCGCTGCTCGGGCGTCAGCCAGAGGTTGGCGGCGTCCAGGTAGATGGCCCCGGTGGCGCTCCAGTAGAACGCCGGGCGGACCCGCCCCCCGATCACCACGGCCGTCACCGAGGCCAGCATGCGGCGGAAATCGCCATGCACATCCTGTTCGCGCAGAAAGCGCTCGAAGTTGGCGCCCATCCAGTCGTTGGAGACCAGCACGCGGTCCATGATCTCGTCCACCGTCGGCGTGCCCGTGCTGTTGGCGCTGCCCAGCAAGGGCAGCTTACCCAGGGTGCAGAGGTTGTTGGGGTTGCTGGAGCTCAGGCCCGGGTGGTAGACACACTCGCTCAGCGCCCCGGCCCAGGGGCTGCTGGCTTTGTAGGGGTAGACGCGGCTGGGGGTCTCGTCGCTGCCGAACAGGGGGTTGGCTGGCAGCGGTGGCAGGGCCTGCACCAGCAGGCTGAAATCGCCGCTGGCGCTGCGGCCGTCACCGAGATCGGCGCTGGCGCGCAGACGCAGCAGCGTGTCGCTGCTGGCGGCTGGCGCCGTGGCCAGCAGGCGCGCGCCGCTGGCGCCGCTCAGGCTCAGTGTCGGCCCTTCCAGCTGCTCCCAGCGCCAGCTGGCCGTGGCCAGCTCCGTGTCACTCAAGCCGGGCAGCCAGGCGCGCAGCGAGAACTTGCCGCCGGCGTAAACACTGGGCTCGCCGCGCAGCACCGCGCGCAAGGCCGCCGGGTTGGCGTCGGCCGCCACGGTCAGGGGCAGGCTGGCGCTGTAGTTGCGGCCCAGCTCATCCTGGTAGCTGAGATCGAAACGGTGGCTGCCGGCGGCGCCGGGCTCCAGCGTCAGCGCCTGCGAGCGCGCCGACAGGGTAGTCAGGGCCGCGCCCTCCTTTTGTTCCCAGCGCAGCTGGCTCAGGCGGTGGCCGGGGCAGGCCAAGAGGCTCAGCTCCTGGTTGCGCCCGGCCTGCAGCGTGGCCGGCTGGGCCAGGCGGGCGATCGAGTTGCTCTGGCACTGGCTGCTCAGCGGCGGCACCTCGGCCACCGGCGGCACTGGCTGCACGGGCGTAGGCGGGCTGTCACCGCCGCCCCCACCGCCGCCGCAGCCCGCCAGCAGGGCGGCCAGCGCCAGGGCCATGCCGCCCGTGGCGGCGAAGAAAGCGCGGCGGTGCGAATCCGTGTGAATCGGGCGTTGGGGCATGGCGTGGCGTGGTCCGAGGTGGCGGCCTTGGGGTCACGGCCGCGCCGGCCCCGCGTGTCAAACTGGCGCGATGTTACAAGCGACCGCCCGACGCCTGGCTGCCTTCAGCGGGCCCTTCCGCCTCTTGCTGATCAGTGATTCCCTGATGCTGCTGTCGCTGATGGTCGGGCGCGTGGCCACGCCCTGGTGGGTGGCGCATGAGGGCGGTGCCGCGCACCTGGCCCTGTTTGCCGGTGGCCTGGCGCTGGGCTCTTGCCTGGCCCTGCCCCTGCTTTCACCGCTGGGTGACCGGCTGGACAAAAAGCTCCTGATCTCGGGGGGCCTGGCCTTGATGGCGCTCGAAGCCCTGCTGCTGGCCTCGCTGGCCCAAGCCGGGCTCTACCGGCTGCACTGGGTCATGTCGCTGGAACTGCTGTCGGTGGTGGCGATGGCGGCCATCATGCCGGCCTCCTTCAGCATCGTCGCGGAGCTGCTGCCGCCCAGCCAGCTGACCGAAGGCCTGGGCCTGCAGAAGAGCGCGCAGGCCATCGGACGCTTGCTGGGCCCGGCCCTTGGTGGCGCGGTGCTGGCCCTGGCCGGCACGGCAGCAGCGCTGTGGTTGCATGCCTTGCTGCTGGCGCTGGCTGCGGCCCTGGCCTGGCGCGTGCAGACCCCGGCCCTGCGCCCCCAAGCGCACGCCCGCCATTGGCTGCGCGAGCTGCGCGCCGGGCTGGCGGCCAAATGGAAGATGCCGCTGGAGCGCGGCTGGCCCACGGTGTCGTTTCTGGTGATGGTGTTCTTCGGCCCGGCCATTGGCATGCTGGTGCCCTTGAAGGTGCAGTCCCTGGGCTTGTCCGGGGCCTGGCTGGGGGCTTGCGAAGCGGGCCTGTCGGCCGGCCTGCTGCTGGGCTCGCTGGGCGGCTCGGTCTGGCTGGCGCAGCGCATCGGCCGCTTTCGGGCCAGCCTAGCGGCCATCCTGATCGAAGGACTGAGCATGGGGCTCATCGGCCTCAGCCACCAGGGCGTGGTGATCGTGCTGGGATTCGCCGTGCTTGGGGCCTGCATCGCCACCGTGCAGATGGTCGGTCAGACCCACCGCATGCTGGCCATCCCGCAGGCATTTCGCTCACGCATGACGGCGGTGAACATGATGGTGATGCAGGTGGCCGGCGTGTTGGGGCCAGGTCTTGCCGGCCTGGGCTTGCTGCGCCTGGGCGTGGACTGGATCTACCTGCTGTTCGGCCTGGGCCTGTTCCTGGGCGGACTGGCCTATCGCTGGGTGCCGGGCTACCGCGATTTCCTCAACCTGCCGCATGAGCAGGCCGAGGGTTGGTACGCACGTCAGCACCCGCAGCTGTTTCGCTGAGATCAGCTCTTGGTCACGGGCAGCAGGCTCTGGCTGAGCTCGACGCTGCCGCTGACACGCAGCGACGGCTGACCTTGCTCTTGCTGCGCGGCCGGTTCGGCCTGGCTCAGGGCCAGCACCGCGGAGGCGGCGACGGCGCCCAGGGCGGTCAACAAGGTGGTCAGAAGGCTGGTGTTGCGGGTGTCCATGATGCGAATCTCCTTGGTGAGGGTGGGCTCCTCTGTTGCGATGGTTGAAGTGTCGGCAATCTCGCCGGGCCTTTCCAGGCTCGGGCGATGAGCTGCAGGCCGGAGCGCGCGAATCGCCATCCAGGGCGACGAAAAGCGGGCTTGAACCCACCCCAGCCGGGCGCGAATCCCTAGAAATCCCGAGGACAGAACGGCGGCCAGCCACTATGGTCGGCGGCGCACCTCGGCCGTGGCTGTCATCACGCCGTCGTGTGCCGCGGGGACGCTGTGCCTCGCTACATATTCACCGAGGGAGCTTTCCAATATGCCAGCCAGCCGCCAAGACACCCAGTTGCAGGGCATCACCGATCTGTGCCTGCTCACGCCGATCAAGCCCGGTTTCGTCAACGCCTTCGAGACCATCACCCACCTCGAGCGCTTGCGCCGCGTGCTCAAGACGCTGAACGCCTTGCGACAGTCGGCGCGCGAATCGAGCGAGACGCCCGAACTGTTCACCGATGTGGTCAGCCGTTTCCGCATCGTCCATTCCTTCCGCTGGGCCATCGTCGAGCCGCGCCCGGGCATCGATGCCGAGGGCACGCCGCACAAGTTCCTGCTCAATGTCTGTTTTGACGGCGGCTGGGAGCCGTATATGCGCGTCATCTGGGATGACCTGGGCAGCATGCTGGATCTGATGCTCTGCCACTGCGAGGGCTACCGTCTTTCACGCGAGACCTCCTTCGAGCGCTACATCGAGTGGGTGCGCGCCAATGAGTTCTCGGCCGATTTCCTCTACCTGGAATCGGGCCGCAGCTGTGCCGACCACGACTACCTGGCCGAGCTGGAGCGCCAAAGCCGCCTGCATCCCGAGGGCGGCGACCTGGCGGTGACCCGGCTGCGCCGGCCGCTGCCGGGCGAGAGCAAGCCCCTGCCCAGCGACCTGCGTGCAGCCTTCGACATGGCCGTGCGCGGCCTGCCGGCGCTGGCGGCGCTGTATTCGCTGGAGCGCTACTTCCTGCCCAGCGCGCCGGATGGGTATTGCCTGCTGCGCGCCACCCGCGATGTGCTGTTCGAGCTGCGCGGCCTGGATACCCTGCAGCGCTTCCCCCTGCTGCCGCCCACGCCCGAGCAGGCCCAGGCCAACCCACTGCTGGCCGCCGGCTATGCCTTGCGCGCCACGCATTACAAGATGCTGGCCTGGTTCGAGACCGTGCCGCCCCAGCCCGAGGTCAAGCCGCGCGCCCTGGCCTACCGTGATGCTGACATCCAGGGCGGCATGCTCAGCGCCTACCCCGATCTGGTCGGTGGCGCCCTGGTGCTGCTGCGCGTGGCCAACCGCGGTCAGGCGGTGGCCTGGCTCAGCCAGCAGTTCAAACCCAGCAGCGAGGCCCAGACCCTGCTCGGTGAAGCCCCGACCGATGGCTTCTATCGCAATGTCGCTCTGAGCTTGGCCGGCCTGCGCGCCCTGGGCGTGCCGGCCTCGCGCCTGGCGCGCTTCCCTCAGGCCTTCCAGGAGGGCATGGAGGCGCGCGCCGGCGTGCTTGGCGATCTGCGCCACAACCACCCGCGCTACTGGAAGCTGCCCGAGCGCAACTGGCCGCGCGGCGCGGCCGAGCGCGCCAGCCCGGCGGCACGTGTGGACCTCAATGCCGTGCACCTAGTGGTGCAGCTGCGCTTCGGTGCCGGTGTGAATGCAGCCACGGTGGATGCCGAAATCGCCAGCCTGGAGCGCGACAGCGGCCTGCAGGTGCTGGCCGTGCAGGACATGCGCCGCAATATCGACCCGAGCAGCGGAGCCACGCGCGAGAACTTCGGCTTCATCGACGGCATCAGCCAACCCCAGGTGGACCCGCAGCGCGCCGGCGGCCCGCTGGCCAACCCGCCCACGGCCCCGGGCAAGCCCTGGTCCGACGCGGTGCCGCGCGGCGAGGTGGTGCTGGGCTTCCCCACGTCGCGCGACCGCCATGCCGTGCCCGAGAAGGCCGATGCCCTGCTCGACCTGGGCAGCTTCCTGGTCGTTCGCAAGCTGCGCCAGCATGTCGGCCGCCTGCAGCGCCGCGTGCAGGAGCAGGCCCAGGTCCACGGCCTGGACCCGCAGCGCGTGCTGGCCAAGATGATGGGCCGCAGCCTGGATGGCGAGCCCCTGGCCGCGCCCGGCAGCGGCCCCAGCAATGCCTTCACCTACCAGCAGGATTCAGCGGGCAGCGCCTGCCCCTTCCATGCCCACATCCGCCGTGGCAATCCGCGTGAGGGTGCGGTTCCGCGCGTGCTGCGCCGGGGCATGTCCTACGGCCCGGTCTATACCGGCAGCCTGGCGCAGCCGGCCCGCGAGGACGATGAGAAGGAGCAGGACCGCGGTCTGATCTTCATGGCCTACAACGCCCATCTGGCCGAGCAGTTCGAAACCCTGCAGCGCTGGATCGCCGGCGGCAATGCAAGCGGCGGCCTGGCCGAGCAGGCCGACCCCTTCCTGGCCGTGGCCACCCAGGGCAAGCCGCGCATCTACCGCTTTGAGGAGCAGACCGACTCCGGCCCGCGCAGCGTGCACCTCGACCTGGGCGAACAGCCTTTTGTCGAGCTGCAATGGGGCGCTTACTTCTTCGTGCCCTCCCTGCCCGCCTTGCGCCATCTGCCGGCCTTGGTGGAGCAGCCCCTGCCGGCCGCAGCCCCGGCACCGCAGCGCGCGCCAGCCCTGGACAACGCTTCCGCCTGGCAGCAATGGATGGAAGACCCCAGCAGCCGCGACGTCGCCTGGGCGTACGTGCGCGCCCAGCCCGGTGGCGTGCTGCGCACCGCCTACGGCGTGTTGGTCGGCGAGGCCGCGGCCGTGCTCGAGGTCTTCCGCGACACCCAGCAGCGCTACTCGGTGCGCGGCTACGGTGAGCGCATGCAGCGCTCCATCGGCCTGGGCTACCTCGGCATGGACGAGGACAGCGGCCACCGCGAGCAGGCGCCAGCCATCAACACGGCGATTGAGAGCATCAGCGAGCCCGAGGCCTTTGCCGCCAGCTACCGTGTGGCGCGCGCCTACTTGGCGGCCCTGAAAGAAGGCAACCAGAAGCTGGGCCAGCGCGAAGCCTTGCTGGACATCGAGAAGCTCTCCGAAGTCGTGCTGGACAAGCTCTGCACCGTCTGGTTCGGCCTGCCCAACGATCAGCAGATGCTGGGCACCGGCTATGTGCCCGGTGCGGCCAACAGCGCGCCGCGCTGCCCGCGTGACTTCTTCGCCGTGTCGCGCTACGTCTTCGGCCCGCAGCCCGGCCCGGTGGTCGAGCAGGTGGCCAGCGCCAAGGGCCAGGGCCTGCAACGCGCCGTGCGTGAATGGCTGGAGACCAACCCTGCCCTGCCGGCCATCAGCCAGGCCATCAAGGACTCGCTGAGCGAAGCCGCCAAGCTGGACCCCGACATCATCCCGCGCACCCTGGCCGGCATCATGCTCGGCTTCCCGCCCACCGTGCATGGCAACCAGGTCTCCAGCCTGGCCGCCTGGGTGGTCAGCAAAAGGCTATGGGACCTCCAGCAGGATTGGCTGGGCGGCGCGCCCATGGCCGCCGATCAGGTGTACGCGCGCGCCGTGGCCACCCTGCGGCCCACCCTGCTCGCCACCATGATGCGCCAGCCGGTACCGGCCGCCGTCTGGCGCCGCGCCCGCGTGACGCACCGTCTGCGCGGTGTCGAGGTCCAAGAGGGTGACAAGATCATCGTCGGCATCGTCTCCTGCGCCGCCCAGAACCCGGGCGATCACACCATCATGTTTGGCGGCGACCGCTACGACGCCGTCGACCCCGCGCCTCTGCACGCCTGCCCTGGCTACGCCATGGCCGTGGGCGTGATGCTGGGTGTGGCCGCCGGCCTGCTGGAAGCGGGCGTGCTGCGTGCGACGCCCTCGCCGACGGTGTTGGCGGTGCAGCTGGGTTGAGATGGAGCGGGCGCCGATGGCGCCCATCCGCCGCTCTCACCCTTTTAGAGCTGCTTGCGCAGCTCCCGCGCCTTCGCCAAATGCCAATCCATGCCCATGGTGAAGAACGCTGATTCGGCTTCATCGAGCAGGCCGCGGGAGGTCGCTGATTCGCCACGCTGCAAGGCCAGCTCGGCAGCGCAGAGTTCGGTCACGGCGCGTTCGTGCATGGAGCCGCGGCGCTGTGCCACGGCATGGGCAGCAGCCAGGTAATGCGTCACCCGCTCGGGCTGGCCCTGGCTTTGCGCCAGGCGGGCGGCGGCGCGGTAGGCCATGGCCACGCCGATCCAGTCGCTTTGCTGGCCGCGGCGCAGGGCCTGGGCCATGTGCTTGCGGGCCCGATCTGCCTCGCCTTGCTGCACCAGGATGTCGGCCAGCCAGCCGTGGTTGAGTGAGCTGAACAGGCCACCGCCGCGCGGGCTCAGCCAAGCCACGGCTTCTTCCAGGGCCTGGCGCGCGAGCGGGCAGCGGCCGCCCATCCAGGCGCCGTAGGCTCCGGCGGCATGGCCCATGGCAAAGGTGAAGAGGCTGCGCACCTGGGCACCGACGCGGTGGGTTTCGGCCGCGCAGACTTGCGCCTCAGCCCAGCGACCCTGCCAGAGCAGCACGGCGGCGCGCCAGCCCTGGATGGACGCCTCGACGGCATGGTTGCTGCCTTGCACCAGGCCCAAAGCCTCGTCGAACGCGGCTTCTGCAGCGCTGAAATGGCCCTGGTCGCCCAGCACATAGGCTCGGCAGGCCAGCGAGTAGGCGAGGCCGATGGGCGGGCGGCGCGTGGCCGGCCGGCCGTTGCCGCTGGACGGGCGCGGGCGCAGCTGGGCGATGGCTTGATCGAGCAACTGGAGGGCGGGTGCGTACTCGGCCGTGGCGGCGCGGATCTGGCCCAGGGTGCCGGTCATCTGCGCCAGCAGGGTCTGGTCTTGCAGACGTTGGGCCTGATCCAGGCTGCGCAAGCAGATCTGCAGGCCGGCGCGTGCCTCGCCCAGGGCATAGCGCACATAGCCCAGCCAGTACTGGCTGCGCGCCATGGCGGTGGGGTCGCCGCTGAGGGCGGCCAGGCCGGTGGCGTGCTGCAGCACGCGCAAATCGGCGCGCGAGGCGTCGAACACGCAGGCCATGCCGAAGCGGTGGGCGATGGCGATCCAGCGCTGGTGCACCTCTTCGCTGGGTGGCAGATGCTCCAGGGCGGCCAGGGCGGCGCGGTATTGCTTTTTGGCTCGGTCCAGGGCCGAGCTGGCCAGAGCTTGGTCGCCCGCTTGCTCGGCATGGTGGGCGGCATCTTGCCACTGGCCGGCGGCGCCACCGTGGTAGGCCAGCAGCTCGTGGGCGGGCTCCTGGCCGCCCAGGACCAGTTGGGCGCGCAGCTCGGCGGTGATGTGGCGGTGCAGGGCCTGGCGCTCGTGCAGGCCGGTGCTGTCGTAGATGACGTCGCGGGTGATGCCGTGCTTGAAGCGCAGCAGGCCCGGTTGCTCGGCCGGGAAGATGAAATCCAGCTCGGCCAGCTCCAGCACCACCGGGTCTTTTTCGCAGCAGCCGCTGATGCGCTCGAACAGCCAGGTCGGGATGACCGCGCCGATCACCGCCGCCACGCGCAGCAGCTGGGCCTGGGCGGGCGGCAGGCGCGCCACCCGTGATTCGATCAGCGCGGCCAGCCAGGCATGGCCGCCGCTGGCCGGGTTCAGGGCGGGCGGCGCCTCCTCGGCGGCGCGCAGGCTGACGCTGCCGCGCTGGTGGGCCAGGGCGTGGCACAGCTCTTCAATGAACAGCGGGTTGCCGCCGGCATGGCGCTGGACCTCGGCGCTGATGAAGGGGTCGGTGCCGGGCAGCAACTGAGCGATGGCCTGGCTTGCCTCCTCTTCCGTGAGGGGCAGCAGCTCGTGGTGGTGCAGGGCCTCGGCGGCTTCGTGGCCATGGTGAATGGGCAGCAGCAGGGCCGGGGTTTCGGTCACCACCGCAGGCCGGGTGGCGCTCAGCAGCATCAGCGGCAACGCGCGACGCTCGGCCTCGGCGCGCAGGCGGTGCAGCAGGGCCAGGCTGGCGTCATCCGCCCATTGCAGATCGTCGATCAGCAGCAGCAGCGGCCCCTGGCCGGCCAGTTGCAGCAGCAGCTGCAACACCGCCTCCTGCCGCTCCTTGGCCGGGCCGCGCAGCACCGCGTCGGCCTCGGCCGAGCCCTGGCGCTGCAGGGTGCGCAGCATTTGCAGATAGGGCTGCAAGGGTTCGGCGCTGAGGTAGCTTTCGCAGTAGCCGCGCAGCACGCGGCAGTCGCGGTCGGCGGCGCGGCGCAGGAATTCTTCAGTCAGCCGGGTTTTGCCCACGCCGGCGCTGGCGCGCAGGCTCAACCACTGCGGTTGGCCGCTGCAGGCCTGATCGAGGCGCAGCTCCATCAGGGCCAGCTCGGCGGCGCGGCCGACAAAAGGCGCCAGGCCGCGGCGCTTGCTGGCCTCAAAGCGCCGGCCGATGCTGACCTGGCCCAGGATGCTGTAGACCGCCAGCGGCGTGGCACGACCTTTCAGCGGCACCAGGCGACGTTCGCTGGTCTGGAAAAAGGGGTGCAGCGGGCCCAGGGTTTCGGCGCTGACGAGGATTTCATCGGCGCAGGCCTCATCGGCCAGGCGGGCGGCGACATTGGGTGTGTTGCCAAGCAGCTCGAAGCGGCCGCGCATGGCGTCGCCCTCTTCGATCAGCACCATGCCGGCATGGATGCCGGTGTGCAGGCTCAGGCCCTGGCCGGCCGGCCAGGCGGCCGCAGCGGTTTGCGGCTTCATGCGCCGCACGGCGTGGTGCAGCTCCAGCGCCGCCTCGGTGGCGCGGCGGCCGTCGTCCTCGCCGGCTTGCGGGTGGCCAAAGATGGCCAGCACGCCGTCGCCCTGGATGCGCACCACCGTGCCGCCGTGCTTGGCGATCAGGTTTTGGTAGAGGCCGCGCACCTCGGCCAGCATGGCGGCGTAATGCTCTGCCTCCATGGCATCGGACAGCCGGGTGGATTCCGACAGGTCTGAAAACAGGATGGTGAGATGGCGTCGCTGCCCGACGGCTTGTGGCACTGGGGCGCGATCGTGAGGGTCGGGCATGGCCTGGGCGTTTTGCGACTTCGCGTTGTCCGGCCATCCTACCGCTTGGGGATGGTTCGCAGTTAACAAACCGTAACAGGTGCAGGGAAAGCGGGCAGGTCTTCTTCGCGCAGACCCAGGTAGATCGGTTCCCCGGCACGCCGGTGGATGTTGATCTTGGCGTTGTAGACGCGGTGGGCGCGGCCGTGCTTGTCGAGGATCTCGAACTCGCTGATGCCGAACTCGCCCTGACCGTTCGGGCGGCCGGTCAGGTAGCAGGCGATCTCGTCGATCTCCGCGCCGGCCAGGCTCAGGCCGTTCAAGGCCTTGAGCGGGCGGCGGGTGCGCTCGACAAAATCGATGCTGGCCATCCGTTGCACCTCGCCGCTGTGCTCGTCGCGCATCAAGGTGTTGAACTTGCCCAGCAGGATCTGGCCCGGCAGGGCGCGCTCGATCATGCGCGCCAGCTCGATCGTGACCTGGCCGACCAAGTAGCTGAAGGAGGTCGGGTTCAGGCCCTCGGATTGGTAGAACTCGTAGTGCGAGCCGACATGGAAGGCCGCGCGCAGCAGGGGCACCGAGTTGGGCTGGCTGGCGCGTTCACGGGCCAGGGCGTTGTCGGCCAGGATGAACTGCAGCAGCTGGTAGAGCTCGACATTGGCCTCGATGCCGCGCATGCGGTTCCAGATGTAGAAGCCATCGCCGGTGGTGGTGCGGGCGAAGTTGATGTTGATCTCGCGGTCCAGCAGCTTGGCATAGGCGGCATTGACCGAGCAGGACAGGCTGTTCAGCTGCACCACCTGCTGCAGCGGGCTGAGCAGGGAGAAGCCCACCGCGTCGAACAGGATCACCGCCCGGTCTTCCACCAGGCGGATGCCGTAGCGCGCAATGATGGCGGCCACCAGGTCCAGGCCCAGGCCGGCGTCGGGCGCGAAGGGCAGCTGGATGGTGTGAGGGCGCAGGCCCAGCTCGGCCGCGGTGCGCTCGAACTGCTCGGCGCTGAGATGGCTTTGGTGGGCCAGCAGCTCATCGAGCAGCTGGGCGCGTCGGCGCACTTCCTCGGGTGCCAGGCCAGGCGCCTGGGTGAACTCGGTCAGCAAGGGATGGGGGGCGACCAGCAGGTTCAAGCCCTGCGGCAGCGGGGTCCAGGCGAACACCAGGTTCTCGCCCAGGTTCCACAAGGCGTAGAGCAGCTGGTCCAGCACCACGATGTTGTGGCGCACCTGGGCCTCCGCCAGCCCGGTGGGCAAGGCATAGGCCATGAAGCCGTCAAGCCATGATCTGCGCTTGCGGGATTCTTCCGTCACTCCAGCACCTCCAACGAATGTTGGCGGCATTGTCGGAGATGTGGCTCACAAAAGGCCGAGCCGAGGCAGAGAAACACGGGGGTGCTCACGTCCATTCAGGGGGGGCGGCAGCACCGGCCATGCGTCTATGGCTCGGCTCGGCAGGGTTCAGAGCGGTTGGTGGGGCAGCTGCCTCTGGCGGGGCATCGCTTCTGCATCACGTGGTCCCGTCTCAGCCGTTGCGACGTGCAGCCTTGCCATCGCTCTTGGCGGCAGCCAGCATCAGCTGCTGCATCTGGGTGTTGACGCTCAGGCCCGAGACCACGACGCGCGGCAGTTGCTGCACGACCGGGGCGGGGCCGGCGGACTTACCGGTTACGACCACGCGCGGCAGCTCGGTCTTGGTGGCGCTGCTGTCGGCAGCGGAGGCGGCCGTGGCGGCGAACATCAGGCTGGTGGCCAGGGCGGCGCTGGCGATGCGGATCAGGGTGGTGGTGGTCTTCATGATGAGTCCTGCTTTCTTTCTTGCGGTTGGCGAAGCGGCCCAGTGCTGCTTCGATGGACTCAGTATCGAAAACCCCAGGGGGCTCAGCCATGCCTGTGCGACGAACTGCGGCCGCAGGCGATTGAATCGCCGCCGGCGCCGACAAGGGGTTAACCCTAGGCGTGAACAACTGCCGTTCTGGGGCGATTTCCGGCCTGGAGCGGCCCGCCCAGGCCGCAGCAGGGCGCTTGAGGGACGCCCGACCTATGATGGTGGGTTTTCCCGTACTGCGAATTGATTGCCGCCCACCATGACCCACGCACACGACCCTGCCGAGACCTTACGCCCCGCTGCCGAGGCCGGTGGCGTGCTGGACGGGCCGCTGATCCGCGTGCGCGGCGCCCGCACCCACAACCTCAAGAACATCGATGTCGACCTGCCGCGCAACAAGCTGGTGGTCATCACCGGCTTGAGCGGCTCGGGCAAATCCAGCCTGGCTTTTGACACCCTGTACGCTGAAGGCCAGCGCCGCTATGTGGAAAGCCTGTCGGCCTATGCCCGGCAGTTCCTACAGCTGATGGACAAGCCCGATGTCGATGTCATCGAAGGCCTGTCGCCGGCGATATCCATCGAACAGAAGGCGACCAGCCACAACCCGCGCTCGACCGTGGGCACGGTGACCGAAATCCACGATTACCTGCGCCTGCTGTACGCCCGTGCCGGCACCCCCTTCTGCCCCGACCATGACCTGCCGCTGGAAGCGCAAAGCATCGGCCAGATGGTCGATGCCGTGCTGGCCATGCCGGAAGACAGCAAGCTGATGCTGCTGGCACCGGTGGTGCGTGACCGCAAGGGCGAGTTCCTCGACCTTTTCGAGGCCATGCAGGCCCAGGGCTATATCCGCTTCCGTGTCGACGGCGTGACGGTTGACGCGCCCGACTTCCCGGCGCTGAAGAAGGCCGAGAAGCACGACATCGATGTGGTGATCGACCGCATCAAGATTCGCGCCGACAACGCCGACCAGCTGCGCCAGCGCCTGGCCGAGAGCTTCGAAGCCGCCCTGCGCCTGGCCGAGGGCCGCGCCCTGGTTGTGAACATGGACAGCGGCGCCGAGCAGATCTTCTCCAGCAAGTTCGCCTGCCCGATCTGCAGCTACTCCCTGCCCGAGCTGGAGCCGCGCCTGTTCTCCTTCAACTCGCCGGTGGGTGCCTGCCCGTCTTGCGAGGGCCTGGGCCAGATGACGGTGTTCGACCCCGAGCGCGTGGTCGCCTTCCCGACGCTGAGCCTGGCCAGCGGTGCCGTCAAGGGCTGGGACCGGCGCAATGCCTACACCTTCTCCATGCTGGAGGCGGTGGCGGCGCACTACAAGTTTGATATCGACCTGCCCTTCGAGGAACTGCCCGAGACGGCGCGTCAGGTGCTGCTGCATGGTTCGGGCACGGACGAGATCCAGTTTGTCTACCAGGCCGAAAGTGCCTCGGCCGCCGGCGGCACCAAGAAGCGTTCGGTCAAGCGCTCGCATCCTTTTGAAGGCATCCTGCCCAATCTGCAGCGCCGCTTCAAGGAGACCGACTCCAGCGCGGTGCGCGAGGACCTGGCCCGTTATATGGCGCCCAAATGCTGCCCGCATTGCGAGGGCTCGCGCCTGCGCCGTGAGGCACGCCATGTGGTGCTGCAGCCGCATGACGCCGCGCCCGGTGCCAAGGGTCGGCCCATTTACGAGGTGGAACACTCCACCCTGCGCGACTGCCTGGACTACTTCGAAGGCCTCAAGCTCAAGGGCGCCAAGGCCGAGATCGGCGACAAGGTGATCCGCGAGATCAGCTCACGCCTGCGCTTCCTCAACGATGTGGGCCTCAACTACCTGAGCCTGGATCGCAGTGCCGACACGCTTTCGGGCGGGGAGGCCCAGCGCATCCGCCTGGCCAGCCAGATCGGCTCCGGCCTGACCGGCGTGATGTATGTGCTGGACGAGCCCAGCATCGGCCTGCACCAGCGCGACAACGACCGCCTGATCGCCACCCTGCGCCGCCTGCGCGACCTGGGCAACACGGTGATCGTGGTCGAGCACGACGAAGACGCCATCCGCGCCGCCGACTATGTGCTGGACCTGGGCCCCGGCGCCGGTGTGCATGGCGGCCGCATCATGTCCCAGGGCACGCCCAGCCAGGTGGCGGCCGATCCGGCCTCGCTGACGGGGCGCTACCTCTCGGGTGCAGCCTGTATCGAGGTGCCGCGCGAGCGCCACCGTGTGCCGGCCGATGCAGTTCACAAAAGCCTCAAGATCGTCAACGCCTGCGGCAACAACCTCAAGGGCGTGACGGTGGAGATCCCGGTGGGCCTCTTGACCTGCGTGACCGGTGTCTCCGGCTCGGGCAAGAGCACCTTGGTCAATGACACGCTCTACACGGCCGTGGCCAAGAAGCTCTACCAAAGCCATGCCGACCCGGCGCCGCATGACGAAATCGAAGGGCTGGACGCCTTCGACAAGGTCATCAATGTGGACCAGTCGCCGATCGGCCGCACGCCGCGCTCCAATCCGGCCACTTACACCGGCTTGTTCACGCCCATCCGCGAGCTCTTCGCCGAGATGAACACCGCCAAGGAACGCGGTTACGGCCCGGGCCGCTTCAGCTTCAATGTGGCCGGCGGCCGCTGCGAGGCCTGCCAGGGCGATGGCGTGCTCAAGGTCGAGATGCACTTTCTGCCCGACGTTTACGTGCCATGCGACACCTGCCAGGGCAAGCGCTACAACCGCGAAACCCTGGATGTGCTCTACAAAGGCAAGAACATCACCGAAGTGCTGGCCATGACGGTGGAGGACGCCCATCCCTTCTTCAGCGCCGTGCCCTCCCTGGCGCGCAAGCTGCAGACCCTGCTCGATGTGGGCCTGGGCTATGTCAAGCTGGGCCAGAGCGCGACCACGCTGTCGGGCGGCGAGGCTCAGCGGGTCAAGCTGGCGCTGGAGCTGTCCAAGCGCGACACCGGCCGCACGCTCTACATCCTCGACGAGCCGACCACCGGCCTGCACTTTGCCGACATCGCGCTGCTGCTCAAGGTGCTGCACCAGCTGCGCGACGCGGGCAACACCATCGTCGTGATCGAGCACAACCTCGACGTCATCAAGACGGCCGACTGGCTGGTGGACATGGGCCCCGAGGGCGGCTCCGGTGGCGGGCAGCTGCTGCTGGCGGGCACGCCCGAGGAACTGGCTGCGCACGAGGGCAGCCACACCGGGCGTTATCTGAAAGCCTTGCTACCCAAGAAGCGCGCTTGAGGCTGGCGCAGGCGCTGCCGGCTGACGGCGGCGCCGGCTGATGAACCCAGGATCAGCGCGGGCGGCGCTTGGCCAAGAAGGCCAGGGCCAGCAGGCCGCCGGCGAACAGGGCCCAGCTTTCAGGCTCGGGCACGGCCGGTGTGGTCACCACGATGCTGGGCGGCAGCGAGGGCACGCTGAAACCGCCGACTGAGGGGCCGGGGTTGTTGCCGCTGAAGGTCGGCGGGCTGCTGGGCACCAGGGCACCGGGCGTGGCGCCACTGCCGCCATCGAAGCCGGTGTTGGCGCCGCTGGCCAGCTGGGCAAAGCTGTTGCGACCGCTGTCCGGCGCGCCGCCCCCGAGGGCACCGGCGGCTGGCGGGTCCATCTCCAGCTGGCTTTGCGGGTCATCGATCTCCTGCGCGGCCGAGGCGACATTGGTGGCCGCCGCCGGCGCCGAGGCGCGCGGTGTCATGCGCTGGATGCGGCTGACGTTGCGGCAGACCGTGGGCACCAGAATGCACTGGCCCTCTTCGCAATAGACCAGGCCACGTTCTTCGTACTTCTGCGTCCACTTGGCGCGGCTGACCGTCTTGCAGACGTTGTTGGCGCCGAAGTGCATCTCGCTGATGGTGCTGCCGTAGATGGCCTTGCTGCCCTTGATCTCGTCGCGCTGGATGCTGACGATCTCGTCGTAATCGCGCTGGGCCATGCGCGCCTTGAGCTTGGCACGCACCGGGGCGGGAATGTCCTGGTAGCGGTCCACGGCCGCGACCACATCACCCATGAAGGGGTTCACGCCGGGCCGATCCCACGAACAGTGGGGCAGCGTGGCGCCGGATGCAGCAAGAGCGAGCGTGGCAAGCAAGGGCATGGAGAAAGGTCCGTTGAGCGGGGGGCAGGGCCGGGGTCAAGCGTGAAAAAATGCCGCGGAGGTCGCGACTGCAATTCACTGTCAAGAGTGTAGTAACCCTAGGTTGCGCGGGCGGCCGAGCCACCCCCTTGAGTGGTGGGTGCCGCTGCCGCGGATTTCACGAATCCTTGCCACTTGTGGGTTGCGCTCCACGTTGAGCAGCCCTGGCCCCGGTTTTTTCACCGGGCTGCAGGGCGCTGGCGGGTCTGGGCCGGTTTCGCTGCTATCGTTCGTGGCGCAACGCTGTTTCTTGCATTCCCAGCTTTCCTGCCATGTCTCCAGCCGCCAGCCTCCAGGTGCTTTACGTCGAGGACGATCGCATCAACATCGTCCTGATGGAAGAGGTGTTTCGGCGCCTGCCGGGTTGGCATCTGCACTGCGCCGAGGACGGCGAGCAAGCCCTGGCCCTGCTGGCCGAGCGTGCGCCCGAGGCCTTGCCCGATCTGCTGTTGATCGACATGAACCTGCCCGATATGAGCGGCCTGAGCCTGATCGAGGCCTTGCGGGCGGATCAACGCCTGGCGCCGCTGCCCTGCGTCGCCCTGTCGGCCGATGACCATGCCAGCCAGGTCGAGGCTGCGCGTGCCGCTGGCTTCAGCGATTACTGGGTCAAGCCCATCGATGTGCTGCGCCTGAGCGAGGCCTTGCAGGCCACGGCCGCGCGCCTGTCTCGCTGAAGGGTTCGGCGCGCAACGCCGACGATCCCCTCGATCGTCCAGACGAAAAAAAGCCCGGCATGCCGGGCTTGTTCATGTCTGCAGCATCGAGGTGGTGACCGCTTGAGCCGGCCGCCACCGCAGCCGCATCACTTCAGGTGGCTGTTGATCAGCTTGGTCATCTCGAACATATCGGCCTTGGCCTTGCCGAAGATTTCCTTCAGCTTGGCATCGGCGACGATGATGCGCTTCTGCACTTCGTCCTGCAGCTTGTTGGCCTTGATGTATTCCCAGACCTTCTTGGTCACATCGGTGCGCGGCAGCGGAGCTGCGCCCACGATGGCGGCCAGGGCGGCGCTGGGGGTCAGGGCTTTCATGAAGGCTGCATTCGGAGTGCGCTTCTTGGCGGGCGCGGCTGCCTTCTTGGCAGCAGGCGCCTTCTTGGCCGGAGCAGCTTTCTTCGCGGGAGCTGCCTTCTTCGCCGGCGCAGCAGCCTTCTTGGCGGCGGGGGCCGCGGCTGCTTTCTTTGCCGGAGCGGCCTTGGTTGCCGGAGCCGCCTTCTTTGCGGGTGCGGCCTTCTTCGCAGTTGCCATTTCAATTCTCTCCATCAAAAGTTGTTGATGTGCCGGGTCCGGGTGAAGGCCGCATAAGCCTTCATTTCTCTCTAGCACCGAGCAAGGATGATGGTACTGCGCACCTCTGGCATTGAGAAGGCTTTGCCAGGGGGAGAAGTGCTGATCTCACGCGGAAAAGACGCTTGTTTACCCTCGGTGTCGCGGGCTTGCGTCATTCAGGGCCCGCCACTGCGTGTAAACCCGGCGTCTGCATCGGCGCGCCAGAGCTGCGCAGGGCCGATGTCATCGAGGGTCTTGCAGCCGCACAAGGCCATCGCGATCTCGAATTCATCGCGCAGCAAACGCAGCGCGCGGGCCACACCGAGCGCGCCCGCGGTGGCCAGGGCATGGATGTAAGGCCGGCCCAGCAGCACGGCATCCGCCCCCAGGGCCAGGGCTTTCAGCACATCGCTGCCGCGGCGGATGCCGCCGTCGACCAGCAGCGGCAGCTCAGGGCCAACGGCCGCACGCACGCGCGGCAGCAGCGCGGCGGTGGGCGGCAACGTGTCCAGCGTGCGGCCGCCGTGGTTGGAGACGATCAGGCCGGCCACGCCGCGCGCCACGGCCTCGCGTGCATCCTCGGGGTGGTTGGCGCCCTTGAGCAGCAGGGGCAGATGGCTGTGCGCGCGCAGCCAGTCGATCTCGGCCCAGGTGGCGGCGCGTGGCATCAGACCGTCGAACAGCTCGCTCTGGCCCGGCTGTAGGTTCAAGGGCTTTTTGATACCGCCGAGATTGACCGCTCGGATGTCGCCCGGCAGCGCGAAGCCGGCACGCCGCTCGCGGTCGCGCGCACCATGCACGGGCGCATCGACGGTCAGCACCAAGGCTTGGAAGCCCGCCGCTTCGACCCGGCGCAGCAGCTGTAGCATGAAGTCGCGGTCATCGCGCCAGTAGAGCTGGAACCACAGCGGGCCGCTGCTTGGTTCGTCGTGAAAGGCTTGGGCAATCGCCTCCATCGGCATGCTGGACTGGGCGCTCAGCACCATGCCCGCTTGCTGCGCGGCCGCGGCGTAGGCGCTGGCGAGCTCGCCATCGGCATGGGCCAGGCGCTGGTAGGCGATGGGGGCCAGAAGGATGGGGTGGGCCAGCGTGCGGCCCAGCAGCTCGCTGCGCGTGTGGCCACCGGCCAGATCGCGCAGCACCCGCGGCTGCAGCTGGATGGCGTCCCAGGCGCTGCGGTTGCCGCGCAGCGTGATCTCGTCGCCGGCGCCGCCGTTCAGATAAGCCCAATGCTCGGGCGCGACGGCGGCCTGGCCATGGGCTTCGAAATCGGCGAGGTTGGCGATGCCGGCGGGGATGTCTTGCAGCGGCGAGAGTTCGGGCGGGGCGTCGCTTCTCATGTGTCGGCCCACATGCGCAAGAGGTTGTGGTACGTGCCAGTCAGCTGGACGGCGGCGTCACCATCGCCATGCTCGCTGCGCAGCTGCATCAAGGCCTGGTCCATCTCGAACAGCAGGCGCCGCTGCTCGTCGCTGCGCACCATGCTCTCGATCCAGAAGAAACTGGCCAGGCGGGCGCCGCGCCTGACCGGCTCGACCCGGTGCACGCTGGTGCCGGGGTAGAGCACGGCGTCACCGGCCGCGAGCTTGACGCGCTGTTCGCCGTAGGTGTCGGCGATCACCAGCTCGCCGCCTTCGTACTCCTCGGGTTCGCTGAGGAACACCGTGCAGGAGATGTCGGTGCGCACCCGCTGGCCCGTGCCGGGCACATAGCGGATCGCCTGGTCGATGTGGTTGCCGTAGGTGTTGGCCTCGCCGGCATAGCGGTTGAACATGGGCGGCAGCAGACGCTTGGGCAGGGCCGCGGAGAAGAAGGTCGCGTGGCCCTCCAGCGCCTTCAGCAGCAGGGCTTGCAGCGCGCGCGCCGATTCGCTGCCGATCGGCAGCTGCTGGTTGTTCTTGACCTGTGCGGCCTGTGCGCCGGCGGTGAGGCGGCCGTCTTGCCAGCTGGCTTCGTCCAGCAGATCGCGGGCCTGCTTCAAGTCAGCGGGGCTGAGGAGCTCGGCGATTTTCAACAGCATGGTGATCGGGGTGAAAAAGAAAAAGGCCCGAGCGAAGCCGGGCCTGTCGGATCAGACACTGACCATGGGTCAGAACTTGTAGGTGCCGGTGAGGTTCACCAGGCGGCCGGAGCCGGGCACGTAGAAGGCCGTGTACAGCTGGGCAGCATAGTGCTTGTTGCTCACATTGCTGACGTTGAGCTTGAACAACAAAGTGTCGCGAATCACGGCGTATTCGGCCATCAAGTCGGTGGTGATGAACTTGGGTGCGTAGAAGCCAGGGTTGCGATTGGGCTGCTGGCCGCTGCGGCCGTTCAGGCCGCCACCGATGCGCAGCTGAGGCGTCAGCTGGTAGGTCGTCCACAGGCTGCCCGAGTAGCGCGGGGTCAGCGAGGGGCGGGTGCCCTGGCCTTCTGCACCTTGCGCGCCGATGTCGATCTTGGCCACCGGCATCCAGGTGAAGTTGCCGAAGACCTCCCATTCCGGCGTGATGCGGCCGGCCACGTCCACGTCGATGCCGGCGGCATGGCGCTTGCCCGAGAGGATGATCACGTTGTTGTTCAGCGGATCGGTGTTGCGCTCATGCAGCTTGGTGGCGCGGAAGATGCCCACGCGGGTGCTCAGCTTGCCGTCGGCGCTGTCGTAGTTGGCGCCCAGTTCGACGTTGACCGACTTCTCAGGCGGCACGTCCTTGTTCTGCGCGCCCAGCGAGTAGGCGTCACCCGAGGTGTTGAAGGAGGTGGCTCCCATCAGGTGGAAGGACAGCTGGGCGTTCGGCTGGAACAGCACGGCGGCGCGCTGGCTCCACTCCGACACCTTCATCACGTAGTTGGTGGTGACGATCGGGGCAGTGGCCGAGTAGCTGTTGTAGTCGCCTTTCAGGTGGTCGTAGCGCAGGCCGGCCAGCAGCTTCCAGGTCGGTGCCAGCGTGACCATGTCTTGCACATAGCCGCCGTAGCCCTTGGAGACGTAGTCGCTGCCGGTGCGGAAGCTGCGCAGGGTCTCGTCGTAGGAAGCGCCGTCTGCAGGCGTGCCGACGCTGGTGTTCGGCTTGCCCGGCTGGGTCCCCACGGCGGCAAAGACTTGCTTTTTCTCGTTGGCGAAGTCGGCGCCGGCCTGCAGGTAGTGCTTGAAGCCCAGGGCGCTGAACTTGGCGCTCAGGTCGGTCTGCGCAGTGACGGTTTGCATGTCCTGCTTCTTGAGCATCAGGCTGCGCGTCAGTACGGTGCTGGGGCTGAGCGTGGCCAAGGACACGGCCGTGCGATCCGGCTGCACGGTAGCGCCGCCGAAGCGGATCAGGCTGGCGCGCATGTCACGTGTGTAGCTGGCGTAGCGCAGCTTGGTGATCAGTTCCACATCGCTGTTGAAGCGGTGGGTGTGCGAGACCATGGCGAACTTGGCCGAGCCGTCGTTCTGATCGCTGCTCATGCCGTAGTAGCTGTCCGGGTCCATCGGCACCAGGGTGGAGGTACTGGCCGGCGAGCTCACCGTGGGTCGCACCCAGGGCAGGCCGTAGTTGATGCCGTTCTGGTTGTCCAGAGCGAACACCGTGACGCTGAACTCATCCTGCTCGCCAATGCCCCAGCGGTAGTTGCCGGCCAGGCCGGCCTTGTTGATGGATGAGCCGGCGCCGTTGTTGTCGGCGCGTGTGACCATGGCATCCATGCGCAGGGCGGAGGAGTCGCCGGTGCGCAGGTTGAAATCACCCAGGGTGCGCACGGCACCGTGGTTGCCGACGGACACGTCGATCTGGTTTTCGTTCAGCAGGCGTGCCTGCTTGGTCACCTGATTCACGGCACCGCCCGTGGAGCCGCGGCCGAACAGCATGGAGGCCGAACCGCGCAGGACTTCGATGCGGTCCAGGAAGAAGGTGTCGCGCTCGTAGAAGGCCGGGTCGCGCATGCCGTCGATGAAGATGTCACCCGTGCTTTGCAGCGAGATGCCGCGCAGCTTGATGTCTTCTTCGCCGCCTTCAGCCGCCTGGAAGGTGATGCCCGAGGTGTTCTTCAGCACTTCCTTGACGTTGTCCAGCTTGCGGTCGTCCATCAGCTTTTCCGTCACCACCGTGATGGACTGAGGAATGTCACGAAGCTCCTGCTTGCCCTTGCCGATGCGGGTGTCCGTGGCCTGATACGCGTCTTTGCCGGTGGGCTCGGCGCTGGCCTTGGTGCGCACGATGGGCAGGGCGTTCTCGGCCTTGGCCGGTTCGGCCGGGGGCGCGGTCTGGGCCAGGCTGGCGCTGGCCAGGCCGAAGCCGGCGGCCAGGGCGCCCAGGGGCAGCAGGGCTTGACGGTGTGCGGGGCGCGACTTGGTGCGGGACATGGAAGGAACTCCTGAACGTACAAACGGATCGATGTGGAACATGGCGCAGCCCCGACCCGGGCTGTGGTGGCCTCGGGAGCGCTGCGAACTTGTGTTGCGTGGCGGGCTGGCTCGCGGCTGCGAGCTGGCTGGCTGGAGCTGGGATATCAAAAAATGCGAACGGGGCGCTGGCCCGACTCTGGGCCCGCAGGCCGTGGGCGAGTCTGGCGGGCTAACGCTCCAACTCGTAGGACAGCAAGGCGGTGGTTTCCCACTCGACCGGCTGACCTTGCAGCAGATACGGCGAGAAGCGGGCGCTGCGGATGTCTTCCAGCGCCGCCTTGTCGAGGCGCTCAAAGCCGGAACTCTTCTTGACCGTGGCTTCCTTCAAGCGGCCCTGGGCATCGACCAGGATGCGCAGGTGCACCACGCCTTGCTCACCGGTGCGGCGCGACAGCAGCGGCATGTTCAGGCGGGGCTCGGCCAAGTAGCGCACCGCATTGGGCGGAATCTGGTGCACGGCAGGTGGCGCCGGCGGTGTCACCACGGCCTGTGCCGGCGCGGGGTTGGGTGCGGCGGCAGGCGCTTGGGCCGGGGCGCGGGCGGCCGGCGGCTCGCTGCTGACGACCTGGGCGGCCATGGGCGCCGGGGCGGTGATGGGCGGTGTCACCAACGGCGGGATCACCGGGGCTGGCATGGGCGCCAGCTTGGGCAGTTGGGGGGCTGGCGGCGTCGGCAGCGGCGTTGGCGCCGAGGGCTTGGGGGTGATCAGGCTGACCTGGATCGGCGCCGGTTTCTCTTGCACAGGCAAGGCCCGGCGCACCATCAGCCCGGCGCCGAACAGCACATGCAGGCCCAGCACCGCCAGCAAAAAGCCGCGCTTGCGGCGCGCGGCTTGCGGGTCCACTGGCAAGCCACCGGACATGGGCGCGTAGGCCCGCCTCGAGTTCTCGTTCAGAGTCTCGGCCGCCGGGCTGCTGGCCGAGGCCGCCGCCTTGTGGCCCGCCACAAAGCCGGCCTGACCGGCCGACGCGGAGGCGCCGAGGGAGATGGGGCTGAGGAGTGCGGAGGTCACGGGGCGGCGAGGCTGAACGAAAACGGTGAAGAGCAAACTGGTGACGGGGTGTCCGTCGATCTGGCAGGAATCTTAACACTAATGAGAACAATTCTTATTTGATTGAAAGGCAAAGACCCTGCCCGTGGCGGGTGGGTGTGGGGAAATGCGCACGGCCCAAGGGCCCGGTGTGGCTGGCGGCGCGGCCATGAAAAAACCCCGGGCGCGGGCGGCGGCCGGGGTTTCGGGGAAGGTTGGACGGGGTGCCGCCTGCGTGGCAGCGGCGCCCTTGGGCCGGTGGCGCCTCTGGGCTTACTCGGTCTTGGCTTCGATCCGCGGTGCGGTACGCAGACTCAAGACCATGGTCACGGCCAGGATGGCCACCACCACGCCCAGGGACAGCAGCACCGGAATCTTGATCACATCGATCAGCATCATCTTGGTGCCGATGAAGGCCAGCACCACCGCCAGGCCGTAGCTCAGCAGGTGGAACTTCGAGGCCATGGCCGCCAGCAGGAAGTACATCGCACGCAGACCCAGGATGGCAAAGATGTTGGAGGTCAGGACGATGAAGGGGTCGCTGGTGATGGCGAAGATGGCCGGGATCGAGTCCACCGCGAAGATCACGTCCGTCATGCCGACCAGGGCGATCACCAGCAGCAGGGGCGTGGCCATGCGCTTGCCGTTCTGCACGGTGAAGAAGCGCTCGCCGTCAAAGCTGGCGCTGACCGGCATGGTGCGACGCAGCAGCTTGAGGGCCGGGTTGGCTTCCAGGTCCGGCTCCTGGCCGGCGGCCCACCACATCTTGATGCCGGTGATCAGCAGGAAGGCACCGAAGACATAGAGCACCCAGTGGAACTCGGCGATCAGCCAACCGCCCACCAGAATCATGGCTGTGCGCAGCACGATGGCGCCGATGATGCCGTACATCAGCACCCGCTTCTGGTAGGCCGGCGGCACCGAGAAGTAGGTGAAGATCATCAGGAAGACAAAGATGTTGTCGACCGCCAGTGATTTCTCGATCAGATAGCCGGTCAGGAACTCCAGGGCCTTGGTATTGGCCAGGGCGATATCGCCGGTGCTGTCCTTGACGGCCCACCAGAACAAGCCGTTGAAGGCCATGCTCAAGGCCACCCAGACCAAGGACCAGTTGATGGCTTCCTTGACCGAAACCTCATGGGCGCCCTGCTTGCGCAGCACCACAAAGTCGACGAAGAGTGCGGCGAGGACGGACCCGCCGAAGAAGATCCACAGCCACAGGGGCGCAATCGTGCTCATGAAGAAGAGACTCCCGCAAGAATGGTTGAACTCAGCCGCTCATCGCGCCAGCGCGACCCAAGAATAGGGCCAAACCGGGGCGGGAACAGCGCGTGTTGCACCAAAAGGTCTTGCGGGACGGGAGGTGTTGTTGGACCAGGGCGGTCTCACCTTCCAGCTGCGGGGCCCGGGTGTGTGTTTTCAAACTCGCTGAAAGACACACCGTATTGACGGACCGTCGCCACGGCATGGCGCCGTGTAGCTACTCCCCTTTCGGATGAGCGGGATTCTGCCCGAGTTTGGCAAGACCTGACACCGCGCTCGGATTAATCCGCTGCACAAAGTCATGATTTCTGCGCCGCATTGGGTTTAATCTCGCCCACAAGCGGGAGCCGAAACCTCGCGGCCCGACCACCCTGATACGCGCCCACCCACGACCACCGACCATGTTCAAAACCCTGATCCGCTGGCTTTTGCTCGCCGCCGCCTTGCTGCTGGTGGCTCACCTCTACCCCGGCGTCACCGTCACCAGCTTCACCTCGGCCTTGATCGCGGCTTTTGTGTTGGGCCTCTTCAACACGCTCTTGCGGCCCATCCTGGTGCTGTTGACTCTGCCGGTCACCGTGATCAGCCTGGGCCTCTTCCTCTTCGTCATCAACGCCCTGATGTTCTGGGCGGCCGCACGCCTGCTCGAAGGCTTTGCGGTGGATGGCTTTTTCGCCGCCCTGGTGGGTTCGCTGATCTACAGCCTCTGCGGCATGGGCGTGGATGTGCTGATGGAGCGCATCTTCCCGCCGCAGGATTGAGAGCTTGTGAATTTTTTGCTGCGCGACTGCCATGCGTCGTTGGTCCGGTGCTCGGAATCCTCACGTACAGAGGGTACGTTCCGGTTCCTGCGCTCCGTCCGCCTAGCCTGACAGCCGCTCGCTACAAAAATTCTCAATCTCTTCGGCGCTCAGGGCAGCTCGGCCCCCGGCGGAATGCCGCGCGGGTACATGTCCGACAGGCGCTGGCGGCGCTCGTAGAGCATGGTGCGCAGGCGCGCATCGATGACCGAGGCCTCGACCGGATCGGCATCGCGCTCGCGCGACTGGCGCAGGCCCGAGCGCATGCGGTCGATGGCGCCACGCAGATCGCCCATGGCATAACGCGCTTCGCCCTGGGCACGCACGGCGCGCAGCGGCTGCGCCAACTTCTCCCACAACAAGCCCAGCTGGGTCCAGGCCAGCACATCCTTGGGGTTGAGGCTGACCCAGGTCTGCAGTTCATCGGCCACCTCGCGGGCCGAGGCCGGGCCGCTCTTGTCCACCAGGGCCAGCTGCGAGCGCTCCATCAGCTGCGGCCGGCTTTTCTCCTTGGCGCCGGCCAGCACGGCAAAGCCTTCGGCCGATTGACCTTGGGCCTGCGCCAGCTCGGCACGCAGAAAGCGCAGCAGGCGTGCGGCCTTGGGGTCATTGCCCAGCTCCTGCAGCTGTTGCTCGGCGCTGGCGAGTGCGCGTGCGGCGCGCGGGAAATCGCGCATCTTGATCGAGGCCAGGCAGCTGGTGTAGCGCGCGCTCAGCTGCTCAAAGCCTCGCCCAACAGTGGGGCCGCGCTGGTCGCGGGCACCGGCGTCGAGGTTTTGCAGCTGCGCCCAGATCTCGGCGCGCGGGTCCATCAGCACGCGTGAGCGTGCGGCCATCAGCGCATGCTCCGCCAGATTGATCGGGCGCTGGAACTCGCCCGTGCCCAGGCGGGTGCGGGCATCGCCGATGCGCTCGCTGGTCAAGGGGTGGGTGCGCAGATAAGGGTAGCTGCCCGAATCCATCAGGTGGTGCGCCTGTTCCATCTTCTCGAACATGCTGAACATGCCCGAGGGCGCAAAGCCTGCTTCGCTGAGCACGTGGAAGCCCACCCGGTCGGCCTCGCGCTCCATATCACGCGAGAAATTGAGCGAGGCCTGCGCGGCCAGGGCCTGCGGGCCGACGATGGCGGCATTGGCCGCGTCGATGCTGCCGCTGCGCGAGGCTGCGATCAGGCCGGCCAGCATGGCCGCCATGGCCAGCATGCTGTTGCGCGAATCGCCAGCGATGCGGCGGGCGATGTGGCGCTGGGTCACATGCGAAAGCTCATGCGCCAGAACCGAGGCCAGCTCGTCGCGCGAGCTGGTCATGGCAATCAAACCCAGGTGCACGCCGACAAAACCACCGGGCAGTGCAAAGGCATTGACCGAGCGGTCGCGCACCAGAAAGATCTCCCAGGCGAAGCGGTCCACCGTCTCGTCGCTGATATTGCCCAGCAGCTTGGCCGTCGTCACCAGCGGGTTCCAGATGCCTTGCAAATACTCCTGCAGCAGCGGGTCGTCGAGGTAATCGGGATCGGGGCGGATCTGGCCCATGACCTGGTCGCCCAGGTTGCGCTCCGCCCCCACATCGAGATCCTGCGACACCGAATCGCCCAGCGCTGGCAGCGCCACCTGGGCCTGGCCAGCCGGGCTGCTGGCCAGCAGGCAGCAGGCCGCCAGTGCCAGCAGGCTGCGGCGCCAGCGCGGGGCGGCGCCCGGGCGAGACAGGGAAGCAAGCGACAGTTTGTTCTTCAGGATCATCATCGGGACAGCAATCTCCGGGGCCACCACCGTGCAGCGCGCGGCTCACTATGATGCCGCTTTATCCATGCCCCGCATTGCCCGATTGTTTCCGGTGCTGCGAGCTGCGCCCACTGGGGCCATCCTTCATGCCCTGCTTTTCGGTTGTTTTTCGATTGCTCCCGCCCCTGCCATGAACTCTCCACTGACCCACTTCGACGCCCACGGCCAGGCCCATATGGTGGATGTGGCGGCCAAAGACGTGACCCACCGCATCGCCCGCGCCCGCGGCCGCATCGTCATGCAGCCTGCCACCCTGGCCTTGATCACCAGCGGCAGCGCCAAGAAAGGTGATGTGCTGGGCATCGCCCGCATCGCCGCCATCCAGGCCGCCAAGCGCACGGCCGACCTGATTCCCCTGTGCCACCCCCTGCCCCTGACCCGCGTGGCCGTGGAGTTCGAGATCGACACCGCCGAGAACGCCGTCCACTGCAGCGCGCAGGTCGAAACCCTGGGCCGCACCGGTGTGGAGATGGAAGCCTTGACCGCCGTGCAAATCGGCCTGCTCACCATCTACGACATGTGCAAGGCCGCCGATCGCGGCATGGTCATGGGCCAGATCCGCGTGCTGGAGAAGCAGGGCGGCAAGAGTGGCGACTGGACGGCGGCGGTTTGAGACGGGCATGAATCAAGACCTGGCTTCACCGCAGGCGCAGGCCCGCAGGCTCCGCATCAGCGCCGCGCAAGGGGCGATGCTCGGCGCGCTGTTGCTGCTGCTGGCGCTGCTGTTCCACAAGCCATTGGGCCGCGTCGATGTGGCGTTTGAGAGCAGTTCCGGCCAGTGGGCGGACAGCGAGATCCTCTACAAGGGGGTCGACTTCGAGCTCATCGAGCGACGCTTCCGGACCGAGTGCCCGAAGACCTCCGCCTCGCTGGTCCGCACCACCGCCTTCAACGGGCACAACCCTTTCGCCTGGCCGAGCTGGTTTAACGATCCGAAATGGCGCGAGCCTTACCGGGCGCCGCGCCGAACCGAAGCCTGGGACTCCGGCCGTACCGCCAGCTGCCCTGACTGAGCGGCAGGCTGGTCGCGCACGCCCTCAGCGCATCTCCCGCCAATGGATGACCCGGCTCGGCGGGCTGCATTGGAAGGGCGCCTCGGCCGGGTCGAGGCCGGGCTGATCGCACTCGCCCAGCCAGTCATCGGCGGCGCTGTTGCGGAACTCGCGCAGGCGCTGCACCACATGGCGGGCGCGCTCATCGTCGCCCACGGCGTGCAGAGACTTGGCCCAGGCCATCATCAGGCGCACATCGATCAGGTTGTGTGCCGTCTGTTTGGCGGCGGCCAGGGCGGCGGCGCTGGGCGGGGCGCTGGTGGCTGCGGCGTAATCGGCCTGAGCGGCGAAGAAGACCGAGGCCCGGCCGTCCTCGATGCGCTGGGTCAGCGGTTTGGCATCGGCCGGCGGCACATAGATGGCCACCACGCGCAGGTAATCCCACACCGCAAACAAGCTGCCCGCCAGCAGCAGGGCGCCGATCAGGCCGACGCCGCGCAGGCGCGGGGCGGTGGCCCTCGCATCGGCACGGTCCGCCGCCTCTGGCGCATCGCGGCCCACGGCCAGGCCCAGCATGAAGGCCGTGGGCAGCAGGAAGTAGGCGTACCAGAGCGGGTACTCGAGCAGGCTGTGCAGGCCGATCATCAGCACGCCCATGAAGGCGCAGCGGCGCGCCACACCCTCGGCGCCCAGGCGCTGCCAGCTCAGGGCCAGGGCGCGCCACAGCGCCCAAGCGAGCAGGCCCAGGATCAGGGTTGCCGCCGGCAGGCCCAGGTCCACGGCCAGCTGCATGGCGATGTTGTGCGTGTGGTCGAAGAAGGCCACCGGGCGCTTGGGGAACTCGCTCATGCTCCAAGCTAGGTTGAACTCGCCCCAGCCCACGCCCGTCAGCGGGTTGAGCTTGAGCAGCTCCCAGGCATTGAGCAGGATGGCGATGCGCGAGGGCGAGCCCGCGCCCTCGCTGAGCCGTGACTCGGCACCGAAGGCATGGGCGCCGTGGCTGGCCCAGACCGACATCAGCCACCAGCTCAGGCCCAGCATCAGCGGCGTGGCCAGCAGGCTGAGCTTGCTGGCGCGGCTGAGCTTGCGGTCCAGCGCGCCCCACAGGGCCAGGATCAGCACGCCGATCATGCCGGTGCGCGAGGCCGTCAAGACCACGGCGAACACAAAGGCAAACAGCAGCACCGGCAGCACGGCGCGGCGCGCTGCCGTGTTGCGGAACAGAAAACTGAAGCGATCCTGGTTGCTCAGGTAGACGGCCGCCACGCAGGCCCACATCAGCAGGCTGGCCAGGTGGTTGGGCTGGCGCATATTGCCCACCGCGCGGCCGGGGATGCCCGAGCGCGCGATCACATGGCCATCGGCCAGCTGGGGCGCAAACACCTGCACCAGGCTGACCCCCAGGCTCAGCAGACCGGCGGCCAGCAGGCCCCAGCACAAGGCTTCAAACCAATCGGCGCGCTGCCCATCTCGCAGGCCTTGCGCCACCCAGACCAGGCCCAGCGCCGCGGCCAGCATGCCGCTGTTGGCCAGGGTCAGCGAGAGTGGCAGGCCGGCCCAGGCCCAGCTCACCCAGGGCGCCGCCACCAGCAACAGCAGGGCCCAGACGGCCGGCCCCTGCTGCCGGCTCAAAGCGCCCGCGCCCAGCTCGGCCCGCAGGGCCAGCAGCACCAGGCCCCAGCCGCCCAGGGCGGCCAGCTGGTTGAACAAGGTGGCCGAGGGCGTGAGGCTGTAGGCCAGCAGAGGCGGCAGTGCATTGGCCAGCAGCAAGGCCAGCACGCTGTAGGGGCCGATCAAGGCGGTGGGCGTTGCGCTCGGCACAGCGTGGCTGGCGGAGGCGTGGGCAGAGGCGGTCGACATGGGGCCGAATCATCACATGAGTGCGCGTGGCCGCAAGCCGGGCCGCCCCCAAGGAGCTACTAAGATCCAAAGACGCTGGTGCTGCCAGCCCCCCGCTGGAGCGCAACTCGCCTCTCCTTGGTTTCTGGCTACTCTTTGCTTGCCCTCATGCAGATCGCCTGGTCTCAGTTCACCCCGCTCCATGCCTTGATCGGCGGCCTGCTGATCGGCTTGGCCGCGGCCTTGTTCCTGCTCGGCAATGGGCGCATCGCCGGCATTGCCGGCATCGTCGCCAGCCCCTGGCGGGCGCTGCGGCAGCGCGGCTGGGCGGGCCTGAGCGGCGCGCCGGAGCGCTCGCGGCTGATGTTTCTGGCTGGCCTGCTGCTGGCGCCCTGGGCCTGGCGCGTGTTCGCGCCTTGGCCGGGCCTGACGGTCGATGTGGGCCCGCTGGGCCTGGTGGCGGCCGGCCTGCTGGTGGGTGTGGGCGTGCGCATGGCCAATGGCTGCACCAGCGGGCATGGGGTTTGCGGGCTGAGCCGGCTCTCGCTGCGCTCTTTGCTCAATGTGCTGGTCTTCATGGCCGCCGGCTTCGCCACGGTGTGGCTGATGCGCCATGGCCTGGCTTGATCGATCGATGGATCGGCTGTTCTCGGAGCGACGCGTATGTCTGCATTGATTCGCCACCTCCTGGCTTTGGCCAGCGGCCTGCTCTTCGGCCTGGGCCTGATCGTCGGCGGCATGAGCGACCCGGCCAAGGTCAAAGGCTTTCTCGATCTCTTCGGCGCCTGGGACCCCAGCCTGGCCCTGGTCATGGGCGGGGCGGTGGCCGTGGGCCTCATCGCCTTTGCCCGCGCGGCCCGGCGCGAGCGCGCCTGGACGGGCGAGGCCATCGAGCTGCCGCCGTCTGGCCGCATCGATGGTCGGCTGCTGCTGGGCGGCCTGCTGTTCGGCGTGGGCTGGGGCATCGCGGGCTTTTGCCCGGGGCCGGCCCTGGTCGCCCTGGGAGCTTTTGGCTCAGGCAGTGAAGCCGCCTTGATCTTTGTCGCCTCGATGCTTGCCGGCATGTGGTTTCATGACCGTTTTCTTGCGAGAGCAGCCTGAGCGATCGGCCGATTCCTCGCTTCATTCTCTTGAATCGCGCTTTCCACCAACCCACACCTGGGGGTGTTTCCATGCTTGTCTTCCGTCAGCTTTTTGACCCTGTCTCGTCCACCTACACCTACCTGCTCGGCGATGCCGAGGCCGGCGAGGCGGTCTTGATCGACCCGGTGTTCGAGCACCACCGCCGCGACAGCGCCCTGCTGCGCGAGTTGGGCCTGCGCCTGCTGGCCACGCTGGACACGCACGTCCACGCCGACCATGTCACCGGCGCCTGGTTGATGAAGCAAAGCTGCGGCAGCCATATCCTGCTGTCCGAGCATGCCGGCGCCAGCCCGGTGGACCGGCCGCTGCGCCATGGCGACCGGGTTGCCTTTGGCCGCCGCTACCTGGAAGTGCGCGCCACGCCCGGCCACACCAACGGTTGCCTGAGCTATGTGCTGGACGACTTGAGCATGGCCTTCACCGGCGACAGCCTCTTGATCCGTGGCTGTGGCCGCACGGATTTCCAGCAGGGCAGCCCCGGCCAGCTGTTCCGCTCGGTGCGCGAGCAGATCTTGAGCCTGCCTCAGACCTGCCTGCTCTACCCCGGCCATGACTACCGCGGCCTCACGGTCACCAGCGTGGCCGAAGAGCTGCGCTACAACCCGCGCCTGGGCGGCGACGCCAACGAGGGCGATTTCGCTGGCTATATGAACCACCTGGGCCTGCCCCACCCCAAGCAGATGGACATCGCTGTCCCGGCGAACTTGCGCTGCGGTCAGCCCGGCGCGCATGGCGCCGAAGGCCAGGACAGCAGCTGGGCGCCGCTGACCTTCAGTTTCAGCGGCATCTGGGAAATCCAGGCCGCCAGCCTGGCCGAGCGCCTGGCCGAGGCCCGCAGCGGCGCACTGCAGCTGATCGATGTGCGCGAAGCCCCCGAGTTCACCGATGCCCTGGGCCACATCCCCGGCGCCCGCCTGCTGCCCCTGTCCGAGCTCAGCGCCCGCATGGCCGCCGAAATCGACCCCACGCGCCCCGTCGTCGCCGTCTGCCGCTCCGGCACCCGCTCGGCCCAGGCCACGGTGCTGCTGCAGAAATCGGGCTGCAAGCGTGTGGCCAATCTGGCCGGGGGGATGCTGCGCTGGCGGGCGGAGAGGCTGCCGGTGGAGGGTGGGGTGGACTGATAGAGCGAGGCAGGAGTTGCGCTGTCGTGGCCCCCAGGGTCAGGCAAGCGCCCCCAACATTCAATGCCCGGCTCTCAGCCTTTCTAGCGATAGGTCCTGTCTAGACCATGCGTACTGTGCAAGCCAGGGCAGGCTTCAATGCCGCCTCTCCAAGGCTGGCTTTTTCAGAACGCCCCTCGCTCTGGAGCCTCCCCCCATGTCTCCTGTCTCGGCGACCACGATGCCTCCGGCTCCCGCTCCAGAATCGCGCAGACTGCCGCCCCCAGATCGATGCCGAGGTGAAGCTGAGCCGCCGCCGCGCCACCATCCGCCAAGTCAGCTGCCAGCGCGAACTGGCGGAACATTTGCCAATCGGCGGCGAACTGCGACACCAGCACTTTGGCCAGGTCGTAGGACAGTTCGTTCCCCTCGTCGTTCCGGAGGAAGGATTTGCCGGACCAGAACTCCTGAATCTCCGCGGCGCCCCAGAACTTCAGGTGGCGGGCATGCAAGTCCCAAGGGTTGCTCGGGGCTTGAGGCGGAGGGCAAAGCCGCAGTTCGGTGTTGACGGCCAGGCCTTCGTTCAGCCACGCGGGGATGGGCAAGTGGCTCAGGCAGGCATGGGTCAGCTCATGCGCGATGACAGGCTCCACGGCGCGAAGGTCAGCTTTCACCGTCACAAAGTGGCCGCAGCCTCCGTCGATGTACATGCCGCTGCTTGCCGCAAACTCTCCGGCCTCGGGGTAGTAGTGCGCGACATAGCGGTAGTAGCTGTCGTCATGATCGAAGACGATCAGGATGTCATGACCCCACTCTGGCGCTGCAGCCAGCCCTTGCAATAGATGGACGATGCGCTGCACGGTCTTGGTCACGAAGCTCAGCGTCGCTGCCGCCACATGCTCGGGCAGGGTGGAAAGCAGCAGGGCCGAGCCTTGTGAACGCAAGCGGTAGGCCGGCCCCAGGGCGCGGCAGAGGTTCTGCAGCCAAGCCTGTTCGCAGGCGGCCCATGCCTGAGCCTTGGAGGCCTCGGCGGGCACGTTGGCAATCCAGCGATTCACCGCGTCCCAATCCGTGAGCGGGAAGCCGCCAGCATCGATCAGCGCTGCCGACAGATCGAAAGGTTCAGCGCCCGGTGCGTGGATCACAGCGGGCGGCGGCGCCTGCGCATCTGTCTCCGCATCGGAGTCAGCTCGCACTGCAGCTTTGTCTTTCGTGGTGCCGATCAGGGTTTTCAGAAGTTTGAGCATGGGTGCGAAAGCGCTGAGTGCCTCGGGCGCGGATCATGCCTGCTTCGGAGCCTGCCCATCGCCGCTCTTTCTTTCTTCACACCCTCGCCGCCGGCCTCGTTCGATAGAAGGTCACCGGCTCGGCCTTGAGTTGCTTCAGCACGTTCTTGCGCATGGCGCCGACCACGTGCATCTCGCAGGGCTTGCAGTCGAATCGCAGGGTCAGGCGGTCTTCGCCGTGCTGCAGCACCAGGGGCTCGGCGCGCACCGTGCCTTGCACGCCGGTCACGCCCTTGGCTTGCTTGGGGCACAAGCTCAGGCTCCAGCGCACGCAGTGCTTGGTGATCATGAGGCTGACTTCGCCCAGCTCCTCGTGGCTCTCGTAAGCCGCGCCGACGAGCTTGACGCCATGCTTGGCGTAGAAGGCGGCGGCCTGGCCGTTGTAGACATTGGCCAGGTAGCTGAGCGTGTCCTCGGGGTAGGGCACGGGCGGCTCCACCGGCGTGGCGCGGGGCAGGCGCTCGAAGGCTTGGGCGCGGGCTTCTTCGAGTGCGCTGACGGCTTCGCGGCGCAGCTGATTGACCAAAGAGGCGGGGAGAAAACAGCTCTCGCGCCAGGCCAGGCGCACGCGCCGGGCTTCGAAGATGGTGGTGCCCAGCTTGCTCAGCTGGTCCTTGAGCGTGGCGTCGGCCTGCTTGGCATCGCGCGCGGGCTCGTGGGCATGCTGGACGCGGGCCACGCCGCGGTGGCCGTCTTCGTCCTTGAGGCTGAGCTCGAAGCCGGGCTGGCCGTCCACCCAGGACTGGGCCAGGTTCAGGTCCACGGCGATGCGGCGTTCGGCAGAAGGTTTGGCGAGCAGGCGCTCCCAGGCCATGTCGCGGTTGCGGCTCAGGGCCAGATCGCGGCGCAGGTCCTTGAGGTCCGCCACGCTTTGGGCCTCCTGGTTGCCGTGCAGATTGGGCGTCACGCGCCAGCGGGTGCCGCCCAGGGGCTCCACCGTGTTGATGGGAACGCCTTGCAGCTCGCCCTGGCGGTCCCACCAGGTGAGGGCGTCACCGTTGTTGAGCGCCAGGGTCGCGTCGCCGGTGTCCACATCGAAATGCTGCTCGGCCACGGCCACCACATGGCCCACTGGCAGGCCGGCATGTTTGGGGCTGTCAAAAGTGCCGATGTCGATCTTGCGGCCGTTGACGAAGTAGTCGGTGCCGCCGCGGTTGAAGCCCTGTTCGGGCTGCGGCGTGAAGGTGAAGCGGCAGCGCCCGCTGCTGCTGCGGCGGTAGTCGCTGCGGCGTTCCATCAGCCCGTCCAGCAGCAGGCGGTAGTGGGCGGTGACGTTCTTGACCGTGGCCATGTCCTTGTAGCGGCCTTCGATCTTGAAGCTGCGGATGCCGGCATCGGCCAGCAGCTCCAAGTTGGCGCTCTGGTCGTTGTCCTTGAGGCTGAGCACATGCTTGTCGTGCGCGATCACGCGGCCTTGCGCGTCGGTCACGGTGTAGGGCAGGCGGCACTCTTGCGAGCAGTTGCCGCGGTTGGCGCTGCGGCCGCTGTGGGCATGGCTGATGAAGCACTGGCCGCTGTAGGCCACGCAGAGCGCGCCGTGGATGAAGAACTCCAGCGTGGCCGCTTGCACCTGGGCGCGGATGGCGCGGATCTGGCCCAGGTCCAGCTCGCGTGCCAGCACCATTTGCGAGAAGCCCACGTCTTGCAGAAAGCGCGCTTTCTCGGGCGTGCGGATGTCGGTCTGGGTGCTGGCGTGCAGCTGCAGCGGCGGCAGGTCCAGCTGCAGCAGGCCCATGTCTTGCACGATCAGCGCATCCACACCGGCCGTATACAGCTGCCAGGCTTGCTGGCGCGCACCCTCCAGCTCGTCGTCGCGCAAGATGGTGTTCATGGTCACGAAGATGCGCGCGCCGAAGCGGTGGGCATGGCGGCACAGGCGCTCGATGTCGGCTACGCTGTTGGGCGCCTTGTCGCGCGCGCCGAAACCGGGGCCGCCGATGTAGACGGCGTCAGCGCCATGGTTGATCGCTTCGATGCCGATGTCGGCATCACGGGCCGGAGCCAGGAGTTCGAGTGGGTGGCATTGCATGATGGGCGCTGATTCTAGAGACGACAAGCCGGCTAAGCTGCGGGCTCAAACCCGCATGAAAGAAGCATCCCCCATGAGCCTCACCGCCTTGCAAAGAGCCGAACTGCGCCGCCGCTGCACGACCGTGGTGCCGGGCTATCCAAGCCTGAATGCCGCCGAGGAATTTGCCGCCCTGGCCGACTGGTGCCGCGCCCGCGAGGTGCAGGGCGACAGCTATGGCCAGGGCGGCTTGCTGGCCGAGTTTGAGCAGCAGATCGCCACCCTGCTGGGCAAGCCGGCCGCCTGTTTCATGCCCAGCGGCGTGATGGCCCAGCTCATCGCCGTGCGCCTGCACACCGAGCGCGCGCGCCTGGGCCGCTTCGGCCTTTCGCCCAATTCCCATCTGGCCTTGCATGAAGAGCAGGCCTTCGAGAGCCTGTGGGGTTTGCACGGTGTGCCGGTGGGCTCGCGCCTGCGCCCCATCGTGGCGGCGGATCTGCAGGCTGTGGCCCAGCCTCTGGCTTGCCTGCTGGTGGAGCTGCCCATGCGCGAGATTGGTGGCCAGCTGCCCAGCTGGGACGAGCTGACTCAGCTGCAGGCGCTGGCGGCCGAGCGCGGCCTGCCCTTGCATCTGGACGGAGCCCGGCTCTGGCAATGCCGCAGCTTTTACGAGCAGCGCAGCTTTGCCGAGATCGTGGCCGGCTTTGCCTCGGTGTATGTCTCCTTCTACAAGGACATTGGTGGCCTCTCGGGCGCCATGCTGGCCGGCGATGCCGATTTCATCGCCCAGGCCCGGCTCTGGCTGCGCCGCATGGGCGGCAATCTGGTGCAGCAGACGGCGCCCGTGGCCTCGGCGCTGATGCGCCTCGAGCAGCGCCTGGTCGTGCAAGACCCCTGCTATCAGCGCACCCTCAACTTGGCGGAGGGCCCACAAGGATTGAGCAGCATCGCCGGCCTGCGCCTCAACCCGGCGCGCCCGCACACCAATATGCTGCACCTGCACTTTGATGCCGCCGCCGAAGCCATCAACGACGCCCGCGACGCCCTGGCTCAGGCCGAGGGCTGCTGGCTGATCGGCAACGCCCGGCCCAGCGAGGTGCCGGGCTGGAGTTATGCGGAACTGACCGTGGGCGAACACCTGCTGGGGCTGGACAACGCGCGGGTGCGGGCGTGGATGGACACGGTGTTGTCGCAGGCCCGGGCCGGCATGGCTTGAACCTGCGTGCTGGATTCACGCGCGCCGCGTGCGGCGCGAAGTGCCGATACGCTGCATCAGGCCCCGTCGCGGACAATACGGCCCCCGGATCGCCGCCCCATTCTCTGTTCATGTGCCGCTGCCGGTGCGCCGTTGGTTTCTCTGTGTTTGCTTTGATGTTGTCCTGCCCTTCGCCCCATCTGATCCGCCCCATGCAGCCTGCAGACCTGAACGAGGTGCTGCGCATCCAGGCCGCTTGTTTCACCGAGCTGGTGCCCGAGTCGGAAGCCTCTCTGGCGGCCAAGCTGCAGGCTTCGCCCGAACACTGCTGGGTGGCGGAAGGTGCTGCGGCGGGAGGCTTGCTGGCCTATCTGTTCGCCCTGCCGTGGCGGGCCGAATCGCCGCCGGTCCTGGATGCGGCCGAGTGCCAGCTGCCCGAGCAGCCCGATTGCCTTTACTTGCACGACCTGTCGGTCGATCCGCAGGCCCGCGGCAGCGGGCTGGCGCAGGCCCTGGTGCAGCGCTTTCTGCAGGGGCTGGAGGCCAGCGGATTGAACCGCGCCTGCCTGATCGCGGTGCAAAACTCGGCGAGCTTCTGGGGGCGCTGGGGTTTCAGGTCCGTGGCGCCCACGCCGCAGCTGCGCGTCAAGCTGGGAAGTTATGGCGCGGATGCTGCGTATCTCGAGCGGCTGCGCTGATGGTGCGCAGCAAGGCGCTCGTGATCGCATCAGGCTTTAACAAAGCTTAAGACCACCGCCTCCAACGATCACCCACAGTGCACCCCTATGGGTTGACGGCGCGCTTGCCGCAGCCTGAGCTTGACGAGGGGTGGATGGGATGAGATCGGGTGTTCTTGGGGTGGCGCTCTTGCTGGGCTGCGCCTGTTTGATGCCCCGAGCGGAGCCCGCATCGGCCAGGCCGGGTGCCCCGGATGGGCAGCCCTGCCTGGCCTCGGCGGGCTACACCTGGTCGCCGGGCCTGGCCCGCTGCATCCGGCTGTTTGAAGAGGGTCTGGCCTTCCGGCCCGATCCCCGTCCCCTGGCCGGCGCGGAGTTCCAGGCTTTTCTGGTGCCGCTGTCGCGCAGCGGGGCGCGCATTCTTTCGGCTGAGATTTATCTGCCGGGGCAGGATGCACCGGTGCGGGTGGAACCGCCCTCGGCCGGTGCTTTGGCGTCCGGCGCGACGCCGGTTCTGATGAATCGCTATGCCGGCGTCGAGCTGCATCAGGATTCCCGTGAGTCCTGGTTGTTCACCCGCCACCGGGTGTTTCGCCGGACCCGTAAGGCCACCGATACGGCCCCGACCTGAGCGCGCCTGTGGCGCAGAAGCCGGCTTCAGCCGGCCGGCTCATCCACCAGGGAGTGAACAAAAACCCATGATGCACCGCTTGTTTTGGAGCACCGCCCTGGCCGGCTTGCTGGCTGTGGGCACACCGGCGGCCTGCGCGCTCAATCTCAGCGCCGGGGCCGAGATCCCAGATCTTCTGCTCAGCGCAGATGTGTCTGCATGGACAGCTGCAGCCGAACCCGACGCGGCCGTGGATGTGCTGCCCTTGAGCGTGTCGGATGCTTTCGGGCTGCCGCTTGTCTCGCCCGTGCCCGAGCCGGGCAGCCTGGCCTTGTTCGTCGTGGGCCTGGTGGCGGTCGGTTGGGTGCGCAGTCGCCGCATGCGCGACGACGATCGTTGACCTCCTCCTTGCTGCGGCGGCTGAAATCATGGGCTTGAATGTGTCAGAGTGGGGCGTCAACCTCGCACGCATGCTTCTGTGGTTGCTCCTGGTTTCCGCCGTGCTGCTGCCACTGGAACGCCGCTTCGGCCGCGATGCTGGCCGCAAGTTGGCGCGCCTGGGGCCGGTGGACCTGGGGTTTTACTTCCTCAACAGCCTCTTGCCGCCCCTGCTGCTGGCCTGGCCACTGGCGGCTGCGGCCTCCTTGGCCGCTGCGCTGCGGCCCGTCGCCTGGACCGAGGCGGTCGGGGCGCTGCCGCCGGGCCTGCGCCCGCTCTTGGCTTTTGTCGTCAGCGAGATCGGTTTCTACTGGGGGCATCGCCTGAGCCATCAGCTGCCCTGGTTGTGGCGCTTTCATGCCGTGCACCATGAGCCCGAGCACATGAGCTATATGGTCAATGTGCGCGCCCATCCCGTCGATCTGGTGTTCACACGCCTGATGGGCTTGCTGCCGATGATCGCGTTGGGCCTGAGTGGCTCGGCCGAGAACGCCATGGCCGTGCCCGTGGCGGTGCTGGTATTCGGCCGAGTCTGGGGTTATGTTCTGCATGCCGATGTCCCCTGGCGCTGGGGCCTGCTGTCGCAGCTGCTGGCCACCCCGCATTTCCATCACTGGCACCACAGCCGAGAAGCGCCCTTGAACCGCAATTTCGCGTCCAACTTGGCGCTGCTCGATCGCATATTTGGCAGCCTGCACCTGCCGGCGTCATGGCCGAGTCACTACGGGCTGGCGGGCGATGCGCTGCGGCCCACCCCCGGTTGGCGCCGCTGGCTGCTGCCCTTCCAGGCGACGCGCTGAGCGGCGTGCCGGATGGCTTGGCCACCTTGCCGGGTGCAGTTGTAACCGGGCGTTAGCCCGGCCTGCCGCGCCCGGCTCGCATGGCACACTTTGCCCGCCTCTTTGTGGAGGCGCTGCGGCGCTTGGCTGCGGCCTTTGCCCTGCAGCCATGGAGGAGGCAATCTTGGCTTCGAACCACCCCAAGCTGGCGCCACCGGCCACGCTCACGGATCCTGCCGAAGGCATGATGGATCTGACCACCCGCATCAATCAGATTGCGGCCAATGACCGCCAGGCCAACAGCTATGAGATTCGCAATGCGATCGTGCTGGCGGAGAACAAGCAGCGGGTGCGCTACCAGAATGGCGTCACCGAGTTGCCCATCTCCGCCCAGCAACTGCTGGCTCACGCACGGCGCACCGCCTACAACCACCGTCGTCGCCTGGCGAGCAATCTGGCGACGCAGTCCGGCAGCGCGCGGCCGGCGCAGGCCTGCGCCCACCACATCGTCGCCCTGCGCGATGAGCAGGCCGAGCCCTCGCGCAAAAAGCTGTTCGACTGGTTCATCGCCATCAACGACGCCGACAACGGCGTGTTCCTGCCGCGCCGCGCGGGCCAGAGTTTGGCTAGCCATCCGGCTGCGCCGCAGCACGGCCCGATCCACACCGCGCTCTATCATGCGTCGGTGTATGCGCGGCTGCGCCTGGTGCCCAAGACCGAGGCCCAGACCGGCCGGTCGCGCCTGCGCGGCATCAAGGCCGATTTGCTGGCCGGTGTCTTTCCTTGGTGAGTGGGGGCGCTGAGATGGCGATTTGGGAACTGCGTTGTGCCGCCGTGAATGAGTTCGCCGTGCTGGTCTCGCGCGATTACGACAACATCGAAGAACAGCTGTTCGACACCGACGGCACGGCCAAGGATTGGGAGGACCGGCCCCGGGTCGGTTATGTCGTCGAGCCGCGCAAGAAGCAGCAGAAGCCGCGCGCCGATGTGGGCCTGCTGGTGCCCGGGGCCTTGGTGCTCAATGCCCGCGCGCGTGAGGCTTTGGGCCCGTTTCTGGCACCCTTCGGGCAGATGCTCGAGCTCGATTGCGAGGGCGAGCCCCGCTGGTTCTTCAATGTCACGCAGCGCCTGGACTGCGTCGATCTGCAGCGTTCGCAGCGTTTTGATGATGGCGGTCTCCGGCTTGAAGCCTTCGACGAGAGCCGCCTGCCGGACGCCGCCCTGGTGTTCAAGGACCCGTTGACCGCGCCGGTGCGCATCTACGTCAACGAGGCGGGCAAGCAGGCCCTGGAGGCCTTGGTGCACGAGGCCGGCCTGAGCGGCCTCGAGTGCGGGGCACCGCGGCCCCTGTAAGTCTCCCTTCGGCTTCGGGTTTCTTCGCGGCTCCGACGCGGCGCCCCCGGCTGGCGAGCTGGCTGCATCGATGGCACTTGCACAAGTCCGCCTAGGTGTACTACGATACTAGTACACGTTGACAGCGAAGCCTGCTGCGGCGTGTGTTCGACACGCCGGAGGTTCCTTGTCGCCCCCTGATCCCCACGATCCCGACCACAGCCCGTTCGCCTTCCGCATCAACACCGGATCGACCGAGCCCATTTACCGCCAGATGGTCGAGCAGCTGCGCCGTTGCGTGGCCAGCGGTCAGCTGGTGGCCGGGCAGGAGATGCCCTCGGTGCGCGAGGTGGCCTCGCAGCTGGCCGTGCATCCGATGACGGTGTCCAAGGCCTACAGCCTGCTGGAGGCCGAGGGCTTGCTGGAGCGCCGCCGCGGCTTGGCCATGCGGGTGGCGGCCCAACACCAAAAGGCTCAGCCGCGGGCCGCGCGCATCGAGCTGTTGCGCCCGGTGCTGAGCGAAGCCGCGGCCCAGGCCCGCCAGCTGGAGCTGCCCGCCACGGCCGCCCTGAAGCTGTTTGAAACCATTCTTCTCCAAGAGGGAGCGTCCTCATGAGCGCAGTTCTTGTGCCTACTTCTTCTTCCTCGTCGTCCTCGGCGCCTGTTTTGGCGGCGACCGATTCGCTGGATGGCTCCGCCAGCCTGACGGCCGACGTGCGCGACATCTCGCTGAGCTACGGCTCGAAGGCGGTGTTGCAGCAGCTGAGCTGGCAGCTGCAGCCCGGCCAGGTGGTGGGTCTGCTGGGCCGCAACGGCGCCGGCAAGACCAGCTTGCTGGAGGCGCTGCTGGGCCTGCGCGAAACCCAGGCCGGCCAGGTGCAGCTGTTCGGCCAGGCCGCCACCGCGCTGGACGATGCCGCCCGCGCCCGCATCGGCTATGTGCCGCAGCACAGCGATCTGTTCGAGGGCTTCACCGCGCGCCAGCTGCTGGCTTATTTCAAGAGCTTCTATCCGCGCTGGAACGAGGCCAAGGTCGAGGGCCTGCTCTCGCGCTGGGACATCCCGCGTGACCAGATGATTGCCCGCCTCTCGGGTGGCCAGCAGCAGCGCCTGTCCATCATCCGCGCCCTGGCCCATGAGCCCGATCTGTTGGTGCTGGACGAGCCCGTGGCCAGCCTGGACCCGGTGGGCCGGCGCGACTTCCTGCGCGAGCTGGTCGATCAGGTGCTGGACCGCGGCACGACCGTGGTGTTCTCCACCCACATCCTGTCGGACCTGGAGCGCGTGGCCTTCAACCTGGCCTTTTTGCAGCAGGGCCGCATCGCGGTGCAGGCGCCGCTGGACAGCTTGCTGGAAGAGGTGCGCCTGGTGCTCGGCTCCAGCACGGCAATCCAGGCTGTGCTGGCCGGCGGCAGCGCCGAGCTGCTGCGCCGCCAGACCCAGGCCGATGGGCGCGAGCGCTGCCTGCTGCGCTTTGCCCCGGGCCAGGCGCCGCACGACGGGCTGGGTTTGAGCGTACAGGCCCTCAATCTCGAAGACCTGTTTGTGGAGCTGACCTGATCATGGGCTCGCTCTGGTCGCAATACCGTCCGCTGCTGCTGGCGCCGTGGCAGATGCAGCGCAATGCCTCACCGCTGGCCTTTTTCATCGGCTGGGGCTTGAGCCTGCTGGGCTTTGGCCTGGCCCTGGGCCTGGGCTTCTGGCTGGCCCGGCCGGAGCTGGCTTGGCGCTTGGCGGCGGTGACCCTGTCCTGCATGGTGGCTGTGCCCTGGGTGATCTGCTTCAACGGCCTGCTGGCGCAAAACCACCCGCATGCCGCCCGCCTGGTGCCGGGCCATGTCCAGCGTCTGCGCACCGTGGCGGTGGTGGGTTATGGCCTGTGCACGCTGCTGTGCGCCGGGCTGCTGGCCAGCCAGTTTCCCGGCGGCCAGGCCTGGTTGCCTGGGGTGGCCTTGGCGCTGTTTGTGCTGGCTTTGACGGCGCGCTGGGTGCAGCTCTGGTTCTGGATCTCTTTGATTCTGTTCTCCATACCGTGGTGGGGGAAATCCATGCCTGTCCTGATTGTTTGGAGCGCGGTGCTGGCCTGGCATCAAAGCCAGCCCTGGAGCATGAGTGTGCTGTCGCTCTTGCTGCTGCCCTGGGGCGTGGCGGGCCTGATCCAGGCGGGCGGCAGCCGGCATGCGCGCCAGTTCCAGGCGCGCCAGACCTGGCGCCGCTTGTTCGAGTCGCAGTCCATGGGTGTGGCCAGCCATGCCCCGGTCAATGTGCCGGTGGATCGCATGGGCCAGCTCTTCCGCTGGATGCAGCCACTGTGGACGCGCCGCCTGCTGCGCCAGGCCCAGCCCACGCCGGCCAGCGTGATGGCGCGCATCGATCTGGTCAGCCTCGGCCAGGCGCACTGGACCAGCCAGCTCAGCTCGGTGACCGTGGTGCTGGCGCTGATGGGCTTGTTTTTCGCCGCGATGGGCTGGTGGGGGCCGGTTGATTTCTGGTCGGAGCTGCTGCAGCACGGAAGCATGGGTTTGTCCTTCGGTTTCGCGAGCATGTGCCTGGGCATCTTGTTGACGGTGCCTGCCAATCTGCACCGCAGCCGGCGCGAGCAGGCGCTGCTGATGCTGCTGCCCGGCGCGCCGCGTGGCCAGGATCTGAACCGCATGCTGGCGCGCCGGCTGATGAGCCAGCTGTTCTGGAGCCTGGGCGTGTCGCTGATCTTGTGCGCGGCCTTGCAATCGGTGCCGGGGCCGCAGTCGGTGCAATGGTTGGGTGTGCACCTGTGCCTGGCCTATCTGGTGTTCGGCTGCACCGTGGTGCTGCGCGATTGGTCGCGAGAGCACCGGCCCAGCAGCCACCGCGCCCTGCTGCCCTTTGCGCTCACCGCGCTGATGGTGCTGGCGCTGCAAGGCTTGCAGTGGCTGGGCCTGCCCATCCTGGGGCAGATCGGCCTGGTGCTGCTGCTGGTGCTGGCCCTGGCGCGCTACCGCTGGCAGCGCCTGGTGCTGGGCGCCGCGCCGGCCATGCCGGTGGGCCGCTGGGCCTGAGTGCGCCAGCGATAGCGCTCAGCCGCGCTGCTGCATCCAGCCGAGGATCTGCGCGGCTGAGAGTGCGCCGCTGATGCGCTGCAGCTCCTGCCCGCCCTGCAGCTGGATCAGGGTGGGGATGCTGCGGATGCCGTAGCGCTGCGAGAGCTGGGGTGCCTCGTCGCTGTTGACCTTGACGAGCAAGGCCTGACCCTTGAGCTGGCGCGCGGCGGTGGCGAACTGCGGCGCCATCTGCCGGCAGGGGCCGCACCAGGGCGCCCAGAAATCGACCAGCACCGGCAGCTCGCTGCCGCTGACGACGCGGTCGAAATTGGCGTCGGTCAGCGCCACCACTTCGCCGCTGAGCAGGGCCTGGCCGCAGCGGCCGCAGACCGGGTCTTGGGCTGCGCGCTCGTCGGGCACGCGGTTCTTGCTCAGGCAGTGGGGGCAGGTGATCAGCATGATGCTCAGGGACGTGAGGCTGGGTGGGCTCTTTTCAAGCCCCGCACAAGACGGTGTAAGAAATCCTGCCGACCGGGGACTGCCTGAATTGAAGGCGCTGGCGCGCCTCGTGTTCAACGCCCGAGCCTGGACCATTGCATGAAGAACAACAACCCCGAGCCTCCGCCGCTACCCGCCAGCGCCGAGCTGCAGGCCGAGCGCTACCGCCAGGCCCTGGCCCTGCACGGCGCCGAGCTGGCCCGCTTCATGGTGGGCTACGAGCGTGACGAGGCCAAGCGCCAGGAACTGAACCAGGAGCTGCAGCTGGCCCTCTGGCAAAGCCTGGCGGCCTTTCAAGGTAACTGCAGCCTGCGCACCTGGGTCTACCGGGTGGCGCACAACGTCGGCGCCAGCCATGTGCAGGCCAGCCTGCGCCACTTCGAGCGCCAGGGCCTCTGCCTGGATCTGGAGCAGCTGCAGGAGGCCGAATCCCAGATGCTCAGCGACCAGGGCGCGGCCGTGCACAGCACCGAGCTCCGTCTGGACCTGGACCGCATCCTGGCCTGGATCCACCGCCTGCGCATGCCCGACCGGCAGCTGATGCTGCTCTACCTCGAAGGCCTGGACGCCGCCGCCATCGGCGAGGTCACCGGCCTCAGCGCCCGCCATGTCGCCACCAAGATTCACCGCATCAAGGCCTTGCTTGCCGCCAAGCACCAGGCCGGGAGGACTGTTCCATGAACCATTCCCCTCAACCTGACGCCTCGTCCGCCTCGGGCGAGCCCTGGCAGCAGCTCTGGCAGCAGCTCTGGCACGCCCAGGCGCTGTCGCCGCTGGACCTGAGCGCCGATGAGCTGCGCCGCCGCTCCAGCGCCCTGCAAAGCCGCGTGGCACGGCGCAACCGTGTCGAGTACCTGGCCGGAGGCCTGTTCGTGATTCCCGTCTACGCCTTCTACATCTGGTTCTTCCCCTTCTGGCTGACCAAGCTGGGCGCCTTGCTGGTGGTACTGGGCACCCTGGTCGTGCTGCAGCAGCTGCGGCGCCGCGCCTCCTGCCGCACGCTGCCGCCCGAGGCCCTGGGCCAGGACTGGGCTGCCTTTCACCGCGCGGAGCTGCTGCGCCAGCGCGATGCGGTGCGCTCGGTTTGGCTCTGGTACATCGGGCCCCTGGTGCCGGGCTTCTGGCTCTTCCTCTGGGGCCGCGAAACCGAGCTGGCCGGCCGCGGCATGGAGACGGTGTTCACGCTGACCCACGCCGGTGCGATGCTGGTGCTGCTGCTGATCCTGGTCGCCAACTGGCGTGCTGCACGGCGCTACCAGCGGGAGATCGATGTGCTGGATCAGCAGCTCGGAGCCGCACCCACAGCCCCCCAGGGCGCTGCGGAGCCTCGCTGAGCGCTGAGGCGCAGGGCAGGCTGACGAGTACCTGTACCCGTCGTCGCAGTGATACAGCGCATGACTGTGGGGCGGCGCTGTGCCTTGGCCGCGCATGGTGCGCGCTCTACGCTGGCGCCAGGCCTTGAAGCCTGCATCCCGCCCCGTCAGCGAAGAAGTCCCCGCCACCATGTTCATGTCCCCCACCGAGCTGCTGCCCCTGGCCAGCTACTGCTTCCTCATGTCCAGCACGCCCGGGCCCAACAACCTGATGCTGGCCACCGCCGCGGCCAATGCCGGGTATCGCCGCACGCTGCCGCAGATGCTGGGCAGCAACCTCGGCGTGGGGGTGCAGACCTGGCTGACCTGCCTGGGCCTGGGCAGCCTGTTCCTGGCCTACCCCGTGCTGCACCAGGTGCTGCGGGTGCTGGGCACGCTGTACCTGGTCTATCTGGCCTGGCAGCTCAGTGGCCTGCGCATCGGCGCGGCGCAGCAGGATGCGCGGCCCCTGAGCTTTGCCCAGGCGGCGCTGTTCCAGGCCGTCAATCCGAAGAGCTGGGTCAAGGCCATCACCCTGGCCACGGTCTTCATGCCCAGCGGCCTGGGGCCTTGGGCCGGGGCCAGCCTGGTGGCGGCGGTGGGCCTGCTGGTCGGCTTGCCCAGTTCGACGATGTGGGCCTTGTTCGGCCTGGCGATCCGGCGGCTGCTGCAGGACCCGGCCAAGCGCCGCGTCTTCAACCTGCTCATGGCCGGCTCGTTGGTGCTGCTGGCGCTGAGCCTGCTGCGCTAAGCTCGGGCGATGCTGAGCCCGCTCGATCGAAACTCTCCCATCGCCCTGGGCGACCAGATCGAGCTGCGCCTGCGTGAGCGCATCGCCTCGCGCCAGCTGCCGCCCGGTGCGCGCCTGATGTCCATCCGCCAGCTGGCGGCCCAGCTGGCCGTCAGCCCCAACACCGTGGTCGCGGCCTACGACCGCCTGGTGGCCTCGGGCCTGATCGATGCGCGCGGCACCGCCGGTTATTACGTCTGCGAGCCGCGCGGCGGCCCGGCCCTGCTGCCCGATGCGGCGGCGCTGGAGGCTGGCGAGGAGCAGGAAGGCGTCTGGCTGGCCCAGCAGGCCAATGACCAGCGCAGCGGCGTGCTGCTGGCCAGCAGCGGCGCCCTGCCGCCGAGCTAGCTGGCCGATGCCATGCCGGCCAGCGTGGTGCAGCGCGCCCTGGCCCGCAGCACGGCCGGCCTGGCCTCGCGCTGCCCGCCCCAAGGCCTGCCCGAGCTGCGCGAACAGATCGCCCTTTTGATGCGCGGCCAGGGCCTGGCCGTGGATGCCGGTCGCATCCTCACCACCTACGGCGGCACCCATGCCATCGACCTGATCTGCCGCGCCTTTTTGCGCCCGGGCGACACGGTGTTGGTTGAGGATCCGGGCTACTTCTTGATGTTCGAACGCCTGCGGCAAGAGGGCTTGCGGGTGGTGCCGATCGCGCGCCGGCCCGATGGGCTGGACCTGGCCGAGCTGGAGGCGGCCTGCCGCCTGCACCGGCCGCGCCTGCTCTTCATCCAGACCGTGCTGCACAACCCCACCGGCTGGAGCAGCAGCGCCGCCAATCTGCACCAGGTGCTCGTGATCGCGCGCCAGCATGGGCTCTTGATCGCCGAGGACGATGTGCAAGGCCATTTCCACCCGGGCCATGCCACCCGCCTGGCGGCCCTCTCGGGCCTGGACGGAGTGATCTACTACTCCAGCTTTTGCAAGGCCTTGAGCCCCGCTTTGCGAACCGGTTATGTGGCGGCCGACCCGGCCCTGCTGAAAGCTCTGCTGCGCGAGAAGATCTACGCCGTGCTGACCGGCGCCGCGCTCAATGAGTGGGTGCTGCTGGAGATCCTGCTGGCCGGCCGCCTGCGCAAGCATCTGGAGCGTTTGCAGGCTCGCCTGCTGCAAGCCCGCACGCTGAGCGCGCGCCAGCTGGGCGAGGCCGGCATCGCTATGGACCACCCCGGCGAGGGCGGCCTCTTCCTCTGGGGCCAGGTGCCCGAGGGCGTGGACATGAACCTGCTGCTGCAGGATGCCTACCGCAACAAGATCCTGCTGGTCGGCGGCCCCACCTTCTCCAGCACCGGCCAGGCGCCGCGTCACCTGCGCTTCAATGTGGTGTTCAGCCAGCAGCCACGGCTGGCCGACTATCTGCGGGAGCGTTTGCAGGCTGTGGCCGACAGCACGGCGCTGTTGCAGCGCCTGCCGGGCAGCTCAGTACAGCCGCGTCAGAGCGGCAGCTCGGTGTAGTAGCGGCCGCCGTGGAAGATCAGCGGCTGGGCGCCCTCGCGCCAGCTGCAGCTTTCCACCTCGCCGACGAAGATGACATGGTCGCCTTCCTCGTACTGGCTGCGGTTGGCGCATTCGAACACGGCGGCTACGCCGTCCAGCACCGGGGCGCCGCCGGCGCCCTCGCGCCAGGCCACGCCGGCAAAGCGGTCGATGTCGCGGGTGGCGAAGCGCTGCGACAGCTCTTTCTGGTCAGCGGCCAGGATGTTGATCGCGTAGTGCGAGCCGCGGCTGAACACCGGCATGGAGCCGGCCTTTTGCGCCAGGCTCCAGAGCACCAGGGGCGGGCTCAGCGACACGGAATTGAAGGAGTTGGCGGTCAGGCCGACCAGGCTGCCGTCGGGTGCGCGGGCGGTGACGATGGTCACGCCGGTGGCGAACATGCCCAGGGCGGAGCGAAATTGCTGGCTGTCAAAGCCCGGACCGGGCGGGACGACGAGAGGAGAAGTGGGGGTCGCGGGCATGTGGCATTGTCGGCCATCCCTGCTTGTGCCTTCTTGCACGGGGGCATTTGTCGCCGGACGGCCTCAGAATGGCGCCTGCCCTGCTTGTTTTCGCCAACTTTGGCCGCATTGTCCTGAGCACCATGTCCCACCTCACCGATCCTGGTTTTTTCGATCCCGCGGCCGATCCGCATCTGCCCAGCGCGCCGGCCTATGGCTTCGGCCGCTGCCCCGATTGCGCGACCGGCCGCTGCCGGCCTGAGAAGGGCTCGCGCCGCCTGTTCACCGGCCTGCTGGGCGCTGCCGCGCTGTCGCCAGCCCTGAGCGGCACGGCCTGGGCGCGTGAAGGCGTGGAGGTCGGCGGCCCCAGCAAGCTGACCAAGCTGGTGCCGGCCGAGCAGGTGGAGCAGGCCGGTGCGCAGCAGTACCAGCAGATGATGCGCGAGGCGGCCAACCAGCGCGCCTTGCTGCCCAACAACCATCCGCAGCTGATCCGCCTTCGCGAGATCGCCAAGCGCATCATTCCCCAGTCCGAGCCCTGGAACGCCCGCGCCAAGCAGTGGCGCTGGGAGGTCAATGCCATCGTCAGCCCGCAGCTCAATGCCTTCTGCATGCCGGGCGGCAAGATCGCGTTCTATTACGGCATCCTGGAAAAGCTCAAGCTCTCGGACGACGAGGTGGCGGCCATCATGGGCCACGAGGTCGCCCATGCCTTGCGCGAGCATGCGCGCGAGCGCATGGCCAAGACGGCCGCCACGCGGCTCGGTGCCAATGTCTTGTCCAGCCTGCTGGGCCTGGGCAATGTCGGCGACACCTTGCTCAATATGGGCAGCCAGCTGCTGACCCTGACCTTCAGCCGCGAGGACGAGAGCGAGGCCGATCTGGTTGGTTTGGAGCTGGCCGCCCGCGCCGGCTACGACCCGAGCGCCGGCATCAGCCTGTGGGAAAAGATGGGCAAGGTTTCCAAGGGCGCACCGCCGCAATGGCTGTCCACCCACCCGGCTGGCCCGACCCGCATCCGCGACATTCAGGCCAATCTGCCCAAGGTCGAAGGTTTGTATGCCCGGGCTGACAAGCCCACGCAGCGCTTTGAGGTGGCCCCGCCGCTGCAAACGCGCCCGGCCTCTTGAGGCAGCGCTCGCGGCGGCTTACCAGCGCGCGGGCAGGGCCTTGAGGCGGCGGTAGCGGCCGTTGGCCACGCGTTCGAGATAACCGCCCAGTTCCAGGTCCTTGACCAGCTTGGACACCATCTCGCGCGAGCAGCCCAGGCGTTGGGCCATGGCCTGGTGGGTCAGCAGGATCTCGTCGCTGGTGGCGGTGGTGGTTTCCAGCAAGGCCTTGAGCCGGCCGTAGACATCGTTGAGCGCCAGCTGCTTGGTCGACAGCGTGGCGGCGCGGGCGCGCCGGATCACCTTGGTCAGCAGCTCGAAGGCGAACTCGGGGTGCTCGGCGATATGGGCTTGCAGGCTGGCGCGGGTCAGCAGCACGCAGCGCGAGGCCTGCTCGGTGATGACGCTGGCCGAGCGCGGGCCGCCGTCCAAACTCATTTCGCCCACGTACTCGCCGGGGCCGTAGATGCCGTAGGTGACCTCGCGGCCGCGCGCATCGCAGCCGTAGGCGCGCAGGCTGCCGCTGAGGATGAGGTAGAGGCTGTCGCCTTGTGAGCCTTCCTCGATCAGCACGGTGCCGCGCCGGTAGCTGCGTGCCATGCCACGGGCGGCCAGCAGGCGAAGGCTGGGCGGAAGGTCGGCGGTGACCGATTCAAGGGTGGGCGTGTCGATGCTGTCCATGCGGGCTCGTGGGGCGGCGGTTCAGGCCGCCAGCAAGGCCGGATGTTACGAGAGACGCTGCCCAGAACAGTGGCGCGCGAGCGACGCCCTTTTAGGGGCTTGCACCACTGAGATTTTTCCCGGTCGTGCCGGGCACTTGCTGCGGGCGCCGGCGCTTCGCGCGTGATTGATCGAACGCCTCAGTTGATCTTGTCCATGCGCAGGGCCGACACCAGGGGCGGCAGCACCGCCAGTTGGCGCAGCAGCTCGCCAATGCTGTCGGCGCCCGATTTGGCGCGGATGCTCTGGATCTGGGTGCGCACGGTGGAGATGGCCACACCCTGGCGTTCGGCCACCGAGCCGGGGCGTGCGCCCTGGCTCAGGGCTTTCAGCACCTCGGTCTCCGTGGGCGTCAGGCCGTAGCGCAGGGCGAACCACTGCGTGGCCAGCTCGCCGCAGAGCTGGCGCCGCTCCAGCACCAGCAGCACGGCGGCTTGCGTGACGTTGCGGTTCAGCGGTACCACCACCACATTGCTGCTCAGTTCGCCCTCGCCCAGGCGCAGCAGGCAGCGCCGGCCTTCGTTTTCCGCCGCCAGCAGGGCGTCGTTGAAGGGCGTGCTGTCCTTGGCATCGCGGCAACGCAGCTGGTTGCCGCTGAGCATCAGCGGGTGTTCCTCATCGAGGCCGCGGCGCGCGGCCAGATTGCAATGCAGCACGCGGCCGGAGGCGTTGAGCAGCACCACGCCGTAGTCCAGCTCTTCCAGCACCAAGCTCAGCCAATGGCTGCTCAGCGATTCGGCCTGGCGGCGTTCGGTGGTGTGAGAGCGTACCGGCGCGACCGCAGAGGCGACCGTGGTGCTGACGCTGGGCGATGAAGAGGTGTCGGTCGACCACATGCCAATCTCCTGGCTTTGCTGCGTGCGCAGGGCTCGGAGGGGCCACCACACGCCGGGCTTCCAGCTTAGGCAGAGTGCGGGCTTGCAGACGGTGAATGGTGATCCGTGCTGATGTGAAAGATTCACGCATCGAGGTCACAAGTTCTTGAAAAACCAAAGAAAAAGGCCCCGCAATGCGGGGCCTTGAGCCGGCCGAAACCGGACGCCGTCGAGGGGCGGGCTCAGTGCACGCCGTGCATCTTCTTCTTCATCCAGGGCGCCAGGGCCATCAGCACCAGGCCGGCCGCAGCTGGGATCACGGTGAAAATCAGGAAGAAGGTGGACATCGAGTAGGTCGCGGAGATGTAGTCGATGTAGGCACCGGTCTTGCCGCCGATGAAGTTGGCGATGGCCGAGTTCAGGAACCAGACGCCGAACATCAGGCCCAGCAGGCGCGCGGGGGCCAGCTTGGAGATGTAGGACAGGCCCACCGGCGACACGCACAGCTCACCCATGGTGTGCAGCAAGTAGGCCAGGCACAGGAAGAGCATGCTGACTTGGGCTGTCTTGGCGCCCGAGGGGATGCCGGCCGCGCCGAACGCCAGGGCAGCAAAGCCCGAACCCAACAGCACCAGACCGACGCCGAACTTGACCGGGCCGCTCGGGTTCCAGTGCTTTTCCCACATCTTGGAGAACGCGGGCGCCAGGATCACCAGGAAGAAGGAGTTCAGCACGCCGAACCAGGTGGCCGGCACTTCGGATTGCGACATCGCGAACTCGCGGCCCAGCATCCAGATCACCAGGCCCCAGATCACGGCGAAGGCCAGCACCAGCAGCAGATTGCCCGTCATCTGGGTCTTGCCGGTGGCACGGTGCAACTGCAGCAGCAGCCAGGTCAAGATGGCCGCGGGGATCACCGTCATCAGCGAATTGATCACCTTGAAGACCAGACCGCTGGTGCCGACCAGGGTGCGGTCGGTGTAGTCGGCCGCGAAGATGGTCATGGAGCCGCCGGCTTGCTCGAAAGCGAACCAGAAGAAGATGGTGAAGAAGGCGAACACGAAGATGGCCTTCAGACGGTCGGCCACCACATGGGCGGGCGTGTCATCGGCTTCCTTGGCGGCGGCGGTCTTTTCCTTGCTCGGCGCGGTGCCGATGTCGCCAAAGATGGCCTGGCTGAAATAGAACTGCAGGGCGCCCAGAATCATGAACACGCCGGCCAGACCGAAGCCCAGGTTCCAGGACACCTTTTCACCGATGTAGCCGCACAGCGAGATGCCGAAGAAGGCGCCGGCGTTCACGCCCATGTAGAACAAGGTGTAGCCACCGTCGCGGCTGCCTTCGTTGTCCTTGTTGTAGAGCTGGCCGACGATGGCCGAGATGTTCGGCTTGAACAGGCCCGTGCCCGCAATCACCAGGCCCAGGCCCAGGTAGAAGGAGGGAATGGTCTCGAAGAACAGCGAGACGTGACCGGCAGCGATGATGAAGCCGCCCAGCACCACGGCGCGGCGGGTGCCCAGGTAACGGTCGGCCAGGTAGCCGCCCAGGATGGGGGTGAAGTACACCAGCATGGTGTACCAGGCGTACAGCGAGGTGGCGTCAGCGCGGCTCCAACCCCAGCCGCCCTTGGCCGTTTCCGAGACCAGGAACAGCACCAGCAGGGCGCGCATGCCGTAGTAGGAGAAGCGTTCCCACATTTCTGTGAAGAACAGGACAAACAGGCTGTTGGGGTGGCCGAGGATGGTGTTGGGCCCCGCAGTTTGAATTTTGGTGTTCAAACGACTCTCCGTTCTTGGTCTTGATGGATGACGTGCCTCGTGCCGACCCATGTCCCTCAGGGGCCCACAAAAGGCAAACCGCCTGGAGGGTGCTCCTGGCGGCTGCGGCCGCTATTGTCGCCGCGGCCTGTTGCCCGGCTTGTTCGGGTTCCCACCAGGGGCCGACGACCCGGGGGGTGTCTTTTGGCAGGGGTTGATATGCGATTGTCTGGAGTGACTCCAGACATTTGCCGCTATGCTGGGGCTTTCAGCTTGAACCCGCCCGAATCACGGGCCAGCGATCCAATGCGCATCGGCGAACTCAGCAAGGCCACCGGCGTGGACATCGAAACCATCCGCTTCTACGAAAAAAGCGGTCTGCTGCCCGGCCCGGCGCGCAGCGACAACGGCTACCGCGACTACGCCCATGCGCATCTGGAGCGCCTGGCCTTCATCCGCCACTGCCGGGCGCTGGACATGTCCCTGGCCGATGTGGCCCAGCTGCTGGCCAGCCTGGACACCGAAGATGCCGAACAGCTGGCCCAGGGCGACGGCCTGGTCGAGGCGCAGCTGGCACGGGTGCGCGCGCGCCTGGCTTCCATGCTGGCGCTGGAGCAGCAGCTGGTGGCCCTGAAGGCGCGCTGCGATGGTCGCCACCACCTGCACCCCCATGCCGCCGGCAGCCAGGCCTGTGGCGTGCTGCAGGAGCTGGTGGCCGCCGCCCACGGCGAGGCCTGCGCCTGCCACGAGGTGCTGAAGCCATGAAGCAGACGATGCGCGGCCTGGCCCTGTTTCTGACTGTTCTGGCTGCAGCTTCTCAGGCGGGCGAGATCTGGAAATGCCAGCAGGACGGCCAGGTCCGCTACTCCGACCGCCCCTGCCCGGCCCAGGGCGACACCTTGTCGCCGCGCGCGCTGCAGCCCAATGTGGTGGCGGCCGAGCGGGCGGCATCGGGCGCCGCCGCCTCGCGCCTGGCCGGCAATGTCTGCCCGGATGACATCGAGATCACCGCCATGGAAACCCGCGCCACGGCCAGCAGCCTGGGCCCGGCCGAGCAGCGCTTTCTGAAGGACGAGATCGGCCGCGCCCGCCAGTGCCGCCAGGGCAGCGCCCGCTACTCGGCGGCCGACTGGGCCCTCAGCCGACAGGCCCAGGCCGACCAGTTCCGACCCGGCGCTGAAGCCCCTGCCCGCCAGCGCGCCGAGGCCATGCACCGCGCCGCTGTGCGGGCCGCAGGCTGGCGGCCGGATGCAGGCGCCGCGGCCCCAGCCGCTTCAGCGCCGGCAGCGGCCGGGCCCTGAAGGGCATCACCCAGTGCCGGATCCAAAGAAAAAGGGCATGGCCTCGGCGGCCATGCCCTGGGTGAGGCGAGGGGCCGGCAGTTTGCCGGGCGGCCTGCTTACTTGCTGACGCGGAACTCGCCGAATTCCTTCAGCTGCTCGGTCACCGCGTTCGGGTCGCCGACCACGATCAGGCTTTGCGTTTCGGGCGAGAAGTACTTCTTGCCGATCTCGCGCACCTGCTCGGCCGTGACCTTCTGGATCAGCGGCACATACTGGCCCAGGTACTCGGCCGGCAGGCCGACCAGCCAGTTGTTGGCCAGGGTCTGGGCCACGGCGGCTTGCAGCTGGGTGGTCAGCAGGTAGGTGCCGGCCACATAGCGCTTGCTCATTTCCATCTCGTCCGCGGGCACCAGATCGGTGCCGATGCGGCGGTACTCCTTGACGAACTCCTGCAGCGAGGCGCCGGTCACCTCGTTGCGCACATCGGCGCCGCCGGTGATGGCACCGCCGACGCGGAAGGAGCGGCCGCCGGCGCTGGCGCCGTAGGTGTAGCCCTTTTCTTCACGCAGGTTCTGGTTCACGCGGCTGGAAAAACCGCTGCCCAGGATGGTGCTGGTCAGGCGCAGCGGCACCTGCTCGGCGCTGGTGGCGGCGATGCCGGGGCGGCCCAGGCGGACCGTGCTCTGCACGCTGCCCGGGCGCTCCAGCAGCAGGCGTTGCGGCGCGGCGCTGGTGGGCGCAGCGGCGATCTCGGCCGGCGCCGGGCCCTGGGCTTGCCAGTCACCAAAGGCCGCTTGGGCCTGCTTCAGTGCCTCGGCCGCGCTGATCTGGCCGGTGATGACCAGCAGGGCACGATCGGGGCGGAAGCGTCGCGCATGCTCGGCACGCAGGGCTTCGGCCGTGGCCGCGTTGATGCTCTCGGCGGTTTCCTGGCTGCGGCCGTAGGGGTGCTCGCCATAGATGGCCTGGCTCAGCGCCTTCTCTGCGCGGAAGCCGGGCTGGGCGCTCGCCACTTTCAGGGCTTGCAGGGCATTGGCCTTGGCCAGGGCCACTTCGCCCTCGGGGAAGGAGGGCTGGCGAGCCACTTCGGCCAGCAGGCGCAGCATGTCGCTGGCGTGTGATTTCAGCGCATAGGCATTGAGGGTGATGCCGTCGTTCGAGGCGCCGGCACCGACACCGCCGCCCATGCCCTGGGCGGCCTCGGCGATGGCGCGCGAGTCGCGCTTGGCCGTGCCTTCGTTGAGCAGGCCGGCCAGCAGCTTGGCGCGGCCTGGGGCATCGGCAGCGTCGGCGCCATAGCCGGCACCGCGCAGGGCCAGCACGAAGTCCACGCGGGGCAGGCCCTGGCGCGGCAGCACCCAGACCTCCAGGCCGTTGGCCAGGGTCTTCTTGCTGATGTGGGGCACGGGGATGGGCTTGTCCTGGCCGTACTTGGGCAGGTCGGCCGGCATCTTGACGGCTTCGGCGGCGCTGGCAGCCAGGGGCGCGACAGCCAGCACGGCGGCGAGCATCAGGGGAGTGAGCTTGAGTTGTTTCATGATGATGAAGGGCTCCGGTCTCGCATTCAGGGCTTGGCGCTGCTGGCGGCATCGGCCGCAGCGGCCGGGGCGGCCAGCATGGCGGCCGGCTTGCGGTCAATCACCGAGCGGTTGGCCACGGTCAGGTAGGTCTTGGCCGCGCGTTGCACGTCGGCGGACTTGACGCCCTCGATCCAGCCGGGGATCTTGTTGACCACCTGGGCATCGCCCCACAGGGTCTGCAGCTTGGCCAGGGTGTCGGCGCGGCTCAGGAAGCTCTCCAGGCCGTTGTACCAATCGGCCAGCAGACGGGTCTTGACGCGCTTGAGCGTGGCCTCGTCGACGCCGTCCTTGACGACCTTGGCGATCTCTTCATCCATGGCCGCCAGCAGGGCATCGGCGCTGCTGTTGGGCTTGTAGAGCGCGAACACGGTGTAGATGCTCGGGCCGTCGTATTCCCAGACGCTGGTCAGGCCGTAGAGAGAGTCGAGGTTGAGCGCCAGCTCTCGGCCCTTGACCAGGCTTTGGTAGAAGCGCGACGCGTCGCCGCCGGCCAGCAGCTCGCCCAGCACGGCGAAGGCCGGCGGGTCCTTGCTGCCACGCTGCGGCAGCTTCCAGGCCACGGCCACGGCCGGCACCTGGGCCAGCTTGTCGCTCTGCACCAGGCGACGCTCGGCGGTGTTCAGGCCTTCATGGAAGTCACTGGGCGCGGGCGTCGCGCGCTTGGGGATGGCGGCGAAGTACTTTTCCGCCAGGGCGAAGGCCTTGGCCGGGGTGATGTCGCCGGCGATGGACAGCACGGCGTTGTTCGGGCCGTAGTAATCGCGGTGGAAGGCGCGCACGTCGTCGAGGCTGGCGTTTTCCAGGTCCTTGAAGCTGCCGTAGCCGTCGTGGTTGTTTTCCCACTTGTCGAAGGCCAGGCCGCCGATGTCGATCCACATGAAGCCGCCGTAAGGCTGGTTCTGCACATTGACGCGGATCTCTTCCTTGACCACGTCCTGCTGGTTCTTCAGCGTCGCGGCATTGAAGTCCAGGGTCTTCATGCGGTCGGCTTCCAGCCAGAGGATGGATTCCAGGGCCGAAACCGGGGCGGTTTCGATGTAGTTGGTGAAGTCGGGGCGGGTGGAGCCGTTGTTGTTGCCGCCGCCGCCGGTGATCACCTTGTCGAACACGCCCTTGGGCGCGTTCGGTGTGCCCTGGAACATCAGGTGTTCGAACAGGTGAGCGAAGCGGGAGCTGTGGTCGGGCGAGACCAGCACGGTCAGGCCATTGGCCAGCTTCTTGCTGGCAACAGGCACCTGCCAGCGGTCGGCGGCTTGCGCCGCCACCGACAGGGCCAGCCCTGCGAACAGGGCGATCAGGGAATGCTTGCGCATGGGCACCTCGTTGAAATCAGGGGTTAGGGTGGGTTCCGCGCTGAGGGCTCAGGGCAGAGGCATGTTGAAGGTGTGGGCGAAGAAGGCCAGCATGTCGGCGCGTTCCTCGATGATCTTGGAGGTGGGCTTGCCAGCGCCGTGGCCGGCTTGCGTCTCGATGCGGATCAGCTTGGGCGCCGGGCCGGTGTCAGCGGCCTGAAGCGCAGCGGCGTACTTGAAGCTGTGCGCCGGCACGACGCGGTCGTCGTGGTCGCCAGTGGTCACCATGATGGCCGGATACTTCACGCCCGACTTGATGGTGTGCAGGGGCGAGTAGGCCAGCAAGGCCTTGAACTCCTCGGGGTTCTCGGACGAACCGTAGTCCGGCACCCAGGCCCAGCCGATGGTGAACTTGTGGAAGCGCAGCATGTCCATCACGCCGACCGCCGGCACGGCCGCGCCGAACAGCTCGGGCCGCTGGTTGACCACCGCGCCGACCAGCAGGCCGCCGTTGGAGCCACCGTTGATCGCGAGCTTGGCCGGCTGCGTGTACTTCTGCGCCACCAGCCATTCGCCGGCGGCGATGAAGTCGTCGAACACATTCTGCTTCTTCAGCTTGGTGCCGGCTTCGTGCCAGGCCGCGCCGTACTCGCCACCGCCGCGGATGGAGGCCAGCACGTAGACGCCGCCCATCTTCATCCAGGCCGCCGAGGTGATGCCATAGCCCGGCGTCATCGCGGCATTGAAGCCGCCGTAGCCGTAGAGCAGGGTCGGGTTGGTGCCATCCAGCTTCAGGCCCTTTTTGTGGGCGATGAAGATGGGGAAGCGGGTGCCGTCCTTGCTGGTGACGAACTCGCGGCGGGTTTCATACTGCTCGGCGTCAAAGGCCGTTTGCGGGCGCTTGAACAGGCTGACCTTGTTGCTGGCCACGTCGTAGCGGTAGATGGAGCTGGGCGTCGTCAGGCTGGTGTAGCTGAAGAAGGTCTCGCGGTCCTGCACGCGGCCGCCAAAGCCGCTGGCGGTGCCCACGCCGGGCAGCTGCACCTCGCCCTGCGGCTTGCCGTCCAGGCCGTGGCGGCGCACCAGGGTGGAGGCGTCGCGCAGATAGCTCAGCAGCAGGCGGCCGCCTACGGCGGAGGCGCCGGTCATGGCGTCGGGGCCTTCGGCGACCAGGGTCTTCCAGGCTTCCTTGCCCGTGCCCTGCAGGTCGATGGCCACCAGGCGGCCGCGCGGCGCGTCCTTGTTGGTCTTGACGATCAGGTGGTGGCCGTTCACGCCGACCGCCTCGTAGGCCGCGTCGAAGGCCAGGCTGATGGCCTTGGGCTCACCGCCGGCAAAGCCACCCTTGACCAGGGGCAGCACCATCAGGCCGTTCTTGGAGCCGCCCTTCCAGACATTGATCACCAGCAGCTTGCCGTCATCGGTGACGCTGCTGTTGAAGCCCCATTCTTTCTCCTGCGGGTTGGCGGCCACCAGCACATCGGCCGATTGCGGCGTGCCCAGGCGGTGGTAGAAGAGCTTCTGGAAGTAGTTGGCGCCGGTCAGCGCCGCGCCTTCGGCCGGGGCGTCGTAGCGCGAGTAGAAGAAGCCCTTGCCGTCCGGCGTCCAGGTGGCGCTGGAGAACTTCACCCATTCGATGGCATCGGGCAGGTCGCGGCCGGTGGCGAGGTCACGCACCTTCCAGGTCTGCCAGTCGGAGCCGGCCTTGGAGCTGCCGTAGGCCAGCAGCTTGCCGTTGGGCGAGGGGGCATAACCGCTCAGCGCCACGGTGCCGTCCTGGCTCAGGGTGTTGGGGTCCAGGGCGATGCTGGGCTGGTCTTTCAGCGACTTGGCGGTGTAGAGCACCGATTGCTGCTGCAGGCCGTTGTTGCGGGTCCAGAAATAGCGGCCGCCTTCCTTGAAGGGCACGCCGAACTTCTCGAAGTTGTAGAGCTCGGTGTAGAGCTTGCGCACCGGCAGGCGCTGCGGCATGGCCGCGAGGTAGGCATCGGTGACCTGGTTCTGGGCCTTGACCCAGTCCTTGGTCTGGGCGCTGTTGTCGTCTTCCAGCCAGCGGTAGGGGTCGGCCACGGTGGTGCCGTGGTAGTTGTCGGTCTGCTCGACCTTGGCGGTCGCGGGGTAGCTCGGTGTGCTTGTTTGCGCGAAGCTGGCGCTGCTGCTCAGCAGGGCCAGGCAGGCGATCACCAATGCCTTGCTCGCGGGTAGACGGGCGGGCCGGATCTTGTTCGTCATGGCGGTCATCTCTTTCCAGAACTCAGGGCTCGGCGCGGTCGGCGCGAGGCTGCGGCATTCTGGCAAGGTTTGAAAACCATGACGAAAGGCATTCCCCGGTTTGGCCTGCGGGGAAACCCGGGGGCTTCAGCGGGCCCGCTGGCTCCAGAGCACGCCCGCGGCGATCAGGCCCATGCCGATCAAGGTGGCGCCGTCGGGCTGTTCGCCAAACAGCGGGATGGCCAGCAGCGTGGCCAGCACCGGGGTCAGCGCGCCCGCCGTGGCGCTGCGCTGCGCGCCCAGGCGAGCGACCGCCAGGCTGTAGCTCAGGGTCGAGATCAGGCCCACGCCGATGCTTTGCAGGCCCAGCTGCAGCAGCAGCTGCGAGCCGCTCAAGCTCGGCAAGGCGAGGCCGCCGCTCTGGGCCCAGTGCCAGGCCAGCAGGGGCAGCAGCAGGCCGAGCGACACAGTGGAGATCAGCGTGGCCGCCTCCAGCGGTGCCAGCTTGGCCTCACGCAGGGCCAGGGTGTAGGCCGACCACATCAGGCTGCCCAGCAGAAAGAAGGCATAGCCTTGCGCCAGATCGGCATGGCCTGCTTTCAGGGCCAGCATGGTGGCCACGCCGGCGGCGATGCACAGCAGGGCCGGCCAGCGCGCCAGCGCCGCGCGGCCGTGCAGGGCGGCGGCCAGCAGGGCGGTGAACAGCGGCAGCGTGCCGGGGATCAGGGTGGCACCGTCAGCCACCGGCGCATGACGCATGCCCCAGCCGGCGATCAGAAAGTAAGGCAAGCCGGCGCCGGCCACGATCAGCAGCCACAGCCGCGCCGGTACGGCGGCAAAGCGGGCGCGGCGCTGCCAGAGCAGGGGCGCGAACAGCAAGCCGGCCGGGCCGAAGCGCAGCAGGGCCAGCTCCACCGGCGGCAGGGCCACGCGCGCACCGGCGCGCAGCGAGATGAAGAATCCGGCCCAGATCACCAGGGTCAGCGCCAGCGCGGCCCAGCCCAGGGCTTCGCCCTGATACCAGGCTGGCGTCGGCCGGCGTGCACCGAAGGATTGCGAGGGCAAGCCAGCGGCGGCGAGATGGGGGCGGGGCGTGGGATTCATGGCGAACGGCGAGCGAAAGCGGTACTGCGAGACCACAAATTTTCGAGCGCCGACCGGGGTGATTTGGCGCCTTGCTGGTGGAGGTTTCGATGGATTGAGCCGATTTCAGCCAATAATCCATTGAACTTTGATGGAAACAAGCCATGGACAGAATCGACATCCAATTGCTGGAGCTGCTGCAGCGCGACGGTCGCCTCAGCATTGCGGAGCTGGCTGAGCGGGTGGCCTTGTCGGCCAGCCCCTGCGCGCGGCGGCTTAAGCGCCTGGAGGAAGAGGGCTTCATCGCTGGCTACCGCGCCGTGCTGGACCGCAAGGCGGTGCAGCTGGCCACCACGGTCTTCGTCAATGTGCGGCTGATGCACCACCGCGAGGACGCTGTGCAGCAGTTCGAGGCGGCCATGGAGGCCATGGCCGAAGTGGTGGCCTGCCATGTGGTCAGCGGCGCGCACGACTACCTGCTCGAGGTGGTGGTTGGCGAGCTCAGCGCCTACGAGCAGATCGTGCGCCGCCTGCAGGCCCTGCCCATGGTGCAGGACATCACCAGCAATTTCGCCATCCGCTGCGTCAAGAGCGGCGCGCCGCTGCCGCTGAAAAGCGTCTGAGCTGCGACTGAGGCTGCAGCCTCAGCCCCTGCCACAGCTTTGTCATGGCGGCGCCATCGCCCTGCCATGAAGTCTCCGGACACTGGAACCCAAGCGGCCCGACCGGTTCTGTCGCCTGCGCCCGGCCTTGTGCCGGCGCCGGTTCAGCACCCTCGGGCCTTGTGCTTGCCTGATTGATCGATTGTGTTCCCGCTGTTTCGGAGAGTTCACCGCCATGCGCGTTCGCCTGCTTCCCCTCCTGCCCTTCGTGCTGCTGGCCGGTCTGGCTCAGCCGGCCTCGGCCCTCAACATCGTCCTGAGCAATGACGACGGCCTGACCAGCAATGTCAAAGCCCTGTACGAGGCGCTCAAGGCCAAGGGCCACGATGTGATCGTCTCGGTGCCCTGCACCGGCCAGAGCGGCATGGGTGGCGCGGTCAAGTTCCTGACCCCGCTGACGCCGCTGATGGCGGCTTGCCTGAACGGCGCCGCCGCCGTGGGCGCGCCGGGCGCCGGCCCCATGAGCAAGGCCGGATACACCAATGGCGACTACCACTATGTCAACGGCACGCCCATCATGGCCCTGCTCTACGGCCTCGATGTGCAGGCGCAGGCTCGCTGGGGCAAGGCGCCGGATCTGGTGCTGTCCGGCCCCAATGAAGGCCAGAACGTCGGCCACATCGTCAACAGCTCGGGCACCATCGGCAATGCCCAGAACTCGGCCTCGCGCGGCATTCCCTCGATCGCCCTGAGCGCCGATGCCGACACCACCGACAACGTCAATCTGTCCGCACCCAAGTCGGCCACGGTGGCCAAGCTCAGCGTGGACCTGATCGCCGCGCTGCAGGCCAAGGCCGGCACCGGCCCGCTGCTGCCGGCCGGCCTGGCGCTGAATGTCAACTTCCCGCAGGTGCTGGACGGCGCCAAGTGGAAGTTCGCCCGCATCGGCAGTTACAACGCCTACAAGGTCAAGTTCGTCAAGGACCTGGGCGCCGACCCGGTGGCGGCCGGCTACGGCCTGAGCCAGGTTCACCTGCCCGGCGTGACCCTGGAGATGAACACCGCCCCAGCCACCGAAGCGCAGGCCGAGGACGAGTCCATCGTCTACAAGAAAGACATTGCGGTCACGGCCATGCAGGTGGCCTACGACCACCGTGCCGCCGGCCAGCAATGGCTGCGCCTGCGCCTGCGTGACCTGCTGAGCCAGTGAGGGCGGGCACCATGCAAGCCTCTTCTTTGTTGTTCCGCTCCCGTCTCCTGCCTCTGCTGGCTTCGCTGGCCTTGGTCGCCTGTCATGGCGGCGGCGACGACACGCCCGTGGTCCGGGTGCCCGAGCTCTCGCCCGGGACCTATGTCGTCAACGCCGGCACGACCGAGGCCCCGGTGCTGGGCCGCTACTTCTCGGGCAGCGATGGCAGCCGCCTGCTGGTCTTGCACAACAGTGCCGACCAGGCCGAGCGCCTCTACCGCCGCAGCGCGGCCGAGGCCGCCTGGACGGCGGTGCCGGCCGGCACCGCCGATGTCAGCATCGCCCTGCAGTCCAGCTTCAAGCAGGCCCAAGCTCCGGCCGCGCCGACGCCGGCCGGCCTGGCCGGCCGCTATGTGGCCCAGATCGCCCCGGGTGTCTGGGCCCAGTTCAGCATCGCCGCGGATGGCAGCCTCAATGCCGGCAGCGCCAGCCCCTGCAAGCTCAGCGGTCGCCTGGATGCCAAGGCCGGCGCCGGTGGCCTGGCCGTGAGCCTGAACGCCAGCGGCTGCGGCGGCAGCGTGCCCGCCAGCAGCCAGGGTTTTGTGCTGGTGGATGCCGAAGAGCAGCCGGCCCGCTTCCGCCTGCTGGCCGACGACGGCCGCAGCCTGCTGGACCTGCGCGCCTTTGCCGAGTGAGCCGAGCGAGCTAAGGCCGGCCGCACGTCGCCGGTCGAAGCTGCCGAGCAGTTCAGTCGCTTCTTTCGGCACCTGGTCGCACGCCGGGCCTGTGCCCACCAGGCCACTGCTACATTCGCCCCCGCCTCTAACACTACATTTTGGCGGGGACGTTTTCTGTGCAGAACAACAAGAGCAGCAAGACCTCGGCGGCGCGTGGGCGCTGGTTGAAATCCTGGCGCGTGCGCGCCGCCGTGCTGGTGTTGATCGGCGGCGCCTATGCCGCCTACCGCCACTTCACCCCGCCGCCGCCTCCGCCGGCGCCGCCCAGCGGTGAGGTCAGCCTGGCCGACATCACCCAGACGGTGCAGGCGGCCGGTGTGCTGCAGCCGCGGCTCAAGGTCGATGTCGGCGCCCAGGTCAGCGGCCAGGTGCGCCAGCTTCATGTGCAGCTGGGCCAGCAGGTCAAGAAGGGCGAGCTGCTGGTCAGCCTGGACCCCGAGCTGGCCCGCAGCGAAGTGGCCCAGGCCGAAGCCGCGGTGGCCCAGCAGGCCGCGCAGATCGAGGTGCGCCAGGCCGATCTCAAGATTGCCCGCCGCGAGGTGGAGCGCCAACGCCGCTTACTGGCCGGCGAGGCCACGGCCGCCACCGAGGCCGAGCGCGCCGACACGGAACTGGCCAAGCTGGACGCCGACCTGCGCGGCCAGAGCGCCAATCTGAAACGCCTGCAGGCCGAGCTGGACAAACGCAAGCTGTCCCTGGGCTACACCTCCATCACCGCGCCCATGGACGGCACCGTGGTCAACCTGCCGGTGCAGGAAGGCCAGACCGTGATCGCCGCCCAGATCACACCGGTGATGGTGACCCTGGCCAATCTGGACGAAATCACCGTGCGCGCCCGCGTGCCCGAGGCCGACATCGCCCAGATCAAGGTCGGCCAGCAGGCCCGCTTCATCACCCTGGCCGGTGAGGCACAGCGTTACGAAGGCAAGGTGCGGGTGATCCAGCCAGTGCCCGAGCGGGCCGGCAATGCGGTCTTCTACAACGTGCTGTTCGAGGTGGACAACAAGGCCCGCAAGCTGCTGCCCGAGATGACGGTGCAGGTCAATGTCGAGACCGGCGCGGCCAAGAAGGTGCTCAGCGTGCCCATGGTGGCCCTGGGTGAGCGCAGCGAGGACGGCCGCTTTGCCGTGCAGGTGCTCGATGCGCAGAACAAGCAGCACCCGCGCCAGGTGCGCACCGGCTTGCAGGACGGCGCCCGCGTCCAGGTGCTCGATGGCCTGAAGGCCGGCGAGAAGGTCTTGCTGGCGCCGCCCTCGGCGGCTGAGCAGGCCGCGTCTGCTGCATCCAAGTAAGCCGGCGCCGCCATGCATCCCCTGATCGAACTGCGCGGCGTCGGCCGCCACTACCGCCTGGGCGCCATCGATGTGCCGGCGCTCGATGACGTCAATCTGAGCATCCAGGCCGGCGAGTTTGTGGCCGTGATCGGCCAGTCGGGCTCGGGCAAGAGCACGCTGATGAATGTGCTGGGCTGCCTGGACAACCCGACCGTCGGCCAGTTTCTGATCGACGGCCAGGACGCCAGCCAGCTCGGCCCTGACGAGCTGGCCGGCCTGCGCCGCGAGCGCTTCGGTTTCATCTTCCAGCGCTACCACCTGCTGCCCCATATGGATGCGCGCGCCAATGCCGCGCTGCCGGCCGTGTATGCCGGTGCCAGCGGCAGCGCGCGGCGCGAGCGCGCCGAGGCCTTGCTGACGCGCTTGGGCCTGGGCGAGCGCATGCACCACAAGCCCAATGAGCTGTCGGGCGGCCAGCAGCAGCGCGTGTCCATCGCCCGCTCGCTGATGAACGGCGGCCAGATCATCCTGGCCGACGAGCCCACCGGTGCGCTCGATTCGCAAAGCGGCACCGAGATGCTGGCCCTGCTGCGCGAGCTCAACGAGCGCGGCCACACCATCATCCTGGTCACCCACGACGCTCATGTCGCCAGCCATGCGCGCCGCATCATCGAGCTGAAAGACGGCAAGGTTTTGAAGGACAGCGGCACGCCGGCCGACCACCGCCTGCCCGGGCTCCTGGCTGGCGAGACCGCGGGCCTGGCGCGCGGCAGCTGGTGGGGTCGGCAGCAGATGCAGTGGCGCGAGGCGCTGCAGTCGGCCGTGCAGTCGCTGCAAGGCAACCGCCTGCGCACGGCGCTGTCCATGCTGGGCATCAGCATCGGCATTGCCGCGGTCGTGTCCATCCTGGCTCTGACCAGCGCGGCGCGCGGCAGCATCGAGAAAGACGTGGGCAGCTTCTTGTCCGGCCGCATCCCGGTGTTCCGCGGCAATGCCAATCTGCCGCCCGGCACCCAGGCCCAGGCCTTCCGGCCCAGCGAGATCGAGGCCATCCGAGCCCTGCCCGGCGTCAAGGCGGTGACGGTGGAGCGCGAGACCCAGCTGACCGCGCGCCATGGCTCGCGTGACGCCATGGTCAGCGTGCTCGGCGCCGAGGCGCAGACCCTGGCCTCGCGCAAGCTCAAGCTGGTCGAGGGCCGCTACCTCAATGCCATGGATTTCGCCGGGTCTACCCAGGTGGCGGTGATCGACGAGAAGGCGCGCAAGTCCCTGTTCAAGCCCGGCGAGTCCGCGCTGGGCCGCACCCTGCTGGTGGCGCCGCAAGGCATGCCGTCTGACGGCGGCGCGGGCGGTGGCGGCATGGGTGGCGGTGCTGCGTCGGTGCCGGTGGGCGTGGCCCTGCCGCTGACCATCGTCGGCGTGGTCGCGCCCGACACCGGCGGCGCGGTCAACTTCGGCTCCTGGCTGGGCCAGGTGCTCATGCCCCACACCACCTTCGGCCGCAAGCTCGATGTGCGCGTCGATGCCGATCAGTTCAATGTGCTGCTGGATTTCACCGTGCCTCCGGCCGAGGTGCGCAAGCAGTTGACCTACCGGCTCAAGGCCTTGCACGGCATCGAGGATTTCGATTCCTGGAACGCCGACGAAGAGTTCCGCAAGTTCCAGCAGGTGACCGGGGCCATGGCCCTGCTGTTCGCCGGCGTGGGAGCGATCTCGCTGCTGGTCGGCGGGGTGGGTGTGATGAACATCATGCTGGTCTCGGTCAGCGAGCGTACCCGCGAGATCGGCATCCGCATGGCGGTGGGCGCCCGCCAGGGCGATGTGCGCCTGCAGTTCCTGGTCGAGGCGGTGGTGCTGTGCTGCCTGGGTGGCACGGTCGGGGTGTTCCTGAGCTGGCTGGGCGCGCAAGGCATCAATGCCGCGCAAGAGAGCCTGAAGGTCGAGGTCAGCTGGGCCGCCCTGGGCGTGGCCTTTGCTGTGTCCAGCTTTGTGGGCCTGGTCTTCGGCACCTTGCCGGCGCGGCGCGCTGCGGCCCTGAGCCCCGTTGATGCCCTGGCCCGTGAGTGACGGCCTCCCCAAGAACACCGCATGAAGAAGACAAAGAAAGAAGCAGACGCCATGACGCTGATGCGAAGCTTGATCCCTCTGAAATCTGGCACCCAGCCTGCGTTGGCCCTGGGCCTGCTGGCCCTGCTGCTGACGGGCTGTGCCCACGGCCCCGACGGTACGGCCCCGCCGAACCTGGCGCGCCCGCACACCTTGCCGGCGCAGTGGCTGCAGCTCGAATCGCGCGGCCCGGCCGAGGGCGCCGCCCCGGCCGATGCGCAGCTGATCGCGCTGCAGGAGCAGGCCTTGCGCGCCAACCGCGACATCGCCCTGGCGCTCAAGCGCTGGGAGCGCGCCCAGCAGCAGCTGGGCCAGAGCCAGCTGGAGCGCGGCCTCAAGCCCAGCCTGAGCGGCAGCGCCTCGGGCAGCCGCGCGCTGGAGCAGGGGCCGCTGACGCGCAGCTATTCGCTCAATGCCAGCGTCGGCTATGAAGTTGATCTGTGGCAGCGCCTGGCCCATGGCGAGGCGGCGCAGGCCGCGCAGGTGGCCGGTCAGCGGGCCGACTGGGCCGCGGCCCAGCTCCTGATCCGCAACCGGGTGGCCGAGAGCTACTGGAGCCTGGCCGCGCTGGCGATGGAAGAACCCCTGATCCGCGAGCAGCTGCAAGGCGCCGAGGCGGTGCTGGCCCTGACCCGGTTGCGCGTGCGCGAGGGCAAGCTCCTGCCCATCGAGGTGGACAAGGCGGCCAGCAGCCTGCAAGGCCTGCACTCGCGCCTGGCCCAGCTGCAGCGCGAGCGGGTGCAGCAAGGCCTGAGCCTGGGCGTGCTGCTCGACGAACTGGCGCCGGCCCTGCCCGCGCAGCCCCAGCTGCCGGCCGGCCAGCCGGGCGACTGGCAGCCCGGCGCACCGGCCGAGGTGCTGGAACGCCGCCCCGATGTGCAGCGCGCCCGCGCCCAGGTGGACAGCGCCCTGTCGCAGTGGCGATCCAGTGAAGCGGCGCGTTATCCCGGCCTGAGCCTCAGCCTGGGCCTGGGCACGGGCGGCAACCAGTGGCGCGACTGGCTGGAGCGGCCGCTGGCCACGCTCTCATCGAGCCTGATCGTGCCCCTGGTCGACTGGCGCCGCCTGGACCTGCAGCGCGCGCAATCGGTCAACGAGGTGGAAAGCGCGGCCCTGAGCCTGCGCGACACGGTGCACAAGGCCCTGGTCGAGGTGGAGCAACTGGCGGCCGAGCGCCGCGAGCTGCGCCAGCAGGCCCTGGCCAATGCCGCCCGCCTGGCCGAAGCCCAGCAGACCGAGAAGCTGGCCGCCCTGCGCTACGAGGTGGGCGTGATCGCTCGCGCCGACTGGCTGCAAGCCCGCAACGCCCGCCTGTCCGCCGAGCAGGAGGCCATCCAGCTGCGCCTGCGCCAATGGCTCAACCAGGCGGCCTTGCAGAAGGCGCTGGCCAGCGCCTGAGTGTGTTGCATGGCATTTGTTGGCGCGGGGCGATTGGCGCACCTCGCTGAGCCGGTGAAGGCTCAAGTTAGGCTTTGAGCGGGTCGATACAGAGATTCGGGCCGGGGCTGTGCCGAGGTGTGGCAGGGCTGCGCCTCCGGCAAAACCGGCATGGTTTTCGCCTCCAGCCAGCCTTGTTGCTTCTGCCACCTCCCCGCTCATGCGCGTTTGCTCCCTCGCTTCCGTCAAGAATCGCATCGTCCTGGGTGAACCCCTGGCGTTCAGCGTGCGCGACGAAGGCCAGCTGCTGCTGCTGGCGCGCGGCCAGGTGATCGCCGACGAGGCGCAGCTGGAAGAGCTGTTCCGGCGCGGTGCCCGGGTGGAGATTGCCGAGCTGGCGCAATCGGTGGCGCCACCGCGGCGCCGCGAGAGCGCCGAGCGCTCCCTGGAGCAGCTGGCGGAGGACTGGGAGCAGTCGCCCCATGCCTTGCGCCGCGCGCTCAGCGCGGCCCCGGAGCATCTGGCCGCGGCGGTGCATGCCGCGTCGGATCAGCTGCTGGGCCTGATCCAGCGCGCCCCCAATCTGGCCCTGGCCCAGGTGGTGCGGCATCCGAGCGCTGGTGCCGGACACTACGGCGTCAACCACTCGATCCACGCGGCCACGGCCTGCCGGGCCGCGGCCGATTTCCTGGGCTGGAGCGAGGCCGAACAGCGCCGCGCCTTCCAGGCGGCGCTGACCATGAATCTGTCCATGGTCGAGCTGCAAGGCAAACTGGCCGACCAGGTCTCGCCCCTGACCAGCTTGCAGCGCGAGGCCATCCAGGACCATCCGCGGCGCAGCGCCGAGATGCTGGCCGCGGCCGGCATCGAGGACGGCGACTGGCTCGCTGCCGTGGCCCAACACCACGAGGTGCCCGATGGCTCGGGTTACCCGCAAGGCCTGACCGACATCGCCGAGCTGGCCCAGCTCTTGCGCTACGCCGATGTCTACACCGCGCGCTTGAGCAGCCGCGCCAACCGCCCGGCCATGAGTGCCCAGCAGGCCGGCCGCGAGCTGCATCAGATGGCGGCCGAGAGCCCGCTCGCCGGAGCGCTGATCAAGGCCTTTGGCATCTTCCCGCCGGGCAGTCTGGTGCGCCTGTCCTCGGGCGAGATGGGGCTGGTGGTGCGCAATGGCGACAAGGCCTACCACCCCCTGGTCTCGGCTTTGACCAATGCCGACGGCGAGCCCCGCCGCAAGCCCCTGCTGCGCGACAGCGCCCGCGCCGACCACAGCGTCGTGGCCCTGCTCTCCGCCCAGAACCTGCCCATGCGCCTCAGCGACGAGCGGGTGGCGGCTCTGATCGGCGCCCATTGAGCTGAAGCGGGCCCGCCACGCCCCTCCGGGCCCGTGCCACCCGGCGACGCCGTGCAAGATCGGCGCTAGCATGGGCCGGGTGAATGCCCTCAAACCTTTCGGCGCATGGCGACCGGCCGCTCGGGGCCTGGCCTTGCTCTTGCTCCTGGGCGGCTGGCCCGGCTCGGCCCAGGCGCACGGCGAAGGCTGGGTCTGGTGGTCGCTGGCCGGCAGCGGTGGGCTGCTTGGCCTGTTGCTGGGCTTTGGCGTGGGGGCTCTGGCCTGGCGGCGTCGTGGGTTCGGTTCAGCGTTCGCGCTCTATTTGCTGGCCCTTTTGCTGTGCGTGGCTGTGGGGTTCCCTGGCTCGGCCGATGCTTTGGCTCTGGCCCTGATGGTCGGCGCGGCGGCCGGCGTTCTGCCCTTTGCCCTGGGATTTTTTCCGGGGCGCTGGCTGGGTGACCGTTGGCGCATGTGCGGTCGCATGCCCGGACGCCTCCATGAAACGTCCAGGGCGGAGCGCATGAAGGCTCAAGCTGGGCAGCGTGGCGACGATAAGATCGGATGAGACAGCTTGGGCGCTGTGCGCCCAGTTTGCTCACATTCGAAGCAAAGGAAGGCACACCTCCGGATGCGTGCGATCGAGACCCAGACACCCGGGGGCCCGGCGGCGGAGCGCGCGCTTGCTGCAGAGGGGAAGGCTGCGGCCGAGGCGGCTGCCTCTGCTGGTGATGCCCCGGCCTCTGAGCTGCCTTTGCGCCTGCTGCTGCGTTTCTCGGATGCCGGGTTTGAGCGGCGCTTCGTCCAGCACTACATCGCCTTTTACCTGCGCTATGCCCAGGCCAGCCTCTTGCTGGGCGCGCTGCTGGTGTCGGGGGACTGGCTGATCGACCACCTGGCGCATGGCGGCGGCGCGGCCAATTTCCTGCGATTGAGCCTGGCGGTGCCGGTGCTTCTGCTGGGCTTGGCCTATTCCTGCTTGCCGCAGTCGCGGCGGCATTGGCAGCCGGCGATGGCGAGCTTCATCGTCGCCGTGGCCCTGTGCCTCTTCTTCATTCTGGTGCGCATCGATGCCGAGGGCGGTGCCGGGCTCAAGACCTGGGTGGGGGTGCTGAACTTCACCTTTCTGGAGTTCTACTGCTTCGTCATCCTGGGCGTGCAGTTCCGTCATGCCCTGGCCTCGGGCCTCATGATCCTGGCGGCGTTTTTGTACGCCTTGTTTGCCCATGCCGGGCTGTCGGCCTACGAGGCCGGCTACTGGGCCTACCACGTGCTCACGGTTTTCATCCTGGCCGCCGGCATCGGCTGGTGGCGGGAGTTCGTGCTGCGCAAAGAGTTCCTGGCCCGCGCGGCGCTGGACGATTCCTTGCTGGCCGCCGAGCAGCGGGCGCTGCGCCTGGCGCATTACGACGAGGTCACCGGCCTACCCAACCGCCGCCTGCTGGGTGAGCTGGCCGCGCCGGCCCTGGCGCGCGCCTGTGCCGGTGGCCCGGCGTGCGCGGTCTTGCACCTGGAGATCGATCGCTTTGGCGGCGTGCACGAGTTGTACGGCCACGGCCCGAGCGATGTGATGCTGGCCGGCATGGCCCAGCGCCTGCGCGCCTGTCTGCGCGGCAGCGCCCTGGTCCCGGAGTGGGGGCTCGGGCCGGTCGGCCTGGCGGTCGAGTCGGATCGGGTGCTGGCGCGCCTGGGTGACCATGCGTTTGCCGTCTTCATCGCCGAGCTGGAGGGGCAGGAGCGCGCATCCGGTCTGGCGCAGCGCCTGCTGGCGGCGGTGGCCGAGCCGGTTCAAATCGATGGCCAGCACATGCTGCTGACCGCCAGCATCGGCATTGCGATGTGCCCGGGCGACGCCCAGGACCTGCTCAACCTGACCCGCTGCGCCGAGCAGACCGCGCGCGTGGCGGCCGAGGCCGGTGGCGCCCAGCACAAGTTCTTTGACGAAGCCCTCAATGCCCGAGCCAAGGACCGCGTGCTGCTGGAATCCGAGCTGCGCCAGGCCCTGCTCAGCGATCAGCTGCGCCTGCACTACCAGCCCAAGGTCGATGCGCGCAGCGCGCGCCTGGTGGGTGCCGAGGCCTTGCTGCGCTGGCAGCATCCGCAGCGAGGCCTGATCCCGCCGGGGCTCTTCATCCCCCTGGCCGAGGACAGCGGCCTGATCGCGCCGTTGACCGATTGGGTGCTGCACACCGCCTGCCAGAGCCTGCGCCGCTGGGCCGGGCAGGGGCTGACGGTGCTGCCGCTCTCGGTCAATCTGCCGGCCTCCAGCCTGGCTGATGCCGGCCTGCCCGAGCAGTTGAGCGCCCTGGTGCAGCACTACGGCCTGCAGCCTGCCTGGCTGATGCTGGAGCTGACCGAAACCATGGTGATGCGCGAGATGGCCACGGCCGTGGCCGTGCTCGACCGCCTGCGCCAGCTGGGTTTCGGCCTCTCGCTCGATGACTTCGGCACCGGCTACTCCTCGCTCAGCCACCTCAAACGCCTGCCCATGAGCGAGCTCAAGATCGACCGGGCTTTCATCACCGACGTCGCCCGCGGCGGCCGCGATGCCGCCCTGGCCTCCGCCATCATCACCCTGGGCCGAGAGCTGGGCCTGCAGGTGGTGGCCGAAGGCGTGGAGACGCAGGAGCAGGCCGAGTTTCTGATCGGCCGCGGTTGCAGCCTGCAGCAGGGCTATTGGTTTGCGCGGCCGCTGCCGCCCGAGCAGTTCGAGCCCATGCTGCGGGCCGGCACCTGCCGGCTCTGAGCCGATCAATCTTCGGCATTGGTGAGCGCGCCCGGGCCATCGCTCCCCGCGGCTCGTTCAGGATGTGAAAGATCGGTCACGCTGCTTGATCCGCTCCCACGGTGCGGTGGCGCGGATGCGTGCCTGCGCCGACAGCAGCGAAGCGCGCCGCGTGTGCACCGAGCTGTGCCCGGTCACCAGGGGATAGGGATGCGGTGCCGCCGTGCCAATCAGGATGCGCGCCTTGGGGCTGCTGGCCTGGATCTCGATGTCGCCGTGCGTGTCCAGTGTGAGCAACTCATGCCCGGCCGCCTGCACCTGGACCAGGGCCTCGCCGTCAAACACCATGGCCCACGCGATTTCGTGGGCGGCGGGCGGGCTGAAGGTCCAGCGTGCGCCGCGCTCCAGCGTGAGCACGATGTAGTTCATTGACTGGTGCGATTCGATCGGGCTGGTGGCGCGCGCGTCGGCGCTGCTCACCTCGCCCAGCAAGATCTGCAGCTCACCGCCCGGGATGCGCAGCTTGGGCACATCGGCAGGCAGGATGTACTGGCCAAAGGCGGGCCCGTCCTCCACGCCCGGGGGCATGGCCACCCAGAGCTGGAAGCCGGTGGCATGGCCGCGGCTCAGCAGGTGTCCGCGGTGCCAGGCGCCGCCACCGGCGTTCATCCATTCCAGGCCTCCGGGTGCGAGCACCCCTTTTTGACCGGTGGTGTCCTCGTAATCGACCTCGGTGTCGGGTTGCCAGGTCAGGGTGGCGATGCCGGAGTGGGGGTGCCAGCCAAAGCCGAAACCGGGCTCGACCTCGGCATTGAAGAAGTCCAGGAAGACGAAGGGCTTGAGGCGCTCGCCCGAGGTCAGCGGCGCGATCATGCGGCGGATCGGGCCCAGCGCTTGGCCGGGCTCGCGGTGAAGAATGCTTCGCAGAGTTGACATGGTGTCCTTGACGGAGCGGCCCGGCCCTCGTCCGGCCAGGCCGTCAGAGGACCGGGCGTGCAGAAAGATCAGCGCAGATTGCCCTTGGCGAAGGCCTGGAACACGCCTTCGCTGCCGAAGGCTTCGAAGAAGCCGGCCGAGGCGGGGTTCTTGTAGTTGCCCAGCATGCTGGTGATCATGGGGGTCACGGTCATGGTGTCGATGCCGGCGCGCTGCAGGATGTCGCGGCAGTTTTGCGCGGCGATCTTGGTGCAGGCGGCGGAGATGTCCATCAGGGCCACGACATTGAACCCCTCGGCCTTGGCCGAGAGCGCGGGCGGCACCAGGCAGACGTCGGTGGTCAGGCCACCCATCAGCAGGTTCTTCTTGCCGGTGGCGCGCACGGCCTTGGCGAAGGCCGGGTCGTCCCAGGCGTTGATGACGCCGGTGCGCTGGATGCGCTGCTCGTATTCCTTGGGCAGCAAGGTCTTGAACTCGGGCAGCAGCGGGCCCTGGGCCTCGCCTTCCAGGCTGCTGGTCAGCACCACCGGGATGCCGGCCGATTTGGCGAAGCGGGCCATCACGCGCACCCACATCTTCAGCTGATCGCGCTCGGCCTCGTTGGCCAGCTCACCGGCCCAGCCGATGGTGCCCACCTGGTGGTCCACCAGGATCAGGGCGGTGTTGTCGATCTTGCAGGCGCTGTGGTCTTGCTTCATGACGGCTTCCTTGGTTTTGTGAGGGCTCATGGCGTGGCCGGCGGGTGCCGCGGTGGCGGGGCTGCTGCTCAGGCTGCCGAGTGCGGCGACGGCGCCGGCACTGCCGGCGATGAATTGGCGACGAAGGTTCTGGGTCATGGGGGCTCTCCGGGCTGTTCCAAATGGGCGATGTGTGGCAGTCTATGTTTGTGAAAATTTGGAATAAATAGATTTAATGAAACTTAATATTTCATTTTTGGAGTAATCGTGGAGCCCAATCTCAGCGACATCGCCCTGTTCGTGGAGGTGGTCAACACCCGCAGCTTTTCGCGCGCGGCGGAGCGCTTGGACCTGCCTGCTTCCACCCTGTCGCGTCGTATTGCCAAGCTGGAGGCGGCGCTCGGCAGCCGCTTGCTGAACCGAACCACCCGGCGGGTGGACCTGACCGAGATGGGGGCGGCCTACTACACCCGCTGCTCGCCTTTGGTCGAGGAGGCTCGGCAGGTGCACGAGGACCTGGCCGTCATGCAGGACCGTGTCAGCGGCACCCTGCGTTTGAGTTGCACGCCGGAATTTGCCAGCCTCTACCTGCCCGACCCGCTGCTCGCGTTTGCGCAGCAGTACGCCGAGGTCAAGGTGGAGCTGGACCTGTCCACACGGCGCGCCGATCTCTTCAGCGAGCCTCTCGATGCTGCCCTGCGCATCGGCAGCTTGCAGGATTCCACCCTGGTGGCGCGCCGCCTGGGGCAGGTGCGCCGGGCCTTGTTTGCCTCGCCCGGCTATCTGGCCACGCGCTCAGGCCTGCAGCAGCCCGCCGATCTTGCGGCTCACGAGCTGATCTGCATGATGCAGGGCCCGGCCCACGGGCAATGGGCACTGGAGCGCCGCGACCGCGGCGCCGGTCTCTTCACCCAGCCGCTGGAGAGCCGCTTCATCGCCGGCGGCATGGGTGTTCAGCGCGAGCTGGCCTTGCGAGGCGCGGGCATTGCCGCCTTGGACGAGCGCCTGGCCGCGCCCGATGTGGCGGCTGGCCGCCTGGCCCCGGTCTTGGCGGATTGGTGCCTGCGGCCGGTGCCTGTGTACCTGGTCACCGCCTCGCGCCTGATGCCGGCCCGCCTGCGCCTGTTTGTGCCTTTGCTCGAGGCCCATTTGAAGGCCGGCTGAGCGCCATTTGATAGCCCTCTCACCGCCCCCGGAACGTCTGGCGCCAGGCACTCGGCGAGACGGCGAATCGGCGCTGAAAGTGGCGGCGCAGCGAGGCGGCCGAACCCAGCCCGGTCTGCACGGCAATCGCGTCCATGCCCAGATCGCTGCCTTCCAGCAGCTGCTGCACCTGTTGCAGCCGTGCGTGCAGCAACCAGTCGCCCAAGGTCTGCCCGGTGTGCTGCTGGAACTGGCGGGTGAAGGTGCGCCGGCTCATGGCGACCTGGGCCGCGCAGGCATCCACGCTGTGCCGCTCATGCAGGCGCTCTTGCAGGCTTTGTAGCAAGCCGCCGAGGCGTTCGTGGCGCCCGGTGCTGGGCAGTGCCTGTTCGATGAACTGCAGCTGCCCGCCTTGCCGGTGCGGCGCGGTCACCAGGCGCCGCGCCACGCGGTTGGCCACGGCCTGGCCCAGGCGCTGGCGCAGCAGATGCAGGCAGCAATCGAGGGCGGCGGCGGTGCCGGCTGAGGTGAGGATCTGGCCATCCTGCACGTACAGCACATCGGGCATCAGCTGCACTGCGGGGTGCAGGCGCGCCATGTCCGCCGCATGCGACCAGTGCGTGGCGGCCTGTCGCCCGTCCAGCAGGCCGGCCTGGGCCAGCACAAACGCGCCCAGACACAGGCCCACCACGAGAGCGCCCCGGGCATGGGCGGCACGCAAGGCCTCCAGCACCAGGGGCGAGGCCGGCAGCTCGGGGTCGGTCCAGCTGGGCACGATCACCACATCCGCTGCGGCCATCGCCTGCAAGCCCTGTGGGACCTGCAGGCCCATCCCGACGCTGCTGGGCATCAGGCCGGGGCGCTCCGCACAAATCTCGAGTCGCATCGCGGGCACCCCGGGGTGCGATTCACCAAACACCACGCAGGGAACGGACAGGTGAAACGGGCTGATGCGCTCAAAAGCGAGTACACAAACGGAGAGGGCGCAGCGGGCAGATGGCATCGGGAGGGGCGATTCACTTTGGCCCGATGTTAGCGATCAACGGCGTTTCGGCCACTGTTGGCGCGGGTGGCGGGCTCGAACAATGGCGGCTCTTTGCTTTCAAGAACCGACACGCTTTGCCATGAGCTCCATCCTCATCAAAACCCACCGCCCGCATGTTGAGGCCCTGCTGGCCCCCTACCAGCTGCAGATCGGCGCGGACCTGCCCGGCTACCGCAACCATGTCTACCGAACCATCAGCTACGCCATGCATTTCTTGGCTCAGGCGCCGGACGCTGAGCGCTTGGTGGAGACGGCGTTTGCGTACCACGACATCGGCCTGTGGACCGAGGGCGCGCTGGCCTATTTGGAGCCGTCCGAAGCCCTGGCCTTGGCCGACAACCAGCGCCACAGCTGGGGCCTGGACCCGACCATGCTGGCCGGCGCCATCCACTGGCATCACAAGCTCACGCCCTACCGCGGGCCCCACCAGGAAGTGATCGAGGCCTGCCGCAAGGCCGACTGGATCGACGCCAGCCAGGGATTGCTGCGAAAGGGCCTGGCGCGATCGGACATCCGCGCGGTCGAAGCCGCGTTTCCCAATCTGGGCTTTCACGCCACCCTGCTGCGCCTGGCCAAGCAGCATGGCGGCTCCACCTTGAAGGGCGGCATTGCGGTGACCCGCGGCATCGTCAAATGGTGAGCCTGAGCCGGCCCAGGGCTGCGCTTCAGACGCCGGCGGCGCGGGTGTTCACAAGCTGAAGTCGTAATCCACCGTCAGCGGCGCATGGTCGCTGAACTTCTGGTCTTTGTAGATGGCGGCGCGCTGGGCCAGGGCGGCCAGCTTCGGCGTTGCAAAGTGGTAGTCCAGGCGCCAGCCCACGTTCTTGGCGTAGGCCTGGCCGCGGTTGCTCCACCAGGTGTAGCAAGCGTCGGTGGTGTCGGGGTGCAGTTGACGGTAGACGTCGACCAGGCCGCCCTGGCCCTTGCCGCTGCCGAAGAGCTGATCCAGCCAGGCGCGTTCCTCGGGCAGGAAGCCGCTGTTCTTGAGGTTGCCCTTCCAGTTCTTCAGGTCGGCCTCCTTGTGCGCGATGTTGACATCGGCGACCAGGATGAATTCGCGCTCGGCCTTCAGCGCGGCCAGATGCGGGCGCATGGCGTCGAGAAAGCGGTACTTGGCTTCTTGCCGCTCGGGGCCGCTGCTGCCGCTTGGGAAGTAGCAGCTGATCAGGCTGAGCTTGCGGCCGGGCTTGTCGAAGCGCTTTTCGATGTAGCGGCCTTCGGCGTCGAACTCGGGGTTGCCGAAGCCGATCAAGACCTCGCTGGGTGTTTCGCGGGTGTAGAGGCCCACGCCGGAGTAACCCTTTTTCTCGGCGTAATGGAAATGGCCCTTGAGCTCACCGGAGCTGCAAAAGGTGCCGGCCACATGCTCGTCCTGCGCTTTCACTTCCTGCACGCCCAGCGCGTCGGCGTTCTGCGCTGGCAGCCAGTCGAAAAAGCCCTTGGTGGCGGCAGAGCGGATGCCGTTCAGATTGGCGGTGATGAAGCGCATGGGCAGGGTCTCTCAGGAGGCGAACAGGACGTGAATGGTGCGCAAAGCGCGGCGCAGTATCGCAAATGGCGGGCCCGTCTTTGTCAGCAGCCTGGGCCGGCCCGAGTGACTGCGAGCCAAATTGGTATCTCAATTGGTCTGCATGATTTTGGCAACAAGCGTGGCAAGTTCAGCCCGGTTCGCCGATTTCCGGCACGCGACTTGCTAGATTCCATCGTTTCGAGAAGCGGCCTCAATGCAGGCTTTGAGCCTGGCTTCTCGCAGATTCATCTCAGTCTCATCTCAGTCGCCCTTTTGGGCTTTTTGGAGTTCCCCGCATGAAAGCGCAGTTCCCGGTTCAGTCTCCCTCTCGTTTGACCTTGGCGCTCAGCCTGGTGCTGGCCGCCTGGCCGCTGAGTTCCGCGCTGGCGCAGAGCCAAGACGCTGCAACGGCCGCCAAGGCCGACAAGAGCAAGCTGGAGACGGTGGTCATCACCGCCGAGCGCCGCACCGAGAACATCAAGGACGTGCCCAATGCCGTCTCCGCCATCAGCGGCGAGAAGCTCGATGTGCTGAATTCCAGCGGCCAGGACGTGCGCTTCCTGTCCGGCCGCGTGCCCAGCCTGAACATCGAGTCGTCCTTCGGCCGCGCCTTCCCCCGCTTCTACATCCGCGGCTACGGCAACACCGATTTCCGCCTCAATGCCTCGCAGCCCGTCTCGCTGATTTATGACGACGTGGTGCAGGAGAACCCCATCTTGAAGGGCTTCCCGGTCTTCGACGTCAAGAACGTGGAAGTGATCGCCGGCCCGCAAGGCACGCTGTTCGGCCGCAACACGCCGGCTGGCGTGGTCAAGTTCGACTCGGTCAAGCCGGGCAAGAAGCAGGAGGGCTATGCCAGCTTCTCCTACGGCACCTACGGCACCAGCAATCTGGAAGGCGCCTTCAACCTGCCGCTGAGCGGCGACTGGGCCGCACGCATCTCGGCCCAGGTCCAGCACCGAGACGATTGGGTCAAGAACCAGGTGCCCAATGCCCAGACCCCGGCCACCGAAGGCTATGACGACCGCGCCGTGCGCATCCAGGCCCTGTACGAACCGAGCAAGACCTTCAGCGCCCTGTTCAATGTGCACAACCGCGAACTGGACGGCTCGCCGCGCATGTTCCGCTCCAGCATCATCAAGCCGGGCAGCAACGAGCTGGTGGCCGGCTTCGACCCGGCCAAGATGTACATCGACGGCAAGAACGAGCAGCGTCTGCACGCCACCGGCGGCAGCGCCAAGCTCAAGTGGGTGATGGGCGACCTGACCCTGCACTCGATCACCGCCATCGAGGCCGTGCAGCCCTTCAGCCGCGCCGACGTGGACGGCGGCTACATCCTGCGCGTCATCCCCAGCAACTTCAAGCTGCCGCCGTACGACAAGGAAGGCGAGGTGTTCTTCCCGGTCGAAACCTCGGACGGCCTGCGCGACCACCGCCAGCTGACCCAGGAGCTGCGTCTGGAGTCGAACGCCGCCGGCCCGCTGCGCTGGCAGGGTGGCGCTTACTTCTTCGACGAGCGCTATGTCATGGAGAGCGTGGACTACACCGCGGCCACTCCCGCCCTGATCAGCACCCGCCAGACCAACAAGGCCTGGGCTCTGTTCGGCTCGGTCAACTACGAAGTCTCGCCTGAGCTGAAGTTGCGCGCCGGCCTGCGCTACACCAACGACAAGAAGACCCTGGCCACCACCGGCAAGGTCATCGACACCGCCGGCACCAGCGCCGAGACCGACAACAACAAGGTCAACTGGGACCTGTCCGGCACCTACAGCCTGAGCCGCGACACCAACCTCTATGCCCGCGTGGCCACCGGCTTCCGTGCCGCCTCCATCTACCCGGCCGATGCCTTCGGTGCGCAGAGCAAGGCCCGTCCGGAGAACGTCACCTCCTACGAGCTGGGTATCAAGAGCGACTTCTGGGAGCGCCGCGCCCGCCTGTCGGCCAATGTCTTCTCCTACAAGGTCAAGGATCAGCAGCTGACGGCGGTGGGCTCGACCAGCAACACCAACACCCTGCTCAATGCCAGCAAGGCCACCGGCCAGGGCTTCGAGGTCAACCTCGATCTGCTGCCCACCGAGAACCTGATGCTGACCCTGGGTGCCAGCTACAACGACACCAAGATCAAGGACGCCAGCCTGTTCGACGTGCGCCCCGGCAGCGGCGCCACCCCCATCGGCACGCCTGATGGCCAGGGCCGCTACAGCCTCTACAACAACCCCCTGCCCAACGCACCCAAGTGGATTGCCAACGTGACCGCGCGTTACGGCATGCCGCTGGCCGATGGCAGCGAAGTGTTTGTCTACACCGACTGGGCCTACCGCTCGAAGATCAACTTCTTCCTGCTGCCTTCGGTGGAGTTCACCGGCAAGTCCCTGCTGGAAGGTGGCGTGCGCGTCGGCTACATCTGGAACAACGGCAAGTACGAAGTCGCTGCCTTTGGCCGCAACATCACCAACAAGGTGGTGGTCAACGGCGCGATCGCCTTCAACAACCTGACCGGTTTCATCAACGATCCGCGCACCTACGGCCTGCAGTTCAAGGCCCTGTTCTGAGCTTGATTGCCGGCGTCTGGCGCCGGTAATTCGCACAGTCGCAAGCCCGTCCCTCTTTCGGGGGGCGGGCTTTTTTGCGCCTCTACAATGTGTTTCAAACCCCTGGATCCCGCCCTCATGAACGCATCGACCTCGCCCGCTTCGCCCGCCACTCCCGACCTGCTGGCCCAGGAATTTGTCGCGTTTGCGGTCGAATCCGGCGTGCTGCGCTTCGGTGAGTTCAAAACGAAAGCCGGCCGTCTGAGCCCTTACTTTTTCAACGCCGGCCTGTTCGATGACGGCGCCAAGCTGGGCCGTCTCGTGCAGTTCTATGCCCAGCGTCTGATCGCCTCGGGCCTGCAGTTCGACATGATCTTCGGCCCGGCCTACAAGGGCATCACCCTGGCCGCCGCTCTGTCGGTGGAGCTGGCGCGTCTGGGCCACAACAAGCCCTACGCCTACAACCGCAAGGAAGCCAAGGACCATGGCGAAGGCGGCACCTTGGTCGGTGCGCCGGTGCGGGGTCGGGTCTTGATCATTGACGACGTCATCTCCGCCGGCACCTCGGTGCGCGAGTCCATTGCCATGATCGCCGCCGCGGGTGCCACGCCCTGCGGTGTCACCATCGCCCTGGATCGGCAAGAGAAGGCGGTCGAGAACGGCGTCGAGAGCCCCAAATCCGCGGTGCAGTACGTCAGCGAAGAATTGCAACTGCCGGTGATTGCGATTGCCGGCCTGGCCGACTTGCTGGAATACTTGCGCACCACCAGCGACAGCGGTGTCACCCCCTACGCGGGCGCTGTCCAGGCGTATCGGGATCGTTACGGAGTCTGATGAGCGCTGCTCCTGCTTTGGCCGACTGCATCACCCACACCATGCGTACGAAGTGGTCCGTCTGCTCGGCTGCCGCGCTGGCACTGGGCTGCGTGGCCACCGCACAAGCCATCGCCCAGCCGCCCGCGCCCGGCCCCAGTGGCATTTACAGCTGCACCTTGCCCGACGGCCGCCGCCTCACCTCAGACCGGCCGATCGCCGAATGCACCGCCCGTGAGCAGCGCATCCACAATGCCGACGGTTCACTGCGCGCCGTGCTTCCGCCTTTTCTCTCGCCCGAGGAACGTGCTGCGCAAGAGGCCAAGGAGCGGCGTCTCGCTGCCGAGCAGGCCGCCAAGAACGACGCCATCCGCCGTGACCGCAATCTGATGCTGCGCTTTCCAAACGCGCAAGTTCATCAGCAGGCGCGCGCAGCCGCGCTCGACGATGTCAAGAAGGGCATCGAGCTCTCCGAGCGCCGCATCAAGGAGCTGGCGCTGGAGCGCAAGCCCCTGCTCGACGAAACCGAGTTCTACAAAGGCAAGCCCCTGCCGCCCAAGCTCAAGCTGCAGCTGGATCGCAACGAGGCCGCCAGCACCGCCCAGCAGCAGCTGATCGGCAATTCGCGCGCCGAGCTGGTGCGCATCAACGCCCGCTACGACGAAGAACTGGGCCGCCTCAAACGCCTCTGGGGCGGCGCTGCGCCCGGCAGCCTGGGTGCGATGAGCACGCCGGAAGCGGCGGCCTCGGGCTCGCGCTGATCGGCGGGCAAGACCAAACAAAACGGCGCCGAGGCGCCGTTTTTTCTGGGAGAAACCGCCTGCTGGCCCTCAGCCGGCCAGCTTCTTCTTCAGCAGCTCGTTCACCAAGCTGGGGTTGGCCTTGCCCTTGGTGGCTTTCATGGCCTGGCCGACCAGGGCGTTGAAGGCCTTGTCTTTGCCGGCGCGGAACTCTTCCACCGATTTCGGGTTGGCGGCCAGCACTTCGTCGAGGATGGCTTCGATGGCGCCGGTGTCGCTGACCTGCTTCAGGCCCTTGGCCTCGATGACGGCGTCCACATCGCTGCTCTCGCCGCTCCACAGGGCTTCGAAGACCTGCTTGGCGGCGTTGTTGGAGATCGTGCCATCCTGGATGCGCTGGATCAGGCGGCCCAGCAGCTCGGGGCTGACCGGGCTGGCCTCGATGATGCGTTCCTCGCTGTTCAAGCGGCGCGAGACTTCGCCTTGCAGCCAGTTCGCCACCAGCTTGGGCGCCCCGCAGACGGCCTTGGCGGCTTCGTAGAAGCGTGCCGTGGCCAGGCTCTGGGTCATGAGGGCGGCGTCGTAGGCGGTCAGGCCATCGGTCTGCTCGAAGCGGGCGGCCATCACCGAGGGCAGCTCGGGCATCTCTTGCTTGACCCGCTCGATCCAGTCGGCGCCGATCACCAGCGGTGGCAGGTCGGGGTCGGGGAAGTAGCGGTAATCGGCCGAGTCTTCCTTGCTGCGCATAGCGCGCGTCTCACCCGTGTCGGGGTTGAACAGCACGGTGGCCTGTTGGATCTTGCGGCCGTCTTCGATCTCGTCGATCTGCCAGTTGACCTCGTAGTCCACGGCCTGGATCAGATTGCGGAAGCTGTTCAGGTTCTTGATCTCGCGGCGGGTGCCGAAGGGCTCGCCGGGCTTGCGCACCGAGACGTTGACGTCGCAGCGGAAGGAGCCTTCCTGCATATTGCCATCGCAGATGCCCAGCCACATCACCAGGGCGTGCAGAGTCTTGGCGTACTCGCAGGCCTCGGCAGCGGAACGCATTTCGGGCTCGGAGACGATTTCCAGCAAGGGCGTGCCGGCACGGTTCAGGTCAATGCCGCTCTGGCCGTGGTAGTCCTCGTGCAGGCTTTTGCCAGCGTCTTCCTCGAGGTGGGCGCGGGTCAGCTGCACGACCTTCTTCTCGTCGCCGACGAAGAATTCGACCTTGCCGCCTTGCACCACCGGGATCTCGAACTGGCTGATCTGGTAGCCCTTGGGCAGGTCGGGGTAGAAGTAGTTCTTGCGCGCGAAGATGGACAGCGGCGCCACCTTGGCGCCCACGGCCAGGCCGAAGCGGATGGCGCGCTCGACCGCGCCGCGGTTCAGCACCGGCAGGGTGCCCGGCAGGGCCAGGTCGACGGCCGAGGCCTGCGTGTTGGGCTCGGCGCCGAAGGCGGTGGAGGAGCCGCTGAAGATCTTGGAGACGGTGGACAGTTGGACGTGGTTTTCCAGGCCGATCACGACCTCGTAGCCACGGATCAATTTGCTGCTAGATGCCATGTGCTTAGATTCCTGCGGGAGCGGCGCGGTGCCAGTCGGTGGCTTGCTGCAGCGCGTGGGCGGTGTGCAGCAGCTGGCCTTCCTTGAAGTAGTTGCCCAGCAGCTGCAAGCCGACGGGCATGCCGCCTTCGCCCAGACCCACCGGCACGCTCATGCCGGGCAGGCCGGCCAGCGAGCCGGGCAGGGTGAAGATGTCGGCCAGGTAGGCCTTGACCGGGTCGTCCTTGCCCTCGCCATGCTTCCAGGCCACGGTGGGCGCCACCGGGCCGGCGATCAGGTCGCACTGTTTGAAGGCCTGCTGGAAATCGTCGGCAATCATGCGGCGCAGCTTTTGCGCCTGCAGGTAGTAGGCGTCGTAGTAACCGTGGGACAGCACGTAGCTGCCGATCATGATCCGGCGCTTGACCTCGGCGCCGAAGCCTTCGGCGCGGGTCTTTTTGTACATGTCCAGCAGGTCGTCGTACTGGGCGGCGCGGTGGCCGAACTTGACGCCGTCAAAGCGGCTCAGGTTGGAGCTGGCCTCGGCCGGGGCAATGATGTAGTACACCGGAATCGCCAGTTCCGTGCGCGGCAGGCTCACATCCACCAGGGTGGCGCCGAGCTTTTCCAGCTCGGCCAGGCCGGCGCGCACGGCGCTGTTGACATCGGCCGACAGGGCGGCGGGGAAGAACTCGCGCGGCAGACCGATGCGCAGGCCCTTGAGCGGCTGGGCGGCGGTGGCGCCTTCGCGGGCGCTCAACATCTGGGCGTGGAAATCCTGCGGGGCTTGCTGCACGCTGGTGGCGTCGCGCTCGTCAAAGCCGCTCATGGCCGAGAGCAGCAGGGCGCAGTCCTCGGCCGAGCGGGCCATGGGGCCGGCCTGGTCCAGGCTGGAGGCGAAGGCGATCATGCCGTAGCGGCTGCAGATGCCGTAGGTCGGCTTGATGCCGGTGATGCCGGTGAAGCTGGCCGGCTGGCGGATCGAGCCGCCGGTGTCGGTGCCGGTGGAGGCTGGCAGCAGGCGTGCGGCCACCGCAGCGGCCGAGCCGCCCGACGAGCCACCCGGCACGCGGCTGGCGTCCCAGGGGTTGGCCACCGGCTGGTAGGCCGAGTTCTCATTGGCCGAGCCCATGGCGAACTCGTCGCAGTTGAGCTTGCCCAGCGAGACCGTGCCGGCCGCATTCAGGCGCGCCACCACGGTGGCGTCGAAGGGGCTGCGGTAGCCGGCCAGGATCTTGGAGCCGGCCGTGGTCGGCATGTCGGCGGTGACGAAGATGTCCTTGTGCGCCAGGGGCACGCCGATCAGGGCGCCGCCGGCTTGGGCGCCTTCACCGGCGGCCAGGCGGGAGTCTGCCGCACGGGCGCGGGCCAGGGCGTGCTCGGCGTCGACATGGAGGAAGGCGCCCAGCTGGCTGTCGCTGGACTGAACGCGCTGCAGCAGGTGCTGGGTCAGCTCGACGCTGGAGAACCGCTTGTCGCGCAGGCCTTGGCCCAGCTCGGCCACGCCCAGGTCGTGCAGGGGGGTGTTGTTCGAGATGCTCATTCGATGACCTTGGGAACCAGGAACAGGCCGTCTTCCACGGCCGGGGCGCTGCGCTGGTTGAGTTCGCGCTGGTTGCTTTCGGTGACAGCGTCCTCGCGCAGGCGCAGATGCACCTCCTGGATGGCCGACAGCGGGGTGTACAGCGGCTCGACGCCGGCGGTGTCCACCGCGCTCATCTGCTCGACGATGGAGAAGAAGTCATTCAGCTGAGGCAGCAGGGCGGCGCTTTCGGCCTCCTGCAGCTCGAGGCGCGCCAGATGGGCGATGCGGCTTACGTCTTGTGGTGTCAAGGCCATGGGAAAACCGAGTCCGGAGGTGGCGGAAACAAAGGCCGTGGCGAGCTGTAAAGAGCGCAACAAACGGCCCGTCCCAGCAGGTAACTAGGGGGTGATCGGGTATTATCTCCGCTTATCTCCAATGTCACGGGGCTGCGTGGCCGCAAGGGCTCACCCAGCCTCGTTGCATATGGCGAACACCGAACAGCCCGACCCCTCTTTTCCGACCTCCCGACCAACCCGCGAGTCACCCACGATCTCCAGCCCACAGGCTCAGATGTAGGTCACTCCGCGCTCCAGACACATCATGTTCGCTTCCCTGCGCCGCTACTTCTCCTCCGACCTCGCCATCGACCTGGGCACCGCCAACACGCTGATCTACGTGCGCGGCAAGGGCATCGTGCTGGATGAACCCTCGGTCGTGTCGATCCGCCACGAAGGCGGCCCGCACGGCAAGAAGACCATCCAGGCCGTGGGCCGCGAAGCCAAGGCCATGCTGGGCAAGGTGCCGGGCAATATCGAGGCGATCCGCCCGATGAAGGACGGCGTGATCGCCGACTTCACCGTCACCGAGCAGATGCTCAAGCAGTTCATCAAGATGGTGCACGACTCCAAGATGCTGCGCCCCAGCCCGCGCATCATCATCTGCGTGCCCTGCGGTTCCACCCAGGTCGAGCGCCGCGCCATCCGTGAATCGGCTCTGGGCGCCGGTGCCTCCGAGGTCTACCTGATTGAAGAGCCGATGGCCGCCGCGATCGGCGCCGGTCTGCCGGTGTCGGAAGCGTCGGGTTCCATGGTCGTGGACATCGGCGGCGGCACCACCGAGGTGGGCGTGATCTCCCTGGGCGGCATGGTCTACAAGGGCAGCGTGCGCGTCGGCGGCGACAAGTTCGACGAAGCCATCATCAACTACATCCGCCGCAACTACGGCATGTTGATCGGTGAACCCACCGCCGAGGCGATCAAGAAGAACATCGGCAGCGCCTTCCCGGGCTCCGAGGTCAAGGAAATGGAAGTCAAGGGCCGCAATCTGGCCGAAGGCGTGCCGCGCAGCTTCACGATTTCGTCCAATGAGATCCTGGAAGCCCTGACCGACCCGCTGAATCAGATCGTCTCCGCCGTGAAGAACGCGCTGGAACAGACCCCGCCCGAGCTGG
>NKIM01000055.1 GCA_002255955.1 Burkholderiales bacterium PBB2 | reverse complement strand
GCCTCAGCGCCGATGATAGTGCGGGTTCCCGTGTGAAAGTAGGTCATCGTCAGGCTAATATTTAAGCAGCGCCCCCGGTTCGAAAGAATTGGGGGCGTTTTGCTTTGTGCAGTCGAGAACTTAGGCTCTAACGGGCCACAAGATCGACTAATGGGCTCAGGCTGGGAAGGACTTCAAGACTTTTGCTAGGTGGTTTCTGTCAGCGTCAGTGTTCGAATGGACGTCGGCTGCAAACAGCGCAGAGGAGAGTTCCTGTTCGCGCGTTTCCACTGTCTTTAGAAACTCTTGAGCGCCTTTCATGGCTCTGAAAGTGTCAAAGCCGACCTCCAGAAAGGTCTGGAGTTCATCGAGTCCGGCCGCAGCGGCCGGCCCGCGCATCAGGCGCAAGGCCTGGCGCAGCAAAGGTTTGCGGGTCAGGCGGTCCAGTTCAGTGCCTATCGCGATCGTGAGTTCGATTTGTTGGCCACGCAGTTCGGGGCGGCCTGTGGTTTGCCAGGCCTGCAGATAGGCAGCTCCAGTCAAGGTGTTTGTGTTCATCTCAATCAGGTGTTCGGCCATGCGCGTGTCCAAGCCTTCGGACAGAGCGTGCAACTGGGCCAGCTTGGCGACCGTGCCGACCACATCGCTCGGAAACACGCGAACCACGGCTGGCACCACCCGCGCGAACTGGGCGTCTCTGCGACTGAAGTCGCCGGGGCCATAGAGATGGCTCAGAAAAAACTGCGCAGCGTTGGTGTAACGCGGATGTTGGAGCAGGTCGGCGTAACTCCGTCTGAAACGGTCCTGCTGAAAGTGCTTGAGCTGTTCGGTCGTTTGAGCCAACCTGGCTTGAGCCATTCGGTGATGCCGCAGCCGCTCGACCTCATGCAGGTGAGCAAGAATGGTCTCAGCAGGCGTGTGGGACATGGTTTGGGGTAGATCCGGCGGGCAATGGTCCGTCATTCTCGCCGGCCTACACTGGCGATATGAATGCGAAACTGCAACGCTGGCAATTGTTCTTGCGCCTTTTGGCTACCCTGGGGCTGATGGTGGTCACTTGGCGAGCTTTTGGATGGGGGCCGGAATTTGGGCTGTCGGTGCTGGTGTTTTGGGCCCATGCACCGGTCATGCTCCTGTCCTTTGTTGCCTTGCGCTGGGTGAATCGTCAGGAAGCGCCATCTTGGTTTGCCTTGTTGCGAGCATGGTGGCAAGAGCTGCTCAGTTTGGACCTGGTGTTCGCCTGGCAGCAACCCTGGGCCCATCAACGTTGGCCGGACAGCAGCCCCTCAAGCTCCACGCGCTTTCGACCGGTCGTATTTCTTCATGGCTACACCTGCAATCGTGGGCTCTGGAATCCTTGGCTGCGCGGCTTGAGTGAACAAGGCGTGCCTGTTCGCGCCCTGACCATGGAGCCCGCCTTCGGGTCCATCGATGCCTATGTGGACGGTATCGAGACGGCGATACAGGATTTGGAACAGCGCTACCCCGGAGTTCAGCCCGTCATCGTGGCCCACAGCATGGGTGGGCTGGCGATCCGTGCTTGGTACCGCAAACATGGTCGTAAGGGCCGTCTGACAAGAATCTTGACCTTGGGGACGCCGCATGGCGGGACGCTGTGGGCGCGTTTTGGCCGCGGGCGTAACGGGCAGGAAATGCGGCGAGGCAGCCTTTGGCTGAAGGAGCTGACCGCGCAGGAGGCACTGTCGCTTGCCGCCGAGTTTGATTGTTATTACTCGCGCTGCGATCAGATCGTTTGTCCGGTGGAAACTGCGCGTCTGGCTGGCGCCCGAGCGTTCGAAATTGAGGCCACCGGGCACCTCGGCCTCGTGTTTCATCCACGGATTCAGCAGGATGTTTGGCGCCTGCTGCAACTTGCGCCGGAGGGTGCGAGCCCCGACTGAGCCAAAGAAAAAGCCCCGAGTGGCGCGGTACGCGTCTCGGGGCTGAAGTCCTCGGATGGGGCCGTAGGCGCCACCTGGGGCAGACGGAAACTCTGGGGCCGTCGATGGTTCGGGAGGCTTCGCTGGATCAGCCTTCCGCCTTCAGCACGCCGCGGCGGATCTGGTCGAGTTCGATGCTTTCGAACAAGGCCTTGAAGTTGCCTTCGCCGAAACCTTCGTTGCCCTTGCGCTGGATGATCTCGAAGAAGATCGGTCCGATCACTTCCTTGGTGAAGATCTGCAGCAGCAATTCGTTTGGCGCGTCCAGGTGGGCGGCGCCGTCGATCAGGATGCGCAGGCGGCGCAGTTCCTCCACGTTTTCGCCATGGCCCGGCAGGCGCTTGTCGATCAGGTCGAAGTAGGTGTTGATGGTGTCCTGGAACACCACGCCCGTGCCCTTCATCTTCTCGACGGTCGAGTAGATGTGGTCGGTGCCCAGCGCCACGTGCTGGATGCCTTCGCCGTGGTACAGGTCCAGGTATTCGGCGATCTGGCTCTTGTCGTCGCTGCTTTCGTTGATCGGGATGCGGATCTTGCCGCAGGGGCTGGTCATGGCCTTGGACTTGAGGCCGGTCAGCTTGCCCTCGATGTCGAAGTAGCGCACTTCGCGGAAATTGAACAGGCGCTCGTAGAAATCCGCCCATTCCTTCATCCGGCCACGGAAGACGTTGTGGGTCAGGTGGTCGATATAGGTCAGGCCATGGCCGACCGGTTTGGACTCGACCGGCTTGCCCTCGGCATCCAGCAGGGGCACGAAGTCGACGTCGTAGATGCTGATGTTGCCGATGGCGCCGTCCGGGGCGCCGTCCTTGCCTTGCCAGCGGTCGACGAAATAAATCAGCGAATCCCCAATGCCCTTGATGGCCGGGATGTTCAGCTCCATCGGGCCGGCCTTGTTGTCAAAGCCCCAGGCGCCCAGTTCCAGCGCGCGCTGGTAGGCGTAGGCCGCGTCGTTGACGCGGAAGGCGATGGCGCAGATGGACGGGCCGTGCAGGCGCGCAAAGCGCTGGGCAAAGGCGTCGGTCTCGGCGTTGATGATGAAGTTCACATCGCCCTGGCGGTACAGGGTGACGTTCTTCTGGCGGTGGCGAGCCACGGCGGTGAAGCCCATGGTTTCGAACAGCTTGCCCAGGGCGGCGGGTTCCGGCGCGGCGAATTCAATGAACTCGAAGCCGTTGGTGCCCATCGGGTTGTCCCATGGAGTGAAGGCCATGATGTCTCTTTCTGAAAAGTCTTACGATGGGTCAAGACTGTAGGTTGGAGTGGGCGCAGGATTCATGCTAAAACTCGCGGCACCGTCGCGATGTGCGCAGCAATACTGCGGAGAACCTGAAGATGGAAAACGAGATCCAGCTCGACACGATTGATCGACGCATTTTGAGGGCGTTGCAAGTTGACGGGCGCGTCACATACGATGCCCTGGCTGCCCAGGTCAATCTCTCCGCCTCGGCCGTGCTGCGCCGGGTGCGCCGCCTCGAGGAATCTGGCGCAATTTCAGCCTATGTGGCCTTGGTGCCGCCCGAGCGGGTCGGCTTGGGGCTGACGGCCTACATCAATGTGCGACTCGAAAAGCACACCGAGAGCCACAAGCGCAACCCCATGGACCTGTTTCGCGCCGCCGTTCAGACCTGGCCGGAAGTGGTGGAATGCGCCGCCTTGACCGGCGATATGGACTACTTGCTGCGTGTGGTGGTGCAGGACATGGCGCATTACGCCCGCTTCATCACCGAGACCCTGCTCAAGCATCCCAGCGTGCAGGACTGCAAAACCAGCTTCGTGCTGGACCGGGTCAAGAACACCACCGCCGTGCCGGTATGAGCTACGGGCTGCGGCCCGGCGCTGAGCTTCAGCGCCGGCGCAGCACCACGCCCAGTTCGGCCCAGCCCTGGCCATGCGGGGTGATCGGGTAAGGGGGCGCCGGCCACTCCCAACGCGAAGCGGGGAACAAGGCGCGCATGGCATTGATGTCCCCATGGTAGGGCGGCCCTTCGACCACGCCACTGCCGGCGCTGTCGCGGCGCGCCTGCATGAACAAGGCGAGCAGCAGCCCGCCGGGCTTGAGCCAGCTGTGCAGCTGGTCCGCGTAGCGCAGCCAGTGATCCGGGTGCAGAGCACACAAGCAGGTTTGTTCGTACACGCGGTCCAGCGCCTCGGGCGGCTGCCAGGCCAGCACATCGGCCAGCTCCACGCGGCCGGGAAGGCCGTCCAGATGCGCACGCGCCAATTCGACGGCGGCGGGTGTGTAGTCCAGGCCCACGGCGGCGATGCCAGCTTCGCCCAGCACGCGGAGCTCATGCCCACGGCCGCAGCCGGGGATGGCGATGGCATGCCCGGCTTGCAGCAAGCCCTGCGCCAGCCAGGCCCGCAGCTGCGGGTGGGCCTCGCCTCGATCCCAGGGCGTCTGGCCCCGCTCAAAGCGCTCCTGCCAGAACGCTTGGGAAGGGCCGGCGGATTTGGCGGTGGGCGGCGTTTCAGTCGAATTCATGCAGCAGCTTCAGCGTGGCTTCCAGGCTCAGATTGAGCAGGGCGGCGATCTCACTCAGATCGTCCGGGACTGCCTCATCGTCCCAGCCATCGGCCGTGTGGCGAGCCAGGCGCACGGCCAACTTGACGCATTGCACCTGCGGGTCGTTGGCGCGCTTGTCGTTGGTGATTTGGCGCAGCAGTTCGGGCAGGCGCCAGGCCTGCATCAAGGCCTGCTCGAGATCGGCCAGCTCGATGTGCAGCACGTCCTTCTGCACCGCCACGCTGCGCAGATGTCGATCGGCCTGTTGGCGCAGCCGGATGTGCTGGGCCAGTTCCGGTGCGTGGATCCACAGCAGCATCTCGGCGAAATCATGCAGCAAGGCCGCGCTGTGGATGACCGCGGCATCCGGGTCCAGGCGGTGCACGGCAAAACCGAGGGCAAAGCGCGCGGCGCGGTCGGCGCGGCGCAACACGCGTTGCAAACCGTCCAGGGCATAGGGTGTGCTGGCCAGCTGATCCTCGACCGTGGGCTGGGGCCCGAAGTCACGGAAGAAGGGCGTGATGCCCATCAGCACCAGGGCCGCGGTCACCGTTTCCGCATCGGTCTGCAGCCGGCTGGAGCGGTGCGCGGCGGCATGGGCCAAGACCTTGAGCGTCATCAGCGGATCGGTGGCGATCATCTCGCCCAGGCTGTTGGCGTCCACCGCGTCTTCATTGGCGCGCAGCAGTTCCAGCGCATCGGCGGTCTCGGCCAGCACTGGGATTTCGGCGTCACGGAACAGCGCCACCCAACCGGGCAGATCGGGCGGCGCTTGGCGCAGCGGAGACATCGGGACTGGCGCAGACATGGCGGGCTTGGGCTGAAGGTGTTGGATCGTATATCGGCGGCCGGGGCTTCATCTTGAAACCCGCGGCCGCCGCCCGCACACCTGCTGCCGCCTCTGTCGTGCACTTGTGCGCGCCGGCGCCCTTCGGCTTCGGCTGGCCAGATCTCAACGGATGCCGCGCAGCGGATCCCGTGGGAGCTTGGCTGACCGCGCCGGTGCTGGTGTCGGTGCCGAAGGAGACGGCGCTGGGCTCACTTGGGGTAGGTGAGCGCCGCTAAAGCCGCCTCACTCCGGGCAAGGTGCCAACCCGCACCCCATCGGCGTAGAGCGCACCTTCCGGCGCGCCCGCCTCCGCATAGAACTCCAGTTCGGGCCGGCGCCGGCGCACGGCGCGCACCTGGTGCACCAGCAGGGCCAGGCGGGTCAGCCCTGCGCTGGCGCTCAGCAGCACGCGGGCGGCGCGCCAGCGCCAGGCTTCATGGGTGATCTCGTAGTCTTCGGCCGTCACGTCCGGGCCGTTCAGTTCTCGCAAACGCATCATGATGGTTCTCCACTTCGGCCTCGCAAGGCCTTGGATTCAGGGGCTGGCGTCGGGCCTGCCGACGCGCAAGATTTCTTGTCGCAGCTCGCGTTGCGCGGCTTGGCGCAGGCGAACCTCGTGTTGCTGGTGGCCGTGTTTGCCGGCCTGTCGCATCAGCGCCGGCGCAACCAGCGGATTGCGGGGCTTTTGCAGGCGCAGGTTCAGCGGGCGGGGTGAGGTGAACTGGGTCATGTGGCAATCTCCTGGGCGCCGTACAGCGCGCCCGGTGGGTGGCAAGGTCAAGAAAAGACCGAAACATTGGTTTTGGCCATGCGGCGGCTCGACCGGGGGCAGCCAACAAGAAACAAAACCATCTGGGGCATGGCGCAGCCCTCCAGGGCAGGCACCCGCCGGAACTCCATGCAGCGGCTCGGCCTGGTGGCGCTGAATCGCTTCAGTGCCGCGCAAGGCGCAGACAACGCTTGAACTGACTCTCGAAAGACTCGGTGCGGACCGAGCGACGGTGGGCACTGGGCCGGCGCATCGCAGGGCGCTGGGTGACGACGCCAGGGTGCATCCCTTGGCGGGGATGTGCCTGGCTGGACTCCAGCGCTAGCGGGGGCGGGCAGCTCCCGGTTAAGACAGGGGGAGAGGGACCTTCGCGAGCGGCGCCTTGCTTGGGGTGCGCCGCGATCCGCTCGCTTGAGCAAATGATAAACGACTGTTTATCTCGCGCATATACTTTTTATCAAAAGAGATAAAGAAATGTGCGCAAGCCGCCACGGCCCGAGTTCCGGCCGGCCAGCAGGCGGTGGTTGGAATCAGGCCGACGTGTGGGTCGGATGGACGCGCCAAGCGGAGGTGATGGCGGCTCGGCTGTGGGGCGGAGACGTGCACCTTGGTGCGATCGATCGCGACGCCGGCGCAGGCACTGGCACTGGCACTGGCACTGGCACTGTCACTGGCACTGGTGCCAGGCCCGCTGCGTTGCTCGAGCGCTGCGCTCAGCGCTTCTTCGGTTTCAGCGGTGCAATGCCTTGCTGCAGGCGGCGCCACTCATCGAGTTCGGCCGCGCCGCCGGTGGCCGGCGCCGTGCCACGCGAGGGTGGGCTGGCGGGCAAGACTGGCAAGGGTGCCGACTTGGCGGGCCCAGTGGCCGCAAGCTTGCCGGCTGGTGGCGCTTCTTGCGGCGGCGTCAGCACCTCGCCGAGCAGGTCCAGCAGGCGCGTGCGGGCGCGCTGCGGGTGGCGGCGGTAGTAGGTCAACACCAGGCCGACGATGAAGCGCTCGTCATCGTCCTGCGGCACGCTGGGCGTGGCCTCCCGCTCCAGGCTGGCTGGCTCGGGCTCGCCGGCGGCGTGGCTCTGATCCATCCAGCCCAGGGGCTTGTGGAAGAGCTGCTCGAACTGGCGCGCCAGGCGCTCACCGATCTGGCGCGAGCGGCTCTTGATCTGGCTCCAGTAACTGGGCTGGATCTGCAAACGCTCGGCAAAGCGCCGCTCCAGCCCACGCAAGGTGGCGGGATCGGGGTGCTTGACGGAGACAGCGACGAATTCTTCGAACAGGAGCATCGCGTTGTCCAAGCGGATCTGGGCGACGTCCCGGGGGGCGGATGACATCCCCCTATGATAAAGCCTCGTTCATCCGGCTTGCCGGGGCGGGCCCAGCGTCTGCCTTGCCCGCGCGGTGTGTGTCGCGGCTATTTTGACTTTTTGATAAAGAGTCGATGCCTTCGGTCCGGTCAGGCTTCAGTCTTCTTCCTCTGCCTGGTAGGCCGCGATCAGCTGGCTTTGCGTGTGGGGCGGCACCGCTTCGTAGTGAGAAAGCCGCACGCTGTAGCGACCCTGGCCGCTGCTCAGGGCATTGAGCCGGCTCTGGTACTGGCTCAGTTCGGCCAGCGGCGCCAGGCCGCGCACGATGCTGCGGCCGGGCCAAGGGCTGTCGGTGCCGTTGACCTGGCCGCGCCGGGCGGCCAGATCGCCGGTGATGTCACCGATCGCGGCTTCTGGTGCCTGCACTTCCAGATGCACCACGGGTTCCAGCACCAGGGGCCGAGCTTCCTGAACTGCGGCGATCAGGGCGCGCCGGCCGGCGGTGACAAAGGCCACCTCCTTGCTGTCCACCGAATGGTGCTTGCCGTCGAACACCGTCACGCGCAGGTCCACCAGCGGGTAGCCGGCCACCACACCGGTGTCCAGGGCCGAGCGCACGCCTTTCTCCACGGCCGGCATGAACTGCCCCGGGATGGTGCCGCCCTTCACTGCGTCGACAAACTCAAAGCCGGCGCCGCGCGCCAGCGGCTCCACGCGCAGATAGACCTCGCCGAACTGGCCGGCGCCGCCGCTCTGCTTCTTGTGGCGGTAGTGCCCTTCGGCCGCGGCCGAGATGGTCTCGCGGTAGGCCACGCGGGGCGGCTGGGTCTGCAGCTCGAATTTGTAGCTCTCACGCAGGCGCTCCAGCAGCAGGCGCAGATGCAGCTCACCCAGGCCGTAGATCACCGTCTCTTGCGTTTGGCCAGCCTGCTCCAGCCGCAGGCAGGGGTCTTCCTCGACCAGGCGGCTCAGCTGCTCCCAGAGCTTTTGCTCGTCACCATGGCGCACCGGGCGGATGGCCAGGCCATGCACGGGCACGGGGAAATCCAGCGGGCGCAGATGGATGTGGGCATCCTCGGGCGCGTCGTGGAGCACGGCGTCGTAGTGCAGGTCCTCGACCTTGGCGATGGCGCAGAGCTCGCCCGGCAGGGCCTGCTCCACCTCGACATGCCGGCCGCCCTGCAGCAGGAAGAGGTGGCCGACGCGGAAGGGCTTGCGTGCCGAGCCGATGAAGAGCTGGCTGTGGCGGCGCAGCGTGCCCTGGTGCAGGCGCATCACGCCCATCTTGCCGAGGTAGGGGTCGGAGATGATCTTGAACACATGGGCCAGCACATGGGCGCTGGGCTCGGGCAAGGCTTGCAGGGGCAGGGCCTCGGGGCCCTCGCCGCGCAGGAACAGGGGCGGGTTGCCCTCGGCCGGGTTGGGCAGCAGGCGTTCGATCACATCGAGCAGCTCGGCCACGCCGGCGCCGCTGCGCGCCGAGGTGAAGCAGACCGGGATCAGGTGCCCCTCGCGCAAGGCCTGCTCCAGCGGTGCATGCAGCTCGCGCGGGTCGACATCGCCTTCGCTGAGATAACGATCTACAAACGCGGCATCCACCTCCACCACCTGCTCGACCAGGGCCTGGTGCGCCAGGCCCACCGAGGAAAAATCGGCCTGGCCGATGATGTTGTAGAAGCAGTCCAGCACGCGCCGCCCGCCTTCGGTCGGCAGGTTCAGCGGCAGGCATTCACGCCCGAACACCGTGCGGATCTGCGCCAGCAGGCCTGGCAGGTCGAGCTCGGCCAGATCGATCTTGTTGATCACGATCAGCCGGCACAGGCCGCGCTGGGCGGCGGTTTCCATCATCTTGCTGGCCATGGGTTCCAGGCCGCTTTGCGCGTTGAGCACCAGCACCGCTGTGTCCACCGCCTCCAGCGCTGGCAGAGACTGGCCGATGAAATCGGCCGCCCCGGGCGTGTCGATGGCGTGGATGCGCACGCCGCCATGCTCCAGGTGCACCACGCTGCTGTGCAGGGAATGCTGGAGGCGGCGCTCCAGCGGATCGAAATCGCTGACGGTGTTGCCGCGCTCCACCGTGCCGGCCTGGGCGATGGCGCCGGCCTGCAGCAGCAAGGCCTCCAGCAAGCTGGTCTTGCCCGCCGCCGCGGGGCCGACCAGGGCCAGGCTGCGCAAGGCAGCTACAGCAGGCGACAGGGGCGCGCCGGTGGAGGATAGGGCGCGGCTGGCGTCGCCGTTCGGGCTCTGGCTCATGGCAGTCTCCTTGGCTCTCCGGCGCCCCGGCGTTTGTGGGGGGCGCGGTGATGGATGCGTGCGCTGTGCCGGGCTCTGACGCTGCGGAAGTGTCCGCTCGGCTCTGGCCTCAGGGTAGAGGAAGCCCGGCCGGCTTACAAGGCCCGCGCCGGCGGGCCTGGGCCGGTTCGCTCAAGTGGCCGCCTGCGCCCGGCCGGCCCAGGAATCGACCTCAGGCCCGCAGAAGGCGTAGTCCAGCTCGGGCCGGCGGCCGCAGATCAGGTCCGCCAGGGCCGCGGCCGAGCCGCAGCTGTGCGTCCAGCCTAGGGTGCCGTGGCCGGTGTTGAGGAAGAGGCGGCCGACGCGGCTGGCGCCGATGTAGGGCAGGTTGGAGGGCGTGGCCGGGCGCAGGCCGGTCCAGTACTGGGCGCCGCTGGGCTGGCCCTCGGGCGCCACCATCTGCGGGAACAGCTCGCGCGTGCGCCGCAGCAAGGCCTCGCAGCGGCGCAGATTGAGCGTGCTGTCATAGCCATTGAGCTCGGCCGTGCCGGCCACGCGCAGGCGATCGCCCAGGCGCGAGAACACCAGCTTGTACTCGTCGTCGGTCAGCGAGACCTGGTAGCTGTGTGCGGGCGAGATCACCGGCAGCGTCATCGAGTAGCCCTTGGCCGGGTAGATGTTGAGCGACACACCCAGCTCGCGCGCCAGGCCGCGGCTGAAGGAGCCCAGGCACAGCACAAAGCGGTCGGCGCCCAGGCGCTCGATTTCGCCGTTCGCATCGGCCACGATTACCCGCGCCAGATCCTGGCCCTCGCGCTCGCAGCCCAGCACCCGCGTCTGGTAGCGGAACTTCACGCCGGCCTGCGCGGCCAGGGCAGCCAGTTCCAGGGTGAAGCGGTGGGCATCGCCCGACTCGTCGCTGGGCGTCATGCTGCCGCCGACGATCTGCGCGCGGCATTGCGCCAGCGCTGGCTCGATGGCCACGCATTCCTCGGGCGTTTTCATGTCCAGCTCGCAGCCTTGCTCCCGCATGATGCGGGCCGGCTCCTGCGCAGCGGCGTACTCCTGCTCGCTGGTGTAGAAGTGCAGGATGCCTTGCTGGCGCTGGTCGTAGGCGATGCCGGTGGCGGCGCGCAGGCGCTGCAGTTGTTCGCGGCTGTAGAGGCCGAGGTTGACGATGTTGCGGATGTTGTGGGCGGTGCGGCCCGGCGCGCATTCGCGCAGGAACTGCAGACCCCAGCGCCACTGGGCCGGGTCGGCGCGCAGGCGGAAGAGCAGGGGCGCGTCCTCCTTCATCAGCCACTTCAAGACCTTGAGCGGCGCGCCTGGGTTGGCCCAGGGTTCGGCATGCGAGACGGAAATCTGGCCGCCGTTGGCATAGCTGGTTTCCAGGCCGGCCGCGGGCTGGCGGTCGATCACGGTGACTTCAAAACCCGATTGGCGCAGATACCAGGCGGTGGTGACGCCGGTGACCCCGGCGCCCAGGACGATTGCGTGCATGTGTGCACTCCTGAAACAAGACAAACAGACCGTTGAGTGAGACGCGCAGGCGTGCGCTCAGGCCCAGCGCGGGCTGTGTTTCGTTCCAGGCAGGTGAGGCACCCCAAAGTGGAGTGCGAGCCGGGCAGAGCACAGATCGGGCAATGGCGGAAGAGCGTGCGCTTGACGCGCGCCGCTCCCGCTGTCCCTGTTACCTGAGAGATTCAGCCGCACCCCGGGGGCATGGCCTTGCTCCTTCGGTGGCGGCTCGCACATCGTCTGCGCGGGCCGCTCTCTCCAGCATTCGGCTTGTTGACGGATCCAGTACGGGGCCTGAGCGAGTATGGGAGCTTGCGCCTTCGGCGGCAGTGCCCGGGCGGGCCTGCACTCTCCTGAATCCGGTGCGGAGTGTAGGGGGCCGATGTGGCCCTGGCTCTAGGGGCAAATGCCGGGGGGGGCTTTGTCGCGCTCGCCGAGCGGCGCTGGCGCAAAGCTCGCAGAATCAGGCCCTTCGTTTTTGGGGCCAGGATGACTGGTTGATGCGCATGCGTGCTTGGATCTTGGGAGCTGCCCTGGGGGGCGTGATGACGATGGGTGCGGTCGCTCAACCGGCGCCGCTGGACCCGCGCGTGCAGCAGATCCTGGCCGAGATCTCGGCGCCGCGCATCGAGCAGCGCATCCGACGCCTGGTCGATTTCGGCACCCGCCACACCTTGTCCGAGACCGAATCGGCGCAGCGCGGCATCGGCGCCGCGCGGCGCTGGATCCAGGCCGAGCTGGAGCAGTGCGCGCGGCGCAGCGGCGGCCGCCTGCAGGTGAGCCTGGACAGCTTTGTCGAGCCCGCCGGCAACCGCATGCCGCGCCCGGCCACCCTGGTTAATGTGGTGGCCACCTTGCCCGGCACCGCGCCAGCAGGGGCCCAGCGCCTGCTGGTGGTCAGCGGCCACTACGACTCGCGCAACGGCGATGTGATGGATGCCGAAGGCGCCTCCCCCGGTGCCAACGACGACGCCTCGGGCGTGGCCGCGGTGATGGAGCTGGCCTGCGCCATGGCCGGCCACCGCTTTCCGGCCACCCTGGTCTTCATGGCCGTGCCGGGTGAAGAGCAGGGCCTGCTGGGCGCCACCCATTGGGCGCGCGAGGCCCGGCGCCAGGGCTTGCCGATCGAGGCCATGATCACCAACGACATCATCGGCAGCCCGCGCGGCGATGCCGGCCAGGTGGACGAGCGCCAGCTGCGCCTGTTTGCCGACGGCCTGGATCCGCTGCTGCGCATGCTGGTGGCCGCCCGCGCCAACACGCCCACGCCCGATGCCGAGGCGCGCGCCAACGAGGCTGCACGTGAATCGCTGCAGCAGCTGGTGCTGGCCGGGGGCAGCGAAGACCTGCCCACCCACCAACTGGGCCGCCATTTGAAAGCCGCCGGCGAGCGCTACCTGCCCGGCTTCACCGTCAACCTGATCCAGCGCCGCGACCGCTATCTGCGCGGCGGCGACCACCTGCCCTTCCTCGAGCGCGGCTATGCCGCGGTGCGCTTCTCCGAGCCCTTCGAGAATTTTGCGCACCAGCACCAGAACCTGCGCGAGGAGAACGGCGTGCGCTACGGCGACCTGCCCGAGTTCGTCGATTTCGCCTACGCGGCCAATGTCGCTCGCATCAATGCCGCCGGCCTGGCGACGCTGGCGCTGGCGCCCGCCGCACCGCAGAACGTGCGCCTGGACGCCACCGAGCTCAGCAACGACAGCACGCTCAGCTGGACCCTGGCGCCTGAATCCGAGGTGGCCGGCTACCGCATCGTCTGGCGCCACACCGATTCGGCCGTCTGGCAGCACCAGCAGGACCTGGGCCGGGTCGCTCGCCACACGCTCAAGAACCTGTCCAAAGACAATGTGGTGTTCGGCGTGCAGGCGCTGTCGAAAGACGGGCACGCCAGCCTTGCGGCCTTCCCGTTGCCGCTGCGGCGCTGAAGCCGCCGCCTCGGCAACTCGCAGCGACTCACGTCGGCATCGGGCTCGGCGGCGGGCGCACGCAGTTCCGGCCTTCGTTCTTGGCGCTGTAAAGCCGGCCATCGGCCAGGGCGCACAAAGCCTCGGGCTCATGCGCTTCGGCATTGCCGGCCAGGCCCATGCTGACGGTGATGGCGTGCAGATCGGGGTGCAGGCTGCGCCAGTCAAAGCGCTCGACCTGCTGGCGCAGCTTGTCGCAGAGCTGGCTGGCCAGGGGCAGGGGCGTCTCCACCAGGAGCAAGGTGAACTCCTCGCCGCCATAACGTGCCACCACATCGGCGCGCCGGCAATGGTCGCGCAGCAGGCGACCGACCTGCCTCAGCACGGCATCGCCGACTTTATGGCCGAAGCGATCGTTGACGGCCTTGAAGTGGTCGAGGTCCAGCATGGCCAGGCTGAGCGGGTGGCGAAAGCGCGCCGCGCGCTCGAACTCCTGCTCCAGCAGCAGGTCCAGCCAGCGGCGGTTGGCCAGGCCCGTCAGGCCATCTTCATGGCTGAGCTGGCGCAGCAAATCGGCTTGCGCCGACAGCTGCGTCAGCAAGGCCTGCTTTTCCTGATCCGCTTGGCGGGCTGCCTGCAATTCCTGGCTCAGGGCCTGGGCCTGCTGGCGTGCGAACAGGCCGCGCAGCCGCTGCTGCGAGTGCTCGCCCAGCAGGCGTTGTTCGCAGGCGTGGTGGGCCTTGTAGTGCTGCAGTGCCAGGGCGTGCTCGCCCCGTTGCTCGGCCAGCTCGGACAGGGCCCGGTGTGCCTGGCTGGCCAGGGCTGAGAGCCGGCTGTTCGTGGCCTGAGCCAAAGCCCGCGCGAGGGCGCTTTGGGCCTGATCCAGCTCGTCGCCGGCGTTCCACATATCGGCCAGGCCGAGCTCGATGCTGCACAGGGTGGGGATATCCCCCGCGCGCTCAGCCAGCGGCCGGGCTTCCTCGAAAGCCGCCCGGGCGGCGCCCATATCGCCCTGCCTCAGGCAGGACTGACCCAGGCCCAGCAGCGCCTGGCCGAGGTCGTTGACATTGCCGGTGCGCCGCGACAGGGTCAGCGCTTCGTCCAGATGAAGGCGAGCCTCGGCATGCTGGCTGAGCTTGCTCAGCAAGGCGCCCAAGTCCAGCGCGCTGGTGGCCTGGCGCGCCAGGTCCTGGGTTTGGCGTGCGCAGCGCAGGCTGCGTTGCAGATGCTCCGCGGCCAGCTCCATCTCTCCAATGCCTTGCAGCACCTGGCCCAACTGACCCAGTGCATAGGCTTGGTCGACGATGGAGCCGCTTTGCTCGGCCAGCGAGAGGCTGTGCTGCAGCAACTCAAGGGCCTCCGGCAGTTGCCCCAGCGTCATGCGTGTCACCGCCATATTGCTCAGGGCGCGGGCTTCAGCACGAGCGAGCCGGTGGAGGCGGGCCAGCTCCAGGGCTCGCTGGTGCAGCAGCAGGGCCTGCTCGTAGCTGCCCAGCCGCTCTTGGATCAGGGCCTGCAGGTTCAAGGCATCCAGATGGCCAGGGACTTCGCCCAGCGCTTCCAGCAGGCTGTGGGCCTGATCCAGCCGGGCTTGCAGCGGCGCCACCGGCAGGCCCAGGATGAACTCGCACAGGCTCCAGCGCAGCAAGGCATAGGCCAGACCGCGCGGGGGGTCGATGGCCAGGGCCTGGTCATGCGCCTGCTGCGCCAGTTGCAGGGCCCGCGGCGTGTCGGACATGCGCAGCTCGAAGGCTTCGGCGTTCAGCGCATCCACCTGCTCTGGCGAGAGCCGGTTGCGGGCCGGGGGCTGTGGTCGAGCTTTCATCGGTGGATGCTCAGCTCGCCTTGCTCACTTGAGCGGAATCGGCGTGGCCCGGTCCACCGGCACGGCGGTCACGCTGTTTTGCGGCGAGCCGTCGATCAGGCGGTCGGAATAGGTCAGGTAGACCAGGGTGTTGCGGCGGCTGTCGACCATGCGGACGATGCGCAGCTTCTTGAACACCAGGGAGATGCGTTCGTTGAACACTTCTTCTTGCCGAGCCAGGGGCTTGGCGAAGCTGATCGGCCCGGTCTGGCGGCAGGCAATGGAGGCCTCGGCCTTGTCCTCGGCCAGGCCCAGGCCGCCCTTGATGCCGCCGGTCTTGGCGCGCGAGACATAGCAGGTGACGCCGCTGACCTTGGGGTCGTCGTGCGCGTCGACCACCACCTTGTGGTCGGGGCCGATCAGCTTGAAGGCGGTGTCCACCTCGCCGATTGGCTCGCCGTGGGCGGCGCCCGCCAGGCCGAGGCCAATCGCCAACAGCAGGGGCAGCGTTCGCCGCCCGGAGGCGCGAGCGGCGGGGCGGTCAAACATGGGGCGCGAAGTCGAGCGGGGCAACATGGCATCTCCTGGCTGGAGATGACAGGTTAGCAGGCGCTGCGAACGGGCGCTCAGTCCTCGTCTTGGAAGCGCTGGCGGATGTCCAGCACCTCGTCCCAGTGCTCGAAGAAGACGCGCACGCAGTCGGGATCGAAGTGGCTGCCTGCATGGGCCTTGATGTGGGCGGCGGCGGCTTCCAGGGTCCAGGCTTTTTTGTAGGGGCGCTCGGACGTCAGGGCATCGAAGACATCGGCCACGGCGACGATGCGGCTGAAGATGGGGATGGCCTCGCCCTGTAGGCCTTGCGGGTAGCCGGTGCCATCGTATTTCTCATGGTGGCCCAGGGCGATGGCGGCGCCGGCTTGCAGCACCAGGGAGGAGCTGTCCTTGAGGATCTCGTAGCCGTAGCTGGCGTGCAGCTTCATGATCTCGAACTCTTCCGGCGTCAGGCGGCCGGGCTTGAGCAGGATGCTGTCGGTGATGCCGACCTTGCCGATGTCGTGCATGGGTGCGGCTTCCAGCAGCAGCTCTTGATCGGCCACCGGCAGGCCCAGGCCGCGTGCGATCAGCTCGGAGTAATGCGCCATGCGCAGGATGTGGGCGCCGGTTTCGGGGTCGCGGTACTCGGCCGCCTTGGACAGGCGGATCACGGTCTCGCGCTCGCGCTGGACGATCTGGTTGGTGGCCTTGCGCACCTCCTCGGCCAGCCACTCGGCGCGGTCGGCCAGCTTGGCGCGCGCTTCGTTCAGGGCCTCCAGCGCGGCGTTCGCTTGCTGGCGCGCGGTCTCGGCGGCGGCGTAGGCCCCGGCGTTGTCCAGGGCGATGGCGGCGTACGCCGAAAGGGTGCGGAAGATCGATTGCTCGCGTTCGCCGTAGGCATGGCTGTCCACCGACTGCACCGACATCACGCCCAGCAACCGGTCGCCGATCAGCAGGGGCGAGAACATCATGCTCTGGGTGTCCAGCGGCCCCATCAGATGCCCGGGCGGATGGCTGCGCGGCGCGGCCGGGAAGAACAGCTCGCATCGCTCGCGGGCACAGCGAGCGGTCAGCGATTCGGGGTCTTGCAGCGAGATCAGGGGCGAAGGGAAATGGTGGCGCGCCTCGTTGATGAAGGCGGCCTTGAGCGCATGGCCGCCCGGCTCCAGCAGGTAGACAAAGAACGAGGTGGTGTCCAGCAGCTGACCGAGGTGGCGGTAGAGCGCGGCGAAGACGGCATCCGTGTTGAGGCTGCCGGTGATCTCGCGGCCGATGCGGCCCAGGGTCTCCAGCGTGGCACTGGCTTCCTGCAGCTGGGCGGCGCGTTCGCTCTCGGCCTGCGCCAGGCGGTGGTGGTACTCGGCCTCGGCCCGGGCCAGGGCGCTCTCCTGCCGCACCTGCATGGCCATGGCGCGGTTGCGCGCATCGTCCAGGCGCTTGTTGTCGCGCGCGGCCGCGGCGGCCTGGCCGTAATGGCGAGCCTGCGCGGCATCACCGGTGGCAGCGTAGGCATTGGCCAGCTCGTCGAGCAGGTCGCTGGGCAGGATGTAGCCCTTGATGCTGCTGGCCATTTGCAAGGCCTGCAGCAGGTAGTGCAGGGTGGGGCTGGCGGCCGTCATGCCCTCGGGGGCGGGCAGGGCGTATTGCTGGTAGAGCTCGGCGAAGACGCGCAGCACCTTGATTTGCTCGTCGGCGCTGCCCAGCTCGCGGGCATTGAGCAAGGCGGCCGAGATCTTGCTCAGCGCCTGCTCGGGCTCGCCGAGCCGGCCCAGGGCGCTGGCCTGGCCGCGCCAGCAGCGCAGCAGATAGAAAGGTTCGCCCAGATTGACGGCAATGGTCTCGGCTTGCAGAAAACAATCCAGCGCCGCCGCTGGCTCGCCCATGTCCAGGGCCACATCGCCCTGGTACTGCAGGGCCAGGCTGTAGCGGCTGGCGTGCTGCAGGGCCTGCATGGAGTCCAGCGCCTCGTTCAGGATGGCGTGGGCCTCGGGCAGGCGGCCCAGCAGGCGCAGCACATTGCCGGTCTGCATCTGCGCGCCGCCCAGGGTGCCGGGCCAGCCGCAGGCCTGGGCCTGGGCCAAGGCCAACTCGTCCCATTCCAGGGCGGCATCGAGGTCGCCGAGCGACGCAAAATTGTCGGCGCCATTGCTGGCTGAAAACACGGCGTGGCGGATCTGGCCGCTTTCCATGGCCGCATGGTGGGCCTGCAGAAAATGCTTGATCGCCATGCCCAGCTCGCCGGTGAAGGCGGCCACCAGGGCGTTGGCGCTGCTGACCCAGGCTTGCAGGGCCGGGGGCAGGGGCTGGGGCAGGCCGGCGAATTCGCTGTGCAGCCGTGCTGCCGTGCCGGTGGTGTCGCGCCAGGCCGCATGGTTCAGGCGCATGGCGCGCACGATCTGCAGGCGCTCGGAGTCAGCAGCGGCGCGGTAGTCGTCTTGCGCCAGCTGCAGGCAGGCGTCGCGTGCGGCGCTGTCGCCGCGTTCGGTGCACAGGGCCGCGCGCAGCAGCTGGCCATCGCCGCGCCCCACGCGGTCGCCCAGCTGGGCGAAGTTCTCGACCGCGGCCTCGGCGTACTGCTCGGCCGCATCAAGCTGGGCGAACAACCAGGCCACCTCGCCCAGCACCAGCAAGAGTCGCGCATGGCAGGCCTGGATGCGGGCTTCATCCCAGCTCACCTGGGCCAGCCATTCCTCGGCCTCGTTGACCAGCAGCAGGGCGCGCTTGCAGTCGCGCTGGCGCAGATGCCAGGCCAGGGGCAGCAGCACGCTCAGGCGCGCTTCACCCTGCAGCTCGGTCAGGGCCGATTCCAGGGCAGTGACTTCGTGGTTGAGTGCAAACAGATCCATGGCTGACAAAAAATCCTCCCCGGGCCGTCAATGCGGCCTTCAGGTCATCGGCCAGTATCTGCGTGAACCCAAGCCTCGATGTCTCGCCCGAGGGGGATTTCGTCAAGTATTTCAGGCCCGGCCGCGCTTTGCGCGCAGGGGCGGGCACGCATCACGCTGCGGCCGGTTTGTGGCGCGCGCTGCCCAGATAGGTTTCGACCACACGACCGTCGCCGGCCAGCGTGGCGGCCGGGCCTTGCAAGGCGATGGCGCCGGTCTCCAGTACATAGCCGTAGTCGGCCACCTCCAGCGCCGCGCGGGCGTTCTGCTCCACCAGCAGCACGCTGACGCCGCGCTCGCGCAAGGTGGTCACGATGTGGAAGATCTCTTTCACCACCAGCGGGGCCAGGCCCAGGCTGGGCTCGTCCAGCATCAGCACCTTGGGCCGGGCCATCAGGGCGCGTCCGACGGCCAGCATCTGGCGCTCGCCGCCGGACAAGGTGCCGGCCAGCTGCTCGCGCCGCTCCAGCAGGCGCGGGAACAGCTCGAAGACCTGGGCCAGCTGCTCGCGCCAGTCCCGCTGGCCCAGGCGCAGCGGCCGGTAGCCGCCCAGCAGCAGGTTGTCTTCCACGCTCATGGTGGTGAAGAGCTCGCGCTTTTCCGGCACCAGGGCCAGGCCGCGCATCACACGTTCTTCCAGGCTCAAGCCGGCAATGTCCTCGCCGTCCAGCAGGATGCGGCCGCGTGCCGGCAGCACGCCCATCAAGGCATTCAGGGTGGTGCTTTTGCCGGCGCCGTTGGGGCCAATGACCGTGACCACCTGGCCGGCCGGCAGGTCCAGATCGAGGCCGCTGAGCACCTCGGCGCGGCCATAGCCGGCATGGAGGCCGCGCACGCTCAACAAGGGTGTGGGGGAGCTCATGGGTTCAGCGTCCTGGCAGAGGCATTCAATGTTCGGTGCCGAGGTAGGCGGCGCGCACCTCGGGGCTGGCCTGCACCTCGGCCGGCGTGCCTTCGATCAGCTTGGTGCCGAACTCCATCACCACCAGGCGGTCGGTCAAGCCCATCACGAATTCCATGTCGTGCTCGACCAGCAGCACGCTCAGGCCTTCGCGCTGCAGCTGGCGCAGCACCTCGGCCAGGGCCTGCTTTTCCTTGTGGCGCAGGCCGGCGGCGGGCTCGTCCAGCAGCAGCAGGGCGGGGTCGCTGCACAGGGCGCGGGCGATCTCCATCAGGCGCTGCGGGCCCAGGGCCAGGTTGCCGGCCAGCTCATGCGCTTGTTCGGCCATGCCGATGCGGCGCAGCTGCAGCTCGGCTTCGCGGAACAGGCGCTGCTCCTCGGCGCGGTCGAGGCGCAGCAGGGCGCGCAGCGTGCCGCTGTGGCCGCGCAGATAGGCGCCCAGGGCCACGTTCTCCAGCACGGTCATCTCGGCCATCATCTTGACGTGCTGGAAAGTGCGCGACACGCCGCGCCGGGCGATCTCGCGCGATGGCAGGCCAGACACATCCTCGCCGCGAAAGTGCACCGAGCCGCCGCTGGCCGGCAGCACGCCGGTGATGAGGTTGAAGGTGGTGGATTTGCCGGCGCCGTTGGGGCCGATCAGACCGATGATTTCCCCGGCTCGGATGCTGAAACTGACATCGTTCACGGCCACCAGGCCGCCGAACTGCTTGCGCAGGCGCTCGACCTGCAGCAGTGGCTCGCCCGCCTGCGGCTTGGCGCGCTGTGGAAGGGGCTCCGCATCGCTCCAATCCCGCGCTCGGCCCGGGCTGGGCCACCAGCGCTGTAGCAGCTGCTGGGCGTAGGGCCAGAGTCCGCGCGGTGCATGCTGCAGCACCAGCACCAGCACGATGCCCAGCACGATGATCTCGAAATTGCCATTGCTGCCGAGCAGGGCGGGCAGCAGCTCTTTCAGCTGGTCTTCCACCAGCTTGAATACCCCGGCGCCGACAAAGGCGCCCCAGACGCTGGACACGCCGCCGACCACGGCCATGAACAGGTACTCGATGCCCATCTTCAGGCCGAAGGGGCTGGGGTTGACCGTTCGCTGCACATGGGCGAACAGCCAGCCCGAGGTGGAGGCCAGCAGGGCCGCCAGCACGAAGATGATGACCTTGTAGCGGAAGGTGGACACGCCCATGGCCTCGGCCATGGTGACGCCGCCGTTCAGCGCACGGATGGCGCGGCCCGGTCGCGAGTCCAGCAGATTGCGCACCGCCAGCGCCGCCAGCAGGGCGATGCCCCAGATCAGGCCGTAGATGGCGCGGCCGTCCTGCAGGCTGAGGCCGAAGAGTTGCAGCGCCGGCAGGCCGAGGATGCCGTCGTACTTGCCCAGCACGTCCAGATTGGCCATGCTGAAGTTGAGGCTCAGCGCCCAGGCGATGGTTGCCAGCGGCAGGTAGTGGCCCGACATGCGCAGCGTCAACAGGGCCAGCAGCCAGGCCACGCCGCCAGTCAGCAGCCAGCCCGCGAGCAGGCCCAGCCAGGGCGAGAGTCCGAACTGCGTGCTCAGCACCGCCGTGCTGTAGGCGCCCAGGCCCACAAAGGCGGCTTGCCCGAAGGAGGTCAGGCCGCCCACGCCGGTCAGCAGCACCAGGCCCAGGCTGACCAGGGCGAACATGCCGATGTAGTTGAGCTGGGTGATCCAGAACTCGGGCACCGGCAGCAAGGGCAGGGCGAAGAGCAGGGCCAGGCCCAGGGCGGGCAGCAGGAGGCTGCGGTTCAGTCGCATGTTCACGGCTCAATGCTCGTCAGAGTGCGGGTTGCGCAGCGAGCGCCACAGCAGCACCGGCAGGATGGAGGTGAAGACGATCACCTCCTTGAAGGCGCTGGCCCAGAAGGAGCTGAAGGACTCCAGCAGCCCCACCAGCACCGCGCCCAGCGCCGCTCCGGGATAGCTGGCCAGGCCGGCGAACACCGCGGCGACGAAACCTTTCAAGCCGATCAGAAAACCGCTGTCGTAAAAAATCGTCGTGGTCGGGCTGATCAGCACGCCCGAGAGCGCGCCGATGAAGGCCGCCATGGCCAGGGACAGGCGGCCCGCAGCCGTGCTGGAAATGCCCATCAGCCGCGCGCCCAGGCGGTTCACCGCCGTGGCCCGCAAGGCCTTGCCGTAGAGGCTGCGCTCGAAGAACAGCCAGAGCAGCACGATCAGGGCCAGCGAGGCCAGCAGGATGATCACCGTCTGCCCGGCAATGAAGAGCGGGCCGAGGGTGAAGCTGCTGTCCCAGAAACTGGGGTTGCGCGAGCCCTCGGCGCCAAAGAACACCAGGCCCAGGCCGGTCAGGCTGAAATGCACGCCCACCGAGACGATCAGCAGCACCAGCACCGAGGCGTCGGCCAGGGGCTGATAGGCCAGGCGGTAGAGCAAGGGGCCCATGGGCGTGACGATGGCCAGGGTCAGCAGCACCTGCAGCAGCAAGGGCAGCTGCAGCGGTGCCGCCCACCAGGCCAGGGCGCTCAGACCCAGGGGCAGGGCGGCGGCCTGGGCCACGCGCCGCAGCAGGGGCGTGGCCGCCTCGCCCGCCCGCCACCCGGCCCAGAGGTCGAGCAGGGCGACCAGGCCGGTCAGGCTCAGCAAAAACACCACAGTGCCCGGCCTATGGCCCTGCTGCAGAGCGGCCAGAGTGAGCGCGCCGAAAGCCACGAATTCGCCCTGCGGGATGAAGATCACCCGGGTCACGGTGAACACCAGCACGGTGGCCAGGGCCAGCAGGGCGTAGATGGCGCCATTGCTCAGGCCGTCGAGCAGCAGGATGCTGGCGATTGATAAATCCATGGAGGGGTGGTGACGGCAAGCGCGTGGCGGATGCGTCCGACTCTAAACAAGTGAGGGCCGGGCGCCGCTCCGGACAGGGCCGCATTGACAAACCCGCCTGCCGCTAGACTGCCTGCCTCACCTTTGTCTGCCTCCTTGCCCGCCATGCCCGGCCACGCCCCTTTGCTCGAAGTTGATGGCCATCTGGCCCGCATCACCCTGCGCCGGCCGCGCCTGGCCAACCGCCTGGAGCCCAGCGACCTGCTGGACTTGCAGGCGCAGCTGCAAGAGGTGAATGCGCGCGAGGAGCTGCGCGTGCTGCTGCTGCGCGGCGAGGGCCGGCATTTCTGCAGCGGATTCAATATCGACGCGGTGCCGGGCCTCGACGCCGGCGCCCTGTTTGCCGAGCTCAGCGATGCCTGGGAGAGCGCCCGCCCGGTGACCGTGGCCCAGATCCAGGGCGGCGTCTACGGCGGTGCGACCGACCTGGCCCTGGCCTGCGATTTCCGCCTTGGGCAGCCGGCCTGCGAGATGTTTGTGCCGGCGGCCAAGCTGGGCCTGCATTTCTACCGCGGCGGCATGGAGCGCTATGTCAGCCGCCTTGGCCTGCCCTGGGCCAAGAAGGTCTTGCTGGCGGGTGCCACGCTGGACGCGCAGGAGATGCTGCGCAGCGGCTTTCTCGACCAGTTGCTGCCCGATGTGGCGGCGCTGGAGGCTGCCACGCAGGAACTTGTGGCCCAGCTGCTGGCCATGGCGCCGCTGGCGCTGCTGGGCATGAAGAAGCACTTGAATGCGATCGCGCGCGGCCAGTTGGACCCGGCTGCGCTGCAGGTCGACATCGCCCGGGCCAATGCGTCCAGCGACTTGGCCGAGGGCGTGGCGGCCTGGCAGGCGCGCCGCAAGCCGCGTTTTGAGGGGCGCTGAAGCGCCCTGAGGCCGCATGTTTGCCGGGGGCGGAATGGGTCTGCAAGGCCGTGTTTGGGGCGCTCTAGGGGAATCCCCTCCCTCTGTGTCTGGGGCCGGCGGGCGGCGCCGGCGCTGGATCGGCCTCCAGATGGTGGAAAATAGCGGGGTTCGCCCATTCGGGCGGCGGCTTCGGCAACGAAGTCACCGGCCCGGCATGGCAAGCTCCCACTAACTCACTATCAGGACCGACGTGGCCAAGGACAGTACTAAAACGACCATCGAAGCCGATGGTCTGCGTTACCGCTCTAAAGCACCGGGTTCGCCGTTCGCGGCGACCTCTTCCTTTGGTGCCGCAACCATGTCGTGCTTTTTGTGCGGCAAGCATCGCCCGCGCGCGATGCTGAAATCCAAGAAGCTCTTGGGCAAGTCGCAGCCCGTCTGCGCACCGTCGTGCAAGGAACTCGACGAACAGCTCAGCAAGGGCTGAGCGGACACGCCAGCGCGCCCCGAGTGGCGCGCTGCGTTCCCGACTTCAACGCCGGCCGGCCTGGCTCGCTCAGGCCTGCTGCCGGAAGCAGCGCCCGCACACCGCCCGGTAGCGGGCGTTGCCACCAATTTCCACTTGATTGCCTTCGGTGACCTTGCGGTTGTTGGCGTCGACACGCATATTCATCGTGGCCTTGCGGCCGCAGTCGCAGATGGTCTTCATCTCGTCCATCTCGTCCGCCAGAGCCAGCAAGGTGGCGGATCCGGGGAACAATTCGCCCTGGAAATCGGTGCGCAAGCCGTAGCAGATCACCGGCACATTGCGCACATGCGCCAGCTCATGCAGCGCCCAGACCTGGGGCTTGAGTAGAAACTGCGCCTCGTCAATCAAGACGCACGACACCTCCGGCAGATGCAGCGGCAAGGCCAGGAAGTCCGTCTCCGGCCCAAACACCTCCGCCTCGCGCTGTGGCCCCAAGCGTGAGGTGATGGTGCCGCGCCCGTAGCGATCGTCGATCTGCGCGGTGAACAGCCGCACGCGGTGGCCGCGTTCTTCGTAGTTGTGCGCCACCTGCAGCAGGGCGGTGGATTTGCCGGCATTCATGGCCGCGTAGCGAAAAAACAGTTTGGCCATGTCGAGGGGCTCGGGCTGCAAAAAGGTTGGAAAGCCAGCCCGGGAGGGCGAATTGGCGCGCCCAGCGCCCGCATCTGAGGGGGAGGGGCCGGCCAGCGTGCGCGATTGTGACAAAACCTGGGGCAAGCGAGGTAGTCAAAGCCACGCCCGGCCGCCTACTATGGTTCAGAGGGCAGAGGAAAGCAGTCCAGCACATTCAGGCCTAGGCGCCCCTCGCGCTGATGGTCGGCACCGTGAACCCGCGACAACAATGAGCAAAGACACCTACACCAGCGTCAGTGACAACGGTCTGCGTTATGAGTCCAAACTGGGCGGTTCGCCCTTTCTGGGCAGCGGTCATACCCGCTCTTGCTTCAAATGCGGCAAACACCGCACCCCCAACAACCTGATGTCCAAGCGCGTGCTGGGCCGCACCGAGGTGGTGTGCAAGCCGGCTTGCGTGAAGCCGGAAAAGCAAGCCTGAACCGAGCCGCTCTTGCGGCTTGCTCGCTGAGCGCTCAGGCAGCGAGGCCGGCCGCGGGCGGGGGCGTCCAGCGATCCGGATTCAGGATCAGCAGGCCTTGAGCCCGCGCACGTTTGGCCAGGGCCAGCACGGCGCGGTCGCGCGACAGCAGCCATTGCGCCCGCTGAGCCAGGGCCAGGTCGATGAACTTCTGATCATCCGGGTCGCGGCAGACCAGGCGCACGGCCGGTGGGCTGGTGCTGGCGATCATCCGGCAGTGCTGCTCGAACTGGCTTTCGATCCAGGCGAGATCGGGCTCGAACTGGGCGGCAACCCCGCGGCCCAGCACATGGCGAAGCTCATCGAGCATGGCCGGCTCGCCGATCCATTGCACCTGCCGGCCGACCACGGACTGTGCAAGCGCCTGCGCTCGAGGGTCGCGAAACACCAGCCAGTCCATGATCACCTGGGTGTCGATGACGATGCGCGGGGCGGCGTGGGCGGAATCGGTCGCGGGGAAATCGGGCATGGGCAGCCGCGGCCAGGCCGCGTGGAATCGGATCGTGTGGCGGGTTGCGGTAGCGTGCGGCAGGGCCCGCGGCCTCGGGTCCGCACGCGGGCTGAGCGGCCCGAAACTTCCGCAAAGCGAGGCAGCATAGCGCCTTCCGAAGCCTCGGCTTGTGTGTTCTCATTGATCTGATCTACAATCGCGGGCTCTTCAGCAGGCCTTGCTGAGAATTTTCCATGGATTTACGGAAAGCCGTCGGCGGTGAACAAACCTGCTGGCGACTTGTCACTGGATCGTTGTGAAGATTTCAGGCGTGTGTCGCATCCCGCGTTGGTGCCGGGTGTGCCGCGTCAGCCAGTCAAGGTTTGCGCTCATCCTGAGTGATGCTGCTGAAGTGTGTGACTTCAAACGGGAACAAGTTACTTATGCCAACCATCAATCAGCTCGTGCGCCACGGCCGTCAGGCCGAGGTCACGAAATCCAAGTCGCCGGCAATGCAGAATTGCCCGCAACGCCGCGGCGTTTGCACCCGCGTCTACACCACGACTCCGAAGAAGCCGAACTCGGCTCTGCGTAAGGTTGCCAAGGTGCGCCTGACCAACGGTTTCGAGGTCATCTCCTACATCGGCGGTGAAGGTCACAACCTGCAAGAGCACAGCGTGGTGCTGGTGCGCGGCGGTCGTGTCAAGGACTTGCCGGGTGTGCGTTACCACATCGTGCGCGGTTCGCTGGACTTGCAAGGCGTGAAAGACCGCAAGCAGTCGCGTTCCAAGTACGGCGCGAAGCGTCCGAAGAAGTAATCAAAGAGTCATGTCGGCCCGGCATTCTGCTGGCGCCAGGCGTTTTTGCGGTTTCAGCCATTCCCAAGATTGGCCGCTACCGAGTAAGTGGATGCCCCAGAAGTCGGTGGTCATCCAAAGGTGCAGGGCAGTTGCCCGTACCCACTGAAGCAAGAGGAAGAATCCCATGCCACGTCGTCGCGAAGTACCCAAGCGCGAGATCCTGCCTGATCCCAAGTTCGGCAATGTTGATCTGTCCAAGTTCATGAACGTCATCATGGAGTCGGGCAAGAAGGCGGTTGCAGAGCGCATCATTTACGGTGCTCTGGAACAAGTCGAAAAGAAGGTTGGTAAGGACCCGCTGGAAGTGTTCCTGGTTGCCTTGAACAACGTCAAGCCGATGGTCGAAGTGAAGTCCCGCCGCGTTGGCGGTGCGAACTACCAAGTTCCCGTGGAAGTTCGTCCCGTCCGCCGGATGGCTCTGGCCATGCGTTGGTTGAAGGAATCGGCCCGCAAGCGTGGTGAAAAATCCATGTCGCAGCGTCTGGCCAACGAGCTGCTGGAAGCAGCTGAAGGCCGCGGCGGCGCCATGAAGAAGCGTGACGAAGTTCACCGCATGGCCGAAGCCAACAAGGCCTTCTCGCACTTCCGCTTCTAATTTACTTCGATTCGGCCGCCTCGGGTTTCTACTGACCCGCTGGCGGCTCCTGCCTTTCTGGAGTGACATCATGGCACGCAAGACCCCCATCGAGCGCTACCGCAATATCGGTATCTCGGCGCACATCGACGCTGGCAAGACCACGACGACCGAGCGTATCCTTTTCTACACCGGTGTGAACCACAAGATCGGTGAAGTGCATGATGGCGCGGCCACCATGGACTGGATGGAGCAAGAGCAAGAGCGTGGTATCACCATCACCTCGGCTGCGACCACCTGCTTCTGGAAGGGCATGGACATGTCCTACCCCGAGCACCGCTTCAACATCATCGACACCCCCGGACACGTGGACTTCACCATTGAAGTTGAGCGTTCGATGCGCGTGCTCGACGGTGCTTGCATGGTCTACTGCGCTGTGGGCGGCGTGCAGCCTCAGTCGGAAACCGTCTGGCGCCAAGCCAACAAGTACAAGGTGCCTCGTCTGGCCTTTGTGAACAAGATGGACCGTACCGGCGCCAACTTCTTCAAGGTCTACGATCAGATGCGTCTGCGTCTGAAGGCCAACCCTGTGCCCGTGGTCATCCCCATCGGCGCTGAAGAAAACTTCAAGGGCGTGGTCGACCTGATCAAGATGAAGGCCATCTTCTGGGACGAAGCCTCCCAGGGCATGAAGTTCGACTACCGCGACATCCCTGCCGAGTTGCAGGCCGATGCGCAAAAGTGGCGCGACAACCTGGTTGAAGCCGCCGCCGAGTCGAACGAAGACATGATGAACAAGTACCTGGAGTCCGGCGAGCTGAGCGAAGCCGAAATCCTGGAAGGCATCCGTGCCCGTACGCTGGCTGCTGAAATCCAGCCGATGTTCTGCGGTACCGCGTTCAAGAACAAGGGCGTGCAGCGCATGCTGGACGGCGTGATCGACTTCCTGCCCTCGCCGGTGGATGTTCCTCCCGTGCCTGGCACGGACGAGAACGACCAGCCGTCGTCGCGCGATGCGTCCGACGATGCCAAGTTCTCGGCTCTGGCCTTCAAGCTGATGACCGACCCCTACGTCGGTCAGCTGACCTTCGTGCGCGTCTACTCGGGCGTGCTGAAGTCGGGCGATTCGGTGTTCAACCCGATCCGCGGCAAGAAGGAACGTATCGGTCGTATTCTGCAGATGCACGCCAACCAGCGTGAAGAAATCTCGGAAATTCTGGCCGGCGACATCGCAGCTTGCGTGGGCCTGAAGGACGTCACCACCGGTGAAACCCTGTGCGATCCGGAAGCCGTGATCACCCTGGAAAAGATGGTCTTCCCTGAGCCCGTGATCTCGCAGGCCGTGGAACCTAAGACCAAGGCCGACCAGGAAAAGATGGGTATCGCCCTGGGCCGTCTGGCCAAGGAAGATCCGTCCTTCCGCCTGCGTACCGACGAAGAATCGGGCCAGACCATCATTTCCGGCATGGGCGAGCTCCACCTGGAAATCATTGTCGACCGCATGAAGCGCGAGTTCGGCGTGGAAGCCAACGTCGGCAAGCCGCAAGTGGCCTACCGCGAAACCATCCGCAAGACCGCCACCGATGTGGAGGGCAAGTTCGTGCGTCAGTCGGGCGGTAAGGGCCAGTACGGTCACGTCGTTCTGACCGTTGAGCCGCAAGAGCCGGGCAAGGGCTTCGAGTTCGTGGACGCCATCAAGGGCGGTGTGGTTCCTCGCGAATTCATCCCGGCCGTGGAAAAGGGCGTGATCGACAGTCTGCCGAATGGCGTGCTGGCCGGATACCCGGTGGTGGACGTGAAGGTCACGCTGAC
>NKIM01000054.1 GCA_002255955.1 Burkholderiales bacterium PBB2 | reverse complement strand
CGGGGGTGTGGCGGGGCACGACGCGCAGCTCGATGTGGCGCCGGGCGGCCGGCATCTGGGCGGTGTCGATGGCCTCGGCGGCGTTCTTCAGCAGGTTCAGCAGCACCTGCTCGATCAGGATTGGGTCGCAGCGCAACACCGGCAGGCGCTGGGCCACGTAGTGGGTGATGGCCACGTTGCGGCGGCGCAGTTCGATGCTGGCCAGCTCCACCGCGTCCTCGACGATGGCACTGGCCTGGGCCGGCTGGCGCTGCGGCTCGCTCTTCTTCACGAAGGCGCGGATGCGGTGGATGATCTGGCCGGCGCGCTGGGCCTGCTTGGCGGTCTTCTCCAGCGCGGTCATCAGGTCGTCGCGCTGGATGGTCTCGGCCTTCACCCGCGACAGCATGCCGTTGCAGTAGTTGGTGATGGCGGTGAGCGGCTGGTTCAGCTCGTGGGCCACGCTGCTGGCCATCTCGCCCATGGTGATCAGCCGGCTGCTGACCTGGGCCTTCTCGGCCTGCTGGGCGGCCTGTTCTTCGGCACGGCGGCGGGCCGTGACGTCGGTGGCGATCAGCATCTGCGCCAGCCGGCCGTCGGTCCACTGCAGGTAGCGGCTGCGCACGTCGAACCACTTGTCCAACTGCGCGGCGTAGACCTCGCGCGGGTTGGTGCCCAGGCCGGTGAGCTCCTGCGTGGGCAGGCCCGAGAAGCCGTCGACATCGTCGTGCTCGTCCTGCGCCGGCAGGTGCGGCGTGGTGCCGCTGGCCAGCAGGCCGTGGCCCCGCGCGTCGGCACCAAACCACAGCCGGTAGCTGCGGTTGGCAAACAGCAACTCGCCCTGCTGCACGCTGAGCACCGACACCGCAGCCTCCAGGCCCTCCAGCACGGTGGTGAAGCGCTCGTGGCTGGCCGAGAGCTGGTCGCGGATGCGCTTGGCCTCGGTGATGTTGGTCATGCTGGTCATCCAGCCGGTCTGGTGGCCGCGGGCGTCCACCAGCGGCGAGACGTACATGCGCGCGTCGAACAGCGTGCCGTTCTTGCGCATCACCTTCACCTCGATGCCGCCGGCCGGGCTGCGGCCTTGCAGCTCCTGCTGCAGCAGCCGGGTGTTCTCGTCCACGCGGTCGGCCGGCCAGTAGGGGTAGGGCGGCAGGCGGCCGATCAGTTCCTGCTCGGTGAAGCCCGTCATCGCGCAGAACGCCGGGTTGATGTAGCTGACGCGGCCCTCCATGTCCATCGCGCGCATGCCGGTGAGCATGGAGTTCTCCATCGCCCGGCGGAAGTTGGTCTCCTGCACCAGCGCGCCCTGGATCTGGCCGCGCCGGCGCACATGGCGCCAGGTGCCCAGCAGCATCCACACCGTCAGCACCGACAGCGCCACCACCATCCAGAACAAGGTGTTGCCGATCAGGCCCACGGAGGTGCGGTAGCCGTTGCCGCGCAGCACCAGGCCGTTCATGGCCGGGGCCAGAGGCACTTCGTGTTGGATCAGGGCGCGCTTGGGGCGCTTGCCTGGCATCTGCGTGACGGTGCTGGCCACCACCTGCTCGCCGGCGTCGAGGATGGCCACCACATGGCGTGTCGCCACCTCGCTGGGCACGTAATAGCGCAGCAGGGCTTCGATCGAGTACTCGGCGATCACCACGCCGGCAAAGCCCGTGCGGTCGATCAGGGGCACATGGATCTGGAACACCCGGGTGCCGATGTTGTCGGCAAAAGGCGGTGAGTAGCTGGGCTGGCGGCGCTCGCGCGCAGCCTGGAAGGCCAGCTCGGCCGGGTTGCTCTGGTTGGCCAGGGGCATGGAAGGGTCGTTGCCTTCGGCCGTCATCAGCGATTCGTCCTGGAAGCCGGCGCCGCTGACGCTGGCGCGCGCCTCGCGGTGCTTGCTCAGCCAGGTGATGTGGGTGATTTCGGGCCGGTCGCGGGCAAAAGCCTTGGCCTGGGCGCTGAACTCCTGCGTGTCCACCGCTCGGGTGACGATCTCGCGGGCGATGCGCAGCAGCTGTTCCTGGTTGTCATTCAGGCGCACGCGGATCTGCTGCTGGGCGATCTCGCTGTCGCGCTTGACGGCCTCGGACTCGCGCTCGATTTCCTCGTTCCGCAGGTACCAGAAGGCCAGGATGATGGCGGTCAGGAAGAGCAGAACCGAGATCAGCGGGCCCAGGGTGGCGAAGCGGTCCTGCCGCGAGGGCGACTGGCTGGCCCACCAGCGCACCAGCACCCGGCGCAGCGGTTGAACCATCTGGCGCGCGGCGCCTTGGAGATCGGTAAGAAAAGACATAGCGGGCGATTATCCGGGTGCGGCCGAGCGCCTGAGTTTGACAACTCTATGTAATTGATTTCGCAATACGAAATGCTTTCGCACCATTTGAGAGTGGTGAAATCTTGTGCGACACTCGCCGCAAACGCACACGACGTTCAAGCCGTTGCCATGTCCGGAATTCACGCCGGGCAGGGTTTTTTAGCCTGAGGATGCGCGGGTGTCGCCAGCCAGTGGCCGGCCGCCGCCATCCCCAAGAGTCAAATCTTCGGAGACAAGCCATGTCCGCGCAGCCCCAGTCCCTTCCAGGCGCCGCCGCCACTGACACCGACACGCAGGAAACCAAGGAATGGCTGGACGCGCTGTCCGCCGTCATCGGTGAAGAAGGCGGTGAACGTGCGCATTTCCTGCTCAACACCCTGATCGAGCATGCGCGCCAGTCCGGCATCGACGTGCCGTTCTCGGCCACCACGGCCTACGTGAACACCATCCCGGCCGATCAGGAAGCGCGCTGTCCCGGCAATATCGAGATCGAGAAGCGCCTGCGCGCGTACATGCGCTGGAACGCCATGGCCATGGTCGTGCGCGCCAACCGCCTGAACCCGGCCGACGGCGGTGATCTGGGGGGCCACATCGGCTCGTTTGCTTCGCTGGCCTCCATGCTGGGCGCCGGCTTCAACCATTTCTGGCATGCCGAGAGTGAAAACCACGGCGGCGATCTGCTCTACATCCAGGGCCACAGCTCACCCGGCATCTACGCTCGCGCTTTCCTCGAAGGCCGCTTGAGCGAAGACCAGCTCGACAACTTCCGCCAGGAAGTGGACGGCAAGGGCCTGTCCAGCTACCCGCACCCGAAGCTGATGCCAGAGTTCTGGCAGTTCCCGACCGTCTCGATGGGCCTAGGCCCCTTGATGGCCATCTACCAGGCCCGCTTCTTGAAGTACCTGCATGCCCGCGGCATCGCCAACACCGAGAACCGCAAGGTCTGGGCCTTCATGGGCGACGGTGAGATGGACGAGCCGGAAAGCCTGGGCGCCATCGGCCTGGCCGCGCGCGAAGGCCTGGACAACTTGGTTTTTGTCATCAACTGCAATCTGCAGCGCCTGGACGGCCCGGTGCGCGGCAACGGCAAGATCATCCAGGAGCTGGAAGGCGAGTTCCGCGGCAGCGGCTGGAACGTCATCAAGCTGATCTGGGGCAAGGGCTGGGACGAGCTGCTGGCGCGCGACAAGAGCGGCAAGCTCAAGCAGCTGATGATGGAAACCGTGGACGGCGACTACCAGGCCATGAAGGCCAATGACGGCGCCTACGTCCGCAAGCACTTCTTCGGCAAATACCCCGAGACCGCCAAGCTGGTCGAGCACATGAGCGACGAAGAGATCTTCGAGCTGCGCCGCGGTGGCCACCAGCCCGAGAAGGTCTTCGCCGCCTTCCACAAGGCCCACCACAACACCACGGGCCAACCGACCCTGTTGCTGGTCAAGACCGTCAAGGGCTATGGCATGGGCAAGGCCGGTGAAGGCAAGAACACCGTCCACCAGACCAAGAAGCTGACCGACGAAGACATCAAGTACATCCGCGACCGCTTCGGCATCCCCATCCCCGACAGCGAGCTGCCCAAGCTGCCCTACTACAAGCCGGCCGACGACACGCCCGAAATGCGCTATCTGCATGAGCGCCGCAAGGCCTTGGGTGGTTACCTGCCGCAGCGCCGCGTCAAGGCCGAAGAGACCTTCAGCGTGCCCGCTTTGGATGTCTTCAAGGCTGTGCTCGAGCCCACCGCCGAAGGCCGTGAGATCTCGACCACGCAAGCCTATGTGCGCTTCCTGACCCAGCTGCTGCGCGACAAGGATCTGGGCCCGCGTGTGGTGCCCATCCTGGTCGACGAGGCGCGCACCTTCGGCATGGAAGGCCTGTTCCGCCAGATCGGCATCTACAACCCCAAGGGTCAGAACTACACCCCGGTCGACAAGGACCAGGTGATGTACTACCGCGAGGCCAAGGACGGCCAGATCCTGCAGGAAGGCATCAACGAAGCCGGCGGCATGGCCAGCTGGATCGCGGCGGCCACGAGCTACTCGACGAACAACCGGGTCATGATCCCGTTCTACGTCTACTACTCGATGTTCGGCTTCCAGCGCATCGGTGACCTGGCCTGGGCGGCGGGTGATATGCAAGCGCGCGGCTTCCTGCTGGGCGGCACCTCGGGCCGCACCACGTTGAACGGCGAAGGTCTGCAGCACGAAGACGGCCACAGCCACATCCTGGCCGGCACCATCCCCAACTGCGTCAGCTACGACCCGACCTTCGCGCACGAAGTGGCGGTGATCATGCAGCACGGCCTCAAGCGCATGGTCGAAGACCAGGAGAACGTGTTCTTCTACCTGACCCTGCTGAACGAAAACTACGCCATGCCGGGCCTCAAGGTCGGCACCGAGGCGCAGATCCTCAAGGGCATGTACCTGCTGGAAGAAGCCCAGGCCGGCACCGCGCTGACGGTCAATTTGCTCGGCTCCGGCAGCATCCTGCGCGAAAGCCAGGCGGCCAAGGTCTTGCTGGAACAGGAGTGGGGCGTGGGCGCTCATGTCTGGAGCTGCCCGAGCTTCAACGAGCTGGCCCGCGACGGCCAGAACGCCGAGCGCTGGAACCTGCTGCACCCGACCGAGCTGTCCTGCGTGCCCTTCGTGACCCAGCAGCTGAGCCGCACCAGCGGCCCGGTCGTCGCCTCGACCGACTACATGAAGAACTACGCGGAACAGATCCGCGCCTTCATCCCGGCCGGCCGCAGCTTCAAGGTGCTGGGTACCGATGGTTTCGGCCGTTCGGACTTCCGCTCCAAGCTGCGCGAGCACTTCGAAATCAACCGCCACTACATCGTCGTCGCCGCGCTCAAGAGCCTGGCCGATGAAGGCAAGATCCCGGCCGCCAAGGTGGCCGAGGCGATTGCCAAGTACGGCCTCAACGTCAACAAGATCAACCCCCTGTACGCTTGATCGCACTCGCGGAGACAGACATGGCATTGGTAGAAGTGAAAGTTCCCGACATCGGGGACGTCAAGGACGTGGCGGTGATCGAGCTGCTGGTCAAGGTGGGCGACACGGTGGCCGTGGAGCAAAGCCTGATCACCGTGGAGAGCGACAAGGCCTCGATGGAGATTCCCAGCACCCACGCCGGTGTGGTGCGCGAGATCAAGGTGGCCCTGGGCGACAAGGTCAATGAAGGCAGCGTCGTGCTGCTGGTCGAGGCCGCGGGTTCGGCCGCTGTGGCTGCGCCGGCTGCCGCGCCCGTGTCGGCCCCGGCTCCGGTGGCTGCAGCGCCTGTTGCCGCGCCTGTTGCTGCTCCAGTCGCTGCCCCGGCGGCGGCCAGCCTGGTCGAGGTTTTTGTGCCCGACATCGGCGATTTCGAATCGGTGGCGGTGATCGAGGTCTTCGTCAAGGCCGGTGACAGCATCAAGGTCGAGCAAAGCCTGATCACGGTCGAGAGCGACAAGGCTTCGATGGAGATCCCGTCCTCGCATGCCGGCGTGATCAAGGAGCTCAAGGTCAAGCTTGGCGACAAGGTGGCCAAGGGCTCGCTGCTGGCGCTGGTGGAAGTGCCGGGTGCTGCGGCTGCTCCTGCTCCTGCTGCTGCGCCGGTGGCGGCTGCTCCGGTCGCTGCGGCGCCTGTCGCTGCGGCACCCGTGGCCGCGCCGGTCGCAGCTGCCGTGGCCGCCGCCCCGGTCGCCGCGCTGCCTGCCCACGACCCCACCGCCCTCAAGGGCAAGCTGCCGCACGCTTCGCCCAGCATCCGCCGCATGGCGCGTGAGCTGGGCGTGCCGCTGGACGAAGTCAAGGGCACGGGCCCGAATGGCCGCATCCAGGAGCAAGACCTGCAGGCCTTCGTCAAGGCCGTGATGTCCGGCGCGCTGCAGACCGCGGCGCAGAAGGCGGTGGCACCTGCCGCTGCCCCGGCTGCGGCAGGCGGCGTGGGCCTGGCTGGCCTGCTGCCCTGGCCCAAGGTGGACTTCGAGAAGTTCGGCGCCATCGAGCGCAAGGACCTCAGCCGCATCAAGAAGATCAGCGGCGCCAATCTGCACCGCAACTGGGTGGTGATCCCGCATGTCACCAACCACGACGATGCCGACATCACCGAGCTCGAAGCCTTCCGCGTGCAAACGAACAAGGAAAACGAGAAGAACCCGGCGGCGGTCAAGGTCACCATGCTGGCCTTCATGATCAAGGCGGCCGTGGCGGCGCTCAAGAAGTTCCCTGAGTTCAATGCCTCGCTGGAAGGTGAGGGCGATGCCCAGAAGCTGGTGCTGAAGAAGTACTTCCACATCGGCTTTGCGGCTGACACGCCCAACGGCCTGGTCGTGCCGGTGATCAAGGATGCCGACAAGAAGGGCATCTTCGAGATCAGCGCCGAAATGGGCGAGCTGGCCAAGAAGGCGCGCGACGGCAAGCTGGGCCCGGCCGAGATGAGCGGTGGCTGCTTCACCATCTCGTCCCTGGGCGGCATCGGTGGTCGTTACTTCACCCCCATCATCAATGCGCCGGAAGTGGCCATCATGGGCGTGTGCAAGAGCCAGATCGAACCGAAGTGGGATGGCAAGGCCTTCCAGCCGCGCCTGATGCTGCCGCTCTCCTTGAGCTGGGACCACCGCGTCATCGACGGCGCGGCCGCGGCGCGCTTCAATGTCTACTTCGCCTCGCTGCTGGCCGATTTCCGCCGCATCGTGCTCTGACCGGAGAACCCTGACATGGCATTGGTTCAAGTACAAGTTCCCGACATCGGCGACTTCAAGGATGTGGCCGTCATCGAACTGCTGGTCAAGGTCGGTGACACGGTCAAGGTCGAGCAAAGCCTGGTGACCGTGGAGTCCGACAAGGCCTCGATGGAGATCCCGTCCTCGCATGCGGGCGTGGTCAAGGAAGTGAAGGTCGCACTGGGTGACAAGATCAACCAGGGCACGCTGCTGCTGGTGCTGGAGTCCGAAGCGGCTTCGGCGCCTGCGCCTGCTGCTGCTCCTGTTGCCGCTGCCGCTCCTGTGGCGGCTCCCGTGGCCGCACCCGCTCCCGCCTTCGTCCCCGCCGCCGGCAGCTACAGCGGCGCCGTCGATCTGGAAGCCGATGTCTTGGTGCTGGGCGCCGGCCCCGGCGGCTACTCAGCCGCCTTCCGCGCGGCTGACCTTGGTTTGAAGGTCGTGCTGGTGGAGCGTTATGCCACCCTGGGCGGCGTCTGCTTGAATGTGGGCTGCATCCCGTCCAAGGCCTTGCTGCATGTGGCCGCGGTGATGGACGAGGTCTCGCACCTCGGTGATCTGGGCGTGGACTTCGGCGCCCCGACCGTCAACATCGACAAGCTGCGCGGCCACAAGGAAAAGGTCATCGGCAAGCTGACCGGCGGCCTGGCCCAGATGGCCAAGATGCGCAAGGTCACCACCGTGCGCGGCTATGGCAATTTCATCGACGCCCACCACGTGGAAGTCGAAGAAACCGCCGGTGAGGCTCAGGCCAAGACCGGCGCCAAGAAGGTGATTCGCTTCAAGCAGGCCATCATCGCAGCCGGCTCGCAGGCCGTGCGACTGCCTTTCCTGCCGCAGGACCCGCGCATCGTCGACTCGACCGGTGCGTTGGAATTGAAGGGCACGCCCAAGAAGATGCTGATCATCGGCGGCGGCATCATCGGCCTGGAAATGGGCACGGTCTACTCGACCCTGGGCGCGCGCCTCGATGTGGTCGAGATGATGGACGGCCTGATGCAAGGCGCCGACCGCGACCTGGTCAAGGTCTGGCAGAAGATGAACGCCAAGCGCTTCGACAACATCATGTTGAAGACCAAGACCGTCGGTGCCGAGGCCACGCCGGAAGGCATCAAGGTGCAGTTCGAGGGCCTGGACGGCACCAAGAGCGAAGGCGTTTACGACTTCGTGCTGCAAGCCGTGGGCCGCACGCCCAATGGCAAGAAGATCGCCGCCGACAAGGCCGGCGTTGCGGTGACCGACCGTGGCTTCATCAACGTCGACGTGCAGATGCGTACCAATGTGCCCCACATCTTCGCCATCGGCGATGTGGTCGGCCAGCCCATGCTGGCGCACAAGGCGGTGCACGAGGCCCATGTGGCGGCCGAAGTGGCGGCCGGCGCCATCCTCGGCGACGCGCATCTGAGCAAGAGCCAGTTCGACGCCCGCGTGATTCCGAGCGTGGCCTACACCGACCCGGAAGTGGCCTGGGTGGGTCTCACCGAAGACCAGGCCAAGGCTCAAGGCATCAAGGTCAAGAAGGGCTTGTTCCCCTGGACGGCATCCGGCCGCGCGATCGCCAACGGCCGCGACGAAGGCTTCACCAAGCTGCTCTTCGATGAGGAAACCCACCGCATCGTCGGTGGCGGCATCGTCGGCACCCACGCCGGCGACATGATCGGCGAGATCGCCCTGGCCATCGAGATGGGCGCCGACGCCGTCGACATCGGCAAGACGATTCACCCGCACCCGACGCTGGGCGAAAGCATCGGCATGGCGGCGGAAGTGGCGCATGGCTCGTGCACGGATTTGCCACCGGCGCGGAAGTAATCTGCGGCTGCGCAAATCTGCAAATCAAAGCCCCGGACGGGAAACTGTCCGGGGCTTTTTTTGAGCACGACATGGCGGCCGAACCATGGATGTCGGCTGTGCGCACCCGGGCTGGCGGCTCAGTCGCCCGTCAACCGGGCAGCAGGAAGCGCGCAAGCGAGTCGATGTCGCTGGCGCAGTGGCCGCCGTAAATCGGGTGCCATTCGGTCTGCCAAGCCTGCGCGCGTGCGCGCTCGATCAGGCGCTGGCTGCCCTCGAAATTGCCGTAACGGTCGTACAGGCCATTGGAGATGTAGAGCTGAGGTCGGGGGCTCGAAGCAGGCAGGTCGTTTTCGATCAAGGCCAGCGGCGAAACACGCTGCCACTCCGCATCGTCCGCCACATACTGGCGCGCCAGATGGACCACGCCGAGGCCGATCTTGGGGTCGGCGCCGGTGCGCTCCAGCGCGGCCATCAGCTGGCTCAGCGGCGCGAACGGCGAATCCACATAGACACCCGGGCACAGCGCGGCCACCTTCGCATAGCGCTCGGGTTGGCTCAGGCCGAGGATCAAGGCATTGAGTCCCCCCATCGATTCCCCCAGCAGCAAACGACGCGCAGGGCGACCGTGGCGTGCCTCGATGGCCGCCATGTCGGTGTGGATCTGCTCCAGCAAGCCGCTGGCCTCGGCTTTGCCTTTGGGGGTGAGCAGCCACACGGGTCCGTAGGACAGCGTCACCACGGTGGGCGGGCGTCGGCCCATCTGCTGCCAAGTGCCTTGGATCATGGCGGTCATGTAGGACGGATCGTTCCAGATGGTTTCGTCGAGCTTGCGGCCATGCAGGTGGTAGAGCCAGTCGCCGTTGACGCCGTCGGCATCCCGGTTGATGCAATAGCGCAGCTGCCCTTGTTGCCCGCATTCTTGTTGCGCCGGCGTGAACCTCACGGCCTGCTCGCCCCAGGGTTGGCTCCATCGGATCCAGCCGGCGGTGCCGATGCCTGCGAGTAGAAGCAAGCCGGATAGCAAGGCGGATGCCAGAAAGAAGGGCTTGCGGCGATGGAGTTTCATGGCTGGGTGCTCGTCGGTGTGGGTGTTGCGGGGACTGCAGTGCAGGCGAAGATGCTGAGTGGCAGCGGAAGGAGAAAAGAAAGGCCATGCGGCGGCGGCACCTGGACCCAGCTGGGGTCAGGCCTTGCTTTGCAAATGACGGGGATGTGCGAGTTGAGCCGGCTGGGGCGGCGCGAGCCTCAGCGAGGCCTGAGCCTGTGTCTGGGGCCGCGGTGCCTCTCGCGTCGGGCCGGCGGTGCTTGTTGGGCGGCCTGGGGCTGGGCCCGGCTTGGTGCGTGCAGCCCGGGCCCAGGCAGGGCTGCCAGGCTGAGCACATAGCCGAGGATGGCGCTGCCGCCCATGCCTAGCAGCGGCGTGGGCAGGAAGCCTGGCAGGCTGAGCAACACCACGCCGGCCCAAAGCAGGCTGTGCTCTCGCGCGTGACGGTGGCGCCAGCCGGGCAGCACGATCATCAGCAAGGCGGCGAGCATCAGCCCAGACAGCACCAGGCTGGAACCCTGCGACCAGGCCTGCAGCAGGACCTGATCGACAAAAGCCTGGTGTGTCGGCATCCGCCAGTTTTGGCTGCTCAACCCCGCTGCCAGCAGCGCCAGGCACGCCAGCAAGGTCTCGGCTCGATGGTGGGGGCGGCAGGCACTGCGGGCCAGCAGCACCAGGCCCATCAGCAGCAACCAGCTGGGTTCTGCTTGCGCCCACAGCGCAGCCGTGGCGAGGAGCAGGCCCAGGTGGCTGCGGTGTGCATGGCTGTAACCTGTGGCGCCCGCGGGCCGTGCCGACAGCAGAAGCAGGCTTGGCACCAGCAGCCACACCGCTTGCACCGTCACCGGGCCCAGGCGCAGCCAGCGTCCGTTCAAGCCCTCGCTTGCCTCCAGCGCGCAGCTCGCGAGCAAGAGGCTCCCCAGCAGGAGGCTGAGCTGTTCGCGCAGGCGCGCATCCGTCTGCAATCGCTGTCGTGGCAACAGAGCGAGGCTGGCCAGAGCAAAAGCCAGAGACACGCCATTCATCCAGGGCCAGGCCTTGGGTGCGCCCGTCGAGACCATGAAGACGCCGCCTGCCAGCACTGCCAGGCAGGCACATGCGGCCCCCAGCCGGGGCGCCGTCGCATGCCGAAGGTGCTGCATCCACAGCCTGCCACTCAGGCTTGCAAGTGCGCCGGCCTTGGACCGCGCACCGCGCCCGCTGGATTGAAGCAGCGCGCTCAGGCGCAGCCTGAGCGCCAGGCCCAAACAGCCCAGGGCGAAGCCACAGGCTGCCTTGGCGGAAGGGGCCTCGTCGAGCTCTGCCGCCATGGCGCGCGCCCATTGCATCTGTGCTGCAGGCATGAGTGCAAGGCAGGCGCGCATCAGCCATCGCGCAAGGGCGAACCCGCGGCTGGCTCGTGCAGGCGTGGGCTTGCTCATGAGCTGCGGGTCGACGATGCGGCTGTGCCGGCCCAGCCGGGCTGGGATTGCGCGGCATGGCGTCGGGCACGCGCCTGCTCGAGCGCTTCGCCCATGCCGGCCAGCCAGGCATGGCCAGCTTCCGTCAAGCGGTAGGCGTGGCGCGGGGGCCGGCCCGGTGTGGGTGACTCCTGCCACACCGCTTCAAGCTGGCCTTGGGCTTCAAGCCGCATCAGCAGGGGGTAGAGCGTGCCGGACTTGATGTCGGCCTGCGTTGCGATGTCGTAGCCATGACGCCATTCTTCGCCGGCATCGGCCAGAACCAGCAGCACGGCCAGGGCCTGCTGCGAGGGTGCGCGTGTTCGTGTCATTCGTTAACTCTACATATGTAGAGTTATTGGGTCAAGTGACGCAGGCAGCCAAGCCGACCCGTTGGTTTGCAAAGCGCTCCGTGCAGCCACAGCGCGGCCAACAAGGGCTGTGAAGATGGATCTTTCGGGCTCTTCGATCGAATCCCGACCGCGTCATGGCCGCCCATGCGGGCAGCTGGATCGGCGAGGTCGCCCGCGTCACGATGGGGCAACTGTCCCTGGCTTTTGCCGCGGATCTGGCCCCGGGGTGTGCGCCAGAAAGGAGGCCGGCATAGACTCGCGCCACGCAGTCGCTACAGGAGTTCGCCGTCATGCCAGCACGACCCTCGATCTGGTCCTTGGGCTTCATCATCGTCTTGCTCCTGGTCGGCTGTGGCGGGGGAGGCAGTTCCGTCGCGGCGGAACCCAGCCCGACACCCCCAGCCGCTCCTGTGCCAGCACCGACGCCCGCACCCACCCCGGCCGCGCCGCAACTGAGCATCTTGCGCAGCGATCTGCAAAGCCCATGGGGCATGACGCAGCTGCCCGACGGTCAGTGGCTGGTGACGCAGAAAGGCGGCAGCCTGCTCCGGCTGCCGGCCAGTGGCCAAGGGGCTTCGGTCGCGATCAGCGGCGTGCCTGCGGTGGCGTCGGCGGGGCAGGGCGGTTTGCTCGATGTGGCCATCGATCCCGACTTTGCGAGCACGCCCTGGGTCTACCTCAGCTATGCCGAGCCGGGGCAGGGGGCGGAGGCGGGCAAGTCCGGCACGGCCGTGGCTCGCGGGCGTCTGGTCGGCAATGCGCTGCTCGATGTGGCGACCATCTTCCGGCAGGCGCCCAAGGTCAGCGGCAGCGGCCACTTCGGATCGCGCCTGGTGTTTGCACGGGACAAGAGCCTGTTTGTCGCTCTGGGCGAGCGCCAGCTCGGTGCGCCGGCGCAAGACCTGACGCAAACCTTGGGCAAGGTGGTGCGCATCCAGCGCGATGGCAGCATCCCCAGCGATAACCCCAGCTTTGGCGCGGGCGCTCGTGCCGGCCTGTGGAGCGTCGGCCACCGCAACCCTCAAGGCGCCGCACTGCATCCGGTCACGGGCGAGCTCTGGGTCAGCGAGCATGGCCCGCAGGGCGGCGATGAGATCAATATCGCCCGGGCCGGCGCCAACTACGGCTGGCCGGTCAAGAGCTATGGCTGCAACTATGGGGATCCGGTCGGTGAAGGCTGCCGTCTCGGCGCTGGCGTGCATGCGCCGAGCTATGTGGAACCTCTGACTTACTGGGTGCCGCTGTCGGTGGCGCCGGCCGGCTTGGTCTTCTACACCGGCAGCATGTTTCCGGAATGGCAGGGGCAGCTCTTTTCGGGCTCGCTGGCGGGCCAGGCCTTGTGGCGCCTGCAATTGAATGGCAATACCGTGCAATCGCGCACCGAGATGTTCAAAGATCAGGGCGAGCGCATCCGCGATGTGCGCCAGGCCGCCGACGGCGCTTTGATGCTCCTGACCGACAGCGGCAAGCTGATGCGGCTGGCGCGCTGAAGGCGTCCCCACTCGCGGTCGGGCGACCCTGTCAAACAGGGCGCGCCGCCGGGGTTCACTTGGATCAATCTCGCCCTGCCAAGCGGCTGGTGCATTCAGCGTGAGTCGGCGCTTGTCGCCGCGCGGTCCCGAAACCACAGGGCTTCGGGACTTTGTTGCTCCCATATTGTGGAATTCAGTCGACAGTCGGCCCACCCAAGCGAGGGGTCACCGCGCGAGGGAGCGGCTTTCATCACAGCTTCCCCCTGATTAAGGGGGCGTTCAAGAAAAGGTGGATGACGTACGCTCCCCCAGTTGCCCGGTTTTCCGGGCTTTGCTACATCTCAAGGGACTGCATATGTACACACGATCAAGGTCCACGATCACGCTGTTGGCGCTTGGACTGGCTGCCAGCGGCAGCTGGGCCGGCAACTTGGTTGCCACCTGGACCAAAAAGGCGCAGCTGGAGCCCTTCCGCTCCGCGACCAGCCCCGGCCCGCGCGCCTGGACGACCATGGACTTCGATTCCTTGAATGGCAAGCTCATGCTGTTCGGGGGCAGTGCCTCGGGTTTTGTCGCTGACATCTGGCAGTACGACACCGTGGCCGACCAGTGGACGGCCATCGAGAACCCCGCTGACCATTGCCCGGGCACCTTCGGTTTCTCCGGTCCGGATGGTCGTGACACCCAAGTCACGATTTATGACGACTACAACCACCTGTACTGGTCGATCTCGGGCGGTGGCTACAAGTGCACCGGCACCCGTGCCACGATGCGCACCGCCCAGGCCGGTACCAACACGACCACCGTGGTGGACTCCTCGCTGCCCAGCGATGTGACCTCGGACCACTTCAAGGACTGGACCGTGGCCACCGGCTACGGCAAGGCCTATGTCCAGTCCTACGACTCGATCACCAAGACCCTGACCTTGGCCAGCCCGGTCTACGGCCTGGCTCCGGGCACGACTTACCAGATCAAGGTCTGGACCGATGGCGGCTCCTGGTACTACTCGCCCGTCACCCGCCAGTGGGCGGCGCTGCAGCTGGCCCACTACGGCTACACCGGCCCGACGCCCCATGTGGGCTATGGCTCGAACACCCCGGCGGCGGCCTACTCGACGGCCGACAAGGCCATCGTCCTGTTCGGCGGCTCCATCAACGGTGTCTCGCTGAACGAAACCTGGGTGCTGGACGCCCGCACCAAGACCTGGGCGCTGAAGAAGCCGAATGCCGAAGTCGGCCCGTACAAGCGCAATGAAATCAGTTCGGGCATGGTCTACGACTCGGTCAACGATGTTTTCATTCTGTACGGTGGCCGTTGCGACGGCTCCGACACCCGCTGCCCGGGTGGCAAGGGTCCTCTGGGTGATACCTGGGCTTACAAGCTCTCCACCAACACCTGGACGCAGATGATCACCCCCGTGAGCCCGCCAGCTCGCATGGGCCACCAGATGTCCTTCGACAAGGAGCATGGTGTGGTGGTGATGCACGGCGGTACCTCGGTGCGCGACTTCTACGCCACCGTGCCGACGACCGCCGAGCTCTTGGCGGACACCTGGATTTACGACTACGCCAAGAACGTTTGGACTGAAGTGACTCCGGCCGTGTCGCCGCCGTCTCGCTACATCGCCATGCTGTCCTATGACCCGATCGCCAAGGTGTCCGTGCTTTACGGTGGCCGCGAGCCGGGCCAGTCCATCCAGGGCAGCATCTGGCATCTGAGCCTGGCGGATTCCGACAGCACGGTCAATCAGGCGCCCCAGGCTGCGTTCAGTGTGTCGCCGGCCACGGGTTCGCTGAGCACCACGTTTGCATTCGACGCCTCGACCAGCCGCGATATCGACGGCTCCATCGTGTCCTACGTCTGGACCTTCGGTGATGGCACCGGCGCCGAAGGCGCCACGGCCAGCCACCGCTACGCTGCAGCCGGCACCTACACCGTGCAGCTGACCGTGACCGATGACCGCGGCGACAGCGCGCAGAAGTCGATCAATGTGGTGGTGACGGACAAGGACGTCACACCCGATGCCTTCAGCTTCGCCAGCGCCACCAATGTGGCCCTGAACAGCTGGGTGGTGTCAGCGCCGGCGACCATCGCCGGTATCGAAGCCGCGGCCCCGATCCAGGTTACCGGTGGCGAGTACAGCCTTGATGGCGGCGCTTTCACCAGTGCCCCGGGCACGGTGCTGGCGGGCCAGGTACTGCGCGTGCGCGTGATGAGCGCTAATGCCAACTCGACCACCCGCGGCGTGACCGTGGTGGTGGGCGGCTTCTCGGCCAGCTTCAACACCACGACCGTGGCCGCCAGCGGCGACGTCAAGCCCTTCGTCTTCAATCCGGAGGCGAACGCAGCCCTGAACACCCTGGTGTCTTCGGGCACGGCCACCATCACCGTCACCGGCCCGACGCCGATCTCGGTGGTGGGCGGTGAGTACAGCATCAGCGGCGGCGCTTTCACCAGCGCAGCCGGCACTGTGACCAACGGTCAGGGTGTGCGCGTGCGCCTGCTGTCCAGCACCAGCTTCGGCAGCACCAAGACGGCCGTGGTGACGGTGGGCACGCTCAGCGTCCCCTTCAACGTGACCACCATGGCCGAAGACGTCACCCCCGACGCCTTCGCCTTCACGCCGGTGGCCAGCGCGGCGCTGAACACACAAATCATCTCGAACAGCATCGGTGTCTGGGGTGTCAACACCGCCACGCCGATCAGCATCGTGGGTGGTGAGTACAGCATCGCGGGCGCGCCATACACCTCGGCGCCGGGAACGGTTGCCAAGGGTCAGACCCTGCGCGTGCGTGTCAACAGTGCGGCGGGCTATGGCGAGACGACCAGCGCCACGCTGACCATCGGCACGGTCAACGCCGTGTTCAATGTCACCACAGCCAATCTGGACACCGCGCCGGACGCGTTTGCCTTCCCCGCGGTGACCGGTGCCGCGCTGTCGACCCAGACCGCTTCGGCGGGCGTGATCGTGCGCGGCATCAACGGCCCGGCCGCGATCAGTGTCACCGGTGGTGAGTACAACATCAACGGCGGCGCCTTCACCAGCGCACCCGGCACGGTGCTGTCGGGTCAGACCGTGCGTGTGCGTCAGCTGAGCAGCGCCAGCTACGGCGCGACCAACACCACGGTGCTGAACATCGGCGGTGTGACGGCCGGCTTCGCGGTGACCACCTCGGGTGTGGACACCACGCCCGCGGCTTTCAGCTTCGCCAGCCTGAACAATGTGGACCTGGGTGTCTGGATCACCTCGCCGGTGGTGGTGATCACCGGTGTCAATGCGCCGACGCCGATCAGCGTCTCGGGCGGTGAATACAGCATCAATGGCAGCGCCTTCACCAGCGCAGCCGGCACGGTCAGCAATGCGCAGTCGGTGCGTGTGCGCGTAACCAGCAGCAGCCAGCACTCCACCTCCAGCACGGTGAGCCTGAATGTGGGTGGCGTGAGCGGCAGCTTCACGGCAACGACCGCAGCGCCCGACACCACGCCGACCGCCTTCGCCTTCCTGGCCAACACCACCGCCTTGCCCGGCACCGTGGTCGTGTCGGAAAGCAAGGTGGTGGGCGGCATCAACACCGCCACGCCGATCAGCGTGGTCGGTGGCGAGTACAGCATCGCCGGCGGCGCCTTCACTTCGGCTCCGGGCACCATCACCAATGGCCAGTCCGTGCGCGTGCGCCTGACCACCGGCCCGGATTACCTGGCCAGCCAGAGCGTGACCTTGAGCGTGGGCAGCTTCACTGCCCGCTTTGACGTCACCACCGCCGCGGCCGACCGCGTGCCGACTGCGTTCTCGTTCGACACCATCTCCGGAGTGCTGCCCAACACGGCTGTCGTGTCCTCGACCCGCACCGTCAACGGCATCAACGCACCGACGCCCATCACCATCGAAGGCGGTGAGTACAGCATCAGCGGTGGCGCCTTCACCAGCGCCCCCGGCACCGTGTTGAATGCGCAAGGCATCCGCGTCCGGGTCACCAGCAGCAGCACCTTCCTGGCAACCAAGCGTGCCGTGGTCACCATCGGTGGCGTCAGCGGCAACTTCGATGTGGTCACTGTGGCCGAAGACGCCGTGCCGGATGCCTTTGCCTTCACCGAAGCCACCAATGTGCTGCCGGACACCTGGGTGTCTTCGTCCTCGGCCGGCATCTGGGGTATCAACACCGACGCCCCGATCAGTGTGGAAAACGGTGAATACAGCATCGCCGGCGCCGCCTTTACCAGCGCACCGGGCACGGTACGCAAAGGTCAATCGATTCGCGTGCGTGTGCGCAGCAGCAGTGCGCCGCTGACCACCACCACGGCGCTGGTCAACATCGGTGGCTACGTCGTGCCCTTCAAGGCCACCACCCGCTGATCTGCAGGTCTGACTGCAAGTCTTGTCAAGCAAGGCCCGGTTCCGAAAGGAGCCGGGCCTTTTTTTGATGCCGATCCTTCAGCGGGGCACAGGTGATCTGGATCTGTCCCCACCGCCTGTGGATAAATGCGTGGGCAAGCTGCGGGTGCCTGTCGCAAGTGCTTGATTTCAGAGGACTTGCCTCGCATTGCTCAAGAATTGGGCAGGGTTTGGGGCAGGGTTTGGGGCAGGGTGGCGAGCCAGGGTCGGCGCGGATGGGCGTTCGAGGGGGGCTGCGCTAGGCTGGCGACCCGCGGCGAAGGGATCTCGCAGGTCCCGTGCCCGGACCCCTGCTCGGTGGTTCGTTTCTCTCCTTGCCTTTGCTCCCGCCCTCTCGCCCTCTCGCCCGTCCGCCTGCCATGCCAGCTGAACTCCCCGCCGACAACTCCTCTTCGCCCGCAAGACCGGCGACGGAGGCTGTGGCGCGCCAGCGCTTCGAGCAGATTGCGGCGCAGGCGCAAGAGCTGGGCTTTGAGTTCTGCACCCACGGCTTGCGTTTGCCGCTGCCGATCACGGCGCCGCGCACCGTGTTCTTCAGCAACTACCCAGCCGCCTGGCAGGCACGCTACCAGGCGCAGGGCTATCTGGAGATCGACCCGACGGTCGCCCATGGCATGCGCAGCGCCGAGCCGGTGCTCTGGAGTGAGGCCTTGTTCCAGGCCGTGCCGGAGCTGTGGCGTGAGGCCCAGGCGCATGGCGTCTGCCATGGCTGGGCCCAGTCCATGCGCGACCCGGAAGGGGTGTTCAGCATGCTGGTGCTGGCCCGCTCCGGCCCGGCCATCATGGCCGAGGAACTGATTGAGAAGGAAGAGCGCATGAAATGGCTGGTCCATCGCAGCCACGCCTGGATGCGTGCCTGTGCCAGCGATATCGAGGCGGCGCGTACGCATGAGCCTTTGAGTGATCGCGAGGTCGAGGTGCTGCGCTGGAGTGCAGAGGGCAAGACCTCCGCAGAGATCGCGCAAATCCTGGCCATCTCGGAGCGCACGGTGAACTTCCACGTCAACAGCGCCGTGGCCAAGCTCGAGGCCAACAACAAGACCAGCGCCGTCGTGCGCGCGGCCATGCTGGGTCTGCTCTGGTGAGCGCCCGCCCGCTGGCCGGCTGGCTGACGCGCCCGCGTGGAATTGCAGACTTTGACAGTAGCCAGTCCGGGCACCGGCTTTCATGATGCAGGCATTGCGGCGTCATCGGGGATGAAGCCGCCTCACTGACCGCTTGAACCTGCATTGACCGCCGGAGCCGACCATGCCGCTTCTGATTTGCCTGCTCATGCTGCCGCTGGCCTTCCTGGACGGCGGCGCCTGGGTGCATCCCTTGGGCTCGGTGCTGAGCTTGAGCTGGCAGGGCGTGGCCCTCTGCTGCTTGTTGGGCTTGTCGGCCGCGACCTTGCTGTGGTGGCGGCGTCGAAGCGGGCGTTCGGTGGCGCATCCGGTCGAGCCACGGCAGGCCGCTTCAGCCTCCGAAGCAGACCCTGCGGCTTTGTCCCCGCCTGCTGTGGACAAGTCCGTGGGCAAGCTGCGGGCGGGGCGTCCAAGTGCTTGATGCCAAAGGGAGATTCTTGCCCTGCCGCGAAAAGAGGCAGGTGCACAACACGCGCGAGTGCAGCGGAGGCTCAGGCGCGTTGGCCGGGCTCTGAAGCGGGCCGCGGCGGCAGAGGCGCCAGCGGCGGCAGGCTGGCGCAGTTGGCCACGCCGAAGCGATCCACCTGCACCCGGTAGCGGGTTTGCGCCGGCCGGGCCTGCCAGTCCGCCAGGCTTTGCCGGCAGCTCCAGGCCCGGCCGTCGCTGGATTGGAGCTGCAGTTCGTAAAAACTCTGTCGCTTGCCCAGACGTTCTTCGCCCAGGCCTTGGCGTGCCGGGTCGCCTGGGCGCAGCTCAGGGCTGGGCCATTGCGGTGGCTCGGGAGCCCGGCCTTGGCGCTGCGCCAGGTAGGACACGCGCCACTGCGGCGCGCGGTAGTGACAATGCTCAAGCTCACCTTGGCGCTGGCCGCTGGGGTCGCTCTCCAGCCGGCGGCGGTTCAAGACCTGGGCGGATGGGGGCAGTTCATCGCACCAGCCGCTGCCGGTTTCCACGGTCAGGCGCTCCACCTCGATCTCCAGCCGCCAGGTCTTGGCCACCTGGTCCACCCGCAGGCCTTTGGGGCCGAAGACCCAGAAGGCCAGCCCCCCACAGAGCGTCAATCCAGCCGCAGCGGCCAAGCCACCGAGCCAGCGCCGCAGCGCGAGCTCTCGGGTGTCTGAAGGTGAGGGCGATGGCGAGGTGTCGGGCAGGGGCCGGTGCATGGCGGCATTGTCAGTCAGCCGATGCCCGGAGCCCGTTGCACCGGCCTCGCCTTCAGTCGGGCCGTGGCCCGCCGGGCTGGGTCCAAAGACAGCGCTGCCCCCGATTCTCAACGACGGCCATGAAGTCGTCGAAGACGCGCTCGTGGCATCGCTTCATGTGGGATTGCCGCCGCAGGTCAGGGTCATGACGCGCGTCCGGCGCCCTGCTTTGCGTCTATATTTCGCGCAATTCAAAGTGAAGCAAAGCAAAGCAAACGGCGTTTGAACGAACAAGCCTGGGAGGACTGTGGCTGCGATCTCCAAGACCAAGCGGACCCTGATCACGGTGGCGGTGGCCGCCGCATTTGGCGGCAGCCTGTTTGTGGCCCTGCGCGGCCAGCAGGCCGATCTGAAGCAAGAGCGCCAGGCCCAGCAAGAGGCCGCTGAGCTGGCGGCGCTGCAGCCGCTGCAGGGCTTGATCGCCCTCGATGTCGAACCCTTTTTCAAAGACCCGCGCGTGATCCAGCGCCTGGCCGCGGCGCGCCTGCCGGTCAGCGTGTCCCGGGTCGGCAGCCGTGACATGGCGGCTAAGCTCGACGGCGCCGGCCGCAGCGGCGCACCGGATTTCTTCTTCCCCTCCGGCGTGGTGGCCGCCAACCAGGTGGTCGACGCCGCCCGCAAGGCCAATCTGCCGGTGGCCCAGCTCGCACCCTTCCACACACCGATGGTGATCGCCTCCTGGGAGCCGGTGGCGCGCATCCTGGTGGCCAACGGCCTGGCCAAGCCGCTGTCGCCCAAGGTCTACGGCTTGGACATGGCGGCGCTGACCCAGCTGATGCTGGCCAAGAAGAAGTGGAAAGAGCTCAAGGACGCCGGCGCTTACGAGGTCAGCCGCAGCGTGCTGGTGTCCACCACCGACCTGCGCCGCAGCAACTCGGGCGCCATGTATCTGGCCCTGACCAGCCAGGCCCTGAACGGCGATGTGGTGACGGACCGGCCCACCGCCCGCGCCACCGCGCTCAAGCTCGCCGAGCTGTTCAAGCGCCAGGGCTACCAGGAGAACTACGTCAACGGCAACTTCGACGACTATGTGGCCATCGGCATGGGCAAGACGCCGCTGGCCTTCATCTACGAGAACCAGCTGGTCAGCCATGCCCTGGCCAAGCAGGGCGTCAGCGCCGACATGGTGCTGCTCTACCCGCAGCCCACCATCGTCAACAAGGTGGTGTTCGTTTCGCTGAACGAGCGGGCCAAAGCCCTGGGCGAGCTGCTGGCCAACGATGCAGAGCTGCAGGGCATTGCGGTCGAGTACGGTTTCCGCATCGCCGACACGGCCCGCTTCGTCAAGACCGTGCAGGCCACAGGCCTGGGCGTGGAGCCGCGCCTGACCCAGGTGGTGGACCCGCCCTCGTTCGAGTTGATGGCCGAGATGATCGAGGTGGTGGCCCAGGAGATGGCGCAATGATCTGCGTGAACACAATGCCTTGGCTTCGAGGCTTGGGCCTGGCGTCCTTGAGTGCGCTCTTGATGGCCACGGCCGGCTGCGGACGCAAGGCCGAGCCGGCAGCGCCGGCTGCCGACGCACCCAAGCTGGAGTCCGCAGCGGAGGATTTCACGGTGCTCGCCACCAGTGACCTCAAGGATGTGGAGCCGCTGCAGGAGATGGTGCGCAAGGCCACCGGCGTGCGCCTGAAGCTCAAGTTCGGCGGCACCATGGAGAGCACCGAGGCCGTGCTCAGCGGCGAGGCCAAGAGCGATGCCGCCTGGTTCGCCAATGCCAAATACCTGCTGTCCAGCCCGCAGGGCCAGGGCCGGGTCAAGCTGCAAGAGAAGATCATGCTCTCGCCGATCGCCATCGGCGTCAGCGAGTCCGATGCACGCAAGCAGGGCTGGGACAGGCCCGATCTCAAGCTGACCTGGAAGGACATCACCGCCGCAGCCAAGGCGGGCCAGCTGCGCTATGCCCTGTCCAACCCCGCCACCTCCAACCAGGGCTTCATGGCCTTGATGGGGGTCGTGGCTGCGGCCAGCCAGAAGTCCGAAGCCCTCAGCGCCGCCGATGTCGACCGCGGCGCCATTGCCGATTTTCTCAAGGGCTACAAGGTGCCCGGTGACAACTCGAGTTATCTCTCCGAGCAGTTCATCCTGCAGCAGGGCCCCAAGGTCAACGCCTTCATCAATTACGAGAGCTGGCTGCTCAGCCTCAATGCCTCGGGCAAGCTGCGCGAGAAGCTGACCCTGATCTACCCGCATGAGGGCGTCAGCACGGCCGACTACCCCTTCATGCTGCTCAACGAGGCCAAGCGAGCCGACTACCTCAAGGTGGCCGAGTATCTGAAGAGCGAGCCGGCCCAGCTCTGGCTGGCGCGCCAGACCCTGCGCCGCCCGATCAAACCCGAGCTGAACGAGCGCGTGGCCGATGTGCTGCCGCGCCAGGGTCTGCAGGTCGAGCTGCCTTTCTCGCCCGACCGGGCGCTGGCCGATGGTCTGATCGCCGCCTACCTCAACGAGTTCCGCACGCCGATTGCCTCGACCTTTGTGCTCGACACCAGCGGCAGCATGGCCGGTGGCGGCCGGCGCCAGCAGCTGGTCGAAGCCCTGCACTACATCGCCGGTGCCGATGCCTCGCTGACCGGTCGCATCGCCCGCCTCAGCAACCGCGAGCGGCTCTGGCTGCTGCCCTTCTCGGACCGGCCCGGGGAGCTGCAGCCCTTCGAGGTGCCGGCCGCCAGCAAGGCCGGCCGCGGCGTGGCCGAGCAGGCCGACAGCGAGACCAAGCAGCAGGTGCTGGCCCAGGTGCGCCAGACCGCCGACGAGCTGCGCATGAAGGGCGGCACCGCGCTCTACGACGCGGTCTACCTGGCCCTGGCCCAGATGCTGGAGCAGCGCAACCAGCACCCTGGCTATCAGTACTCGGTCGTGGCTTTCACCGATGGCGAGGTCAACAAGGGCCGCTCACTGGCGCAGTTCGAGCGCGACTACCTGGCCCTGCCCGAGGACGTGCGCGCGATTCCGGTGTTCGTCGTCGTCTTTGGCGAGGCCAACGAGGCTGAGCTGAAGGCGCTGGTCAAGACCACCGGCGGCCGCGTGTTTGATGCCCGCCGCACGCCGCTGTACAGCGTGTTCAAGGACATCCGGGCGTATCAGTGATGGGGCTCGCAGCCGTCGTGTTCCGGCTCGTGGCCTCGCCGGCCAACTGGTGCGGCCTGGGCCTGGCCAGTGGGGTGCTGCTGCTCAAGGCCGCGGGCCTGCTGGGGGCTGGCTGGGGCCTCGGTGTGGCAGCTCTGGGCTATGGCGCTGGCTTTGTCATCGGCGGGCTTTGGTGGGGCTTTCCGTCCCGCCGCGAGCCGGCCTGGGAGGCCTTGCAGTTCAGCGACGAGGGCGATGCCCGCGAGGCCATGGAGCGCGCGCTCGAGGGTGTGCGCCGCCTGACCGAGTACAACCCCGAGCAGCGCATTCCGCCGGCCCTGCAGGGCCGCGTGCTGGCCCTGTGCAGCGCGCTCGATGGCCTGCTGCAGCAGTGGGAGCGCAGCAAGGGCAATCTCTCACTGCAGGACAGTTTTCACGCGCGCCACATCGCCATCCGCTACCTGCCCGAGGCGCTCAACACCTACCTGTCGATTCCCGCGGCATTTGCCAGCCGCAAGATCCTGGACAACGGCAAGACCGCCGAAGCCACCTTCGCCGACACCCTGGCCGAGCTGGAAGCCAAAGTGCTGCAGCTGGGTGACGATCTGGCAGCGCAGGATGCCCACGCCTTTCTCGTCCATTCCAATTTCCTGAGTCAGAAGTTCGGCCCGCAAGGCCTGGACGCCCCGGCACTCAACACCGCCCCCGAGGAGCGCAAGCCATGAACTCTCCGTCCGCCCCGACCAGCACGGCCACGCCCGCCTTCCAGTTGCAGCCGCCCGAGGTCATCCACCCGGTGGCCGCCGAGGCCGCGCGCGAGGCCGTGCCGCTCAAGCCCGAGCTGGCCCAGCAGGTCGACGCCCAGGTGCTGCAGTTCATCGACGCCCTGGCCCGCGAAGACCTGCACAGCGAAGCCTTCAAACAGCGCCTGGACAGCGCCTTCGCCCTGGGCAAAGAGGAGATCTCCAATGCGTCCTCGCTGATGCAGGGCCGCTTCATGAACCGCAATTTCGCCGGCATCGAGGACACGCCGGCCTACAAGGCGATTGCCGAGATCCGCGCCCAGCTGGACGAGCTCAACCCCGGCGCTGATGGCGACTTGCTGCAGCCGCGCAAGCTGCTGGGCATCATTCCCTTCGGCAACAAGCTGGAAGCCTATTTCCGCAAGTACCAGAGCGCGGCCGAGCAGCTCAAGACCTCGATGGGCCAGCTCTACGCCGCCCGCGATGACATGCAAAAAGATGTGATCGACATCGAGGCCACCCGCGCCAAGCTCTGGGACGCGATGCAAAAGCTCGCCGCGGCCGCGCGCTTTGCCGGCGCCCTGGACAGCCAGCTGGCCGACAAGGTGCAGGCCCTGGAGCTCAGCGACCCGCAGCGCGCACAGGCATTGCGCCAGGAGGTGCTGTTTTACGCGCGCCAGAACCTGCAGGACATCCAGACCCAGCAAGCCGTCTGCGTGAACGGTTATCTGGCCCTGGATGTGCTGAAGAAGACCGGCCGGGAAATGATCAACGGCTGCACCCGTGTCGCCACCACCGGCATGAGCGCCCTGGCCGTGGCTCAGACCGTGGCGCGCGCCACCGGCAATCAGATTCAGGTGATGGAGATGCTGCAAGGTGTCAACGCCACCATCGGCAATCTGATCAGTGAGACCGGCCGCGCGCTGAACCAGCATGTCGAGCAAACCACCCAGTTCGCGCAGAACCCCATGCTGGGCATAGCCAAGATGAAAGAGATGTTCGACCAGACCTTCCAGGCCATGGATGCGATGGACAACTTCCGCGCCAAGGCCATCGATGTGATGGGCCAGAACAATGCCATCCTGAAGACCGAGCTGGCCCGCGCCGAAACCTATGTCGACCGCGTGCGCCAGCAGCGTGCGCGCGAAGCAGCCGGGGGCTGAAGGGCGTTGAACCACCCGGGCCTTGTCGAGGCGCGGGTTCTCGGTCTTCGCGCTCCTGCATGCGGCCATCCCAGGTCGGACCCCTAGGGTTTGCCAGAAGCTGCTTCGCGTGACGTGGCGCGCTGGCGCTGCGGGCATCCGCCCTCCCAGCTGATGGTCTCCCGGGCATAGCATGAAATCGCAAGTTCAACCGACGCTGTGCTTTCGGCGCTGTGCCGGCCGGGCTTGAGATGTGTTCATTCCGGCGCGCCCGATCTCTTCTTCGTTCCGGGTGCGACCGACCACAACAGCAAGACTGCAAGGGACCGTATCACCATGTTCACCCGCACCTGCTCCGACTCGCGGCGCGCTCACGCCCCGCTCCATCGCCTGGCCCTGGCGGCCGCCCTGATCTGCGCCGCCGCGGGCGCGCAGGCCGAAGTGTTCACCGGCGACACCAGCAACGGCGCCATCTGGAACCGACCTTTCGCCAGCTTCTCGGGTCTGTCGGTGGCGGGCACCGGCGTCAAGTACGAGGTGCTGCCCTTCACCGTGTCGGTGACCGGTGCCTACGACTTTCTGAACACCGCTGCGGCCAGCTGGGACAACTTCACCTTCGTCTACAAAGACGCTTTCAACGCGGCCACGCCCCTGGTCAACGGCGTGATTGGCAATGACGACCGGCCCAGCATTGGCTTGTCGGGCTTCAGCGTCAATCTGACGGCCGGCACCAACTACTTCTTCATCACCACCGGTTTCGATCCCGCTGACTTTGGCGCTTACAGCCTGACCGTCACCGGCCCCGGCAGCGTCATCAGCGCCCCGGTGCCCGAGCCCGCCACCTACGGATTGATGGCCCTGGGACTGTTTGCCGTGGGCCTGGCTGCGCGCCGTGGCCGTCGTGCGGACTGATTGAAGCGCTCCTTCCTCAACGCCTCATCACACAAGCAGCCTGCGGGCTGCTTTTTTACTTTGCTTCGGCGCGGCGCGGCGCGGCTCGGGCTCAGCGGGTGGGCAGGTCCTGAAAGCTCGGCGTGAGGGCCTGGGCATGGTGCATCAGCATCCACGGGTCATGCCGACTCTTGAGCGCACGCAGCCGCGGCAGATCGGCGCCGTAGTAGGCCTGGGCCCATTGCGGCAGCTCCAGATCGGCATAACCCTGGTAGACCCGGCCGTTGCCCGCTGTGGCCACGGTCGCCCGTGAGGCCTGGGCCCAGCGTCGCGCGTGGGCGCGCAGCTCGGCGCTGGAGCGTGCACCCACCACCGCGGTGTGGCGGACCATGAACTGCGCGTCGCGGTGGCTGAAGGCGCAGTCGGCCTGCGGGCGCTTGCCTGAAGTGGGGGTCTCAGCGCCGGTGCAAGCGCCGGTGTAGGCACCGCCCCAGGGGATGAACTCCAGCTCCCGGTGTTGGGCATAGCGCCGGTCGGCGGCGAAGTGGGCCAGCAGCTCTGCGATGGCCGAGGCCGGCAGGCGCTGCGCGAAGAAACCGGATTTGGTGAACTGGTAGCCGTGTTCTCGGTAGGGCTGGCTGGGTTGCCAGGCGGGCTCGCAGCGGCGGTCAAGCCGGCCGCACAGATAGCTGGCCGCGGCGGCGGCCGGCAGGCGCCATTCGCACAGGGCCTCGGCCAGGGAGCCCAGGGCGCGGCGCCACGGGGCCAGCAGGGCCGGCACCGCCTCGGCATCCGCCAGCACCACGCCGAACAGCTCGATCTGTGGCGGGCCCTCGTCCGCGTCCTCGGGGTCATCGCCCGCGCTCAGGGCCAGCTCCAGGTTCACGCGCGGGTCTGCCGCCGGCGCCAAGGCCTGCCAGGCCTCGATCACGGCCGCTGCGCAGTCCCAGGGCCAGCGTGCATGGACCACGTTGAGGGCCTGGGCCGGTTGGGTGTCGAAGAGCAGCTCGGTGACCACGCCGAACTGCCCGGCGCCCGCGCCCCGCAAGGCCCAGAACAGATCGGCATGGTGATTTGCACTGGCCTCGACCAGATCGCCGCCGGGCAGGGCCACGCGCAGGGCCTGAACCTGCTCACAGACCAGGCCGTGGCGCCTGCCCAGCAGGCCAAATCCGCCGACCAGGGACAGGCCGCCCAGGGCCACGCCGGGGCAGCCGCCCGTGGGCAGCAGGCGGCCGCGCGAGGTCAGGAAGGCGCTGGCCTCGCTGGCGCCGACGCCCGGCCCGGCGCGCAGGCCTTGCAGGTTCAGCTCCATGCGGCGCAGCTCGCTCAGGTCCAGCACCACCTCGGCATGGCTGGACAGGTCGGCAAAGCAATGGCCACCGCTGCGCACCGCAAAGCCCTGCTCGTGGCGGGCCAGAAACTCCAGCGCCCGGCGCACATCGCTCTCGCTGCGGGCACGCAGCCACAGCGCCGATGTCGGCAAGGGCCGGCCCGCAGCGGCCAGCTGCTTGCCCACGCCGATCTCGCCCCGCTCGCCGGGCGCGAACACATGGCCCTGCCAACGCTGCAAGAGCGGCGCCCAATCGAGATCCTGCACGCTGCGCGCCTCAGCCACGGGTCGTCGCGCCACCCGCGTCCGGCAGGGCGTGCAGTGTGTTTTGCAAGCGCACCAGCTCGGCATAGCGGCCGTTCAAGGCCATCAATTCCTCGTGCCGGCCTTGTTCGACCAGGCGGCCGCGCTCCATAAAAAAGATGCGGTCAGCCGCGCGCACGCTGGCCAGGCGGTGGGTGATCAGCACCACGGTCCGGCCCGCGGCCAGCTGGCGCAGCGAGTCGTAGACGGCCGCCTCGGCACGTGCGTCGAGCGGTGCGGTGGGCTCGTCCCAGATCACCAGGGGCGCATCGCGGAACAGGCCGCGCGCCACCGCCAGGCGTTGCCACTGGCCGCCCGACAAGTCCTGGCCACCGCGGAAGTAACGCGACAGCACCGTGTCCCAGCCCTGCGGCAGGCCGGCGACCACCTCGTCGGCGCGGGCGCTGCGGGCGGCGGCCCGCAGGGCGCGGTCCTCGGGATCCGGGCGAGTGTGGCGGCCGATGCGCACATTGTCGCGGGCGCTGCGCGGCCAGCGCACCGGGTCCTGCAGCACCATGGCGATGCGCTCGGCGCGGCTCTCGGCTTCGAAGCCGGCCATGTCCTGGCCGTCCCAGCAGATGCGCCCTCGGTCGGGCTGGTAGAGCCCGGCCAGCAGCTTGGCCAGGGTGGTCTTGCCGCTGCCGTTCTCGCCCACCAGGGCCACGGTCTGGCCGGCCTGGATTTCCAGGTTGACGGCCTGCAGCACCGGCCGCCCCGGCTGGTAGGCAAAGCTCAGGTCCTCCACCCGTATCGTGCCGGGCTGGGCGGGTGCGGGCAGGGCGCCCTGTGGGCAGGCCGGCCGGCGCTGTTCGGCCTGGCGCAGAAAGTCCTGGTAGTCGGCGATGTAGAGGCTTTTCTCGAACAGCTCGTGGGCTGCGCGGGTCAGGCGCTCCAGGGCGGCGCTGGCGCTGCGCAGGGCCAGCACG
>NKIM01000089.1 GCA_002255955.1 Burkholderiales bacterium PBB2 | reverse complement strand
TCACAATGGAATAGGTGGGCCAAGGGCTTGGCAAAACGGTAGGAGACGGGTTGTAGCACGTTTTGGGCGGGTTCTGAAATGGATTTAAGTGCCCAGTGTGCCGTTCAGCCCGTGGATAGTGCGGGAGCAGCTTCTGTTTTGATAGCAAATTAGTGTGCGCCGTTCAAGGGCAGGTAGCCTCAATGCTGCGCCCTACAGCTAGTCAAGGGTCAGCGTGCGGTGCCATCCGTTGATTGCACATTTTTGTATCTGCGCCGCACGCGCAGGACCATAAAGCCGACGGCAAGACCCACGCCAATGGCGGCCGCTATCCCGAAAATTGGCGGGACGACACCCAAACCCACTGCGGCACCGCAAAGCCCCCCTGCCACCAGGCCTGGAAGGATGATCTTTAGCGTCGCGCGGGTGAGTTCTCGTGCCATGGTGTGGAGTGTGTTGCAACGTTAGAGGTCAGTATCCGCTACTGCAAAGATTAGTAAAACCCTTCGCGGCGTTTGTAGCGTTCACTTCGTTCGTGGTCGTACCCGTCAGCATCAAAATGCGCGCCCTGGATTGCCCGGTGAACCTGGCCGCCGGTGGGCATCGTGGAGGGGTCGATATGGCGCGCGGAATCCCAGAAGTGCGATCGTAGAAATGCCTTTGAGCATTGGGTATAGGCTTCGTCGATATCGACCAGGATGCCCAGCCGAGGCACTTTCCCTTCTACCGCGCTGGGCTCCAGCAGCGCTTCATCCGTAATCAGGGTGGCGCGGCCATTCACGCGAAACGTGTCGCTGACACCCGGTACAAAAAAGAGCACACCGATGTGCGGGTTGGCCAGCATATTGCGCAAAGAGTCCGCAATCCTGTTGCCCGGCCGCTCAGGAATCAGCAGCGTTCGGTCGTCCAGTATTCGAACAAAACCAACCGGGTCGCCCCGGGGGCTGAGGTCGCAATTCCCGGAGAGGTCGCTTGTGGCAATGCAAATGAACGGCGAGCGCTCTACATACACGCGCGTCATTGCATTCAGTCGATTGCTGATCTTGGCGCAGGTTAACTGTGCGGGCTCCCCAATCAGTGCCCGGAGTTCCGACTCAGTCTGTATGACGTTGCGTGTTCGAGCGCTTGCGGGTGGTTGGTTCATAGTCCTCTTTCTGATGGCTTCTTCAGATGCAGTCCGTTATCGGCGCGCACCGCTTCTGCCGATTGAGATGGGGTACTCGCATTTATTGTCGACGAAGTCCTGAGTCCATTCAGCGTTGGCTTGCACATTCCCATGGAAACATGCCTCGGAGAGCGTCTCCAAAAGGCACCAATTTGAGCTGATACTCTTTCAGCCGCTTCGATGCAAAGCAGGCCACCCGCGTGACGCCAAAGTGTTGAAGCTGAGCGCTATCGCGACGGGCAACTTGAGGCCCGAAGCGGGCATAGCAGTTTGTCATCGGCTTGCTCTAAAGGAGTCATACGCACCCATGAGTTGATGCCAACTTCAAAGCAAGCAATTTACCAAAGCTGGTAACTGCCATTGGCTTGCGGAAGTAGTTCTTCGATTGATACCTTCTTGATTCAAGTGCGTAGCAAGACGGGACATTCCCGAAATACTGGTTTGAGGCGTTCCAGTGTGCGAATTCCGGGGCATATTCCTTCAGCTCCATTAACTGTCCCAGCAATGAAAGTAAAAATTCTTGGGCCACGGCGATTGGGCTCTCAAAGCGCTCCGACTCTCCATGGCTAGGCATTTACGCCCGTGACTTGAAGGAGTTGGATCCTCAACGGTCTATAGACATTTCATATTTATTCATGATTGCGGACAGTTCTCCGCTGTTGCGCAACACCTTAAATGCGGCCACGATACTGGCATCC
>NKIM01000053.1 GCA_002255955.1 Burkholderiales bacterium PBB2 | reverse complement strand
TCGGTATCGGCCACCAAGGGGTTGGTGCAGAAGCCTCGCGTGCACTTGAGCTCATCGCCGTCCGAGATGCCATCGCCGTCGCTGTCGGGATTGCGCGGATCGGTGCCCGCGCGGAACTCCTCCAGCGCATTCAGGCCATCGTGGTCCAAATCCAGCAAGGCATCGGCCGGATTGTTCGGATCCGTGCCGAGTCGAAGCTCTTCCTCGTCCGGGATGCCATCCCCGTCACTGTCGGCACCAGTGAATGCCACCCGCAGTTGCAACAGGCCTTGTGTACCTTCATTGCTGGCCTGCACCACCACCACACCGCTGCGAACCGCAGTCACCAATCCATCCGGACTGACCGTGGCAATGGCTGGATTGCTGACCACATAACTGGTGCCAGCACTGGACGCACTGATGTCGCTCTGCGCACCACCGTTGGGGAAAGTGGCGAGCACACGCAACTGGGTCGAGGCACCCACCGCGGGCAAGGTCGTGACCGGCGCAGACACCTGCACGGACGTCGGAATCGGCGTGGTCGGGCCCAGGGTGATGGGCGGCAAATTCACCGAACCATTGGCCGGAATCGTGAAGGCCGCCGACTCGCCATAGGTCGTCACGCCACCATTCACACAAGTGGCTCGCGCCCGCACCGTACCAAAGTTGGCCGGGATATTGGGCAGCACCCAGGTTCCGTCGGCCTTGGCTTGCACATTGCGGTTGAGGACGCTAATCGTGCAGTTTTCGTTCAGGGAAGAGGACGGCGTTTGACCTAAGACCGAGAAGGTGGTCAAACCGCACAGAACAACTGCACCTAAGCGCAGCGCAACTTGAATTCGTTTGGATGCGCTCATGTTTCACACCGTTCCATAAGATTCCAACTGACGCCTTGCCACCCATACAGCGCAAAACGAAGCGAGATTTTGACCTTACTTTTCAAGGCGCAGGCTCTTTACAAAATTACGCTCGTTTGCCCTGACCAATAATGGAGACGAAGGCAGCTTAAGCAGACTGTCCGCATTTGCAACAAAGGACATATTCAATAGCTCGCTACGCCCATTCTGATTCAAAACATAAACTGATCTAAACTGCTTTGGCCCAATATTTAAAATAACGACAGTGATCGGCGACAAATCAACCCAGGCATGAACTTTCGCCGCATCCCAAGCATTAAAGAACCGTTCACGTGCATCTGAATCCGCGCCAGACCACCAAGCCCGCATGCCATCTTTGCTCGGCAGAGAATATGTATTAATGTACTTTTCAAATTCTCTAGCCTGAGCAGCCACCTGGGCCTGCCGTACCAGAGCAAGCGCCCCAGAGACTGCCGAACTGGAATTAAGCGCAGATTCATCCCCCACATCAGGAATACCCAACTTGGCAACCGAGTCTCCACTCACCAATGTTGCCAAGGGCAGACTGGACCGAAACCCAGCAGATGAACCGTCAGCGCAATAATTCAAAACAGCTGGAGATCTCCCGGCACGCGCCCAATCAAGCATCAACGACGCCATCTTGTTATCGCTTCGCTCAGGCAGATATCGAAAACGACCATCCTCGCCTTTGACAAAATAGAAGGGCACCCATGCAGCCTTGGATCCAAACTCTATCCAAGCCAGATAGAGTCTTTCAGCACCAAAGTTTGCCGCAATCGGCACTTTAAGAACTCGCGCACTTTGAAACTGCGAGAATAGTGCACTCTCTTGCTCGCCAACTTTCTCAATTGACTTCGCCCATGTCCGATCCAACAAACTCCGAAACCTTGCAGAGTCTTTCGCGGAAATAGACGATATCAAGTCAGCAAACTCCTGACCCTCAGAGGCAGCAGCCGAGTCAATCCACCACACTCTGTCGCCAAATTTCCTCCCGGCAAAACTTAAACAGCCGACGGTTCTTATTGGGCCAACTTCACTTTGAATCACTAGTGGAATAGAAATCACAGAATTGGCAGCCTGCGCGACAGATCCGCAAAAAACCGCGACTGAAAGAGCCCCACAAAGTTTCCACCACAACGAAGAATTCATATCATTCCCGTAGTTCAATCACAGTTCAAACCAGCAGAACCGATAGAGCAACTAACAAACTCAAACGTCCGCTCAAACTTGTGCTGAGGGCCGCCCTCTGCCTGGTAACTGCCTGAAATCTTAGCAAGCACTTTTAGCTTACCGTTGCTATCCCACTGAAGTTCACCTCCGGCAAGGCCGTCAGAACATTTTTCCTTGTTCCACGTAGCTTCACTCAGATAAAACGGCCAACTAAATTCACCAAGCACCAGACTCCCCTCGCCAGTGATCGTTCGTTTAACGTCACAGAAAATGCAATCGAACGTCAACGATGCAGTTCCGCCGGCCTCCAGAGAAATTGAGGGGGTCAGGGGAATATTCAAAGAAGCGAAGGTACAGCCTGCGCGGTCAGCTGCGTCATCTGAACACTCCTTCTTTCGATAACCCACCTCACCGACTACAGAGCCGACCAGACCAACAAACGCTCCACCGACAAATTCTGCCTTCACCGTAATTTCGGCGATACCCACGATATTGACTGTCTTCGGTCCAAATGTCGGAATCGGACCAATTGGCCAAATTTTCCCCTTGACATTAAATCCGCCGAAATTCGCAGAAACCGACCCTGAAATTTCCTTACCTTTCCCAGTATCTTTGCCGCAGCATTCTTTTTCAGAGAGCTTGCCGGTCACCTGAGCAAGATTAACCGTTGCAATAATTCCGAACTTCTTCAGCTTCTCAAGACTGTCGTTGATCTTCTGCACACCGCCGGAGTACGGGCTAAATTGATATGAATACTCACGGTTTGTTGTATCCAGTTCGATATTTTCTTGCTTGCCATTTTTGCAAACTTTGCATTTATCTTCCGGCTTCTCCGAATCCTTGTTTCGACTTGCAATTCCACCACCACTGCAATATTGCTCTTTGCAATCAGTCGGGGAATCTTGCGGGGGGACTTGAGAATTGTCTGGTGCGCAGCTAGCACCTTGACATTTCTTGCACATTCCGCAGGTCCCCGCCGATCCCGAACTGTTCGGGTTGCCACCACAATGCCAGCCCGCCTTGATCACACCGGCCCCCACATCCGAGGTGATGGTGGAGCCGTCCGGGCTGACCGTGGCGGAGCCAATGGCCACAAAACTGGCCAAGTCGTGGTCATAGGAATACATCTCGGTCACGGCGCGCGGCGCCAGACCGTCGACGTTGGGAATGCTCATGCGCGCCGGCGGGTTGAAGTGGGTGCCGACGGGCTGAATGGTCACCACGAAACGCGGCTGCTGACCAAAGCCCGGTGACATGGGCACTTTGTCCATATTGACCGGCGTGACGAACACGCAGCCGCTGCGGGATCCCCCTGGGAAGGTGGCCGAGCCGGGTGCAATCTGCAGGGCAAATCCAGGCGCCTCAGGCAGCGTCAAAGTGCCGCCCGTGGTCTCGTTAACGCATACCCGATTGCTCGGATTGAGCTCGGGCAGGTAGATCGGCATGCCCAGCACATTGTTCTGGCCCGGCACCGTGATCATGTCCAAATCGAGGGTCGGCCACAGACCAGGACGAGAGGCCGTGCCGCCGTCTACCATCAGCTTGAAGATGCCGACGGGTACGGGCTGCATGAGGAACTGGCCTTGAGCGTCCGTGCGCACAGCTGTGGCCATTTCTTGCGGGATGTTGCTGGCATTGCCCTGGGTGATCTGCAGCAAGCGCAGCGTCACGCCGGGAATGGGCTGATTGCTGTTGTCGAGCACCACGCCGGAAATACGGGTTTCACTTGCTGGCCCTGGTACCAAGCCAGTTGCAGCAAAGGCCGCCGCATAGCCCGGGTTGCCGGCAAAGCTCAGCTCAACCACATTGTTGTTGACGCCGGGGTTGGGGCCCAGCACCAGAGTCGCAGCCACCCGGCCATCGCCATCGCTGGTGGTCTGCAAGGTGGTGGCGCCGGCATTGCCGAAACTGCCATTGCCATCCTTCACAGCGAAGGTGACGGGCACATTGGCCAGACGGTTGTTGTTGGCGTCCGTGACGATGGCGATGAAGGGCAAGGGCAAGGGTTGACCGACCACGCCCGTCTGGTTGTTGCCCGAATCGACCACCACCAGATTGGCAGGGCCGGGCTGACCGCTGGCCGAGAAGTCCGCCGTGGTGCTCACCCCCGAGGCACTGGCTTCTACCAAGTTGTTACCAGCGCCTGAGCGGCTGCCGAGTTGGAAAAAGACCCGAGCCTGACCTTGCGCATCCGTGTTGATGGCCACCGCACTCAGGCCTGTGCCTGGATTGCCGCTGGGGCTCACCAAGCCATCTTGAGCAATCACGCGGAACACCACCGGTTTGCCCGGCATGCCCTGCCCCTGGCTGTTGACCAGCTTGACCACCAGGGGCGAGGCGAGCTGCGTGCCGACCCGGCCCGACTGACCATTGCCCGACAACACGGTCAGGCCGGCCTGCGTGTTCGAAATGCGCTGCACCGTCGATGTGATGGTGGTGCGATTGCCCGCGCGGTCGGTTGCCACCGCCTGTAGTTGATTGCTGCCCAGGTTGAGCGGCACATTGCGCGCCACGAATGTACGGTTCAACACCTCGGCCGCCACCCCGTTGACAGTCACCGTCGCCTGCTGGGGGTTGACCGTGCCCACGACGATGTCGTTCACCATGCCGCTGACCGTCGCCGTGGTCTGCGCCGTGGTGCCATTGGCCGCCGGCGAGTAAATCTCGATGCGCGGAGCGGTCGTGTCCAGGGTGACCTGGATGGACGAGGAGGTGGTGCTGCCGTTGCTGTTGCTGGCGACTGCGGTGACCGTGTTCGGGCCCTCATTGAGCGGCACTGAGACGGCAAACTGATTGCCGCTCAAGGGCGCCGCGATGCCATTGACTTTGACCTGGGCCGTCACGTCCCCAACGGTACCGACCAAGGTGATGACCGGGGTGTTGATGTAGGAGCCATTGGCCGGCGAGCTGATGCTGACACCGGTCGCCGTGCCGTTGACCGCCAGCGTGAACGGCTCCGAGTACACCGTTTGTCCATAGCCTTGAAAGGCTGCTGCCACACGGTAGCGCAGCGCGCCGGGCGTGTTCTCCAGCACCGTAGTGCGCAAGCTGAAGGTCTTGTCACCACCGACGCCATCGCCGTCGCGACCTTCGTCGTTCAAATTGCCCAGAGTGCCGATGACCGCATTGCTCACATTGAGCTTTTGCAGCACCACGCTGCCTGCAATGACACGCGCATCGTTGATTCGCGCCGTGACCAAGGCGCTCTGCGCCGAGCCCGCGGTCGCCACAGCGGGGCTGATGGCCGCACCCGTCACCGTCGGGGTGGCCTGAGCGCTTTCCACGGTGACTGGCAGCAAGGCGGACAAGGTGCGCTTGAGTTCCTGCTTGTACGCCGCCGACACCTGCAGATTGACCACACCGGCCGATGGTTCCTGCAGATTCACCCGCAAGGTGTAAACCTGATCGCCGGCCACAGCGTCGCCCTGCTGACCGTCATCGCGCATGGCCCCGAGCACCTGGCTGCTGCCATCGGCCTTGACGCGCAGCACATTGGCACTGCCCAGCTGGTACTTGGGATCGGTGATGCTGACGCTGACCGTCACAGCGGTCGATGCGCCTGCGGTGATCTTGTCTGGCGTCACCGAAGGCGGGCCCATGGTTCCGGCTTGCGCGGCCGTCATGGCCAGCAGGCTCATCAAACTCAAGCACCGCGCAGTGCTGGCACTCCAAGCCTTCGCACAGCTTTGCAGGTTTCGAAACATTCTTGCCTCCCCGGTCATGCCGGAAACCAATTGCCAGGCTGCAGCACACTCACAGCCGCCACATTGCAATCAATTAATCAGTTACATACACAGACTCAACTAAAAAGGCGCCTCCGCGCCAAGCCTGCTGATGCCAGCGCCAGCAACACCAAAGCCCAGGTCTGGGGTTCGGGAACGGTGCGCCCGAAATCCACGGTCAGGTCATCCATGACCAAAGAGGCACCTTGACCGCTGCCTTGAATGACCACGCGAGCGATGCGACCGCTGCTGTCGCTCCAACCAATGAACTCATTGACTTGGCTGCCGGCCTCACCGCTGGTGAGTAGATTCGTATCAAAAAGGCTGCTGGACGTGCCGAGCAAATTTCCGCCAGCGTCGTAGGCCAGGAAACTCAAGCCCTCGACATAGGTGAAGTACGCGCCGACGCTGTAAACCCCTTGGGCGAACAGGATTTCCAAGGCACCGCCATCATCAAAGACAGCGGTATCGCCCGAACGCGGCGGGAACTCGAACTCGTTCAATGACTGGCCCGCCTTCAGCGCCTGGGCGTTGGCGAAGCTCAGACCCGCCAGTTGGTTCACCACATGGGCGCCATCCTGAAGGCTGTCAAAGCCATAGACCACTGGCGCCGCCTGTGCCGACGACATCGACAGCAAGGAAGAAAGCGCCAGCGAAACGCCGGCAGCCCAGACACGAACCCGCTTCTTCATGCATTTGCTCCTGAATTCACTCACGCTGCCGATGGCCACTGAACACCGCCAAAGAGGGGCGGCTGCGAGCCATGGAGAGGTCGAATCGGCCGCAAAGTACGGCCCAACGATCCGCGCGCTTTTCGCACGTTTTCACGTTATCACGGGGGTCGTACGCGGTTTCGAGGGTTACTCCCGTACCCCCTAGCTTGAAATCCCCCCGCACTCGCGGGGGTCAAGCTGCAAGCGCCTCAGGCGCTCAGTGCACCGAAGGTGGAGACCTTCGCGGGCGGCGCAGGCTGTGCGGCTGAAGCCTGCGCGCGGCTTTGCGCCAGATGCGCCAAATGAGCCGGCGTCATCTCAAACAGCAGGCTGGGCGCCTGGCCTGGCAGATCGGCCAGTGCGCCCTTGAGTCGCATGCCCAGGCGCTCAAGGGTGCGGCGTGTGGGCAGGTCGGTGGGGCGGACCAGGGCCAGGACCGCAGATGCGTGCAATTCCTGGAAAGCCTGCGTCAAGGCCTGCTGGCCCATCTCGGTGGCATAGCCCAAACCCCAGGCACGAGGATGGAGCCAGAGCTTGAGGCACAAATGCTGACGGCCATCGACCGACTGCCACATCAGGCCGCCAAAGCCCAGCAATTCATCACCGGCCTCTGCGCCCAGGCTCATGGCCCAGCAGCCATAACCCCAGCGCTGCCAATGCAATTGCCAGGACTGCAGCAACTCCAAGCTGGCCTGGCGCGAGACCGGGCCAGGCTTGACCCGCTGGGTCAGAGGATCGGCCTGGATCTGATGCAAGACCTCCAGATCGGTCGCCACCGGGGCCCGCAAGAACAGCCGCCCGCTCGCCATGGGACCCCAAGCCTCGCTCAATGCCATGAATGCCTGCCCTTCAACGGTGAAATACCAGTGAAAACCCTAGGCCCTACCTTAGCGGCAAAGCACCTGGAGCGAACACCCCCCGTTCACAGGGGCGCGGCATTCGCACAAATCGGCGTAGGCACGCCACAACGCAAAAACGCCCCGCGGCAAGGCTTGCCGAGAGGCGTGCTTTGATGCAGGGGCTCAGCCGACAAGCCAGCGCGAGCCGCAACGACATCAGAAGCTGTACTTGACGCCTGCGGTCCAGGTGTTCATGTGCTCACCGTAGGTGCTGGCGACCGGTGCCTTGTTGTAGCGGGTCAGTTCGGTGCGCAGGGACCAGTTCTTGTCCAAGGCGTATTCGGCACCCAAGCCGAGCTTGAAGCCCACGCCGTGGGCGTTCTTGCCGTCAATGCCGCTGAACTTGCGATCGAGGTGGCTGGCACCCAGGCGGCCGTAGACGGCGAACTTGTCACTCACGGGCAGGCGGCCGATGGCGTCCAGGGAATAGGCCGTGGTCTTGCTCTCGGTGCTGCCGATGCCGTGGGTGCCCAGGCGCTGCACGCTCAGCTCGGTGGCGAAGTGCTTGTTGAACTGATAACCACCGCTGATGCCGTAGACGGTGCCGCGCTTGTCGGTGGCGACCGCCGGGCTGGTGGGGCTGCTCAAGTTGTTGCGGGACTGACCCAGGTCACCACTGAGGTAGAAGCCCGAATCGCCGGACGATGCGGCATGTGCGGCGCCGCTGCCCGCGCCCAGGGCGAGGGCCAGAGCCGAGATGGAAGCCAGGGCGATCTTGGAGTTCTTGTTCTTGGTCATGGTGGGTTCCTTTCCTTCGCGACCGCCGAGGCGGGCCGCATCACAGGGTTTCAACACTCGCGGCAAGTACGGGGCAGAGGCCTCAGGGCTTGCTGTCTTGCTGCGATGAATTCATTGTGTCGAAGGGGGGCCGCCAGGTCAGTGCACGCTCGGTGTGTGCTCTGTGACGGTCTGTGACGGGGGGCAAAGAACCCGTGGGCGGCGGCATCGAACGCGCCGCTCCAAACGCCTCAGTTCAGAACAACTCCATATCGCTGAGCTGGGCCACTTCCTCCATCTGACCGGCCGACACCAGGACCGCATGGTTGTGTACCTGGTTGCGACCGTTGTCCTTGGCGTGATAGACGGCCTTGTCGGCGCGCTCGAACGCCGCCGCAGGCGAGTCGCCCGCCCGCACCTGGGTGAAGCCGATGCTGACCGTGATCCGCCCCACCTGCGGGAAGGCGTAATGCTCGGTGTTGTGGCGCAGGCGCTCGAAGGCCTGGGCCGCGTCCAGACCCACATCGCAGCGCATCAGCACCACGAATTCTTCGCCACCGAAGCGATAGAGCAGGTCGTGAAAGCGGAAGCTGCTGCGCATCAGGCGCGACAGCAGCAGCAAGACCTCATCCCCGATCAGATGGCCGAAGCGGTCGTTGACCGACTTGAAATGGTCGATGTCGATCACGCCGAGGAAGTACTGCGGCTGGCCCTGTTCGTGGCGGCGCTCGCCCTCGCCTTCCCCGTGCAGGCTCACCGCAGTCAGGGCGCTGGCCGACAGTTCGCCCAGAGCCTTGAGGAAGCTCTCCTCGAAGGTCTTGCGGTTGAGCAAGCCCGTCAAGGTGTCGCGTTCGCTGTAGTCCAGCAGGCCCTGGAAGTTGTGATAAATCCGCAGCACGCTGCTGACCATGCGCTGCGCCTTGCTCTTGAGGCGGCTCAGCGAGAGCACCTCCACCACACCCACCACTTCGCGCTCGGTGGCGATGGGGAACAGATTGATCCACAGACCTGGCGCCGGGTCAGCGGCCACCTCGGCTTCGACCGCTTCCAGCGCCGCAGCCTCTTGCCACTGCAGCACGGTGCGGCTGCGCATGCACTCCAGGCGCTCGGGAAAGTCCTGTGCCAGCGGCAGGCGCTCGGGCTCCATCCACAGCGGATCGGCCGTGGCCACGGCGTCATCCGCGCGCAGCCGGGCGCGGGTCAGCCAGCGCTCAGCACCGGCCTCGCCAATGCAGCGGTAGATCGCCACCGAGCTCGGTTCGAGCAGATCGCGCAGGGCCGACACCAGGGTGACGTCCATGACATCGCGATCACGGAACCCGGTCAACTCGGCGAGATGATCAACGACTTCGGACATGACGACAGTCAAAAAAAGAAAAGCCCCGGATCGGGGCAGGAGGGCCGGTGGGCGCCGGGGCAGGACGCGCAGGTTCAAACCCTGCGGCTCAGCGGGGCAAGCGTGGCCGTGAACGCCACCCTCGCCCGCTGCTTCATCAAGACCGCGTCACCGCCGCCTCGTTCTTCTTGCTTTGCGCTTGCGCCGCAGTGTATCGGCCAATCAGCTCCAGCAAGTGCGCTTCGTCATAGGGCTTGCCCAGGTAATGATCAGCGCCCAGCTGCTCGGCATAGTCGCGATGCTTCTGTGCGATCCGCGAGGTGATCATCACCACCGGCAGCGCACGCAGGCGAGCATCGCCACGGATGTTGCGCAGCAGGTCGAAACCGTCCATGCGCGGCATCTCGATGTCGGACAGCACCAGGGCCGGCAACTCGTCGCCACCCAAGGCCTCCATCGCATCGAGGCCGTCCTTGGCCAGCTGCACACGGTAGCCTTCGCGCTCCAGCAGGCGCTGGGTGACGCGACGCACGGTCAGCGAATCGTCGACCACCAGCACCAGCGGCGGCAGATCCTCGGCCGGCTCGGGCACCGCTTGCAGCGGCACCAGGCCGGTCGCTTCGGCCAGCTCGGCGGCCTCGCGCGCCTCGATCAGACGTTGCTGCGCTTGCGCACCGTACCAGGCCGCCAGGGCCACCGGGTTGTAGATCAGCGCCACCTCGCCCGAAGCCAGCAGGCTCACACCCGCCAGGCCCGGCACGCGGCTGAGCTGCGCACCGATGTTCTTGACTACCACTTCCTGGTTGCCCAGCACCTCGTCCACGTGCAAGGCCAGGCGCTGCTGCGCGCTGCGCATCAGCACCACCGGCAGGTAGCGGCCTTGGCCATGGCCACGGCCCGGCTGGCCCAGCAGGCCGCCCAGCCAGAAGAACGGCAGGGTCTCGCCGCCATGGTTCAGCGTACCGTTGGCGTAGGCAGCCTCGACCTGATCCTGCGGCACGCGTTGCAACGAATCCATCAAGCTGGCGGGCACCGCCACCACCTGGTCGCCGCTGCGCAGCAGCACGACCTGGGTCAGCGCCGTGGTCAGCGGCAGGCGCAACGCAAAGCGCGTGCCCTGGCCCGGGGTCGATTCGGTCGTGATCGAACCACCCAGGGTGCTGACTTCGGCACGCACCACATCCATGCCCACACCGCGGCCGCTCAGCTCGGTCACCTGGGTGGCCGTGGAGAAGCCGGAAGTGAAGATCAGCTGCATCAGCGCCGCATCGGTGACCGACTCGCCGGCCTGGATCAGGCCCATTTGCTCGCCACGCTCACGGATGCGTTTCAGGTCCAGGCCGGCACCGTCGTCGCTGAAGCTGAGCAGGATTTCATTGCCCTCCTGGCGCAGTTCCAGGCGGACCGTGCCTTGCGCGGGCTTGCCCAGGGCCTGGCGCTGCTCGGGCGCCTCGATGCCGTGGCTGATGCTGTTGCGCAGCAGATGCTCAAACGGCCCGGCCATGCGCTCCAGCACGCTGCGGTCCAACTCGGTCTGGCCGCCGATGATCTCCAGCTGGGCTTGCCGGCCGGCATCACGCGAGGCCTGGCGCACCACGCGGTGCATGCGCTCACCCAGGCTGTCGAACTCGACCAGTCGCGTGCGCAGCAAGTCGTCCTGCAGCTCACGCGTCAGCCGCGACTGCGCCGCCAGTTCGTCTTCACCCAGCTGCACATTGCGCTGCAAGGCGCGCTGCACGGTGGCCACGTCACCGACCGACTCGGTCAGCATCTTGGTCAGTTCCTGGAAGCGGGTGTAGCGATCGAACTCCAGCGGGTCGAAATCGCGGCCGGCCTTTTGGTGCAGTTCCTGCTGCGTGCCCATCTGGGCCTCGGCCTGCAACTCCAGCTCGCGCAACTGGGTGCGCAGGCGGGACAAGTTGTCGTCCAGATCGAGCAGCGAGCCCTTCATCTGCGCCAGCTCTGACTCCAGGCGCGCACGCCGGATGCTGACCTCGCCGGCCTGGGCCGTCATGCGCTCCAGCAGGCTGCCGCGCACGCGCACCATGGCTTGCGGGCCCGCGCCCGGCAGTTCGATGGTGATGTCGTCCGGGCTGGCTTGGCGCTCGCTGAAGCGCGACCAGTCGATGCGGCGCGGGGCCACCGGCTCAGGCGCAGCTTCCGGCAGGGGCTCGAGCGAGGCATCGCTCTCCGCCGCCACAGACTCGACCTCCAGATCCGGAGCGGGCGTCTCGCCGGCATCGGGCAAGGCGATGTCCACTTCGGCGGCGGCCGCGGCCGGCGCCGGTCGCACCTCCACCACCTCGGTGGCGGTGAAGGGGTCAAGATCGGGCGCTTGCTCGTGGGCCAACAAACGGTCGAGGCCAGCTTCCAGCGCATCGCCACCGTCCTGCAGCGCCTGCAAGGTGGCGCTGTCTGGCGGGTCCATGGCCAGGGCCGCCTCGACGGCCGACTCCAGCTCGTGGGCCTGTTCGCCCAGGCGCATCGCGCCGGTCAGGCGCGCGCCGCCCTTGAAGGTGTGCAGGGCGCGCATGCAGGCATCGGCCGCGCTGCGGTCTTGCGGATGGGCCAGCCAGTCGCGCAAGGCCGCATGCAGCTGCGGCAGCAGCTCGCGTGCTTCTTCTTCGAAGATGGGCAGCAGCACCGCATCGATCTCGTCCGGCAGACCGGGCTCGACTTCGTCCTGGTCGGCGGTGGGCGTGGGCTCCACTGGAGCCATCGCTGCGGCCTGGAAGGCCGGCAGATGCAGGTCCAGGGTGTCGTCGGCCACGGTCGGCGTCGGGCCTTCCGGCTCGCCGAGATCGTCCAGCTCGTCGAAGCTACCCAGATGGCTGCTGTCCACCTCGGGCTCGTAGGCGTGCAGGCGCTCGACCAGGGAAGCATCGTGGCTGCGCAGGAAGCCCGCGGCGAACTGATGCAGCAGCTGGCGGATGTCCTCGGCCGCGCGCTCGAAAAGCTGGCCCTCGGCCTCGCTGAAGCGCTGGGCTCGCTGGGCCCGGCCCAGCGCATGCTCCAGCGCACGGGCCAGGGTGGACAGGTCCTCGTAACCCACCGTGGCGGAATTGCCCGCCAGGGCATGAGCCAGCGATTCGCACTGCGGCGGCACCGGCGGATTCAGCTCCATGGCCCATTCGGCCAAGGTGGTGGCCAGGCGGCGCGAGAGCTCGTCGGCCTCGTTCAAGAAAATATTGAACAAGGTGATGCTGATACGCAGCGGGCCGATGACCTTCACGCCCTCGTCAGCGCTGTCTTCGGCGCTGACTTCGGCGCCCTCATCCGAGCTCTGATCGTCACCTGCGTCTTGCGCATGGGCGGCATCGTCCGCCTCGGCCTGCGGGCGCTCTTGCGAGCTGACCAGGCTGAGATGAGGCACCAGCGGGATCACCGGCGCCAGGGGCAGCTCCGCGGTCTGCGTGAATTCGGCGTTTGCTGTTTCAGGCTCTGATTCGGGCTCAATCGCGGCATCGGGCGAGGCCTCAGCCTCGACAGGCCCAGCCTCTTCGGCTGCGGGCACCTCAGCCTCGGGCTCTTCAGCGACCGGCACTTCGGCGAGCGGCAGCTCACCGGCCAACTCAGGCTCAGGTTCAGCAGCCTGGCGCAAGGCCTCATCCACTGCGGCATCGAGATCCAAGCTGAGCTCAGCATCGGCACTGGCGTCTGATTCCAGCGCAGGTGCCGGCAGCTCGGGCTCGGCGACCAGCGCCGGCGCGGCCTCGACCAGCTCACCCAGCTCCAGATCCAATTCAAACTCGGGCAGCTCAAACTCAGCGGCCGGCACCAGAGCCTCAGCCGCCGGCGTGTCGTTGGCCGCCTGCGGCAGGTCCAGCACAAAGGGCTGCTCCTGCTCCAGGGTCTCGAAGCTGCCCCCCTCGGGCATATCGCTCGGCGCGGGTGCCGGCAACGGGGCCTCGGCCTCCAGCGGCGCCATGTCCATCAACTCGGTGGCGGTTGCAGGCTCGGGCTCGTCCAGGCTGCCCAGGTCCAGCAGCTCGGTCAGGACCGGCGGCTGGGCCGCATCGTGCTGTTCGGGGGCTTCGTCCACCGGCGTCATGTCCAGCGGAGCGGTCGCCACCCAATCGGTCAGCTCGGGCAGTTCCGGCATCAGCTGGGTGGACAGCTGCGTCGCCAGCTCGGTGTCGGCGCCTGGGTCCGACTCGGACACAGCAGCGTCAAGCGCGGGCAGCTCGATCGCTTCAGGTGTTTCGAGCACATCCAGCGACTCGGCCAAGTCAGCCGGCTCGGCCAGTGCGGGCAGATCCAGCTCCAGATCCAGGCCCGGTTCTTCGGTCAGCAGCGGCGGCTCGGCGGCTTCGCGGGCGGGCGTCGCTTCAGCAGCGGGCAGTTCCAGCGAGGCCGCAAGTTCAGCCAACTCCTCCAGCTCGCTGCTCGCGCTGAGCGCGGGCAAGGGGGCATCTTCCGGCAGCTCGGCCGGCTCAGCGCCGCTGAGTTCGGTCGTGACAGGCGAAGGCGCAGCCAGATCGCCCAGCGTCAGCTCGTCCAGCGCGGCTTCGCTCAGGGACGGCAGCTCTGCGACGGGCTCAAACAATTCCTGGGCCGGGGCTTCGGCCGCCGGTTCGGGCGGCATTTCGGCGTCCGGCAGCTGGCGGCCTGGCCAATCGAGGGCCAGAGCCTCGCCCTGCAGGCGCAGTGCATCGGCGCTGCGGCGCAGTGGGTCGGGCAAGAAGGCGCCGCTTTGACGGCCAGCGATCTGCTCACACCATTGGCCCAGGTAATCCAGAGCCTCGGCGCTGAAGGCCAGCAAAGGCGCATCGGCGTGCGGCGTGGCATCGGCCAGGCGCGCATTGAACAGCTGCTCGCAGGCCCAGGCGCCCTCGCCGTAGGCATCGAAGCCCACCATGCGCGAACTGCCCTTGAGGGTGTGGAAGGCACGGCGCAGCGTGGTCAGCTGCTCGCGGTCGCTGCCATCCTGATGCAAAGCGGCCAGGGCCTGGCGCGCGTTGGCCAGGACCTCGCTGGCTTCCTCCAGGAAGATCTCCTGCATCTCCGGGTCTTGCGCGAAGGCGGCAGGTGCGGGTGCGGATGCAGGTACAGGTGCAGCGACAACAGGGATGGCTGCAACGGCCGCCGTCTCTGCCGCATCGGCGGCCACGGTGTCGGCGCCGTCGAGGTGCAACGCCGGCAGGCCCAGATCGCCCACATCTTCCAGCGGCGCGGGGTGGGTCGGCGGGGCGGCCTTGGGGCTGCTGTCCAGATCCAGCTGAATCATGCCATCGAAGGGCACCGGCGCCGACACCGCCATCGGCGGCAGCGGGCTGGCGTCGGCACGCCGACCCATGACCGGGTTCAGGCGGCCGCTGGCCTCGTCGAACACAAACATGCGCTTGGCCAGCTGCGGCTGGACGCTGAGCATGTCGATCAGGAAACCCAGGGCGCCCAGATTGTTGGCCAGGCGCTCGAAGAGCTCGCGCGGACCACCGCGCTCGGTGTCGACCTCGGTGTTGGCCAGCTCGTCGACCTCATCGCGCATGCGCAGGCAGGCGTGCGCAGCCTGGTCCAGGCCCAGCACGGTCAGCACGCCGCGCATGGCGGAGAGCTGGGCCGGCACGGGGATCAGCTTGGCACGCTGGCTGGGGTCGCGGAAATACTCGTCGGCCTGGCGCTCGACTTCCGACAGGCTGGCGCGCAGCTCATGCACCACGCTGCCCAGGGTCTGGCGGTCGGAGACACGGCGGTAAAGGTCTTCCATCCAGGCATCCAGCGGCTGCGGCGCGTCACCATGGGCGACGGCGTCGATGCGCTGGGCCAGGGCGCGCACGCGCTCGGCCTGCTCAGGCTGATCGAAGGCGGCGTCATCGAGCGCCGCTTCGACGTACAACATGCTGGTGGCCACTTCCATGGCAAGGGCTGGGCTGGGCGGCTGACCCGAGCGCAGGGTGGCGACCACCGCGCGCTGCAGGGTCTGACCCAGCACCTCGCCGCTGGGGAAGAGGCGCTGCAAGGACTCGGCCACGGCCGCGAACTGCTCGTCCAGGCCAGCCAGGCGATGGCTGTCGCCCTCGGCCGCACTGCCCCAGGAGTCCTTGGCCACGCCGACCCGGCGGCGCGCCTGCGCCACCCAGGCCGGGTCGATATGACCCAGCGTCTGATCTTCGTAATCACCACGGACATCATCCGTCAGGCCAAAGGCATGGCGCACCGCGCTGAGGCGGGGCGCGGCGCGCTCGCTGGCGGGATCGCGCGCCTGGGCGCAGAAGAACAAAAGGTCTTGCGCCAGGCGTTCCTGCACCGCCGGGTCGACCTGGCGGCCCAGCTTGAGCTGGGACAGCAGGCGCGAGCCCAGGCGTTTGACGAAAGCATCGCCATCGAGCAAGCCCAGGGCTTGCGCCTGGAACTGAGCGGCGGCCAGCTGCCAGAGCGTGCGGCCCTGGGTGTCGATCAGACCCGCGGCCAGGCCGGCACACAGATCGCTCAAGCGGCCGGCAAAGGCCGGGCTGGGCGTGCGCATGTGCTTGAGCAAAGCGGCCTCGAAAGGCGCACGGCCCTGCTCGGGAGCCAGGGCCGCGCAGCCGGGCTCGGCCGGCACGTCGCGCCAGCGCCACTCGTACTGCCACAAATCGGCCGGGTGCACGCGCTCGGCGTCGTTGAAGGTCTGCAGCTCGCGGTAGGCCGGGAACAGGCTCAGGGTCGAGGCCTTGTTGCCGGCCAGCAGGCGGGCGATGTAGCTGAGCAGGGCGAAATTGGCGCGCTCGATGGTTTCGACCCGGAAGGGGTCGACCAAATCGGTGCGCTCCGCCAGGCGCAGCACCGCCTGCTCGGCGGCGCGCAGCACCGTGGCGCCGGCCGGCAGGCCAACCAGGGACAGCACGCCCGCCACCTGGTGCAGCTGGGCGGCAGCTGCCTGCAGCGACTGCGAGCTGGAGCCGACCTCGGCACCCAGCACGCTGAACTTGCTGTCGCCATCGCGCAGCATGCGCCGCAGCGCCTTGTGAACCGATTCAAGGGAACGGCGCAACTCCTCCTGCACCCACGCCAAAGGGCTGAGGTCGGGAGGGAACTCGGACTCGCGGAACTGATCCATGCCGGGCTCCGCCTCTTAGGCGACCTTGAACCGAGCCACCGATTGCTTCAAAGCCTCGGCCGAACGGGACAGCTCGTGCACCATCTGTGCGGTCGAGCGCGTGCCTTCGCTGGTCTGTTCGGTCACGGCAAAAATGTGCTGGATGTTGGAAGCCACTTCATTGGCCGAGGCCGCTTCGCTGAGCGCCTGGCTGGAAATCTGGGCGATCAATTCGTCCAGGCGACGCGACACGGTGTCGATCTCTTCCAGCGCCTTGCCGGCCGCGTCGGACAGACGCGTACCCTGCACCACCCCGAGGGTCGAGCGCTCCATGGCGGCCACGGCGTCGTGCGTGTCGGTCTGAATGGTCTTGACCAGGGCGGCAATCCGGCGGGTGGCGTCGCCCGAGCGTTCGGCCAGGCGCTGCACTTCTTCCGCCACCACCGAGAAGCCGCGACCGGCTTCACCGGCCGAGGCGGCCTGGATGGCCGCGTTCAGAGCCAGCACGTTGGTTTGTTCGGTAATGTCGGAGATCAGCTCGGTGATCTCGCCAATTTCCTGAGAGGACTCGCCCAGACGCTTGATGCGCTTGGAGGTTTCCTGGATGTGGTCGCGGATGGCATTCATACCGCTGATGTTGTTCTGCATGGCCTGCAGACCCGACTCGGCCGCCTGACGCGACTGACGCGCCACTTCAGCGGTGGACTGGGCGGCGTTGGACACCTCGTTGATGCGCTCGGCCATCTGCAGCACGGCCTCGCCGGTGGAGCGGATCTCGTGCAGCTGCTCCTTGGAGGCGGCCAACAGATCGGTCGAGGTCTGGTCGACCTGGCCGGTGGTGTCCGTCACCCGTGCGGCCGTGGTCTGCACTTGACCGACCAGATTGCGCAGCTCTTCCACGGTGTAGTTCACCGAGTCGGCGATAGCGCCGGTGATGTCCTCGGTCACGGTCGCTTGCTGGGTCAGGTCACCTTCAGCGACCGATTGCAGCTCGTTCATCAATCGCAAAATCGCGGCCTGGTTGGCGTCGTTGACGCGCTTGGCTTCGCGCTCCTGCGCTTTCGCTTCGCTCTCTTGCGCTTCGGCCAGCAGGGCACGTTGCTTTTGATCCGCCACGTAGAGGCGCAGGAAGCCCAGCGAACCGGCCACCAGGGCGCCCAGCGAGGCAATCATCAGCAGGGCCAGCCACCAGCTCACGCCACCGGCGGATTCCAGCTCCAGGGCCAGGTCTTCCAGGCCCTTGCGCAGCGCCTCGCTGTCGCCCAGGATGCTTTTCTGGGCTTCACGCGAAGCCACCAGACCTTGCAGATTGTCCAGAATGGCCTTGGCCTGGGTGCGGGTCTGTTCGTACTGCTTGAGCAAAGCGCCCAGGCGTTCGCGCAGCTGCGGGTCTTTGGCGCTGCTCAGGCGCAGCTCGGAGTTGCCGTTCAGCAGCGCTTCGGCGATCAGCTTGAAGGAGTTCAAGTCCTTGCCCAGCAGGAACACGGCCTCGGGACTCACGCCTTCTTGCGTCAGGAATTCGTTGGCGCTCTTGCCGATACGCTGGGTCAGCATCACCAGCTGACCGGCGGCCGAGATTTCAGCAGCCGAACCATTGCGCTGCAGCGACTCCGAGGCCACGGCCTCGGCGCTTTCCAGCAGATCGCTGGACTGGCGGTTGATGGCGCGCAGGGCCTGGCCGACTTCGGTCAGCACCTTTTCCTGTGCCTGCACCACCTGGGCGTTCTTTTCCGCCCGCTCGACCAGGGGCTGAACGATGTCCAGCACCGGCTGCACGCTGCCGGGGGCTGCGGCCAGCGGGCCGTCACCGGTGCGCAAATTGCCGACCACGCCGACCAGCACGCTGCCGCTCTCACGCAGTTCCGCAAACGCGCCCTGGTTGCCCACGAGGGCGGTGGACACCGATTTGGCCATGCGCTGCGAGTGCATCAAGGCCTGACCGGCCGCACGCACCTGGGCCGAGCTGCGGCTGCCGCCAACCAGGCTCAGGCTGACGGTGACCGCGGTGCCCAGCAGGCCGGCCGCCACCAGGGCGGTCAGCAGGGTCTGGCGGCGGTTCTCGGCGCTCTTGCCCGGCTGCGGCTGTTCGGTCAGCGGGCCGTCGAGGGCGGCGCTGGTGGTGGCGAAGGTGCTGGAGCCGACCGCAGTTTCATCGAACTGCGTGGCGCCTTGCTGCTCGGTCGGCAGGGCCTCGGAGATGATGGAGGAGTTCGACAGCTGGCCTGGGCCGGTGTGCGACTGTGTGGACACCAGCACCGCACCGGAGGGCACGGAGTCCGCGGCCGCGTGCTCATTCTGGCCTTCGGTTTCGTTCTTGCCCAGGTTTTTGATCTTGTCCAGGAAGCTCATCTCACCCTCGTGAATACGTTTGGAAGCCGATCCCACATGGATCGGCGTTGGCCGTGCCGCTGACTCTTGAGCCTAGCTCAAGGCGGGCCGTTTGCTTATCAGATCAAACCACGACTCGAAGGAACTGGTCGTGCTTGGACAGTGCCTCAAGATCAAGCACCTGCCAGCTGCGCCCCTCGGCGTCAAGCAGGCGGGGCCCGGCGAAGCGCGGGCGCTCGCCGCCGTCCTCGGCCTGCGCCGGATCGGGGCTCAGTTGCTCATCGCCACGCAGGCCCAGCAAGCGATCCACCAGCAGCGCGCAGTTCAGATTGAGCTCGGCATTGAGAGAGACCAGGCGCACCTGGGCCACATCCTGCCGAGCTTCACTGCGCTGGGCACCCGACTCACGCAGACCCAGAAACACCGCCAGATCGACGACGGTGAACAAGCCGCCGCGCAAATTGGCCACGCCCGCCAGCCAGGGCTGGGCATAAGGCAGCGGCCGCATCGGCACCGGCGTGAAGATTTCAGCTGCCTGGCGCAGCGAAAGCAGCAGGCCAATGCCCGCACACTCCACCGCCAGCCAGCTGGCCGCTTGCGTCTCTTGATCGCGCGCCGCCTGCATGCGCTGCGCCAGGCGGGTTTGCAGATCGCGCAGGGCTTGCTTGTTGTTGCTACTCATGACAGCGCTCTCGGGGCTCAGCCCAGGGCCTTGATCTTGGCCAGCAACTCCTCGGCCTTGACCGGCTTGACCACATAGTCACGCGCGCCCTGGCGCATGCCCCAGACCTTGTCGGTCTCTTGGTTCTTGCTGGTGCACATGATCACCGGCACGGCGGCAAAGCGCTCGTCGCGGGTGATGCTGCGGGTCAGCTGGAAGCCATTCTGGCCGGGCATGACCACGTCCATCAGGATCAGGTCGGGCACTTCCTCGGCCAGGCGCTTCATGGCCTCTTCGCCGTTTTCGGCGGTGCGCACCAGATAGCCGCGCTTGACCAGCATCTCGCTGAGCACATGCAACTCGGTCTTGGAATCATCGACCAGCAGGATTTTTTGAATCGGCATTTGGAATCCTCACGTCGCCGCTGCAGCGCCTTGGGCGCCTGGGCGACTCAACCGACGGGTTTGTCGGCAAACACAAGCGTGGACAACAACAACTAAAGACATCCAGGTCCTCGCGCCTTGCGCCTCGGACCTGCACACCCAATCAGGCCGAGCGTCGGTGAGACAACACAGCCTGCAACAACTGATCTTTGGTGAAGGGCTTGGTCAGATAGTCCTGCGAACCGACCATGCGACCACGCGCCTTGTCGAAGAGACCATCTTTGGACGACAGCATGATGACGGGCACGGCCGCGAACTGCGGGTTGCGCTTGATGATGGCGCAGGTCTGGTAGCCGTCGAGGCGCGGCATCAGGATGTCGCAGAACACCAGATCCGGCTGGTAGTCGCTCAGTTTGGCCAGGGCATCGAAGCCATCCTCGGCCAGCACCACCTCATGCCCGCCCTGCTTCAGGAAGATCTCCGCGCTGCGCCGAATGGTGTTGCTGTCATCAATGACCAGCACTTTCGCGGCGCCGGCTGCGGCAGCTTGCAAGCCTTCAGGAACTTGTACGTTCAAGCCTTATCTCCTCACAGCCATGCCCGCAGGGCAGCTGCGCCACGGGCACGGGCAAACAGGTGGGAATGCGCTGCCAGGGGCAGCGTCAGATGCGAACCATTTCGAAGTCTTCTTTGCGGGCGCCGCACTCGGGGCAGGTCCAGTTCATATCGACATCGGCCCACAGCGTACCCGGTGCAATACCGTGCTCGGGGTCCCCTGTGGTTTCGTCGTAGATCCAACCACAGATCAGGCACATCCAGGTACTAGCTTCGCTCACGATGGGTATAGGTTTGCTATCTACAATGCGAAGATTGTAGCCACGCCACATGAGCCCATTCGGGGCTTTCCGTCGGCAAGGATGCAACATCAGGAATCCCCTTGTCCCGCCTGCCACGAAAGCAGGTTACCGAAATCGGGACCAAGCCCGTAAAGACTGACCCGAGACTGTAGAAAGAGCTTGTCCAGCCCCTCGCCGCCTGCGGCCCGCCATTTGCATTTGCTTGCAATTTCTGTCCTCTGAACCCGCGCCGCACACCATGAATCACAAGACCGACACCCCCAGCGCCGCCGATCCGACGGCGCCCGCCGACGAGCAGGAAGCGCAAGCCCCGGCCTGCGTCTTGAGCTTCAATGCCAGCGACGCCAGCGGCGCCGGCGGCCTGGCCGGCGACATTGCCACCATCGCAGCCATGGGCGCGCACTGCCTGCCCGTGGTCAGCGCCATCGTGCTGCGCGACACGGCCGAGGTGTTCGAGCACCACACCCTGGACCCCGACACCATCGCCGAGCAAGCCCGCCTGATTCTGGAAGACGTGCAGATCAGCGCCTGGAAGGTCGGTTTTCTCGGTAGCGCCGAAGGCGTGAGCGCCGTGGCCGAGGTGCTGTCGGACTACCCCGATGTGCCCCTGGTCGCCTACCTGCCCAATGTGTCCTGGCTCGACGAAGAGCAGCAGGCCAGCTATCTGGATGCCTTCCGCGAACTGGTGCTGCCGCAGACCCATGTGCTGGTCGGCAATCACAAGACCTTGAGCGACTTTCTGCTGCCCGACTGGGACGCCGATCGCCCGGCCTCGCCGCGCGAGCTGGCCGTGGCCGCCGGCCAGCATGGCACAGCCCATGTGCTGGTCACCGGCATCCAGCTGCCCAATCAGTTTGTCGACAATGTGCTGGCCACGCCGGCCGGCCCGGTGACCGGCGAAAAGTTCGAGCGCTTCGAAGTCAATTTCGTCGGCGCTGGCGACACGCTCTCGGCCGGCCTGGCCGCCCTGCTCTCGGTCGGCGCCGAAATCCACTCGGCCGTCGGCGAGGCCCTGTCCTTTCTGGACCAGGCCCTGGACGGCGGCTTCCGCCCCGGCATGGGCAATGTCGTTCCCGACCGCTTCTTCTGGGCCCTGCCGCCCAGCGAAGAGGAAGAAGCCGCCATGGCGGCCGAAGCTGCTGGCCATGCCAGCACCCCCACCCTGACCCTGGACGAGCCCGCACCGGGCCGTCCGCCGCGCCGCATGCACTGAAACCCGTGCCTGCTGGCACCGAAGCCCATGGCCCCGATCGGGGCCGTCTTTTCGTTCGCCGAGCCTCATCAAGATGTCCAAGAACCAAGCTTTGTTCGAACGCGCCCAGCGCGTGATCCCCGGTGGCGTGAACTCGCCGGTGCGCGCCTTCCGCGCGGTCGGCGGCACGCCGCGTTTCATCACCCGCGGCGACGGCGCCTACATCTTCGATGCCGAAGGCCAGCGCTACATCGACTACATCGGCTCCTGGGGCCCGATGATCCTCGGACATGGCCACCCGGCCGTGCTGGAAGCGGTCACCAAGGCCGCGCAAGAAGGCTTTTCCTTTGGCGCGCCGACCGAGCGTGAGATCGAGCTGGCCGAGGAGATCCTGAAGCTGGTACCCAGCATGGAGCAAGTGCGTCTGGTGTCCTCGGGCACCGAGGCAACCATGAGCGCCATCCGCCTGGCTCGTGGCGCCACCGGCCGCAGCAAGTTCATCAAGTTCGAAGGCTGCTACCACGGCCACACCGACGCGCTGCTGGTCAAGGCAGGGTCAGGTCTTGCCACCTTCGGCCACCCGACCAGCGCCGGCGTGCCGGCCGAGGTGGCCCAGCACACCCTGGTGCTGGAGTTCAACCATCTGGCCCAGCTGGAAGAAGCCTTTGCCCTGCATGGCAAGGAGCTGGCCTGCGTGATCATCGAGCCGATCGCCGGCAATATGAATTTCGTGCGCACCCAAACGGCGTACATGAAGCGTCTGCGCGAGCTCTGCACCGAACACGGCGCCCTGCTGGTGCTGGACGAGGTGATGACCGGCTTCCGCGTCGGTCTGCACAGCGCGCAAGGCCATTACGCCAGCCTGATCCCCGGCTTCAAGCCCGACATCAGCGTGTTTGGCAAGGTCATCGGCGGCGGCATGCCGCTGGCCGCCTTCGGCGCCAGCCGCGAGATCATGAAGCACCTGGCTCCGCTGGGCGGCGTCTACCAGGCCGGCACCCTGAGCGGCAACCCGGTGGCCACCGCTTGCGGCCTGGCGACGCTGCGCGAGATCCAGAAGCCCGGCTTCTTCGAAGACCTGTCGGCCAAAACACGCTGCCTGGTCGATGGCCTGGCCGCGGTGGCCCAAGAGAACGGCGTGCCCTTCAGCGTCGATTGCCAAGGCGGCATGTTCGGCTTCTTCCTGATGGACCAGCTGCCGCAGGAATACCAGACCGTGATGACGACCGACAAGGAGCGCTTCAACCGCTTCTTCCACGCCATGCTGGACGCCGGCATCTATCTGGCCCCGGCGCTGTATGAAGCCGGCTTTGTCTCCGCCGCCCACAGTGAGGCCGACATCCAGGCCACGCTGGACGCCGCTCGCCACGCCCTGCGCTGATCTCAGCGCCCCCTGTCATGCCGCACACCGGCCGCCGCTTCACCGCGGCCATCTTTGATATGGATGGCCTGCTGCTCGATTCCGAGCGGCCCATCCGTGACGCCTGGCTGCGCCAGAGTGCGGCCGCTGGCACCCCACTCAGCGAAGCCGACTATCTGAAGACCGTCGGTATCAACCGCCGCGACAGCCTGCGGGTGCTGAGCGATATGTTGGGCTCGCACGCCATCGCCGAGGCCATGTACGAGGCGGTGGACCGCGAGGTCGAGGCGCAGTTCCAGGGCCAGGGCTTTGCCTTGCGCCCCGGTGCGCTGCCGCTGCTGCAGGCGCTGCAAGCGCGCCGCGTGCCCTGCGCGGTGGCCTCTTCCACCCGCCATGCCGAGGTGCTGCGGCGCCTGGGCCTGGCGGGTTTGCTGGGTTTTTTCGGCCCCATCCACGGCGGCGACCAGGTCGCTCGCGGCAAGCCCCACCCCGACCTGTTCGAGCTGGCCGCGCGCAGCCTGGGCTGCCCGCCTGAGCAGACCCTGGTGTTTGAAGACTCCAGCTTCGGCGCCCGCGGGGCGCTGACCGCGGGCGCCGGCGTGGTGCTGGTGCCCGATCTCAAATCCCCGGACCCCGAGATCGCACCGCGCTGCCTGGTGCTGAGCTCGCTCGAAAACGCCCTGCCCCTGAGCGAAGCGTGGTTCATGGCCTGAACCATCGCCGCACGAGCTACGCTCGCACCCCGTTTCTGACGATTGACGATCACGACCATGCACATCCACATCCTCGGCATCTGCGGCACTTTCATGGGTGGCCTGGCCGCCCTGGCGCGCGAGGCGGGCCACCGTGTCACCGGCTGCGATGCCAATGTCTACCCGCCGATGAGCGATCAGCTGCAAGCCCTGGGGATTGAGCTGACCCAAGGCTTTGGCGCCGAGCAGATGGCGCTGAAGCCCGATGTGTTCGTGATCGGCAATGTGGTCACGCGCGGCGAGAAGTTCCCGCTGATGGAAGCCATCCTCGACGCTGGCGCCGCCTACACCAGCGGGCCGCAATGGCTGGCCGAGCATGTGCTGCAGGGCCGCCATGTGCTGGCCGTCGCCGGCACGCACGGCAAGACCAGCACCACCTCGATGCTGGCCTGGATCCTTGAACATGCCGGCCTGCAGCCGGGCTTTCTGGTCGGCGGTGTGCCGCAGAACTTTGGCGTCAGCGCCAAGCTCGGTTCGGGTCCTGCATTCGTGATTGAGGCGGACGAATACGACACGGCTTTCTTCGACAAGCGCAGCAAGTTCGTGCACTACCGCCCGCGCACGGCCGTGCTGAACAACCTTGAGTACGACCACGCCGACATCTTCCCCGACCTGGCCGCCATCGAGACCCAGTTCCACCACCTGGTGCGCACCGTGCCGGCCAGCGGCCGCATCGTGCTCAATGCCCGCGAGGAGGCACTGCAGCGCGTGCTCAGCCGCGGCTGCTGGAGCGAGGTGCAGCGCTTCGGTGCGCGCAAGGAAGAAAGCGGCGCCCTGCGTGCGCGCGGCGAGCCGCAGGCCTTCGATGTGCTGCGCGGCAGCCTCAAGGTGGCGCGGGTCGAGTGGTCGCTGATCGGCGAGCACAACCAGCTCAACGCCCTGGCCGCCATCGCCGCCGCCGAGCACCTGGGCGTGACGCCCGAGCAGAGCGCCGCGGCACTGGCCGAATTCAAAAACGTGCGCCGTCGCATGGAACTGCGCGGCGAAGTCACCGTTGCTGGGGGCAGCATCAAGGTCTACGACGATTTCGCCCACCACCCCACCGCGATTCGCACCACGGTGGACGGCCTGCGCCGCCGCATCGCGCCGGCGGAGCGCATCCTGGCCATCTTCGAGCCGCGCTCCAACACCATGAAGCTGGGCACCATGAAGGCGCAGCTGCCCTGGGCTCTGGAGGCCGCCGACCTGAGCTTCTGCCACCAGGACGGCCTGGGCTGGGACGCCGCCGAGGCCCTGGCTCCGATGGGCACGCAAGCCGTCGTGACGGCAAATATCGACGCATTGATCGCTGCGGTGCTCAAAGCCGCCCGCCCGGGCGATCACCTGCTGTGCATGAGCAATGGCGGTTTCGGCGGCATTCACGACAAGCTGCTCGCGGCCCTGGCGCAGCGTTGAACTGAATATGCGGCTGCGCGCGGCCTGCAGCGCCGATGTGGACGCGATGTTCCACATTCGAGCGCGCACGCGGGACAACGCCATCTCGCCGCAGAGACTGGCCGAACTGGGCATCACGCCAGCCAGGCTGCGCGCGGCCTTCGATGACGGCGCGGTCTGCGGCTGGCTGGCCGTCGATGGCGACGATCAGGCAATCGGCTTTTGCAATGTCGACCCGGCCAGCGGTGAAGTGCTGGTGCTGGCTGTGCTGGCGGGCAAGGAAGGCCAAGGTGTGGGGTGCGCCCTGCTGGATGCGGCGGTGACTCATTTGCAATCAGTAGGCAGCCCACCGCCTTGGCTGATGGCCGGCGCTGACCCAGCGCTGCGCTCACATGGTTTCTACCGCGCCCAGGGCTGGCGGCCCAGCGGCCGGCGCGATGCACACGGCGACGAAGAACTGCGCCTCGACACGGACTGAGCTCAGTCGCGCTTGCGGAAGGCCCACCAACCAGCCACCGCCGTGAACAGCAGCACCAGCACGGCCAGGATGGCAAAGCCGTGCGGATGGTCGGACAGCGGCACGCCGCCCACATTCATGCCGAACATGCCGGCCATGATGTTGATCGGCAGGGCCAACACGGTCACCACCGTCAGGGTGAAGACGCTGCGGTTGGTCTGTTCGCCCACCTGGGCGGCCATTTCTTCCTGCAGCAGCTTGATGCGCTCCTGCAGCGCGGCCATGTCGCGGATGACCAGGGAGAACTCCTCGGTCGCCTGACGCAGCTCATCCAGATCCTGAAGCACGACCCAGGGCGGCGGCAGGCGCAGCAGCCGGAACAACGCACCCGGCTCCGGCGCCAGCAGCCGTTGCAGCCGCACCAGCACCCGGCGCAGCTGGCCGAGCTCGCTGCGCTTGGCCTGCAGACGGCCGGCGAGCAGGCTGTCCTCGATGGCATCGACGCGCACCGTCGCATCACGCACGATGCGCACCAGCACATCGCCCTGGTCACGGAACAGGTGGTTGAGCAGGGAGACGGTGGAGTCGAAATGTGCGCCCATCTTGACCGCCTCGCGCAGCCGGTCGATGGAACGCAGCGGGTGGCTGCGCGCGCTGACCGCCACCTGCGGGCTGACATTGACCCAGAGCGTGGCGATCTCGGACGGGTCGAACGCAAACTCGTAGGCCACATCGTTGACCACGGCGATCAGATGATCGTCGGCATCTTCAATGCGGGTGGAGCGCGAGCCTTGGCGCAAAGTCTCGAAGAACTCGGGCGGCAAACTCAGATGCGATTGCATCCAGGCCTGGGCCGAGGCATCGGTGAGATTGAAGTGCAGCCAAATGAATTCGGCACTGCTGGCGCGCGCGTCCTGGTCGCCCAGCCAGCGCAAAGCCTCAGCCAAGCCAATCGCCCGCCCCGCTTGGCCCGGTGCCAGCACAAAGCCGCAAATCAGGGCGCTGTCCTGATGTGTACCGAAACTGAAACTCATACCGACGGCCCTCCCCTGTCTCCGCTGCGGGCGCGATTGTGCGTCATGGAGATGTCAGGGCTGCTGTGGCGGGTGTTGGCACGAAGCAGCCCTTGGATCGGTTGTTGATCGGGCCGACTGGGTGCTCTGCTCCGTTCATGTCCCCCGCCCCCAGCCTGCGGCCGGGGGCTCCTCCTTGACTTCACTTCGCAGAGCACCCAGCCATCCCGATCCAGCAAGGCCTTGCCCCATCGACGAGGGCGCCAATCGGTGGCACTGACAAGGGGTGTTGGGTGAGTGCTGAAGCGAAGTAGAGGAGGAGGTCCGCGCGAAGCGCGGGCCGGGGGACATGAGCGGAAGCATTTGCCCGACACCCCTTGTCACAAGCCCGACCTTCAACGGCTGCAATTTGCCGATTGCCGTCAAAAGCAGTCGCACAAAAAAAGGCCGGCGCCCTTCGGCGCCGGCCTTGACAGTCAAGAACTGATGCCAGATCAGGTGCGCGACATCGAGGCCTTGAGGGCGCTGTTCAGCGTGTCCAGGCTTTCGGCGAGGTGGGCACGGGTCTCGACGGTTTGTCCGCCCTTGGCCACGGCGGCGCGCAGCTCGGCGGCCAGGTTGTTGGCTTGCAGTCGGGCCAGAGCGTAGGCATCGGCCATCTGGCCCGAGGCGCCGCCGCCCTTGGTCAGGATGGCTTGCAGGCGCTTCAGGTGCTCGCGCTGCAGATTGCGACGCAGGCGGTCGATCTCGCTGCCACTCTTGAGCTCGCTCCAGATCGCGCTTTGCAGGGTGGCGTAGACCTCGTTGAGCGAGATCAGGCCCTTGCGCTGGGCTTCAGGCACATAGGCCGGCATGTCCATCAGGCGCAGCGCCGTGTTCTGGCTCAGCAGGCGATCCAGCGCCACCAGCTGCACGCGAGCCACCGAGGCCGGCACGTTCAGCGGGCCGCCACGTTCCCACTCGTTGTAGTCGACCGTCAGCGTGGACAGGAACTCGGGCTTGAACTTGAAGCTGTCGGCGCTGAACAGGCCGCTGGCCAGGAACTGCAGGGCCTCACGTTGCTTGGCGGGCTCGACCGGCTTGAAGCTGGCACGGCCGGTGCTGCCGGGCAGGTCGCGCAAAGCATGCATGCCGCCCACGTACTTACCCACCAGCTCGGACGCACGCACGAGCTGGCTGAAACCGCTCATCAGCGCACGGCGCTGGCGCAGCGGATCGTCGCCGGCTTCGGGCTTGCGATCCTGCACGCGGGTCCACAGTTCCTTGGACAGCTTCAGACGCTTCTTGTAGTAAGCCAGCGGGTCATCGCCCAGGTCAAAGCGGTTGGCCAGCGGGTCCATGCCGTCGTAGGGGCCGAAGCCGCCAGCATCGGCGTCGTCGGCATAGGCCAGGGACGGCTCGGTGCTGCGGCTGGCGATCTTGGCCAGCTCGGTGGCTTCGTTCTCGACGCTGATGGGCTTGTAGGCGTACTCGATGGCCCAGTAGTCGTAGGCACCCAGGGTGGTGTTGTTGAAGGTGGTCTGGGCCTCGCCTTTGAGTGCCAGGTTGTAGGCGTTGTAGTCCATCACCGAGCCGGAGATGCCGTGGGCATCGGTGTAGGCCTTGTCGGCCAGCTGCTTCTGGGTGACAGTGGTCGAGGCCTTGAAGTTGTGCTTCAGGCCCAGGGTGTGACCCACCTCATGCATGATGGTGTCCTTGATGACCGCGGCCACAAAGGCCTCGGCCTCGGGGCTGTCGGGCGCGATATCGCCGCGCGCTTCCAGCACATCGAGTGCAAAGTTCATCTCGGACGCTGCCTCGTGGGCGTAGGTGCACAGCGCCTCATGGGCGCCGTGGCGATGGCCGGGCAAAGCAGCCAGCGGCTGAGCGGCCGGGCTCATGCCCACGTCTTCCACGATCATGCGGCGCGAACCGCGCGAGAACACATCGCTCATGCCGATGTCGGCATCGAGGATTTCACCGCTGCGCGGGTCGGCATGGCTGGGGCCGATGGCGAAGCCCACGTCGGCGCCGACGAACCAGCGGATGGACGCGTGGCCCGCATCCATATTGTCCCAATCGGCATCGTCAGGCTGCTGCTTGGCGACCACGGCGTTCTTGAAGCCGATCTTCTCGAAGGCCTTGTTCCACTCGACGATGCCCGCCTCGACCGCAGGGCGGTACTTGGCCGGGATGTTCTTGTCCATCCAGTAGGTGATGGGCTGCACCGGTTCGCTCAGCGCGGCATTCGGGTCCTTCTTCTCCAGGCGCCAGCGCTTGATGTAGTGCACGCGGGCATTGGCCTTCTTGTCGTCGCCGAGGTCGGTGAAGGACTCCATAAAGTGGCCGAGGCGCGGATCGCTCAGGCGCGGGCGCAGCGCTGTTTCAGGCAGGGCCGCGAAGCTGTAGACGAAGCTGACGAACAGGCTGCGCGGATCGGGCGTGGCCTGCGGCGGCGTGGGCATGGGCACCGGAGTCGGTGTCAGCGGCGGAGCCGGAATGCGCGGCGTCGAGAAGTGCATGCGCGCGGTCAGCGTGCTCAGCTTCGCATCGGCACGGCTGGCTTCGATGAAGGAGTTGGCGCGGTCGGGGGCGAAAGGCAGGCGGTAGGCACCTTCCAGGCGGGTGGACAGGCCCGGGATGTCGCCGAGGAACATGCTCGCGTCGATCAGCACCGATTTGCGCTCGGGGTGCTCAGCGCTGGCCACCGTGCCGGAGGCCAAGAGGCTGGGCGAGAAGGCCTGGGCCACGGCCGCCTTGCCAGCACCTTCGCCACGGAAGGCGGTGTTCAAAGCCACCAGCTGGATCTGGTTGCCGATGCGGCGCCATTCGACCATCTGGTCCATGCCCATCTGGCTGGCGTAGAGGCCGCGCTCACCCACGGCGTTGGCCACATTGACGGTGAACAGGAAGGGCTTGCCGATCTTGTCCTTGGGCAGCTCCAGCCAGGCTTTCTCGTCTTTGCGCCAGATCGGGAACAGGCCATCCTGAACCTTGGCGTCCTTGATGATGTCGGCGAAGGGCTTGGGCGCCGTCGGGTCGGCGGGCGGGCGGGCGCCAGCCGCGGGGGCAGGCGCGCCTGAGGCTGCAGGCGCGGCG
>NKIM01000004.1 GCA_002255955.1 Burkholderiales bacterium PBB2 | reverse complement strand
CGCGGGTACGCGCGCGCCCCGAGGCGCTGTGCTGCTCGGCCCTGCACAAATCGCCCGGCAGCGGCCCGGGCTGCAGGGCGCTTGCATCGCGATCGATGGGCCCCATCACCGATAGAACACGCCACAACCGGAGGTGGCTTGGCCTGCCGACGGGCGATTTGTGCGCGGCCGAGGGCGCAGCGGAGCGGCTCAGGCGCGCGTACTCGCGCGCTTCAAGCGCTGACTCGGCGCCACTGTTTGACCACAGTGAGCGCAGCGAACGGGGGGAGTTTGGCGCCGCTGAGCCGCGCAGTGAGCACCGAGGGGAGTCGGCTCGCAGAGCCGACCCGCGAACCATGAGCCCGGCGGCGGGCCGGGCCACCGCAGCGAGAACGCTCAATCAAGACAGCGGAGTCCGCCATATGCAGTCCGCAGCCAAGCGCCGGCCGCTCGGCCGCTCAAGGCAAGCGCGGGCTGCTCGGGCTGACTTCGCGGACTTCGACGTCGACCACCTCGCCCATGGGCTGAGCCGGGCGGCGAGCACCGAAACCGGGGCGGGCCTGGCGGGCGCGCTGGAAACGACCCATGTCGATCACCGGCTTGCGGCCGCGCAGCAGGCTCCAGAGCAGCAGGCCCACGACTGACACCAGAGCCACGGCCATCAGGCTGAGCACCAGCACCACGGTGGCCACCGCCAAGACCAGGCGGAAGAGCAAGTTAAAGAGTGCAGACAGCACGGCAGCCTTTCAGGACACGACAAAAAGTTCAGATCGGGCCATTGAAACGCATTTCAACCCCGGCCGACAAAAGGCATGGTGGTGGCCATGACGGTCAGGGTCTGGACATTGGCGGACAGCGGCAGGCTGGCCATGTAGAGCACCGCGCTGGCCACATGGGCCACGTCCATGGTCGCCTCCACCGCAATGCTGCCATTGGCCTGGGGTACGCCCCGGGTCATGGGCTGGGCCATCTCGGTCAGGGCATTGCCGATGTCGATCTGGCCACAGGCGATGTCGAAGGCCCGGCCGTCCAGAGACAAGGACTTGGTCAGGCCGGTGATCGCATGCTTGGTGGCGGTGTAGGGGGCCGAGTTGGGGCGCGGCGCATGGGCCGAGATGGAGCCGTTGTTGATGATGCGGCCGCCGCGCGGCTCTTGCTGCTTCATCAGCCTGAACGCGGCCTGGGCGCACAAAAAGGCGCCGCTCAAATTGACGTCCAGGACGGAGCGCCACTGCTCGAAGCTGAGCTCGTCGATGGGCACGGCCGGCGCGCCGATGCCAGCGTTGTTGAACAGCAGGTCCAAACGCCCCCAATGCTGGCGCAAGCCTTCGAAGGCTGCGCTGACGGCCTCCGGCCGGCTGACATCCGTGGGCAGCACCAGCACCCGATCCAAGGAGACCGGCTGCAGCGGATCGACACCGCCCAGCACGGCCGTCTCGGCCAAGGCCTCCGCCCGGCGACCCAGCAGGGCCACCCGGTAGCCCGCACCCAGCAAGGCCAGCGCCACCGCGCGGCCAATGCCCGAGCCGGCGCCGGTGACCAGGGCGACCGGCCCCTCATCACTGCGAGGCGATGCGGATGCAGCAGCAGAAGTCATGCGAGGAAAACCAAGGTTATGAATCCAAAAACGAGCACGCCGTCAAGCCCGGGCAAGTCCCGTGAACAGTTTTCAACAGACTGAATCCAAGTCAAATTGACTGTCACAGGAGCGCCGTAGACTGTAACGCTATGTTCACGCTGTCCAGCCAAAGTCCGGAGTTCCTGAGCAGCCTGCCGGCCTCCGCACGCAGCCCTGCCGCAGCTGCGGCCAGCGACGCAGCCGAGCGCAGCCACACGGCGCCTGCACAGGCCCAGCTGCTGTACATCGAAGACAACCCCGTCAATCAGCTGGTGATCCAGGAATTGGTCGCTCTTCGCCCGGCCTGGCAGCTGAGCCTGGCAGGCGACGGACAGCAAGGCCTGGCTCGGGCCGCCGGCCTGCGCCCGGACCTGATCCTGCTCGACCTGGAACTGCCCGATATGAATGGCTTCCAGGTGCTGGAGGCGCTGCGTGCCGACCCGGCCACGGCCTCCATTCCCTGCATCGCCCTTTCGGCCAGCGCCATGCCGGACGACCTGCGGCGCGCACAGGCGGCGGGATTCGCCGAGTACTGGACCAAACCGGTGGACTTCAAAGCCTTCCACGCCGGCCTGGACCAGTTTCTGGCCCGGCTGAAGGCGCCGGGTCAGTAAGCTCTGCTTCTGCTCCAGCTCCTCCTCAAGCCGACAGCAGGCCGCGGCTCTTGAGCATGGGCTGCACCACCGGATCGCGGCCACGGAAAGCGCGGAAGGCCGCACCAGGCTCCTGGCTGTTGCCACTGGACAAAATGCAGCGGCGCAGGCGCTCGGCGGTCGGCGCATGGAAGGCGCTGCCGGCCTCGACAAAGGCCTCGAAGCCATCGCAGTCCAGCACTTCCGCCCACATGTACACGTAGTAGCCGGCGGCGTAGCTGGCGCCTGAGAACAGGTGCTGGAAATGCGTCAGGCGGTGGTTCATGCCCACAGCGGCCGGCAAACCGTAGGCCGCCATGCACTCGGCCTCGAAGGCCACCACATCCGGGCCTTCGGCCTCGCTGCGCGAATGCACGGCCAGGTCGACCAGGGCGCTGGCGGTGTAGCGCACGGTTTCAAAACCCTGGTTGAACAGCTCGGCCGCCTTGAGCTTGGCCAGCAGGCTGTCGGGGATGGGCTCGCCACTTTGGTAGTGGCGGGCGTGCTTCTTCAGCACCTCGGGCTCGCTCATCCAATGCTCGAAGATCTGCGAGGGCAGCTCGACGAAATCGCGCAGCACCTGCGTGCCCGAGAGGCGCTCGAACTCCACCTCGGACAGCAGGCCGTGAAGACCATGGCCGAACTCATGGAACAGGGTGCGGGCATCGTCGAAGCTCAAGAGCGTCGGCTCACCCGGTGCCCCCTTGGCGAAGTTGTTGTTGTTCAGGATGATGGGCACGCAGTCCATTCCGTTGCGCGCCTGCCAGCGCATGGCATTCATCCAGGCGCCGCTGCGCTTGGTGGGGCGGGCAAAGTTGTCATGCAGGAAGACGCCACGCAGGCTGTCATCGGCATTGCGCACCTCGTAGACCTGCACGTCGGCGTGGTAGCCGGCCACCTCGGGGCGATGCACAAAGCGCAGGCCGAAGAGGCGCTGGGCGCAGTCGAACAAGGCCTGCACCATGGCATCGAGCGGGAAGTAGGGCTTGACCTCCGCCTCTTCCAAGTCATAGCGCGCCTTGCGCACCTTTTCGGCGTAAAAGCGCCAGTCCCAGGCTTCCAGTGGGACATGGTGGTCCAGCGAGGCCATCATGCCCTCCAGGGCCTGGCGCTCGCCCTCGGCGGCCGCCTTGGCCGGCTCCCAAACCTGGTTGAGCAGGCCCAGCACCGCCTCGCGCGAGCCGGCCATGGTGTCGGCCAGGGCAAAGTCGGCGTAGCAGGCATGGCCATGCAGACGGGCCTGCTCCTGGCGCAGGCTCAGGATCTCCTGCGCAATCGCGCGGTTGTCGCTGGCGCCGGCCTTCTCACCCCGGCCCACCCAGGCGCGCCAAGCTTGCTCACGCAAATCACGCCGTTCGCTGAAGGTCAGGAAGGGCACGATGTGCGAGCGCGACAGCGTGATCACATGAACGCCGGCCTCCAGGCCGCGCTCGGCGGCCGCCTGGGCCGCTGCGGCACGCACGAAGGCCGGCAAACCCGCCAGCTCCTCCTCGCTGCGCAGCTCCAAGCGGAAGCCACTTTCGTCGGCCAGCACGTTCTGGCCGAACTGGGTGTTGAGCTCGGCCAGGCGCTCCATGACCTGGGCATAACGCGCTTGCGCCTCGGGGGCCAGTTGGGCGCCCGCACGCACAAAGTCCAGATGCACACGCTCCAGCAGGCGCAGCTGTTCGGCGCTCAAGCCCATCGAGGCGCGCTGCTCGTAAACGGCATGCACGCGTTGAAACAGGCCAGCGTGCATATAAACCGCGTTGTTGTGCGCCGCCAGGGGCGCGGCCAGGGCGCGCTGCACCGCCTGGATCTCGGGCGAGGACGCCGAAGCCGCCAGGGAATAGAACAAATGCTCCAAGCGCGTCAGCAGGCGGCCGCTGCGGTCGAAGGCGGCCAGGGTGTTGGCGAAGCTGGGCGCCTCGCTCTGCGCCGCGATGGCGTCGAGCTCGGCGCGATGCTCGGCCAGGGCCTGCTCGAAGGCGGGCGAAAAATGGGCCGCTTCGATGGCCGCAAACGGCGGCAGACCGAAGGGGCCGGTCCAGTCTTGAAGCAGGGGGTTGGGGGTGGCAGCAGACACAGGGAGGTACTCCAGGGGGGCGCTCCGCGCGCCGCCTGCACAGGCAGGCTTCAACGCAGGAGCCAAAAACACAAAAGGCGCCAAGCCGGTGAGCCTGGCGCCTCGGGCGCAGGGTGAGCGAACTCAGCCGAGGGCAGGCATCACTTGCCTGCGGCAGCGCGTTCCTTCTTGATGGCCTTTTCGTCTTCTTCGTCGTACTGCTTGTTGCCGCATTCCTGCTTCCAGGTGTCGACCTTGTCGAGATGGGCTTCCTGGCGCTCTTCCAGGGCCTTGAAGCTGGCGTTCAGCGCATCGACCTTGGTGCCGAAGGCCTTGCGGGCTTCGTTGCTCTTGGCGTTGTTTTCGTTGATGCCGGTCACGCGGGCGTCAAAGGCCTTGGCGCGTTCCTGGTAGGCCTTGTTGCGAGCGGCCAGCACTTCCGGGTCCGGGCGCGGATCCTTGTTCTCGGCGTAGGCCTTGATGTTCTCGAATTCCTTCAGGATGGCTTCGCGCTCGGCCTTCATTTCCGACAGGGCCACGCCGGCGGCTTCGTCGGCCTTTTGCAGCGCATCACGCTCGGCCTTGAGGGCCGCAGCGGTTTCCTTGTAGGTGTTCTGGTCGGCCTTCACCGCATCGGCTTCGACGTTGTTGGCATCGCTCAGGTCCATGCACTTGCGCAGCTCATCGCGGCTGAGCAGCTTGACCTTGGGCTTCTCCACCACGGGGCGGCTGACCTTGTTGTTCTTGGGGTCGACCTTGGCACCGGGGTTGGCGGTCTGCGCGAAGGCGGGCATCAGGGCCACAGCGGCCAGGGAGATGATGAAACGTTTCATGGCAATGTCTCTTTTTCGATGGCGGGACAGCCGCCGGGCTCGGTGTGATGAACCCGGCGCATGCAACAAAGCAAAGAAGTGAGGAAGAAGAACAGAACAAACAGCAAAGCAAACCGGCCGGCGCGAAGGGGCCAGGCCCGGCGCGCGACGGCGGCCATCATGCCATGGCTGCGCATGGCCGGGGATCAGGCCGGGTACGGACGCCGCCCCGGGCATCCGCTCCACGCTTCAAGCCAGCGATTTCTGCAGCAGCTCGGCCACCAGGCCGTTGATGCCGCCCTCGTGGCTGGCCGCGCGTTCGCGCAGCTGCTGGGTCAGGGCAGCGGGCAGCTTGCAGGCAAAAGGCACCAGGCCGGCGGCCGCGTCGAGGCGACGTTGCTCCTTGCGGTCGGGCAGCTGGGCGGCCTGCTTGCCGAAGCGACCGGGGATCGCGGCACCGCGCATCTGGCTGTCCAGTTTGATGCCGGCAAGGCGGTCGAGGTCGGTCTTCTTCATGCTCATGGCAAGGCTTTCGCGGCGCGACAGGGCGCCGACAGTGGAGGAGAAGCGACCGATTGTCCCCCATGCCTTCGCCTGGGCGGCCGAGCTCCGGCGCGAGACGCCAGGGCCAGCCCCGATAATGCGCGATTGCCCCGAGCCCGCCTCGCGCCTGGGGCCGCCTCTTCCACAGCAGAAAGCACCGCGCCCGCCATGGCCCTCAAAGCGACCATCCACAAAGCCCAGCTGCAGATCGCCGACATGGATCGCCATGTCTACGGCGAGCACAACCTGACGATCGCGCGCCAGCCCTCGGAAACTGACGAACGCATGATGGTCCGCATCCTGGCCTTTGCGCTCAATGCGCCGGCCGATGATTTGCGCGGCAAGCTGGAGCTGAGCAAGGGCCTGGCCGACGCCGAAGAGCCCGAACTCTGGCAGCGCGACCTGACCGGCGACATCCTGCACTGGATCGACCTGGGGCAGCCCGACGACCGCCGCCTGCTCAAGGCCCATGGCCGGGCGGAGAAGGTGTCGGTCTACGGCTATGCCTACAGCACGCCGATCTGGTGGGCGGGCATCGAATCCAAGCTGCAGCGCTGCCCGCGCCTGGCGGTCTGGCAGATCCCGGCCGAACAATCGCAGGCACTGGCCGCTCTGGCCCAACGCAGCATGCAGCTGCAAGTGACGGTGCAGGACGGCGGCATTTACGTCTCCACCGCCGAGAGCTCGGTCGAGATCAACCCGATCGCGCTGAAGCGGCCGGCCGACGAGTGAGTGGAAGCTGGAAGCCGCTGGCCACCGCTGCGGTCTTGCGATCCACTATTCGCACACCCCAACAAGCCGCTGCGGCGCGCCGCGTCGCTGCACCTAGGATGCTCGCCATGAACTCAAGCTCCCAAACCCAGTCGCGCCGGCACGCCTTCGGCGCCCGCGCCCTGTCCCTGGCCCTGTTCGGACTGATGACCATGACCACCAGCGCCCCTGCCTTGAGCCAGACACCCGGCCAGACACCCGGCCAAACACCCGAAGCAGCCAGCACCGATCCGCGTCAATGGCTGGAAGAGGTGCAAGGCGAGCGCGCCCTGGCCTGGGTCAAGGAACGCAACCAGCTCACCCTCGCTGAGCTGCAAGCCCGCCCCGAGTACCCGGGCCTGCGCCGCGAGATGCTGGACCTGCTCAACGCTAGCGACCGCATCCCGCAGATCAGCCGCAAGGGCGCCTGGGTCTACAACCTCTGGCAAGACCAGAACCACAAGCGCGGCCTGTGGCGCCGCAGCAGCCTGGCCGAGTACAAAAAAGCCAGCCCCGCCTGGGAAACCGTGCTGGACCTGGACGCGCTCGGCGCCGCCGAGGGCGAGAGCTGGGTGTTTGCCGGCGCCCATTGCCTGTCGCCCGAGTACCGCCGCTGCCTGATCTCGCTGTCGCGCGGCGGCTCGGACGCCCATGTGCTGCGCGAGTTCGATACCGTCAGCAAGCAGTTCGTGGCCGACGGCTTCGTCCTGCCTGAGGCCAAGAGCGAGGTCAACTGGATTGATGCCGACCACCTCTATGTGGCCAGCGATTTCGGCCCCGGCAGCCTGACCGACTCGGGCTACCCGCGGGTGATCAAGCGCTGGCAGCGCGGCACGCCGCTGGCCCAGGCCCGCACAGTGTTCGAGGGCCAGGCTCAGGACGTGGCCGTGTCGGTGATGGTGGACCGGACGCCCGGCCATGAGCGCACCGTGTTCAGCCGCGCGCTGGACTTTTACAACCAGCGCTATTTCCTGCTGCAGAGCGACAAGCTCCGGGCCCTCGATGTGCCCACCGATGTGCAGCTGAGCTTCTGGGGCGCCCGCGCGCTGCTGCAGCCGCGCAAAGACTGGCGCGTCGGCGGCGTGCGGCACGCCGCCGGCAGCTTGCTGAGCGCGCCGGCGGCGGCCTTCATCCGCGGCGAGCGCAAGTTCAGCACCTTGTTCAAGCCCAGCGCCACTCGCTCGCTGGACAGCTATATCACCACCCGCCAGCACCTGGTACTCAATATCAACGACCAGGTGGCCAGCAAGCTGGAAGAGTGGACCTTTGCGCCCGGCCGCCCGGCCCGCCACCGCCAGATCCAGGCGCCCTTCCCCGGCACCCTGCATCTTCAGGCTCTGCATGACAGCGAGCTGGCCCAGGACGAGCTGGCCGAGCACTACCTCGTCAATTACGCGGACTTTCTGACCCCCGACAGCCTCTTCCTCGCCCGCGCTGGCAGCGACGCGCGCGAGCTGCTGAAGGCTCGCGCGGCCAAGTTCGAGGCCCGCGGCCTCAAGGCCGAGCAACACTTCGCCACCAGCAAGGACGGCACCCGCGTGCCCTACTTCGTGGTGCGGCCGGAAGGTGTTGCCCTGGATGGCCAGAACCCCACCCTGCTCTACGGCTACGGCGGCTTTGAGGCGTCCATGCAGCCCTTCTACTCGGGCGGCTTCGGCCGTGCCTGGTACAGCCGCGGCGGCGTGTTCGTGCTGGCCAATATCCGGGGCGGCGGCGAGTTCGGCCCGGCCTGGCACCAGTCGGCCGTCAAGGCCAACAAGCAGCGCAGCTACGACGATTTCATCGCTGTGGCCGAAGACCTGATCGCCCGCAAGATCAGCTCGCCCCGGCATCTGGGCATCATGGGCGGCAGCAACGGTGGCCTGCTGGTCGGCGCCACATTTGTGCAGCGGCCCGATCTGTTCAACGCCGTGGTCTGCCAGGTTCCGCTGCTGGACATGGGCCGCTACCACCAACTGCTGGCCGGCGCTTCCTGGATGGCCGAGTACGGCGACCCGGACCGCGCCGAGGAGTGGAGCTTCATCTCCAAGTACAGCCCCTACCAGAACGTCAGGCCCGGTGTGAAGTACCCGAAAGTGCTGTTCACCACCTCGACCCGCGACGACCGCGTCCACCCTGGCCACGCCCGCAAGATGGCGGCGCTGATGCTGGAGCAGGGCCACCCGCTCTACTACTTCGAGAACACCGAGGGCGGCCACGGTGGCGCGGCCGACAACGAGCAGCGCGCCACGCTGCAAGCGCTGGAATACAGCTACCTCTGGCAACAACTGGGACGCTGAAGTCATGAGCACACTCGACATCCAACACCACAGCGAGAGCGGCGCCGGCGGCGCGATTCAAGGCCGTTTTTCGGCCCTGGTCGACGGCCAGCAAATCGAGCTGGATTACCAGCTCAGCGGCCGCGACCTGGTCTTCACTCACACGGGAACGGCGCCAGCCCTGCAAGGCCGCGGCCTGGCCGGCCAGCTGGTGGCGCACGGCTTGCGCTGGGCTGCAGGCCTCGGTCTGCCCCTGCTGCCCGGCTGCAGCTATGTCGAGGCCTATCTGCAACGCCACCCGCAATGGCAGCGCCTGCGCCTGCCGGCGGAGGCCCAGGCCGTGCTCAACTATTGGTTCGGCACGCTGGGCAGTGCTGACGATGACCAGGTGCGCCCGCTCTGGTTCACCAAGAGCGCAGCCACCGATGAAGAGATCCGCAGCCGTTTTGGCGCCCTGGTCGAACAGGTCTTGCAACAAGGCCTGAGCCATTGGGGCGACAACGCGCAAGCTCGCCTCGCGCGCATCCTGCTGCTGGACCAGTTCACCCGCAACATCTACCGCGACAGCGCCCGAGCCTTTGCGGGCGACCCGCTGGCGCTGCAGCTGGCTCTGGGCCTGATGGACACGCCGCAAGCCCGTGAACTGTCCACCCTGCAGCGCTGGTTCATGCTCATGCCGCTCGAACATGCCGAAGACCTGGGCCTGCAAAACCGCTGCGTGCAGGCCTTCGAAGCCCTGGCTGCCGAAGACGCACGCCTGGCCGGCGCGACCGACTACGCCCACCGCCACCAGCAGGTGATCGCGCAGTTCGGCCGTTTTCCTCATCGCAATGCCCTGCTGGGCCGGGCCTCCACCGAGGCCGAACAGCAGTACCTCGCCCAACCGGGCGCCGGCTTTTGATCCCTGGCGGCGCCATGCCTTGTCAGCCCGGCGCGACGCTGCGCCGGGCCGGGCGTGAAAATTGACAGAAAATGCAGCCCGTCTGTCCTTTGCGCCCTTTGTTGTCCACCTGCTGAGCCTGGCTCCCGAACGTTTCGCTCGAACCCACTCAGCCCCCTCGAGTTCCACATGTCCAGCATTCTTCAGAACATCCCCGTCGGCCAGAAGGTCGGTATTGCTTTCTCCGGTGGCCTGGACACCAGCGCCGCCCTGCACTGGATGCGCAACAAGGGCGCCATCCCCTACGCCTACACCGCCAATCTGGGCCAGCCCGACGAGCCGGACTACGACGAGATCCCGCGCAAGGCCATGCAGTACGGCGCCGAGAAGGCCGTGCTGGTGGACTGCCGCGCCCAACTGGTGCACGAGGGCATTGCCGCCCTGCAAGCCGGCGCCTTCCACATCAGCACCGCCGGTGTGACCTACTTCAACACCACGCCCATCGGCCGCGCCGTGACCGGCACCATGCTGGTGGCGGCCATGAAGGAAGATGACGTCAACATCTGGGGTGACGGCTCGACCTTCAAGGGCAATGACATCGAGCGTTTCTACCGCTACGGCCTGCTGACCAACCCGGCGCTGAAGATCTACAAGCCCTGGCTGGACCAGGCCTTCATCGACGAGCTGGGCGGCCGCGCCGAAATGTCGGCCTTCATGAGCAAGGCCGGCTTCGGCTACAAGATGTCGGCCGAGAAGGCCTACTCCACCGACTCCAACCTGCTGGGTGCCACCCACGAGGCCAAGGACCTGGAGCACCTGAACAGCGGCATCCGCATCGTCAACCCCATCATGGGCGTGGCCTTCTGGCGCGATGACGTGGTGGTCAAGGCCGAGGAAGTCACCGTGCGCTTTGAAGAAGGCATGCCGGTGGCGCTGAACGGCGTCGAGTACAGCGACCCAGTCGCCCTGCTGCTGGAAGCCAATCGCATCGGCGGCCGCCACGGCCTCGGCATGAGCGACCAGATCGAGAACCGCATCATCGAAGCCAAGAGCCGCGGCATCTACGAAGCCCCGGGCCTGGCCCTCTTGCACATCGCCTACGAGCGCCTGGTCACAGGCATCCACAACGAAGACACCATCGAGCAGTACCGCATGAACGGCCTCAAGCTGGGCCGCCTGCTCTACCAAGGCCGCTGGTTCGACCCGCAAGCCATCATGCTGCGCGAAACCGCCCAGCGCTGGGTGGCCCGCGCCGTGACCGGCGAGGTGGCGATCGAGCTGCGCCGCGGCAATGACTACTCGCTGCTGGACACCAAGAGCCCCAACCTGACCTACAAGCCCGAGCGCCTGTCCATGGAAAAGGTCGAGGACGCGCCCTTCTCGCCGGCTGACCGCATCGGCCAGCTGACCATGCGCAACCTGGACATCGTCGACACCCGCGCCAAGCTGATGACCTACACCCAGGCCGGCCTGCTGACTCCGGGCCACAGCGGCAATCTGCCGCAGCTGCAACAGACCAAGACCGAAGGCGGCGACAGCAGCGGCCGTTGAGCGCCAACGACCCATCTCTGTCTGCCCTCTCAGCGCCCCTGGCCCGATGACGATGCGTGCGCGCACCTTGCTGGCTTCGCCCTGCCCGGCTTCCGTGAAACGAAGCCGCGGCCGCCGTCTTTGGCGCAAGTTCGCTGCCCTGAGCCTGCTCACCGCCAGCTTGACGGCCTGGGGGCAGAACGTACCTCTGGCGGTCAAGGCAAGCAGTGCCGTGGACAGCAAGCCGGCAGTGAAAGCGCCCACAGTGCTGACCATCAGCGGGGCACTCAAGGCCGGCGCCGGCAAGACGGTGCAGCTGGATCTGGCCCAGCTCAGCGCCCTGCCCCAGCAGCAGCTGCACACGCAAACGCCCTGGTACCCGGCACCGCGCACCTTCAGCGGCCCGCTGCTGCAAGATGTGTTGAAGCTGGTGGGGGCGCAAGGCCAGACCCTGGAAGCGCGGGCCATCAATGACTACAAGGTCAGCATCCCGGTCAGCGACGCGGCGCGTTTCAAACCGGTGCTGGCCCTGCAGATCGACGGCAAGCCGATCGCTTTGCGAGACAAGGGGCCGCTCTTCATCGTCTACCCCTACGACAGCGATCCGCAGCTGCGCAGCAGCGTCTACTACAGCCGCTCCATCTGGCAATTGAAGGCCTTGGAGGTCCGGTGAGCAGCAGCCCCAGCACCCAGAGCGCCGGCCAACGCCGTCGCTGGCGCATCCTCTTGCTGGCCATGGCCGGTTTGCTGGTGCTGGTGCTGGGATCGGTGGGCGTGCTGCAAGCGCGCCAGTTCCTGCTGCTCAATTCCACGCGCACCTACCAGGACGACTACATGATCTGGAGCCTGTTCCAGTTCGAAGTCGAATCCCTGCGCCTGCGCCTGGCCCTGGAAGATGCCGAGCATCGCTCGGACGAGGTGGCCCCCGATCAAGTGGAGCAGCGCTACGAGATCTTCGTCAGCCGCCAAGGCCTGATCGAGGGCGAGCATGCCACCCTGGTCCTGCGCGACCACCCGGACTATCAAAAAACCTTGGACCGCAGCAAGCGCTTCGTCGCCTGGGCCGACGCCCTGCCCTTGAATGCAGCCTGGGTGCGCCAGCAAACCGAGCAGGGCCGCGCTGGCCCGGAGCTGCGTGAGGCGCTGGCCCAGCTGCAAGGCCTGTCGGACGCGGTGCGCGAGCTGTCACTGACCGCCTCTCACCATGTCGCCGCCCAGGTGGACGAGCGCAACCGGCTGGTGCGCGAGCAGTCCCGCATGAGCCTGTGGCTGACGGGCTTGCAATGCGCCCTGAGCCTGGGCTTGGCCGCCCTGGTGCTGCGCCAGTTCCGGCGCCTCAACCGCTACGGCCAGGACCAGCATGCCCTGGCGGAGCGCCTGCAGCAGGCACAGACCGAGGCCGAGGCCGGCAGCCGGGCCAAGAGCGTGTTCCTGGCCAATATGAGCCACGAGCTGCGCACGCCCATGCACGGCCTGCTGGGCATGCTGGACCTGCTCAAGGACACGCCGCTGTCGCCCTCGCAGAAAAGCCAGCTGCGCGCCGCGCACGATTCCAGCCGCCACCTGCTGACGGTGCTGAACGACATCCTTGACGTCTCCAAGATGGAGGCCGGCGGCATCCACATCCAGCCCGAGCCGGTGCACCTGCCACGCCTGCTGCAGGAGCTGGACGAGCTGAGCCGCCCCCAGGCCCTGGCCAAATCGCTGGACTTGCAGCTGCAGGCCGATGCCGATGTGCCCGCCTGGGTCAGCGCCGACCCGACCCGGCTGCGCCAGATCCTGCTCAATCTGCTCAGCAATGCGCTGAAGTTCTCTGAACACGGCCGGGTGCGCCTGCACCTCAGCCGCCAAGAGGACATGCTGGGACAGACCCTGCTCAGGTTCGAGGTCAGCGACACCGGCATGGGCATGGACGGCGACACCCAGACCCGCTTGTTCCAGCGCTTCAGCCAGGGCGACACCACCCGCTCGCGCCGCTTTGGCGGCACCGGCCTGGGCCTGGAGATCTCGCGCAATCTGGCGCGCGCCATGGGCGGTGACATCTCGGTCAGCAGCGTACTGGGCCAGGGTTCGACCTTCACTGTCGACCTGCCCCTGGTCAGCTGCGCCGCCCCCAGCGCCGATCAGGCCGGCGCCAGCAAGGCCGCGCTCGCGAACGAGCACAAACCGCTGCGCATCCTGGTGTCGGAAGACCATGCCACCAACCGCGCCTACTTGCAGGCGGTGCTGGAGCGCCTGGGCCACCCGGCCTTTTTCTGCGAAAACGGCCACGAGGCGCTGCACGCTCTGGCCAGCCAGGACTTCGATCTGGTGCTGATGGACCTGCACACACCCGTGATGGACGGTTATGCCGCCACTCGCGCCATGCGCCGCCTGCCGGCGCCGAAATGCCAGGTGCGCATCATCGCCCTCTCGGCCGACGCCTTTGACGAGTCGCGCCAGCGCGCGCTGCAAGCCGGCATGGACGATTTCCTGCCCAAACCGATCGGCGTGGAAGCCTTGGCGCAGGCCTTGAACCAGCATGCGCAAAGCCTGGCCCAGCGTGCCCACTCGGAGCAGCAAGACCCGAACGCGGCCGCCGAGGCGCCGCCCGCCATGCCCGGCACCCACACGTCCGACAAGGCCGACGAACCCGGACTGAACCCGCAGGCCTTGGCCGATCTGCGCCAGATGCTGCCGGCCAGCACCGTGCGACAGCTCTATGCCAGCTATGTGGCCAGCCTCGAGCGCACACGCGCCGATCTGCAAGCCGGCCTGAGCGGCCGCAACCAACGCCAGCTCGGCGAGGCCGCGCATGGGGTCAAGGGGGCGGCGGCGAACCTGGGCTTCCAGTTGGTGGTGCAGCCCGCCTTGCAGCTGGAGCAGAGCGCCAAGGCCTTGCAGCAGGACCAGGGGGCCGTGGACTGGCCCTCGGTCGAAGCGCAAACCCAGCAACTGCTGGCCGCGCTCAGCCGCAGCGAAGCGCTGTGCCGCGAGCAAGACCTGGCCTGACACCCCGGCGCAGCGGCCGCCGGCCGGCCGAAGATCAGAGCAGGACTGGCTCCGGCTCCAGACGAATACCGAAACGGCCGTAGACGCTTTCTTGGATCGCCCGTGCCAGGGTCACCACCTCGGCACCACGCGCCTCGCCGCGGTTGACCAACACCAGGGCCTGCTTTTCGTACACGGCCGCGCCGCCCACCGTCTTGCCCTTCCAACCGCAGGCATCGATCATCCAACCGGCAGCCAGCTTGATGCTGCCATCGGGCATGGGGTAGTGAACGATGCCAGGGTCGCGGCCGATGATGTCGCGGCATTGCTCGGGCGTGACCACCGGGTTCTTGAAGAAGCTGCCGGCATTGCCGATCACGGCCGGATCGGGCAGCTTGGCGCGGCGGATGGCGCAAACCCAATCGAAGATCTGGCGCGGCGTCGGGGCGCTGATGCCGGTCTCGGCCATCTTGCGCTCCAGCTCCAGATAACCCAGCACCGGCTGCCAGGGCTTGGGCAGGCGCAGGCGCACCGAGGTGATCACGCTCTTGCCGGCCAGGCCACCCGGGCCGCTTTGCTTGAACACGCTGTCGCGGTAAGCCAGCTTGCAAACCTCGGCCGGCAAACGCACCGGCCGACCGGTGACCAGGTCCATCACCTCGACGCTGTCGAGCCGGTCTTTCATCTCCAGGCCGTAGGCGCCGATGTTCTGCACCGGCGCGGCGCCCACCGTGCCCGGGATCAGGGCCATGTTTTCCAGGCCCGGATAGCCCTGCTCCACGCACCAGCGCACCAACTCATGCCAGGGCACGCCGGCGCCTGCCTCGATAATCCAGGCGTCCGCACGTTCTTCCAGCAGTCGCAAGCCTGGAATCTCCATCTTCAACACCACAGCGTCGAGGTCTTTGGTCAGCACCAGATTGCTTCCGCCGCCGAGCACAAACTTGGGTGCACGGCCCAGCTCCGGGTGGTCCACCACACGGCGCACATCGGCCGCTTCGCGGATGCGCACCAGGCAGCGCGCCGTGGCCGGCAGGCCAAAGGTATTGCAAGACTTGAGATTGACATCGCGCTCCACCCGCAAGGCGGGGGCGGTCAGCTCATTCGGGGGATTTACAGCGGGTTGCGACATGGCAGAATTTTCCCAGATCAAGGCGGACTCTCCCGCCCTCCACCAGAAATAAGAAGTTCATCCATATGCCCAGTTTTGACACCACCCTTGAAGCCGATATGGTCAAGATCCGCAACGGGGTCGACAACAGCATCAAGGAAATCAGCACCCGCTTCGATTTCAAGGGCACGGCTGCCGAAGTCACGCTGAAGGAAAAAGAAAAGGAAATTCACTCGGTGGGCGAGAGTGACTTCCAGCTGGAGCAGATCGAGGCGGTGCTCTACGCCAAGCTGGTCAAGCAAGGCGTGGTCATCAATTTCCTGGACAAGCAGGACAAAGTCGAAAAGCTCGGTGGCGACAAGGTGCGCCAGGTCTACAAGATCAAGAACGGCATTGAGTCCGACCTGGCCAAGAAGATCGTCTCGGCCATCAAGAACAGCAAGATCAAGGTGCAGGCCTCCATCCAGGGCGACACGGTGCGCGTCACCGGCAAGAACCGCGACGACCTGCAAGTGGCCATCAACATGCTCAAGAAAGAGATGGCCGATGTCCCGCTCGACTACGGCAATTTCCGTGATTGAGAGCCCACGCACCGGCCTCGGACTGCTGCTGAGCTTGGTGCTGGGCCTGGCGGCGCAGAGCCAGGCGCACGCCCAGGTGGTCAGCTTCAACGGCAGCCTGGGCGCCAAATCGGCCTTGCTACTGATTGATGGCGAGCCCCGCACCGTGCCCGTGGGCGAGACGGTGCGCGGGGTGAAGCTGGTGTCGCTGGCCGATGCGCAAGCGGTCATCGAGGTCAAAGGCCGCCGCCTCAGCCTCACCCTGGGCGCCTCCCCGGGCCGCGTGGGCGACGGCGCCGCCGCGGCCAACACCGGCCGCCAGATTGTGCTCTCCTCAGGCCACGGCGGCCACTTCACCACAGTCGGCAATATCAACGGCCATTCGACCCAGTTTCTGGTCGACACCGGCGCCACCGCCATCTCCATCAGCCAGGCCGAGGCCGAACGCATGGGCCTGCGCTACCGCGATGGCCGCCGCACCATGACCCAGACCGCCAACGGCATCGTGCCGGCCCATGCGCTGCTGTTGGATACGGTGCGCATCGGCGATGTCGAGGTCCGCAATATCGAGGCCATCGTCGTGCCCAGCCAGATGAGCCATGTGCTGCTCGGCAACAGCTTCCTGACCCGTTTCCAGATGAAGCGGGACAATGACGTGCTGACCCTGGACCTGCGCTACTGATGTCTCAGGCGTTTGCGCTCAAAATGGCCGTCAGGTTCGCGCGCCCGGCCCACGGCGTGTGGCTCGCAGAGCCCAACCGAAACACCTCTCTCCCGGTATAAATTCCGCCCGCCTCGACAGGCGCTTGACGATACTTCGCCCATGCGATCCAAACATCTGCCCGCTTCTTCGTCTACGTCGTCTACGCCCACCTCGACCCCGTCCCTGGCTCCTCGCCTGCTTCGCCCTCTGGTGCTCGGCCTGCTGCTCTTAAGCGGCTCCCCCTGGAGCCTGGCCGCGGCTGACAAAGCCTCGACCTATTACGAAGATGGCCTGCGCCGGTTCGAGCGTGGCGATCTGCCGGGCGCCATCATCCAGCTGAAAAACTCCATCCAGGAAGATCAGAAGATGCTGGCGGCACACCTGCTGCTGGGCAAGGTCTTGCTCGGTCAAGGTGAGTTGAAGGCTGCCGAAGCGGCGCTGGAGGAAGCGCTGAAGCAAGGGGTCAGCCGCAGCGAGGTGGCGGTTCCCATGGCGCAGATCTATCTGCTGCTGGGTGACCGCAAGAAACTGATCGACCAAATCACCACCAGCGGCCTGCCCACCAACGCGCAAGCCGAGGTGCTGACCTTGCGTGGCTCCGCCTACGCCATGTCAGGCAACGTCACCCAGGCCGCCAAGAGCTTTGCCGAGGCCAAGGCGCTCAACCCCCGCTCGGGCAGCCCCTGGACCGCAGAAGCGCCGATGCTGCTGCGCCTGGGCGAACGCGACAAGGCCAAAGCCTCGGCGATCAAGGGTACCGAGCTGTCACCCAACGAAGCCGGCGCCTGGTACACCCTGGGCACGATTCTGCAAGGCCAGCAAGACTTGAAGGGCGCGCTGGCGGCACAGGACCGCGCACTCAAGATCAACCCCAAGCAGGTCGATGCGCGGGTGGCTCGCGCCTCCATCCAGATCGGTTTGAACCAAGAAGCCGAGGCCAGCAAAGACCTGGACCAACTGGTGGAATGGGAACTGGAAGACCCGCGAGCATCCTTCCTGCGCGGTTTCCTGGCCAACCGCAAGGGCGATCTAACCACCGCCAAGACCGCATTCGCCAATGCGGTGGACCTGATCGATGCGATTTCCCCCGAGGTGCTGGCAGGCAATGACCCCTTGCTGCTGGCGGGCGCCATGTCCCACCGCGCGCTCGGCAACCCCGAAAAAGCACGTGGCTACCTCGACATCTTGCTGGGCCTGAACAGCAAGAACTACGCCGCCCAGGTGATGCTGGCCTCCATCCTGGTGGACACCCGTGACTACGGCCGGGCCATGATTCTGCTGGAGGGCGCGCAGCGCATCAACCCGGAAGACCCACAGGTGCTGTTCCTGCTCGGCACAGTCAATATGGCCCGCAAGCGCTATGTCCAGGCCAGCGAGTTCTTCGAAAAATCGGCCGCCCGCGGCGGCTCGTCCTCGGCCATCCGCGAACTGGGTTTCAGCCAGCTCAGCCTGGGCCAGGACAAGCTCGGTCTGGCCAATCTGGAGAAAGCCTTTGCTGCAACGCCCGGTGATGGCCGCGCCGGCGTTCAGCTGGCCAATGTCTACCTGAACCAAGGCCAGACCGCCAAAGCCCTGCAGACCGCGCAAGCCATCGTCAAGCGCGAGCCCGACAACCTGACCATGCTCAACTTCCTGGGCAACATCAAAGGCCGCTCGGGCGACAAAAAGGGCGCACGCGACACCTTCATGCAGCTGCTGCAAAAAGACCCGAACTTCCGCCCGGCCGCCATCAATCTGTCCTGGCTGGACATGGAGGAAAGCAAGTTCGAGCCCGCTCGCAAGCGGCTGGAAAAACTGCTCGAAGGCGGCAACAAGGACGACGCCGAACTGCTCTACCAGCTGGCCATTCTGGAGCTGCGTGCCAAGCGCCCCAATGAAGCCATCGCCCATCTGAAACACGCCCACGAAGTGCAGCGTGTCGACGCCCGCCCGGGCCTGATGCTGGTTGAGCTCTACATGGAACAGCGCCAGCCCGACCTGGCTCTGCCCTTGGCCAAGGCGCTGGCCGCCAACTACTCCAGCAAGCTGCCAGCCCTGCTCTCACTCGCCCGCGTGTACCTGGCCCTGAATGATGGCAACAACGCCCGCCAGGTACTGCAAGAGGCCACCCGGGTGGCGGACTTCGACGCCCCGCAGCAAGTGCAGATCGGACGCATGCAGTTGGCAGCTGGGAATGTCGATGGCGCCACCTACAACGTGCAAAAAGCCTTGCAGTCTCAAACCGGCGATCTCGGCGCCCTGCTGCTGCAGGTCGAGGTGGAAGCCCGGCGAGGCGACCCGGCCAAGGTCGACGCCGCACTCAAGACCCTGAACAGCACGCACCCGGGCAAAGTGCAGACAGCGCTGGTGGGCGCTCATGTTGCCATGTCGCGCGGTCAGTTTGCCGCGGCCCAGGCTGGGTATCGCACCGTGTTCGAGAAAGAACCGAGCACCCCGAATGCCATCTTGCTGGCCCGTGCCCTGGTCGCCGCTGGCGAACTGGACAAGGCGCTGGCCATGCTGGAAGGGTGGGCCAAAAAATCGCCAAACGACATCACGGCCTTGAAAGCCGTGGCGGGCGTGCAAATGCAGGCCGGCCGCAACGAAGCGGCCAAAAAGAATTACCAACAAATTCTGGCCCTGCAACCCAGCGACATTGGCATTCAGCTGAACTACGCCCAACTGCTGCAACGCATGGGTGACGCAGGCGCGGTCGCCGTGGCAGAAAAAGCGCTGAAGCAAGCACCCGGCAATGCCGATGCCGCCGATACCCTGGGTTGGATCCTGGTTCAGCGGGGCAATATCGAAGGCGGCCTGCGACATTTGCGTGAAGCCCGCCTGCGCAGCCCCAGCAATGGAGAAATTCGCTACCACCTGGCCTTTGCCCTGGCCAAGCTGAATCGCAAGGCCGAAGCCAAGGAGGAGTTGACGGCAGCACTCAACGCTCAACCCAAACTACCCCTGACGCCCGAGGTGAGCCGATTGAAACTTGAACTGGGTTTGTGATACCACTTGTGATAGCACCCCATATTCCCGCCGCGTGACGGGAATATGGCAAATCGGATTCAAACCCACGATCCAAACAGATCATTCAAAACAAGCAGGTTTGCCACATTCTCTTGAGAAATTACTCACGCCCCTCGAAATCGGGGGTTATCAGCCCTCCTCGAGAGCAGGCAGAATCCAGTTCGTAGTCCATATTGCTTTTCTCCAGCGCAAACGCCAACAAGCTGTGAATTTTTTACAGACCCAGAACACCCCCCGGTTCGCGGGATTGTTCAGAGGCGCCAGCCAAGTAGGATGCAATCCAAGATTTCCGTAACACCATCTACGCCAACAGGGTCCACACCATGAACTACGCTGCTAAAGCGACAACTACCACCGGTCGATTTGCGTCTTTTGGCGCAGCGGCTCTGTTCGTGGTGGCCGCAGGCTCCGCTTACGCTCAGGGTGCGACGACGCTGACCAAGACCACGGGCACCGGTTCCTCTTTGATCGAATCGCACTCATTGGTGTTCGGCAACACGTCCGCACGTGATGTTGGCATGGGCGCCTGGAAGGTCAATGAAGGTACGAGCAACGCCCTGGGCTCCAGCAGCTTCTGGGTCTACTGCCTGGACCCGCTGAACAACTACGTTTCGCCTGACACCTACGACAAGGTGTCCTTGAACAACTTCGTCAATGGCTACCAAGCCACGCCGGGCGGCCCCACCATGGGTTACGCCTCGATCTTCGCAGGCACCAACTACCAGGCTGCTGGCGTGAAGGGCATTTACGACGACTCGACGACGACGACCGCTCGCGTCCTCAGCGACCTGACCAATCTGTTCGAACACGCCTACGCTGACAGCGTCACCTCGTCTACCAAGTCGGCCGCTTTCCAATTCGCCATCTGGGAGATTCTGGGTGACGGCGCTGGCAAGACCTCGGACAAGAAGTACTACAGCGCGGCCTACACCAACAGTGGCCTGGATGTGAACGAAACCGGCACCTCATTCAAGAACCAAGTGGACATCTACCTGGCTGGCTTGAACGGTACCTGGGCTGCCGGCCTGAGCGGCACCACCAACTACACCTTCTCGGTCTACAACCCGAACCCGAGCGGTTCTGGCCAGGCCTTGATTCGCGCCACCGTGCGCGCCGTGCCGGAACCGGGTTCGCTGGCCCTGGTGAGCTTGGCCGTGTTCGGCGTGGTCTACACCCGCCGCCAAAGCAAGAAGAACTGATCCCAGCGCTTCCACTTGGAAGCCATCAAAAAGAGCGGCCACTGGCCGCTTTTTTATTTGTCTTTGCGGGCTCTGCCCAGTTGCAATCCCCTTCTCGCTGGGCTGTCAGGACACTCAAGCCTGGACACGCGCGGTATTTACTCCGAGCGATACACCGCAACCAGCGGCTCCACATCACCGCAACGCACATAGCCGCGATACATGCCCTCGGAATTGAACAGCAGACACACCTCACCGCGGGCCGATACGGCAATCAATCCGCCGGCATCGGGCGGCAGTTTCTGCATCACAACCCTCTCGCAGGCCTCAGCCAGAGACAAGCCGGCATAAGCGACCAGGGCAGAAACATCATGCGCTGCACAGGCGCGCATGAACAGCTCACCCGTGCCCGTGCAGGACACCGCCACAGTGGCGTCATTGGCGTAGGTGCCGGCACCCACCAAGGGCGTGTCACCCACACGACCCACCTGTTTGTTGGTCATGCCTCCGGTCGAGGTCGCTGCCGCCAGATGCCCCTCGGCATCCAGCGCCACCGCGCCCACGGTACCAAACTTCGTTTGCTCATCGATTGGCCCCGAGGCCTGGCTGGACTGCAGGCCATGCACAAGTTCCTGTCCATCGTGATCGCGCAGCACACCGGCTTGAAGCTGCTGCGCACGATGCAATTGCTCCAGGCGGTGCGGCGTGCCGAACCAGGCCCGATCCACCTGCTCGATTCCATGCCGCGCCGCCCAATCATCGGCGGCAGCGCCGACGAAGAGCAGATGAGCACTCTGCTGCATGACCGCCCGCGCCGCCAGAATTGGGTTGCGCGTACGGCTGACACCAGCCACGGCGCCAGCTCGGCAACCCCGCCCATCCATCACACAAGCGTCGAGTTCGTGGGTGCCCGCCGCGGTGTAGACCGCACCTTTCCCGGCGTTGAACAGCTCGCACTCCTCCAGCTGTCGAACCGCCTCGACCACCACATCAACCGCGCTGGCGCCCGCAGCCAACTGCAACTGCCCCGCCTGCAAAATATTCCGCAAGGCCGCTCGATAACGCGCTTCCTGCTCGGTACTCATGGCGCCGCGTGTCAACGTTCCCGCACCTCCGTGAATCACCAGAACCGGCACTGGGCATGCAGCCGTATCAGCACTCATCTTGAAAAACTCCTTGCCTGATGGGGGACCCACTAACGACGTCGGGCCGGTGAAGTGATCTCCGAAAAGCCAGACCTGTCGATGCCATGATAGTGAGCATCCAACCAAGACCAGGCACAGGCCAGACACCGCCGTGCGAGCAGCGCAGCAGCCTTGCGAGCCGGCGTCGTAGACAATAGACCCATGAAAATGCGTCTGTCCAACATCCTGTTCTCGCAAGGCTTCGGCACTCGCCGCCTTTGCGCCGGTCTGATCTACAACGGTGAGGTTCGCATTGCCGGCGAAGAAGCAGAAGACCCGGATGCCGAATACGAAACCGAGGGTTTCAGCTTTGAGGTCAGTGGCAAGACCTGGCCCTTTTACGAAAAGGCGCTGATCCTGCTCAACAAGCCGTCAGGCTACGAGTGCTCGCAAAAACCCAAGCACCACCCCAGCGTCATGAGCTTGCTGCCCGCACCGCTGCGCGAGCGCAATGTGCAGCCAGTCGGTCGCCTGGACGAAGACACCACCGGCCTGCTGCTGCTCACCGACGACGGCAGCCTGATCCACAAGCTCACCAGCCCCAAGCACCATGTACCCAAGGTCTATGAGGCACAGTGCAAGCATCCAGTCACGCCGGAGATGGTGGCACAGCTCATGGCCGGCGTGGAGCTGCGCGAGCCTGCAGAGTCCAAGCTGCCGGCCGAGTTGGCAGCCCGCCGCGCCAGCGAAGCGCGCAAGCCCAGCAAGCCCATCGCCAGTGAGCGCCCGGGCTTCACGCCGGAGATGGTCAAGGCCGAAGGCGCCGAGGCCTTCGGCAGCCACGGCCTGCGCCTGACGCTCACCGAAGGCAAGTACCACCAGGTCAAGCGCATGGTCGCCGCCGTCGGCAACCGGGTGGAGAGCCTGCATCGGCCGCAATTCGGCGACCTGGCCCTGCCTGCGGATCTCAAGCCCGGCGAGTGGCTGTGGGTTCGCAGTCCAGCTCTGATCAGCGCTTGATTGCGCTGAGACAAACACCCTAGTGGTTTGCCCTGGAAACCCTGTCCATCTGTGGTTTTCAAGGGTTGTTCCGGTTCAATTTGTCATCTTTGCCCTGTAGAAACACGCTCGAGAGTGGAGCGATCACAAGCGCGGGCATGAACCCGCGCTGCTAGAGCGGCCTCAGGAAGAGGCTGCCGGACGTCGAGGGGTGAATGAGATGACAGCAGCGCCGGCCGCATGGGCCGCGAACGGGAGGGATGCCGGCCAGGCATCCGAGTTCCCGACCGACCTGGAGGACGGCCGCGAGACGCGGCTGAGCCCCGATATTTCCGCGCAGGTTCTGGTCGAGCAAATCCTTGGGCTGTTCGAAGGCACCGTCAAACGCAGCCTGCTGGGCCTGGGCTTCAGCCTGCTGCCCGTCTTCCTGCTCTGGCCCCACCTGTCGCATGAGCTGCTGCTGGGCTGGCTCGGGGCACGCGCCCTTATCACGTTCTGGCGTTGCGCCGAGGCCTTGTACTTTCAGCGCCATGTGCTGGCGCCCTGTGGCGAGCACCGCCCCGCGCTGAACACCCTGCTGCCCTGGCGCCGCCGTGCCCTGCAACTGTTGGCCCTCGACGCGCTGAGCTGGGGCGCCATGGGCTGGTTTTTTCACACCCCGCAAGCCCCGGAGCTTGAGGGCGTGATGCTGGCCTCCACCGTAGGGCTGAGTGCCATGGGCCTGTTTGTGCTCGGCGGGCGCTTTCAGGCCAATTTGATTTTCTCCACCCTGGCTCTGACGCCGCTGATGGCCTACCACCTCAGCCTGGGCACGCAGACCGGCGCCCTGATCGCCCTCGGACTGGGCTTCTTCCTTTGCATCGCACTGAGCGAGTCGCGCCGCATCGAGCAGCGCCACACCGAGCTGCTGCGCCTGCGCTTTGCCAATGCCTGGGTGGCCGAACAGCGCCAACAGGCCCTGCAATCGGCCGAGCACCAAAGCACCAGCAAGAGTCGCTTTGTCGCGGTGATGAGCCACGAAATCCGCACGCCGCTGAACGGCATCCTCGGCATGACCCAGTTGCTGGAGCGCAGCGAGCTCAAGCCCGAGCAACGCGAGCAAATCGACATCGTGCGCCGCTCGGGACGCCATTTGCTGGCCCTGGTCAACGACATCCTGGACCTGGCCCGCATCGAATCCGGCAAGCTGGCCGTGGACGCCGGCCCGGTCAGCCTGCGCGAGGTGGTGGACGATGTCTGCCAGCTGCTGGTGCAGACCGCGCGCGACAAAGGCCTGGCCTTCGAGCTGCAGTTCAGTCCCGCCCTGCCCAGCCATGTGCTGGGCGACGCCTCGCGCATCAAGCAGGTGCTGCACAACCTGATCGGCAATGCCATCAAGTTCACCGAGCGCGGCGCCGTGAATGTGGAGGTCAGCTCCACCCTGGACATGCGTGCCGGCACCTTGCTGCGCTTCGCCGTGCGCGACAGCGGCGAAGGCATTGCGGCCGACCAGATGGAGCGCATCTTCGCCCCCTTTGAGCAGGCCACCCAGCAAAGCCGCGCGCCGCGCCAGGACGGCAGCGGCCTGGGCCTGACCATCTCGCGCGAGCTGGCCCGCGCCATGGGCGGCGATCTGCGTTGCAGCTCGGTGCCCGGCCAGGGCTCGCTGTTCGAGTTCACCCTGCCCTTGCAGGCCTGCCAGCCCGCGCCTGCGCGCAAGCTGCCTGCCAGCGACTACCGCGCCCTGGGCACCAGCAGCGCCAAGGAGCTGGCGCCCCAGCTCAGCGGCCGCGTGCTGCTGGTCGACGACAGCCTGGTCAATGTGCTGGTGGCCTCGTCCATGTTGGAGTGCTGCGGTCTGCAGGTGGACACGGCCGAGAACGGCCTGGAGGCCCTGGACCGGCTGGGCCAGCAGCACTACGACCTGGTGCTGATGGACTGCCAGATGCCGCGCATGGATGGTTTCGAGGCCACGCGTCGCTGGCGCAGCCAGGAGCGCCAGAAGTTCCTGCCGCCCGTGCCCATCGTCGCCCTGACCGCCAGTGCAGTGAACGGCGACCGCGAACGCTGCATCCAATGCGGCATGGACGATTACCTGGTCAAACCCTTCGAGATGGACGACCTCGTGGCCGTGGTGCAGCGCCATATGCAGGTCGCGCAGCTGAGCCGCTCGGCCGCCTTGGTCTGAAGGCCAAATCCGGTCGCTGCGAAGGCGCACGATAATCGGCGCCATGCAGGTTTTTCGCGGTTTCCATCATCCCGGCATTGCCAGCGCCTGTGCGCTGACGATTGGCAATTTCGACGGCGTCCATCGCGGCCACCAGGCCATGCTGGCCTTGCTCAAGTCCGAGGCCTCACACCGCGGCTTGCCCAGCTGCGTGATGACCTTCGAGCCCCATCCACGCGACTTCTTCGCCCAGCTCGCGGGCAAGCCAGAACTGGCGCCCGCCCGCATCGCCACGCTGCGCGACAAGCTCAGCGAGCTGGAACGCTGCGGCATCGACCAGGTCATCGTGCTGCGCTTCGATGCGGCGCTGGCTGCGCTCAGCGCACAAGCTTTCATCGACCAGGTGCTGATGCAGGGCCTGGGGGCGCGCTACATCCTGGTTGGTGACGACTTCCGCTTCGGCGCCAAGCGCCAGGGCGACTACGCCACGCTGGACGCCGCCGGACGGCAGCGCGGCTTTGATGTCGCCCGCATGATGAGTTACGAGGTCCACGGGCTGCGCGTCAGCAGCTCCGCCGTGCGTGAGGCCCTTGCCGCCGGTGACATGGCGGGTGCGGCGCGCCTGCTCGGTCGGCCCTATGCCATCTCAGGCCATGTGGTTCATGGCCAGAAGCTGGGCCGCAGCCTCGGTGAATCCAGCCCTGGTGCGCTGGACGGCTTCCGCACCCTGAACCTGCGCTTCAGCCACGACAAGCCGGCCGCCCACGGCATCTTCGCCGTGCGCACCCATGGCCTGGCCGCAGAGCCGCTCGACGGCGTGGCCAGCCTGGGTGTGCGGCCCACGGTGGAAGACGCCGGCCGGGTGCTGCTCGAGGTGCATTGCTTAGCCTGGCCCGCCCCTCTGGGGCGTGAGGAGGCCTACTGTAAACTCGTGCGCGTGGAACTCCTGCACAAACTTCGCGACGAAGCCCGCTACGACGGGCTCGATGCCTTGACGGCCGCCATCCGGCAGGATGCCGAGCAAGCACGCGCCTTTTTGGCCACCCATGCCGCCCAGCGCCGGCAGACCACCCGCGATCGAATTTGATCGGCGCGGGGGTCGGGTGAGCAGCACCGACCTGCCGCAGCTCCCCAAGCGGGCTCCGCCGCCCGCTCGCACGTTCCGCCCGCGCCCTGCTGCGCGGCGCCCCACCTGAACGGGCTCACGCCTGAAAGCCATCGCTTCACCATGACAGCCGCCAAAGACACCCCCGCCGATTACCGCGCCACGCTGAACCTGCCCGACACCCCTTTTCCCATGCGCGGCGACCTGCCCAAGCGCGAGCCTGGCTGGATCAAGGCCTGGGAAGAGCAAGGCACCTACCAGCGTCTGCGCGAGGCGCGCCGCGGCGCGCCCAAGTTCGTGCTGCATGACGGCCCGCCGTATGCCAATGGCCAGATCCACATCGGCCATGCCGCCAACAAGATCCTCAAGGACATGATCGTCAAGGCCCGCCAGCTGGAAGGCCTGGACGCGGCCTACATCCCCGGCTGGGATTGCCACGGCCTGCCGATCGAAAACCAGATCGAGAAAACCCACGGCCGCGGCCTGCCGCGCGACGAGGTGCAGGCCAAGAGCCGCGCCTATGCCGGCGAGCAAATCGACGCCCAGCGCGCCGATTTCAAGCGCCTGGGCGTGCTCGGCGAGTGGGACCGCCCCTACCGCACCATGGACTTCAAGAACGAAGCGGGAGAGATCCGCGTCTTGAAGCGCCTCTTCGAGCGCGGTTTTGTGTACCGCGGCTTGAAGCCGGTGTACTGGTGCTTTGACTGCGGCTCCTCGCTGGCCGAGTTTGAGATCGAGTACCAGGACAAGAAGAGCCCGGCCGTGGACGTGGCTTTCCTGAGCGCCGAGCCGGTCCGCCTGGCCGCGGCCTTTGGCCTGAGCTCGCTGGACAAGGATGCCTTCACCGTCATCTGGACCACCACCCCCTGGACCATCCCGGCCAACCAGGCACTCAACCTCAACCCCGAGCTGAGCTACGCCCTGGTGGATACACCACGTGGCCTGTATGTCGTAGCCGAGGCCCTGGTCGAGAAATGCCTGGCGCGCTGGAAGCTCGAGGGCTCGGTGCTGGCCACCACGCTCGGCAAGAACCTGGCAGGCCTGGAGTTCAAGCATCCGCTGGGCCATGTCGATGCGGGCTACAACCGCAACAGCCCCGTCTATTTGGCCGATTACGCCACCGCAGAGGACGGCACCGGCGTCGTGCATTCGGCGCCCGCCTACGGCCTGGATGACTTCCAGTCCTGCATCTCGCATGGCATGGCCTTCAAGGACATCCTGAACCCGGTCACCGGCAATGGCACTTACGAAGCCAGCCTGCCCCTGTTCGGCGGCCAGCACATCTGGAAGGCCAATGCCGTCATCGCCCAGACGCTGGAAGACGCCGGCCGTCTGCTCTCGCATGTGCAGATCACCCACAGCTACCCACACTGCTGGCGCCACAAGACGCCGGTGATCTACCGCGCGGCCGCGCAATGGTTTGTGCGCATGGATGAGGGCGAAGGCCTGTTCGCCACCGACCCGGCCGCCAAGACCCTGCGCCAGACCGCGCTGGAAGCCATCGACGCCACCAGCTTCTACCCCGAGAACGGCCGCGCTCGCCTGCGCGACATGATCGCCGGCCGGCCCGATTGGTGCATCTCGCGTCAGCGCAGCTGGGGCGTGCCCCTGCCCATCTTCCTGCACAAGGACAGCGGCCTGGCCCACCCCAAGACCCTGGAGTTCATCGAGCGCGCCGCGCAGCTGGTGGAAGCCGGCGGCGTCGAGGCCTGGGCCAAGCTGGACCCGGCCGAGTGGCTGGGCGAAGAAGCGTCACAGTACAGCAAGGGCAGCGACATCCTGGACGTCTGGTTCGACTCCGGTTCGACCTTCCAGCATGTGCTCAAGGGCAGCCATGCCGGCGCCGCCCACGACAGCGGCCCCGAGGCCGACCTCTACCTGGAAGGCCATGACCAGCACCGCGGCTGGTTCCACAGCTCCCTGCTGATCGGCTGCGCACTCTACGGCCGCGCGCCCTACAAGGGCTTGCTGACCCACGGCTTCGTCGTCGACGGCAAGGGCCGCAAGATGAGCAAGTCGGAGGGCAATGTGGTGGCGCCGCAAGCCGTCAGCGAGAAGATGGGCGCCGAGATCATCCGCCTCTGGTGCGCCTCGACCGACTACTCGGGCGACTTGGGCCTGGACGACAAGATCCTGGCCCGCGTGGTCGATGCTTACCGCCGCATCCGCAACACCCTGCGCTTCCTGCTGGCCAATGTCTCGGACTTCGATGCCAAGACCGATGCCGTGCCGCTGGACCAGCTGCTGGAAGTGGACCGCTTCGCTCTGGCTCGCGCGTCGCAGCTGCAGGCCGACATCCTGGCGCACTACCATCGCTATGAGTTCCACCCGGTGGTGGCCAAGCTGCAGGTCTATTGCTCGGAAGACCTGGGCGCCTTCTACCTGGACGTGCTCAAGGACCGGCTCTACACCACCGCGCCCAAGAGCCTGGCGCGCCGCTCGGCGCAAACCGCGCTCTGGCACATCACCCAGGCCATGCTGCGCTGGATGGCGCCCTTCCTGAGTTTCACGGCCGAAGAAGCCTGGGCCATCTTCGACGGCGGCCATGGCGGCGAGAGCATCTTTGTCGAAACCTACTGGCCCTTCGCCGCACCCGACGAGGCCTTGCTGGCCAAGTGGGGCCGCATCCGCGAGATCCGCGAGGCGGTCAACAAGGCCATCGAGGATGTGCGCACAGCCGGCAGCGTCGGCGCTTCCCTGCAGGCCGAGGTGGCCTTGGGCGTCAATGCGCAAGACCTGACCCTGCTGCAATCGCTGGGTGCGGACCTGAAGTTCGTCTTCATCACCTCAGCCGCCAGCCTGATGGCTGCGGAGGAGCTGAGCGTCACGGTCACACCGTCGGCACATCAGAAGTGTGAGCGTTGCTGGCATTACAGCGCCGACGTGGGCGCCAACCCGGCCCACCCGACCCTGTGCGGCCGCTGCGACAGCAATCTGCACGGCAGCGGCGAAACCCGGATGGTGGCCTGAACGATGGCGAGCAGCAACAAGAAGAGCGGCATGGGCGGCGGCAACAAGCTGGGCCTGTGGCTGGGCATCGCCCTGGTCATCATCCTGCTGGACCAGTTCACCAAGGTGCTGATCCTGGGCAATTTCCAGCTCGGCGACAGCCGCTATGTCACCAGCTTTTTCAACGTCGTGCGGGTCCACAACACCGGCGCCGCCTTCAGCTTCCTGGCCAATGCGGCGGGCTGGCAGCGCTGGTTCTTCGTCGGCCTGGGTGCCGTGGCGACGGTCTTCATTCTGGTCATGCTCAAGCGCCACGGCCAGCAAACCCTGTTTGCCACCGCGCTGAGCCTGATCCTGGGCGGCGCCATCGGCAACGTGATCGACCGCCTGCTGCACGGCTATGTGGTCGATTTCATCCAGGTGCACTGGAGCGGCCGAGCCTTCCCGTCCTTCAATGTCGCCGACAGCGCCATCACCGTGGGCGCGGTGCTGCTGATCTGGGACGAAATCCGCCGCGTGCGCAAGGGCTGAGTCCATCGCTTGCCTGCCGCTGAACAAAAGCAGCAGGCAGGGGGCGATGACGCGGTGAAGGCGGCTTCTGCTGGAAAGCCCGCTGGTGCGCCAGCGAGGCGGGCGCCTAAGCTGCGGCCATGACGCCTGCCGAACTGCCCTCCAGCTCCACCCCTCCGACTGAACTGCCGGCTGCGCCACCTCCCCCAGCCGACGAGATCCCGGCCGACAGCGCCTTTGCCATCCAGCTGCGCCCGCTGGGCTTTGCCGATCCCCTCCGTTGGCTGGCGGCCGGCTGGGCTGACTTCCGGCGCGCGCCCCTGATCGGCCTGTTCTTCGGCGCCTGTTTCATGCTGATGGGCTGGTGCTTGCTGGGCGTCTACGAGCACGCACCCATCTACACCCTGGCCTTGTCGGCCGGCTTTCTGCTGATGGGGCCGTTTCTGTGCCTGGGGCTTTACCAGGTCAGCCGGCGCCTGCAGCAGGGCTACCAACCCCGCCTGCTGGACTGCCTCACCGCCTGGCGCAAGCGCATGTCGCAAATCGCCATCTTCGGCACCGTGCTGCTGATCCTGGAGATGATCTGGGGCCGGGCGGCCCTGGTGGTGTTTGCCGTCAGCTTTGACGGCATGCCCGATCTCAGCGGTTCCCTGGTCAAGCTGCTCAACCCCGAAAACCTGGGCTTCATCGTCGCCTACCTCGGTGTCGGTGCCTTCTTCGCCGGCCTCATCTACGCCGTCAGCGTGATCTCCATCCCCATGCTGCTGGACCGCCCGACCGATGCCGTCACCGCCGGCCTGACCAGCTTGCGCCTGGTGCTGACACAAACCGGTGTGATGCTCTTCTGGGGCGCCCTGATCACGGTGCTGGTGGTGCTGGCCCTGCTGCCCGGTTTTGCCGGGCTGCTGGTGGTGGGGCCGGTGCTGGGCCATGCCAGCTGGCATGCCTACCGCGCGGCCGTCGAGGACTGAACCTTCGGCCGCGCGTGGCCGGTCGGCGGGCGAACAACTTTTTGCGCAACAGCGGGGCGGCAAGCGGCGACGACCTGCGTCACCCAGGCGACAATGCGCAGCGCCACACGCAGCCTAAAGCCGGCCCCGGAAACCCGGAACGCCGCTGGACGATTCAGGGCTGCGAACCCGGCATCCGGCCCTCCCTGACCCTCCATGCTCGATTTTTCCTGTCTGACCCATTACGACTGGCTTGACGTGCCGATGTGGGTGTTCGACCCCGCACGCCAGCGCAATCTCTGGGCCAATGCCGCCGCCTTGAGCTTCTGGCGCGCCAGCAGCGCCGAGGAGTTCCTCTCGCGCGACTTCTCTGACACCAGCGAGGCCGTGCGCGAGCGCCTGGCCGTCACCGCCGCCGACCATGCACAGGGCAAGATCGTGCGCGAACAATGGACGCTCTACCCCAAGGGCCAGCCCGCCACCGTGATGTTGGTCTCACGCGGCATCCTCACCCCCGACCGCCGCCAGGTCATGCTGTTTGCGGCCGATTCCCTGGCCAACAGCAGCGACAAGGCCATGCTGCGCGGCGTAGAGGCCCTGCAGCACACGACCGTGCGCATCGCGGTGTTCAGCCTGCAGGACGGCAGCACCCTGATGCGCAATCCGGCCGCCGCCCTGGCTTTTGGCAAACGCCCGGCTGTGGCTGGCACCAACGCCACCGGCCGCGGGCGCATCAGTGATTTCGAAGCCCTGTTTGCCGACAGCGGCGATGCCATCAAGGTCTTCAACCAGGTGCGCGCCGGCCACAGCTTCAAGGCCGATCTGGAGCTGCTGACCGACGGCGGCCGCTGCTGGCATGGCGTCAATGCCCGACCCATGCGCGACCCGGTGACCGGCGAGCAGGTGCTTTTGCTCAATGCCCGCGACATCGCCGACCTCAAGGCCAGCCAGGCCGCGCTCGAAGCCGCCCGCGAAGCGGCCGAAGCGGCCAGCCAGGCCAAGAGCAGTTTTCTGGCCAATATGAGCCACGAGATCCGCACACCGATGAACGGGGTGCTGGGCCTGACCGAGCTGGTGTTGCAGACCGAGCTCAGCGACAAGCAGCGCAAATTCATCGAGCTGGCCCACAGCTCAGCCAAGGGCTTGATGGTCATCATCAATGACTTGCTGGACGTGGCCAAGATCGAATCGGGCCGCGTGGTCATCGAGCAGGCGCATTTCTCCCTGCACGATTGCCTGCGCGAGGCCCTGCACCCGCTGCTGCTGCAAGCGCACGAGAAGGGCTTGCACCTGCACGCCCGCGTCCAGCCCGGCGTGCCCCAGCATGCCACCGGCGACGCCCTGCGCCTGCGCCAGGTGCTGGTCAATCTGGTCGGCAATGCGCTCAAGTTCACCGAAAAAGGCGAGGTGCGGGTCGAGGTGGAACGCATCGAGCCCGAGCCTGGAGAAGCCGGCAGCGCGCCGACCGAAGGCCCGCCACCACTGCGCCTGCGCTTCAGCGTGCACGACACCGGCATCGGCATGACGCGCGACCAGATCCAGCAGATCTTCGAGCCCTTCAGCCAAGCCGATGGCAGCATCACCCGGCGCTACGGTGGCACCGGCTTGGGCCTGACCATCGTGCAGCGCCTGGTCAGCCTGATGGGCGGCCAGGTGCAGGTGGAAAGCCAGCCAGGCACGGGCTCCTGCTTCAGTTTCGAAGTGGCCCTGGATGGCTCGGCGACAGATCGGCCCGCGAGCCCGTCCAACACAGAACCTTGAACCTCAGCTGACCATGGACATGAATCTCACGGGCTCCGCCCGCTACCGCCGCCTTGCCTGGGGCTTGGCTGTGGCCGGTGCTCTGGCCTTGCTGTCGCTCGCCCTCATCGGCGGTGTGTTCGGCTGGCTGATGGGCACCGTCCCCAGCCTGGGCTCGGCGCGAGCGCAGCAAGCCAGCGCGGCTCTGCCGCTGATGACCGCCCTGGCGGTGGCCCTGGGTCTGCTGCTGCGCTGGCGTCTGCGCAGCAGCCGCAAGAACAAGCACCACGCCGACAAGCGCCCGGACATCGGCTTTTGAACCCGCGCCTGGCCCTGTTGCTGACCCTGCCGCCCCTGATGTGGGCGGGCAATGCCGTGGTCGGGCGATTGATGGTCGGCAGCATCAGCCCCCTGGCCCTCAACGGCCTGCGCTGGGCCTTGGCGGCCCTGCTCTTGCTGCCACTGTCCTGGCGCTTGCTGAAGCAGACCGAATTGCTGCGCCAGCGCTGGGCCTATCTGGCCTTGACCGGTTTTCTGGGCATGGGTTGCTACAACGCCCTGCAGTACCAGGCCTTGCGCAGCTCCAGCGCGCTCAACGTCACCCTGATCGCCGCCAGCCTGCCGGTCTGGATGCTGGCCATCGGCGCCCTGTTGTTCGGCGTGCGGCCGCAGCGGCGCCAGCTACTGGGCGCCCTGCTCTCGCTGGCCGGCGTGGCCCTGGTGATCGCGCGCGGGCAACTGGCCAGCCTGGCCCAGGTGCACTTCGTCAGCGGCGATCTGCTGATGCTGCTGGCCATCCTCTCCTGGGCCTTGTACAGCTGGCTGCTGGCACGACCACCGGCCTCGATGCGCGGGGAACAGCGCCCCCACTGGGATTGGGCTGAGACCCTGATGGCTCAGCTGCTCTTCGGCCTCGTCTTTGCCGGCGGCATGGCCGGCGCCGAGCAGGCGCTGGGCAGCCCTGCGCCCATCACCTGGGGGCCAGGTCTTGCCCTGACCCTCATCTACGTGGCGGTAGGGCCTTCGCTGATCGCCTACCGCTGCTGGGGCCTGGGCGTGGCCCAGGCCGGGCCGGCGGTGGCGGCTTTCTTCGGCAACCTCACGCCGGTGTTTGCCGGCCTGATGTCCGCGGCCCTGCTGGGCGAATGGCCGCAGTGGTACCACGGCGCGGCCCTGGGCCTGATTGCGGCCGGGATCTGGGTCTCGTCGAGGGTCTCGTCGAAAAAGGCCTGAGGCCGCGGGGCTGAGCTCAACTCAGCTGCGCCCTCATTTGCGCCCTCAGCTGCGCTGGCCGCTGAAGCTGCCGCCGCCCTTCATGCCGCCGCCGTAGCTCCAGGTGCCGCTGACCGTGCCGTTGACCGGGTCTACGCCGCCCTGGTAATGGGCCGAGCCGGCCGAGCCGGAGGCCACCATGGTCAGGCGGCCATTGGGCAGCACCGCACCGCTGACGCTGAAGGCGCCGCTCTGGTTGGAGACACCACTGCCGGTGACCGTGCCGCTGCCATTGAGGCCCGGCAGGATGCTGACGGTGAAGCTGCCCTGTTCGTAGCCGCTGAAGCTGCCGGAGAAGTTGCCGAAGATGCCGCCGGCCACCGATTGCGTGACCGGCAGGGGCTGGGCCTGAGGCGCGCTCGACACCATGCCGCAAGCGCCGACCAGGGTGCGCTGCACCCAGCCGCTGAAGTTGGCGGCGTCTACAAAGACAAAGCCGTTGCTGAGCTCGCCCGAGGCGATCAGCTCGTCGTTCTTGGTGAGGGTGGCCACGACCTTGCCTTCGCGCGAAGCCGTGGCATAGGCCTTCACATTGGCGATCTTGGGGCACAGGGTCTGGCCGGGCTTTTGCGGCGCCTCGGCCTTTTGCGAGGCAGCGGCGTTGGCATCGCCCGAGGCGCTGTTGCTGCGGATAAGCTGAGGCTGGTCGCGGATGGTCTGGACGATCTTGTTGTAGTTGTCCAGCAGGCTGGCGGCCACCATCTTGCCTTCCGGCGTCTTGGTGTAGCCACCCAGGGCACCCAGCATGCCGTTGCCGTAGGCCCAGCCGCCGATGCCGAAGTCGGTCTTGGTGGCCTTGCCTTCGGCGGCGGCCACCTGGATGCTGGAGCGCACATCGGCGATCAGGAGGCTGGTGGACGCTTCCTTGAACTTGAGGCCACCGGCAATCGCGCCGAGCACGCCCAGGCGGCCCATCAGCGCACCGCCGATGCCGCCGGTGTCGGAGGCCGCCACCTGCACATTGGGCGTCATCACAAAGTCGGCGGCCTGCATCTGGCCCTTGCCGACATTGGATTCCTGGCGCAGATCACCGCTCTGGCCCAGGGCGCGCTCCTGCTGCAGGTTCTGCATGGCCACGCCGCGCTCGACCACATCGAAACAGCCCGACTGCTGGATCATCATGCGCAGCAAGGCCTCGGGCGAGCCCAGGCCGTAGCGCGACAGGTGGTGCCAGCCGGTCTGCGGCTCGGCCACGGCGATCACGCCCAGCTTCTTCGAGCATTTCTCGACATTGGAGCCTTGCTCCTCGGCGCGGGCGCCGCCCGCCAGCATCATCACGGCCGCAGCCACCACGCCGGTCTGCACGAAGACCTTCTGCTTCATCATCAAGATGCACTCCCATTCAGGCATAGCCACACGAAGCCGGGCATTGTGCCCAAGTGCAGCCCGCTCACCCATCCCCCAAAAGGGCACAGATCGGTAACAAATTGCGACCGAGCGCTGCCCCGGCTGGCCCACTCAAAACACGCCGGCGTAGGCCCCGCCATCGAGCAGGATGTTCTGCCCCGTCAGGTAGCCGGCCTGGGCGCTGCACAGCATGGCGCAGATGGCGCCAAACTCGGCAGCCGTGCCGAAGCGCTGGGCCGGAATCCCTTGCATGCGGCGCTGCGCGAACTCCTCGGTCGCCAGGCCGTTCTTGCAGGCACCGGCCACCAGGGTCTTGTGCAGGCGCTCGGTGTCAAAAGCGCCGGGCAGCAGGTTGTTGAGGGTGACATTGCGACCGGCCAGCTGCGGCTGGCGCGCCAGGCCGGCGACAAAACCGGTCAGGCCCGAACGCGCGCCGTTGGAAAGGCCCAGCACATCGATGGGCGCCTTGACCGCGCCCGAAGTGATGTTGACCACGCGACCGAAGCCACGCGCTGCCATGCCGTCCACCGTGGCCTTGATCAGCTCGATCGGGGTCAGCATATTGGCGTCGATGGCGGCCAGCCAGGCGGCGCGGTCCCAGTCGCGGAAATCACCGGGCGGCGGGCCGCCGGCGTTGTTGACCAGCACATCAACCTGCGGGCAGGCGGCCAAGGCCGCCGCGCGGCCCTCGGGCGTGGCGATATCCCCGGCCACGGCACGCACCTGCACGGCGGGGTTGAGCGCCCGCAAGGCCTCGGCCGTGGCCTCCAGCGCTTCAGCGCCGCGCGCGGTGATCACCACATGCGCGCCCTCTTTCACCAAGGCCTCGGCACAGCCCCGACCCAGGCCCTTGCTGGCCGCACACACCAGGGCCCAGCGGCCCGACAGTCCCAAATCCATCGCATCACCTCCAACGCGTCAACAACCACACCCCACCCAGCACCAGCAGCGTGCCCATCAGCACCCAGACCGTGAAGGGCTCATCCAAAATCAGCGCGCCCAGCACGATGGTGGACATGGGCCCCACCATGCCGGTCTGGGCCGCCAAGCTGGCGCCCAGTCGCTCGATCGCCAGCATCACCATCAACACCGGCGCAAAGGTGCAAGCCGTGGCGTTCAGCAAGGACAGCCACCACACCTCGGGCGCCAGCTGGGCCAGACCGCTGAGCGGCCGCAACAGCAGGAACTGGGCAATGCAAAGCAGGCAGGCCACCGTGGTGGCCAGGCCGGTCAGGCGCATCGCACCCAGGCGCCGCACTTCTTCGCCGCTGAACAGCAGATAGCAGGCATAGCTGAGCGCACTGCCAAACACCAGGGCCGCGCCGAGGCCCACATGCGGGCCTTGCAAGGACAGCTCCTGCCCGAACACCAGCAAGACACCGCTGTAGCTGATGGCCAGGGCCAGCAGCTGCCGGCCGTTGACGCGGCGCTTGAAAAACAGCCACCCCAGCAGCAAGACCAGGGTCGGGTTGAGATAGAGGATTAGGCGCTCGAAACTGGCGCTGACGAAGGCCAGGCCGGCGAAATCCAGAAAGCTGGCCAGGTAGTAGCCGCTGAAGCCCAGACCCAGCACCACCCAGGCGTCACGCCGGGTCAGCGCCGGCTTGCCCCGCCCGGCCCACCAGGCCAGCAGCACAAACAGGGGCAGGGCCATCAGCATGCGCAGCATCAGCAAGGTGATGGCATCGACACCATGCCGGTAGGCCAGCTTGACGATGATGGCCTTGCCCGAGAAGGCAATGGCGCCAGCGGTGGCCAGGGCGAAGCCGGGCCAGAGGCGGGCCGGCGCCGCAGGCGGGCTCGAAGAAGCGGGGGAAGCAGACATCAGCTGCCATCATAGAAGCCAGCCCCGGCCCGCGCGCGCGCCAGGCCTTCCGAAGGGAGCAAGCCTTGCTCCTACGGAGCCGTGGGCGGGAAGGCAGGGCCGAACGATCGGCGCCGATGGATCAGCGCCAGAACTTGCCGTCGGGGCCGATGATGGAGATGTCCACAAAATCCAAGCCGCTGCGGTCCTTGGGCCCGTAGTGCAGCTCGACGCCTCCGAGATCCAGTCGCTGCACGCCCTCCAGCGCCTTGAGCAGGCTGGTGCGGCTGATTTCCTTGACGCTGCGCTTGAGCCCCTCCACCAGGAGCTTGGCCGCGGCGAACCCTTCAATCTGTGCGGGACTCAGTTCGTTGCGACCACGTGCCTTGGCCAGCCCCAGGGCTTCACGCACCATCGGGTTGTTGGTCGAGCGCTCGTAGGGGAAGACTTGGGTGACGATCACGCCGTGGGCGTTGTCACCCAAGGCTTTGACGAAGTCGACCGAGGCATTGTTGGACAGCGTGGCCACATGGGCTTTGGAGCCGGTCGCGCGCAGGGCCGTAACGCCCTGCACCACGGCATAGCTCGGGCCGATGAACAGCACCGCTTCGACACCGGCTTTCGCCACCTGTTCCATCAAGGGCCCCAGCTCAGGCTTGGCGCCATCGAAGCGAAGGATGGCCGAGGCTTTCATGCCCTGAGCCTCCAGTCCCTTGATCGCACCGGCCCCGGCATCATTGCCGAAGGCGTCGTTGACCTGGACGATGGTCACGCGTTTGACGCCGATGGAGCCCAAGTGCTGCACCGCGCGCGCCGCTTCCTTCTGAAAGGTGGCGCGCACATTGAAGACCTGCGGAATCATGGGCTGATGCAGCACCATGGCACCACTGGAGGGTGCCACCAAGGCGAGCTGATGCTTGCTGAGCAGGGGCAGCAAGGCCTGGCTCTGCGCCGTGCCGCGGCTCAGGAACAAGGCAACCACGCCTTCATCGATCAGTCGCTCGGCATTGCTCGCGCTGAGCCGAGGGTCGTATTTGTCATCGAGCGAGATCAGCTCGATCGGCTGCCCCTTGATGCCACCCTGGGCATTGATCGCGTCGAAATACAAGCGCGCGCCGTCGGTGATCTCCTGCACCCCGGTGGCAGCGGGTCCGCTGAAACCTGCCGTTTGGCCGATCTTGATCTGGGCCTGTGCCGAGCCCCCCGCCCACAGGCAAGACAGAAGCAGGGCCACGTGCGCAGCCCTGCTCCAGACGGGCACCACGGTGCCCTGCTGCCGGGCCGCTGCGGCGGCCCTTCCTCCAGCGTCACGCATGACTCTCCCCCTCACCCTCGTCGCTTGTATTTCGCCGGCCACGAAGGGGCCGTCAGCGAAAAATCAAGGCGCGATTGTGGCGCAGGGATGCGTCCACCGGGTGACCATCGGCACCCGGAAAAACCCGTGCCAGCCACCCTTGCCATCGGCCATCACAGCCGCCCAGCCCAAGGCTTCGGCGACTGACTGCAGCCTCAAGCAACGGCGCGAAGTTCTGCGGCACCGACCGGGCTGAGCAGGCACTGCATCAGCTCGGCCACGCTGCGAATTTGCTCACCAAAAGGCAAGGCACCCACGCCGCGGAAGAACAGGCCATGCTTCGAATCCCCGCGCAAGGCCGCGGCGAGCTGGTTGTCGATGCAGAACTGTCCGGCGTCTTTGAGGCCATCGCGCAGCCCGCATTGCGCCAGGCAATCGAAGGCCTTGGTGCAGCGGCTCTTGACCTGAGCCATGGCCTGCAGCTTGGGCGCTGCGCGCAGGTAGTTGCGCAGCCAGGGCGTGGCCACCGCGCGCGCCGGCAGGCCGGCCACGCTGGTGAACTCGACCAGGTCGCTCTCCTGCGCTTCGGCCAGCACGCGCTTGAACTCAGGGTGAGCATCGCCCTCGGTGGTGACGGCGAAGGGCGTGCCCAATTGCACGGCCGCAGCACCCAGGGCCTGCAGGCGCTGGATGTCGGCGAAGCTGCGCACGCCGCCGGCCGCGATCAGTGGGATCCGGCCCGCAATGCCGGCCTTCTCGAAATACTCCAAGCACTCGGGAATCACCCGTTCGAAATCGAAACGCGGGTCGCGGACATCGGCGACCTTGGCTGCGCCCAAATGGCCTCCGGCCAGACCCGGGTGCTCGATGACGATGGCATCGGGCAAGCGCTGCTTGCGCTCCCATTTGCGCACGATCAGCTGCACGCCACGGGCATCGCTGAGGATGGGGATCAAGGCCACCTGCGGATGCTCGGCCGCCAGGTCGGGCAGGTCCAGCGGCAGGCCCGCGCCCACCACCACAGCCTCGATGCCGCATTCCAGCGCCCGCCGCACCTGCGGCGCGTACTCGGCCACCGCACGCATGACGTTCAAAGCCACCAGACCGCGGCCCTGAGCGCGCTGCTTGGCGCCCTGGATCTCGCGCTCGAGCGCAATCAGATTGACCTTGTTGATCAGGCGCTTGGCCGCCTCACCCGCGTTGTGGCCCTCGGTGCGCGCCATCAGGTCGGGATGCTGGCGGCGCAGATCCACCGAACTCAAGGTGCCCACACCGCCAAGGCTGGCCACCGTGCCGGCAAGTTGCTGGGCGCTGACGCCCACGCCCATGCCGCCTTGCACGATGGGCAGCAAGCGACGGCCCTTCAATTCAAGAGCGCGCAGACCGCTGCGGTCGAACAGGGATTGCAACTGCTGCTGGGGGCTGGTGATGTCAGTCATGGGCGGACTCGGGCACCCGGGGGTGCCGCGCGAGAGATGAGATGAAGAGCAGCCGGCAGACTAAGGCCTAGAGAGCCGGTACTAATTGACAAAAATCAGCCCGACATCGATGCGCACGCCTCAGCCAAGCCACCGGGCCCTTGAGTTCGCGCGAGCCGCAGCCGATAGCCCCGGCATGCCAAGCAGACCGGGGCCGCAGAACATGCGTCGCCACCCGGCAGCAGTTGGAAGCCCGGTCACGGGACACCACCGGCCTTGGCCCGTTGAGACGCAATCAAAACGCCAAGTTCCGAGGGGTCCCCGATGAGATACCAAGACAGCATGGCGCGCAGCGCCGAGCATCTGCGCGCCGCCCTGCCCCAGATGACGCGCCAGCGTGCCGCCTTGCACCCGATCAGCTACGCAGTCTGGTATGAGCATGTCAGCGGCATCAACCCGGCCCTGAGCCACGCCCTGCAGAGCCTGACACGCGACGAGCGCAGCCTCGACGAAGCCCAGACCCTGCAGCTCTACCAGGACCATGTCAGCGACTTCAACGCCCGCACCGCCCAGACCATTGGCGATGGCCTGAACCGGGTGCTCGACACCCTGTCAGCCTCGGCCTCGCTGGCCGGCCAGCAAACCGCGGGCTTCGAAGCTTCGCTGCAGCGCTGGGTGGAAGAGCTTCTGATCGAAGCTGTGCCGGCGGCCGAGCGCAGCGGCCAAACGCCGGGCGAGATCGTCCAGCAATTGCTGGTCGGCACCCAGGACATCCGCGCCACGCTGCAGACCCTGCAGGAGCGACTGGACGGCAGCCAGAACGAGCTGCGCCTGCTGCGCGAAGAGGTGCGACGGGCCCGAGCCGATGCCCTGGTGGATTCGCTCACCGGCCTCGCGAATCGCCGCGCCTTCGAGCAAGAACTCAGCCTCTGCGCCGCCAGCCGCCCGGGCCTCGGAGCCAGCCGCAAGGACAGCAGCGCCGAGGACGCGCAAGCGCCCTGCCTGGTGCTGGGCGACATTGATTTCTTCAAGCGCGTCAACGACAGCTTTGGCCATTTGTTCGGTGACCATGTGCTGCGTGCCGTGGCCCAAACGCTCAAGCAGGTGGCGCGCGGCGACAGCCTGCCGGCCCGGGTGGGCGGCGAGGAGTTCGCCCTGCTGCTGCCGCGCGCCAGCCTGGCGCAGGCCCAAGGTCTGGCCGAACAGATGCGCGCCAGCGTGGCAGCCAGCCGCATCCGCCCGGCGCAGGCCCAGCCCAGCCTGGAGCGCATCACCATGTCCATGGGCGTGACGCAGATGACGCCGGGCGAGAGTGCAAACGACTTCTTTGAGCGGGCTGACCGGGCGCTCTACGCCTCCAAACGCTGCGGCCGCAACTGCGTCACCGTGCTGAGCGCCCAGGCAGCTTGACCGTGCGAAACAAAGGCCCGTTTCCAGCCACAGCCAGCCGGCGACGCGGCCGCGCGACGCCCAGCCGCGGCAGCGACTTGACCCGGCCGCGTCTGCCCATACACTGAGGGCACTTCGGCCCTTCCATTTGCGATGACGCCCCGTTTGAACGCCCTGCCGCTGACGGAACCCCGCCCAGCCCCTGCCACGGAGCAGACCACGTGATGTTCGAGCGCGCCTCGCTGCGCTATGCCGTGATCGTGGCCCTGTTGATTGGGCTGCTGGTGCCGACCGCTTTGGTGCTGCTCTACGACGCGCAGAAGACACGCCGCACGGCGCTGGAAGACCTCAAACGCGACCTGGTGCGCACGACCGAAGTGATGTCGCTGTCGCTGGCCGAGCCCGTCTGGCAGGTGTCGCCCGACCTGGCCGAGCCCATGATCAAGGCGCAGTTTGATGACCCACGCTTTGTCTCGGTGGTGGTGCGCGAGCCCTCCAACGTGGCGCCCTTCCAGGAGCTGCGCCGCAAGCTGGCGGCCGACGAGCCTGACCTGACCCTGAGTGAGAGCCGCGCCGTGCTGCGCGACGGTCGCAAGATCGCCGAGCTGACGGTGGAAATGAGCGCAGCGCCACTGCTGGAGACCAAGCAGGCCGAGATGATGCGCACCCTGTGGCGCAGCTTCCTGACCCTGACCCTGTCTTCGGCCCTGATTCTGTGGGTGATGCAGCGCCGCGTGCTGCAACCCATGACGCAGATGACCCAGGCCGCCGAGGCCCTGGCCGCAGGCCAGCTGCAGCAGCCGCTGAAACTCGGCGGCAGCGACGAAATTGCCCGGGTGGGCCAGGCCATGGAGCACATGCGCCAGTCCCTGCTGCAGGCCTTCGATGCCTTGCGCGAGCATGCCAACACGCTGGAGGAGCAGGTCGAACAGCGCACCGCCGAGCTGACCACCAGCAATGCCGACCTGACCCAGGCCCTGGCCAACCTCAAGACCGCCCAGCATGAGCTGGTCGAATCGGAAAAACTGGCCTCCTTGGGCCGCCTGGTGGCCGGCGTGGCGCACGAGCTCAACACACCGCTGGGCAACTCGCTGACCGTGGTGTCTTCGCTCGAAGACCGCTACAAGCAGCTGGACGACATGCTGGCCAACAACACGCCCATGCGGCGCAGCCTGCTGGAAGACCTGGTGCGCGATACACGACGCGGCCAGGACATCCTGCAGCGCAATGTGCAGAAGGCGGCGGATCTGGTGCGCGACTTCAAGCGCGTGGCCATCGACCAGACCACCGACTCGCGGCGCGATTTCGAACTCGACCGCGTGATCGAGGATGTGCTGGTGATGGTGGAGCCCAGCTTCAAGCACACCCCCTTCCTGATCAAGACCGAGCTGGCGCGCAGCATCGAGATGAGCAGTTATCCAGGCTCACTGGGCCAGGTGTTGACCAATCTGCTGATCAATGCCCTGGTGCACGGATTTGAGGGCCGGGACCAGGGTCAGGTGATGGTGCGCTGCGCGCTGAGCCCTGCCGGCGATGAGGTGGAACTCAGCGTGGAAGATGACGGCCGCGGCATGGACGAATCGGTGCGCCGCCGCATCTTCGACCCCTTCTTCACCACCAAGCTGGGCACTGGCGGCTCCGGTCTGGGCATGCACATCGTGCACAACATCGTCACCCATGTGCTGGGCGGACAGATCGAGGTGATCAGCAGCGTCGGCCAGGGCACACGCATGCAGATGCGCCTGCCCCTGAATGCGCCGCAGCGCAGCGGCGGCAGCGAAGAAGCGCTCCATTGAGTGGGGTGCGCTGAGCGCCTTGGCCTGATCCACAAACCGGCCTGCTCCAGGAGCAAGTCGGCACGGCCACAGGCTTCAGTTCGAAGCGGCGGAAGCCGGCGCTGAAGCCGCCGCTGAGGCCGCCTCCACAACGGCCGAGGCTGGCGCCGAACTGGCCGCAGGTGCCTCGGCCGCGTGCGGGGCCGTGACATCATGCTTTTCGCCGCTCATGTCGATGTCGCCACCCTTGCTCATGATGAAGATGGCCAGCGCTGCAAATGCAATGAAGCCGACGAGCAGTTTCCACATGGTGTGTTCCCTCAGAAATAAAAAGAAGATGACAGGATTCTTGCCAGCCAAGCTGACAGCAGGCTGAGCAAAGGCGATCCAGCTTGCGGCCTTTTGCGACGGGCTGCGTGCCCAGCCCGGACCGAGCTGCGCGGGCACGGCGGAGCTGCCCGGCTCCAGCCGCGGTAGCGCAACTGGAACTGCACGCGGATCATCAGCCTGACACCCAGGCACACAACGCGCCGGACCGGCAGGAACAAAAAAAGGGGAGGCTCATGGCCTCCCCTCTTGGTGTCGTCGGGCGGCTTGGCCGCCCTGCGGTCAGTCCTTGGCGTAGATGTCCACATCCTTGGTTTCACGCACGAACAGCAGGCCGATGACCAGGGTCATAGCGGCCACGCCGATCGGGTACCAGAGGCCGTGGTAGATGTTGCCGTTCTGGGCCACCATCGCGAAGGTGATGGAAGGCAGCAGACCACCGAACCAGCCGTTACCAATGTGATAAGGCAGGCTCATCGAGGTGTAGCGGATGCGGGTCGGGAACATTTCCACCAGCATGGCGGCAATCGGACCGTAGACCATGGTCACATACAGCACCAGGATGAAGAGGATGCCCACCACCATCGGCTGGTTGACCTTGGCCGGGTCGGCCTTGGCGGGATAGCCGGCAGCCTTCAGGCCTTCAGCCAATTCCTTCTTGAAGGCGGCAATGCCCTTGACCGTGGCTTCGTCGAACTTGTGTTCGTTCAGCTTGGTCGCATTCAGGCCGTTGATGACCTTGTCGCCGATCTTGATGACAGCCACCGAGCCGGCAGGGCCAGGCAGGGTTTCATAGCTGGCCGAGGATTGAGCCAGGGCGCGCTTGGCGATGTCGCAGGAGCTGGTGAAATCCACCTCACGCGCAATCGGGCTGCCCTGGAAGGAGCAGGTGCTCATGTCCACGGTCAGGGTGATCTGGGCGCTGGCCTGGGCCTTGGCCAGATCCGGGTTGGCGGCGTTGGTCAGCGCCTTGAACAGCGGGAAGTAGGTGACGATGGCCAGCAGCAGGCCCGCCATGATGATGGGCTTGCGACCGATCTTGTCCGACAAGGTGCCGAAGATCACGAAGAAAGGCGTGCCCAGCAGCAGCGAGACGGCCACCATGATGTTGGCGGTGGCGTTGTCCACCTTCAACACGCTGGTCAGGAAGAACAGCGCATAGAACTGGCCCGAATACCAGACCACACCTTGACCGGCGACCAGGCCGAACAGCGCCAGCATGACGATCTTCAGGTTCTTCCACTGACCGAAGGACTCGGACAGCGGGGCCTTGGAGGTCTTGCCTTCCGACTTCATCTTCTGGAAGGCCGGCGATTCATTCATCGACAGGCGGATCCAGACGCTGATGGCCAGCAGCAGGATGGAGACGATGAATGGCACGCGCCAGCCCCACTCGGCGAACGCAGCCTCACCGACCACGGTGCGGGTGCCCAGAATCACCATCAGCGACAGGAATAGGCCCAAGGTCGCGGTGGTTTGAATCCAGGAGGTGTAGGCGCCACGCTTGCCGTGCGGTGCGTGTTCAGCCACATAGGTGGCGGCGCCACCGTACTCACCGCCGAGGGCCAGGCCTTGCAGCATGCGCAGGCCGATCAGGATCACCGGTGCTGCGGCACCGATGGTGGCCGAGCCCGGCAAGATGCCGACGATGAAGGTCGACAGACCCATGATCAAGATGGTCACCAAGAAGGTGTACTTGCGGCCGATCATGTCGCCCAGACGGCCGAACACCAGGGCGCCGAAGGGGCGCACGATGAAGCCGGCCGCAAAGGCCAGCAGCGAGGCGATGAAAGCCGCCTGCGGGTCCAGTTGCGAGAAGAACTGCTTGGCGATGATGGCCGCCAGCGAACCGTAGAGGTAGAAGTCGTACCACTCGAACACGGTACCGAGCGAGGAGGCGAAGATGACCTTCTTTTCCTCGGCCGTCATCGGCGTGTTGGTGGAGACTGCGTTTGCAGTTGCCATGGTGGGTGTCTCCGTTGATTGCAGCCGGCCACAAGGGGATGGACCTGGGGTCCTGATTGGCTCTCACCGACAAAGGCTGAGGGCCCATCCTCTTGCAAACCGGCGTTTGCTTGAGAGCCACCGACCGGTAGCTCTTGACCTGCATCATGGGAGCCGGCTCTGACCCAACTCTGACGCCGAACTGAACGCAGGCTGACAAAATCCGCTGCAACCCTGCCCGAAAATTTCGCGATGCGAAATTTAATGGATTTACAGGGTAAGTCCCGGGCTGGCTTTTTCAGGCTTGCCATGCCGCTGAGCTAGCGCGTCAGCTCCAGGCCTCAGGCGGCCGCGCCCTCCCGGACACGACCTGCTGGCCTTGGAAAGATTCAGGGGCCTGCGCGGCGCACGCCCGGGCGGGCCACCGCAGCCGCCTCCCAATCGCCCTGCTCAAACCAGGGGTCACCCTTGAGATAGGCCGCCAGCATGTCCAGCGAATCCAGGCCCCAGAACAGCTTGCCATCAACCTCGATGGTCGGCACGCCGAACACGCCCAGGGTCAGTGCGGCTTCGGTGGCCACACGCAGGGTTTCCTTGATCTCCTCGCTGGCCGGATCGCGCACCGGCGCCAGTGCCTGGGTCAGCTCGGCCAGGCGTGCGGCATCGGCCGGATGGGCGCCCTCGCTGCGCCAGACATGACGGAAGATGCGCTCCACCGTCGCCCGGTTCGGGCTGCCGCCCGCAGGCGCGCAAGCCCAGGCCAGGCGCAGCAACGGCAAGGGGTTGAAAGGATGCTGAGCCGGCACCTGGAGCGGCAAGCCCAGCTTGTGCGCCGCCCATTTGACCTGTCGGAAGGTCCACTGGCGCTTGGGCTCGATCTCGGCTGGGCCTTTCTGACCCAGGGCGTGAAGCAAGGCGGCAAACAGAATTGGCCGGTACTCGACGCTGTAGCTCAGGCCCTCCAGGGCTTGAGGCAGTTGCTCGAAAGCCAGAGCTGCATAGGGAGAAATGGGGTCGAAATAAAAGCGCAGCTGTTTCATGCGAAGTGCTCCTGTCCGGATGTGGCGGGCCGGCGAGGCCCCACCCGAATGTTGGTGGACAAATGTGGAAGCGAGTGCCCGGCGGGTGGCGAAACCCTCAGGCGATGAAGATGCCGTGCTCGGCCAGTTGCTCGCGACGCTCAGGCAGGCGCGCCAGGATGTCCAGGCGCGTGGCATCGTCGGCTTTGGACCAGACCGTGATCTCCGGAATGCTGCGGGCACAGCCTTCACACCAGCCCGTGGGTGCATGGATGCGGCAGATGTTGGTGCAGGGCGAAGTGACCGTGGAAGTCGGCACCGGCACCGCCAGCGGTGCGGGGGAACGCAGGCCGCTCATGCTTGCACCACCTCGATGAACTCCGCGCCGGTCAGCTGCTGCAACTGCTGAGGGCTCATGGCAAAGACCCCGTTCGGGTGACCCGCGGCGGCCCAGATGATCTCGAAGCGCTGCAAGTCCGCATCCAGAAACAGCTGCGGCATTGGCAGGCCCTGAGCGGGCGCGAAACCCAGCGGCGACACGCCGCCGATCGAAAAGCCGGTGCGGGTCTTGACGTAATCGGCATCCGCACGGCCCAGCGGCCCTGTGTGCTGCTGCAGCTTTTTCTCATCAACACGGCGGTCGCCCGAAGCAATCACCATCACGGCGCCCTCATCGGCCCGGCGCCGAAACACCACCGACTTGGCAATCTGCCCCAGGCTGACGCCAAGCGCATCGGCCGCTTCTTGTGAGGTCCGTGCCGCCACCTCCAACCAGCGCGGCGCCTGCGCGTGGCCCCGCTGCTGCAAGGCGGCCTGGACACGAAGAAAGCCGTCGGGGCGAGGGTCAGCTGACGCAGAGGCTGACGCCGGAGAGGGCGTAGGTGATGAGTGAGGGGACGTGGCGGGCGAATTCATCCTTGCATTGTCTCAGGCCCCGAGGCAGCCCAATGAGCCCAGGGGCCCAACTCAGGCCAAGACTGAAGCCAGCGCTTTCGGAAAATGAAGCCGCGGGTCCCACCGTTCGAATTCCTCGACCATGGCGCTGGCGCGCGAACGCAGTGCGGGTTCATCACGCAGGTCTCGCAAGGCGTGGCGCATACGGGGCTGCGAGAACTGGCCGGCGCGGAAGTAGCGCCCCACGCCCGCCTGCTGCATGGCTTTCATGGTCAGGACCTGATCCAGGTTGGAGCAGATGCCCAGAACCGGCCGTCCTTTCTGCAAGGCTTGTTGCACCGTCGCGCTGCCGCCATTGCAGACCACCAGATCGGCGCGGGCCGCCGCCTCGCTGCCCGGCAAGTAAGGCGCACAGAACACATGCGGGGAATCCGAGAGGAAATCGCTGCGCCCCGCCGTGGCGACCAGGCAGCTCAGGCCCTCGGCCAAACAGGCTTCGATGATGCCGGGCAGCAAATCCACACTGCCGGTCGAACCCAGGGTGATGTAGGCCAGCGGCCGACCTTGAGTCTGCGGCTGATCCCACCAGGCCGGCGTGTCCATGCTCGGTGACCAGACGATGGGGCCGACATAGCGATGCGAAGCCGGCAAGGCCTCGGTCGGCACCAGGGTTGGCGTGTCCGAATACAGCGTCAGGTCGCCGTCACAGTAGTACTCACGCAAGCTGCGATAAGCCGGCAGACCGTGGTCCGCACGCACCCGATTCATGGCAGCGCAGTGATGCAGGCTGGCCCAGGGCCAGACCGCCCGAAACACCAGGTCCAGGCCGGCATAGCCCAGAAAGCGAGCCGGCGCCATCTCGGGCGCCTGCATGCGCTGATCGCGGGCAAACGGGCTCCAGTGGGCATTGGCGATCGAGAGCAAGGGAATGCCTACCTTGCGTGCAGCCACACTCAAAGAAAGGCGGTAGTCACCGACCACAGCGGCCGGGCGCAGGGACTCCAGCATCTGGATGTCGGCCGCCACGTAGGCCCGCAACTCCTCTTCGGTGTAGACCGGCTGTCCAGCGGCCAGACGTTGCAGGAACACCGCCGGGGCGATGCTCTGCAAGGCATAGGACTGCCAGTCTGGACTGGCAGAGCAGATGGGGAACTGGCCATTGCTGGCGAAGACCACCTCATGGCCTACCTCAACCGCGCAATGCGCCAGCACGCTGGGCCGCGCCACATGGGCCAGGGACACCGCCTCGGCCACAAACAGCAGTTTCGAAGCAGCCATCAACGGGCACCCTGCTCTGTAGTTTCCGGGGGGCGCGTTGGCATCACGAGCGGCGCGCCTGGCCAAACAGACCGTGCGCGCGAAGCTCGCTCACGGTCTTGTCGTACAGGTTTTCAGAGGCTTCGCCCGAGGCCCAGGCGACAAATTCCTGCATGCCGTGCAGCAGGTCCATCTGCGGTTTGAAACCCAGATCGCGGCGCGAACGCTCCAAGTCTGCGTAGCAGGCAAAGATGTCGCCGACGCGGAATTCACCCCGATCCTCCAGCTGCGCTTCCAGTTTCATGGCCTGCGCCTGCGTGCGCGCGATGTCGGCGATGGTCGCCGGCACCCCGGAGCCAACATTGAATTTCTGATTGGCAGCCCCCGCATTCAAGGCCAGCAGATTGGCCTGCACCACATCGCGCACATGCACGAAATCACGGATGGGCAATCCGCTCTCGTACATGGACAAGGCCTTGCCTTCGCGCAGCAGCGAAAAGAAGATGGACACCACCCCGGTGTAGGGGTTCTTCAAGGACTGGCCGGAGCCGTACACATTGAAGTAGCGCAGCGTGGTGACGGGCAAACGGTAGGTCTTGGCAAAGTAGTCGCAGTAGTCCTCCTGCTCCTTCTTGGTTCGCGCATAGACCGACAAGGGCGCGGAGGGGCAGTCCTCGGTGGTGGGCAGAGCCTGCATCGGCGCCTGGCAATGTGGACAGGGCATCGAAAAGTCGCCCTGATTCATGGCCGTCACCGAGCGGATCTCCGGGTGTTGCACGCCGTGGCTAGAGCAGTTGTAAAGGCCTTCACCGTAAATCGCTCGTGAGGAAGACAGCACCAGGCGATGCAGTTCCACCTTCTTCTTCAGAAGGGCCTCCAGCAGCACGGCGGTTCCCAAGACATTCGTGGACACATAGTCCGCGATCTCGTACATGCTTTGGCCCACACCGGTGCGTGCAGCCATGTGGTAGACCGCATCGATACCGTCCAGCGCCTGCATGCAGTCGCTCAGGCTCAACACCGAGCCCAAACGGCATTCCGCCAACTGCAGCAATTCGGCACTGAACTTCGGGTCTGCGCCGTGAATTTGGGGGTCCAGGCTGTCCAGGATGCGCACCTGGTGCCCTTGCGCCACCAAGGCTCGCGTGGTGTGGGTGCCGATGAACCCTGCGCCACCGGTGATCAAAATATTCATAACAACTCCTCTACTGCAAGCAAGGCAGGACAGGCCGGACCAGATGCCGGCGGATCAGCGCTGCAAAATGCGAGCCACGTTCTCTATCGGTATGGCGTAGCTGATACCTGAGGGCTGGGCGAGCACCGATTCCTTGGTGTTCTTGATCAGGACCATATTGATGACGCCCAGCACCTCGCCCGTGCGGGCATCGAGCACCGGGCCACCGCTGTTGCCGGGGTAGGCGGTGCCATCGAGCTGCAAGATGTTGAAGCTGCCGGCGCGCAGTTGCGAGAGATTGCGCGCGTTGAGTGAATTGGAACTGGGCGCAGGCAGCGCCACTGGGGTGATCGCCGAGATCATGCCGCGATGGCTGACATGCGAGAAACCCAGCGCCCCGCCGATGGGGAAGCCGATGAACAGCACCTCGATGCCCTCCTGGGGCAGCTCGGCTTTCAGGGGCAGCGGCCGAAGCGCCGGGGCGCCGATGTCGAGAATGGCCAGGTCTTGCGAGCGATCGAAGGTGACGTCCTGCACCTTGCGGGTCTCCCAGGCGCCGCTGGGCTGCTTGACCTGCACCACGACCTGCGACTCCTGCTCCGAGCCAGGTTCGGGCAAGACATGGGCGTTGGTGGCGATACGGGTGCCATCCGCCACGGCGAAGCCGGTGCCGCGAAAGGAAAACCGCGGGTTGGCCAGCGGATTGAAAGTCCCCACCAGCACGACCGATGGCTTGCTGCGCGCAATGATTTCGGCCGGGCCGACTGATGGCGACGCCGGGCTCTGGCCATGCGCCACACAGGCCAGCAGCGCCATCGCAGCCGCCACCACACAGCGGGCCGGCCGCCCCCAACACGCAACACGCCAGCGGCGCCCGCGGAGCGGCCCCTCAGCTGGCACGAGCGGCATCAAGCCAAATCTCCCGAGGTCAAGCTCATCTCCAGGGCGGCCACGCATTCACGCCAGGTGGAATCGGGTTCGGCCAGCTTGAAGCCGTAGAAATGGCCAGCCTCGGTTTCGCGGTGACGCACCGAACGGGCCTGGACGCGCGAACGTTTGTTCTGCCCCAGATCAATTTCCGCCCAACCATCTTGGTCCAGCGGCAGATGGAGCTTGCACTCGGCCTGGAAACCCGAGAGCGAGATTTCAATGACGTCCAGCACAAAGCTGCGCTTTTGGCCGTCAATATCCAACTCAACCGTCCCCGGGCAACGAATGGAGTAGCGCTGATGCCGGCGCAATGGGTGGCCGTGATCTGCCGAGCCTTGCATCAAAGGAAGAACGCCCCGGTACTCGACCTGATCGTAAATCGACCAGAGCAAAGACTTCTTGCGATCATCAAGCTCGGGAAGAACCTGGGTCCTTTGATTGAAAAAGTAGTCCAGCAGCTCAGGCGTCATCACCGGGTCGTTGGTGGTGAAGTACTTGCGGCCGGGCCGCTTGATATTGGGCAGGGTCAGCTCAAAAAAGTACTTGTGCAGGTTCTTGCGCGGCGGCCGCCCGCCGTAGCCTTGCTTGAACACGGCCGCCGCGGAACGCAAATCCAGGGTCGCCCCGACGGCTGGCGCGCCGTTGGCAAAGTCATAGCGATCCACGACGTTTTCCTGCAGCCGCTCGCAGTAGAGCACGGCCTCGTAGAGCTCGATGCGATCGGGATTCACCGCGATTACCAAGTGACGGGTGTCGAAATACTCCGCACAGTACTCCCGCATGAACTTCATCAAGGGGAACAAAATCGCGCCGCCCGTGCGCCGAAACTCAGGGTGCACCGCCAGTGCAGAAATTTCTGCAATCTTGCCGCCCTTGGCGCGCACCTGAGTCAGGTCAAACGCCGACTGCATGGGAAAGCCAAACACGCCTTCGCGGATGATGGAAATCGTGCCCACCACCCGTCCTTCGAACTTGGCGCACAGGGTCGTGGTCGTGGGCAAGGCGTGATAAATCGTGACGCGCATGCCCGACGGATGCGGCTTCATGAAGCCGCTGGACACGTAAGCGTCGTGCAGAATTTGAAAACAAGCCTCCAGTTCCTCCTGGGTCTCCGCAATCTTCAACTCCAGCCGGCTGTCGGGCGCGGGATCGCAATCCACCATGCGCCGGTAGAAAGGAAAGCGAATGCTCTGCGGGAACTTACGGAACAAGCCGCGCAGCTGTTGATGGAGGCTCTTGCGGAAACTGGACCGGCGGATTTGACTCATAGATTCCTCAATCTGATGCGTCCCCCAGGACGCCGCTGCGCGCTGGCTGCGGGGCTTGGAATCAGCGGGAGTGGCAGGCCGACAATGCGCCGCGGGCGCAGGCACGCCACCGTCCGGCCAATATACGCCGAGCGCACAAATCGTGACAAAGTTTGCAAGCGGCAAGACACCCGGCTTATTGACCGCCCGAAACCGCTGAAGTTCACCGCATTGCCACAAAGGGCTTGGAAGGTCCAGCCAACGGTGTTCCACAGAGGGGGCCGCACCTCACTTGAACGCGCAGCTGCCGTCTCACGTCGCGACCCCGTCTGACGGCAGGTCGAGGGAGCGAGAAGGCCTCTCCCCTCCCCTCGGTTGCGCGGGTATCAAGCCTTGATTTGCAGCTTGTCCATCAAGTCGTAGAGCGTCGGGCGGCTGACACCCAGCAGCTCCGAGGCTCGCACGATATTGCCATCCACTCGAGCCAGGGCGGCCACCACGGCCTGACGCTCGGCCCGCTCGCGCACGGTGCGCAAATCCAGGATTGGCGCCTCCTCGCCCTCGGCCGGAGCCGCCGCTGCGATGCCAATGTCATCGGCGGTGATCTGCTGGCCATCGGCCATGATGGCTGCGCGTTTGATGATGTTCTGAAGCTCCCGCACATTGCCCGGCCAGGGATAGGCCTCGATCTTGCGGATGGCATCCTCACCCAGGCTCAAACCTGGGCGGCGCAGTTCGCTGCTGAACTTGCGCAAGAAGGTGTGGGCCAGCAAAACTGCATCACCCTGGCGCTCGCGCAGGGCGGGAATGTCGATCACGATCTCGGCCAGGCGGTAGTACAAGTCCTCTCGGAAGCCGCCCGAGCTGATCTGGCCTTTCAAGTCCTGGTGGGTGGCCCCGATCACGCGCACATCGATGGGGATCTCTTTGCGACCGCCCACCCGCTCGATCACCCGCTCCTGCAAGAAGCGCAAGAGCTTGGCCTGCAAGGGCATGGGCAAATCACCAATTTCGTCGAGCATCAAGGTGCCACCGTGGGCCGTCTCGATCTTGCCGATGGTGGTCTTGCTGGCACCGGTGAACGCGCCCTTCTCGTAGCCGAAAAGTTCGCTCTCCAGCAGATTCTCAGGAATGGCGGCGCAGTTGATGGCGACGAAACGCCCCTCCCGCTTGGAGGCCTCGTGCAAGCCCTGGGCCAGGACCTCCTTGCCAGTGCCGCTCTCGCCGAGCAAGAGCACCGTGACGTCACTGCTGGCCACCTTTTCGATCGTGCGGCAGATGCGCTGCATTTGAGCGTCACGCGTGACCAAGCCGTTCAAAGCGCCAGTCTGCTGGGCGGTTTGCAAGCGGCGGTTTTCTTGCTGCAATTCGTAGAGTCGGTAAGCGCGCTCCACTGTCAAGCTCAGCACATCGGGGTCGACCGGCTTGGACAGAAAATCGTAGGCACCCATGCGAATGGCACGCAGCGCATTGTCCTGGTCGTTCTGGCCGGTCAGCACGATGACCTTGGCCGAAGGGTCCAGCTCCAAGAGCTTTTCCAGACACTTGAACCCCTCGGACACCGAGTCCTGATCCGGCGGCAGCCCGAGATCCATGGTCACCACGGCGGGGCTGTGGCGCCTGAACTGCAGCACGGCGGAGGCCACATCCTGGGCCAGCACCGACTCGAAACGATCGAGCGACCATTTCAGTTGTTTTTGCAGCGACAGATCATCCTCGACGATCAGCAAGGGCTGTTGACGCGTGGCGTTCATGCGCCCCCCACCAAGCTGCGTTCACCGGCACCGCCGCCATGAAACAAGGGCAAAGAAATCGTCACTGTGGTCCCGATCTTGAGTTTGCTGTCCACCGAAATTTTTCCACCCAGCTCTTGCAGGTATTGATAGCTCTCGTAGGCGCCAATACCCATGCCGCTGGTCTTGGTGGTCTGGAAAGGCTTGAAGAGCCGGTTCTGGATGAACTCCTCACTCATGCCACAACCTTGGTCGCGGATGATGAGCTGCGCCATGCTGCCATTCTGTTCCAAGATCAGGCTCACTTCGGCCTCGGCGGCGCTGGCGTCGAAGGCGTTTTGCACCACATGGCCAATCACGCGCTCCACCCGGTCTTCATGGCCACGCGTGCGCAGGCCTTGGCTCAGTTGCAGATTCAGGCGGCGCCCTTTGGCATCGGCCGCCGCAGCCAGCCGCTTGGCGATACCAACGAGGTCCACGCCACTGCTCACCCCATGCGGCTTTTCGCCCTCTCGCAGCTGCAGCATCAGCTGCCGCATCTTCTCCAGGGAGTTTTCCACCGTGTCCAGCATGTCCTGCTGAAACTCGGGATTATCCCGAAGCCGCTTGGCATTCTTCATCATCAAGGACAACTGCGTGACGATGTTCTTCAAATCATGAACCACAAAGGCGGACATGCGATTGAAGGCATCGAACTTGCGCGCCTCGAGCAAGGCTTCAGCTGCCTGCATTTGCGCCAGATAGCTGGCGGCCTGGCTGCTGGCCGTCTTGAGCAAATCGCGAACTTCCCAGTTGACCTCGATCGGCGCGCGCGGACGCCCCAGCACGACCAGACCCAGCAGTTCCCCACCGACGATCAACGGAATGACCAGCCAGTAGCGCGCATCGGCCTGCAGCCACGCGGGCAAAGCCACACCCTCGTAACTCTGCCGCTGCGCATGCAATTGCTGGATGTCCACAATCCAGTTGCGCGCGCGAAGAAACTCGCAGAACGTCGAGCCCAGAGGCTCAGACTGTTCCTGCTGGGGAAGATTCCAGTGCACGACCGGGCCTAACTCCGCTTCCACGCCGCGGCGCAACCACAGGGCACCCGAGGGCGCTTCCACCAGATTGGCCAGGGCTTTGACCACGGTCTGACCCATCTCCTGAGGTGAACTGCCCGACGACAGGATGGCGGTGAAGCGCAACCATTCCTCGCGGTAGTCGTAGCGGTAGTTGAAAAAATTCTTGCTGATGTAGATCTTCAGGCGCGCCCGAATAGCCCCGGACAGCACGGCCACGGCCAACGCGATCATGGCCACAAACATCAGCGCCAACTGCAGCGCCCGCCCCCACTCGCCGCCGGTGTAGCGAACGTAGTAGCCGACGCCCGAGACCAGCAAGAGATACGCCCCCACCAGGAGCAGTGCCGCCGAGTGAAACACAGCCGCCCGGGAGACGTGGAGCTTGTCCAACCAATCCACCTGCCGCCGCGCCGCCATGAACAGCAAAGGCACAGCCAGGCTGTGCACCAGGGCACGAACACTCAGCGCATCGCTGTCGAAGCGACGGAACAAAGCCGCCTGAGAGAAAAAGAACAGGTCAAACGCAAAGATCGCGCTGAGCCCCAGACAGACTGGCTTGGCATTCCAGCGCGAATCGGCCGAGACATTGCGCAGCAACTGCTCCACCAAGATCAGCCCGACCACGGCCTGAGCCAGGGATGCAAACGCGGCAGGCCGACTCAACATGACGGGCCAGGACAACCAGGGGCTGCTGTACTCGCGCGCGAGCAAGAAGGCCAGGGAGATCAAGGAAACCAAGCCAGCCAAGGGCACGAAGCGCGGCAGGCCTGCGGCCCTTGCGCCGCCGTCCGCCGGACGCAAAAGCAAGCAGACGAAAGCCAACCAGAGGGCATAGCGCAGCCAGTCGGCCAGCGGGATCAACCAAACGTCCACCTCGATGGGCAGACGCAGCCACTGGGTCAGCCAGGACAGCGCAGCCCAGGCGGTGCTGACCAACAAGGCCGACAAGAAGACGTAGGAAACGCTGTGCGCCGGCGCGCTGCGCTGCCAGCACAGCTTCCAAGCAAAGTACAGGGTGAATACCGCATAGGCCAAAGCGGCCAGCGCATCACCGAACAAGCTGAGATCCAGCAAATTGTTGAGCATCAGCGATTGGAGCATGGCTCGCAGGCAGGCTGTCTCGGCACAAATGCCGATCGCTCATTTGCAGATCGCCCTATGGCGAGCAACACGCCTGAAGCGAACACAACCGAAGCAAGCAGGACAGAAAAAAGCCGGCTCCAAGAGCCGGCCCATTGCGCAAAGGCTGCGCGCTTGATCAGCGGGCGCCCTTGCCCGTCAACACAACCGCCACGGTTTCCAGCATGATCAGCAGATCGAGGAAGAGCGAGTTGTTCTTGACGTAGTACAGGTCGTACTGCAGCTTTTCAATCGAATCCTCCACGGTCGAGCCGTACTCGTAGCGGACTTGCGCCCAGCCCGTGACACCCGGCTTGACGCTGTGGCGAACGGCAAAGTAAGGGATCTTGTTGATCAGATCATCGACGAAGAACTGGCGTTCCGGACGCGGGCCGACCATGCTCATCTCGCCGCGCAGCACATTGATCAGCTGCGGCAGTTCGTCGATGCGAACCTTGCGAATGAAGCGGCCCACGCGGGTGACGCGATCATCGTTCAAGGTGGCCCAACGGGGCTTGCCATCCTTTTCAGCATCGGTGCGCATGCTGCGGAACTTGATCACCTTGAACACGGCACCGTTGAGACCGACGCGTTCTTGCTGGTACAGAACCGGGCCCTTGGATTCCAGCTTGATCAGCACGGCTGTCACAGCCATGACCGGCAAGGTCAGGACAAAAATCAGCGACGAGAACACGATGTCGCAAACGCGCTTGACGGCCGTGCGGAACACGCCTTGGTTGAAGCCATCACCGAAGATCAACCAGCCGGCATTGACATGGCTGATCTTGATCTGGGCCAGTGTCTTCTCGAAGTGAGTGGCGATGTCGACCACGCGAATGCCGTAGAGCTTGCAGTCCAGCAGTTGGCGCAGCGGCATGCTGCCACCGCGGCGCTCCGACAGGGCCACCACAATTTCATCCACACCCAGGCTACGGGCGGTGTCGGTCAGAGAGCCGCGCGACTGAATCAACTCATTGGCGGGCACTTCCGACGATTCTTCATTGGGGCCGGCCAAGTAGCCCACGATCAGGGCATGTGGATCGGCAGCCTTGAGGGTGGCGCCCACCGTCTTGGCCACGGCGCCGGAACCGAAAATCAGGATGCGGGTGCGGGTACGAGATTGAGCGCCGGCGTGGGCCGCGTAAACGCGATGCACCATCACAGCAGCCACAGCCACCATGGCCGCAACGGTGACGAGTTGACGGTGACCCGGGTTGACCGGCAGCAAGCTGAAGATGGCGTAGGCCAGCGGCAGACCAAACAGCAAGCCCAGCAGGGCGCGGGCGCAAGACTCGGTCAGCGAACGGTTGTGCACGTGCTGGTACAAACCACTGGCCGAGTTGATGACAAACATGCAACCAGCCAAGGACAAACCATGAGAGGCCACGAAAGGAATGACCGAGCTGGCGGCCTCTTCCTGACTCAGGACCACGGCGACCACCGCAAAGACGATCAAACCCAGATCGAAAAAGACCTGAAGCAAGGTTTGCCGATGCAAATAGTGGCTGAATATCCGAATCATGTTATTCCCCGATCACTAAAACTGAACTGCCTGCAGCGTCAAGCGTTTGCCTCTAATTCGAGTGCGCCGAAACGCTGCCTCTGAACCGAGCGAACCCGCAACAAACGAGTCCTCAAGCAAACGATCCAAATCTGACACTGGGTCTTACCTTGATCGCGAGCGAATGATGCCTGCGCCGCCACTGCTTGAAAGCCCCCCGTTTAGAGGGGGACCGGCGGGAATAAAGACAAATCGCCGCAATGCTAGGCATTGAGTTTTCAGGCCCCTGCGACTAAGTGGCGAGAGTAGAGCGCATTCCATGGCCCCCTCAGTAAACGCCGCCGCCCCGCAGCGTGCGTATTCCACGGGGCTGGAGCTCTCGCAAATTGGCACATGTGCCATCGGGAAACAATTTGTTCAGCTTTATCAATTCCCCCCAGTCAATATGAAAGTGTGCATTTTGCCGAGACCATAAAAAAGGCCCGCTTGCGCGGGCCTAGGGATTGCAAAGTCAGCTGAATTGAATCAACGAACCACAGCGATTTGCGACTTTTCGCCACCCTTGTAGGTGTACATGGTCAGAGCGCCGTTCTTGATGTCGCCCTTGTTGTCGAAGGAAATGGTGCCCGTGACACCCTTGTAGCCTTCGGTCTTGGCCAACACCGGCAGGTACTTGGCCGGCTCAGCGGAGCCCGCCTTGACCATGGCTGCCACCAGCACGTTCACTGCGTCGTAGACGTAGGGAGCGTAGATCTGGACTTCAACCTTGTAGGCTTCCTTGAACTTGGCCTTGAAAGCGTCCGAAGTCTTCTTCGATTCGCCTTCCACGCCACCGGCTTCAGCGCAAACCACTTGGCCGTCGCCCATGGTGCCAGCGGCCAGCTTGGGCAACTCGCCCGAGCAGATGCCGTCACCACCCACAAACTTGGCTTCGATGCCGAGTTGCTTCATCTGGCGCAGCATCGGGCCGGCCACTGCATCCATACCGCCGAAGAAGACCACATCGGGCTTCTTGGCCTTCAAGTTGGTCAGGATGGCGGTGAAGTCCGTGGCCTTGTCGGTGGTGAATTCACGACCAACGACCTTGCCCTTTTCGAACTCGTCAGCCACGCCTTGGCCGTAAGCGGTGCGGTCGTCGATCACGGCGATCGACTGACCCTTCAGCTCCTTGACGGCGTATTTGCCCAGCGTGCCACCCAGGTGCACGTCATCAGCCACCACACGGAAGGTGGTCTTGTAGCCATTGCGGGTGAACTTGGGGTTGGTGGCCGAAGGCGAAATCTGGGGAATGCCTGCGTCGCTGTAAACCTTGGACGCGGGGATGGATGTGCCCGAATTCAGGTGACCCACCACGCCGTTGACTTTCGAGTCCACCAGCTTTTGAGCTGCGGCGGTGCCTTGCTTCGGATCGCCAGCATCGTCTTCGGCCAGCAGTTCGAACTTGGCCTTCTTGCCGCCGATCATCACGCCCTTGGCGTTCAGCTCGGTGATGGCCATGCGAGCGCCCAACTCGTTGTCCTTGCCCAGGTGGGCAATTGCGCCGCTGGTGGGGCCGACGTGGCCGATCTTCACAACCAGGTCCTGGGACATGGCTGCACCGCTCAGCATCAGCGCCACAGCGCCGACCACAACATTCAATTTAACCTGCATGAATTACCTCCGAGTTGGAAGAAGGAGAGTTATTTGCCGTTGAATTCTCAACACCATGAACATACCCCAAAACGAGGGGGTGACGACATGGGGAAAGCATGGAATCGCAACAGGCTTTGCCAGGGTGCTACTGGCAAGGCTTCAAAGGCCTCAGGCCACCTTGTGGTGGGTGACCTTGAAGCCCAACTCTTCATAGCGGCGCCAGCGCCGGCGCGCGGCCTGCACCTGCTCGGGATCGGTCGAGACCACCTCCAGCACGCGTTGGAATGCATCGAAACCTTCCGGCATTTCAGCGCCGACATTGAGCAGCACTTCGCGATGGGGCAAGTCCACGCAGCGCTCACTCAACAAAATCGGCGTGTGCTCGCCCAAGGGCGTGCCCGCATGTGCAGCTTCCCAGCGCGCGTGCGGCACAAAAATGCTGGCCTCGGCATCCCAGAGCTTGCTGTCCAGACGCCCCAGCAGATGAGCCGGTCCACACACACCCGTGCGCACCCCGGCCTGCTGTGACTTGCGCAGCAGGCGCACCAGGTAGCCGAGCCGATCAGCAACGCCGGTGTAGAAACTGACTTCGGTTGTCATTCGGTCCTTGTGAACGAGAAACGGCGGGCGCCGGTCACCGGCGCCCGCACCCTTCTTCGATCAACGAACTTGCGACAGCACGAAGTGGGTCAGCAGACCCACCGGACGGCCGGTGCCGCCCTTGGCTGCGCCGCCCTTCCAGGCGGTGCCAGCGATGTCCAGATGACCCCAGGCAAACTTGCCTGCAAAGCGCTGCAGGAACTTGGCCGCGGTAATGGAGCCACCGGCACGAGAACCCACGTTGGCGACGTCCGCGAAATTGCTCTTGAGGCCTTCTTCGTAGTCGTCATCCAGAGGCATGCGCCAGCACAGGTCAAGCGAGGCTTCGCCGGCTGCAGTCAGAGCTTGCGCCAGGCTCTCGTCGTTGGCATACATGCCGCTGCGCACACCGCCCAGGGCGATCACGCAAGCGCCGGTCAGCGTGGCCACGTCCACCACGGCGGCGGGCTTGAACCGCTCGGCGTAGGTCAGCGCGTCGCAGAGCACCAGGCGGCCTTCGGCGTCGGTGTTCAGGATCTCGATGGTCTGGCCCGACATCGAGGTCACCACATCACCCGGCTTGAGGGCGCGGCCACTGGGCATGTTCTCGCAGGCGGCGATCAGCACTACCAGATTGATCTTGGGCTTGAGCTCAGCCACCGCACGCAGGGTGCCGATGACACTGGCGGCGCCGCCCATGTCGAACTTCATCTCGTCCATCTCAGCGCCCGGCTTCAGCGAAATGCCGCCCGAGTCAAAGGTGATGCCCTTGCCCACCAGCACCAAGGGCGCCTGCGTCTTGGCTGCGCCGTCGTAGCGGGCGACGATGAAGCGCAGCGGCTCGTCCGAGCCTTGTGCGACGGACAGGAAGGAGCCCATGCCCAGCTTCTCGACCGCCTTCTTGTCCAGCACTTCGACCTTCAGGCCGTAGGTCTGGCCCAAGGCCTTGACCTGCTCGCCGAGGAAGGTCGGGGTGGCGTAGTTGCCGGGACGGTTGGCGCATTCGCGAGCCAACTCGACACCCGCACCGATCGCCTCGCCGCGGGCCAAGCCCAGCTTGGCGGCCTTGGCGAAGGCCGTGTCAGCCTTGTCCACCAGCAGCGTCAGCTTGCTCAGCTTGCCGGCTTCCGGCGCGCTCGGCTTGGTGTGGCGGTAGACATAGGTCGCTTCGCCCGCGGCCAGCACGAACTGCTCGGCCAGGCTGTCGCCGTGAGCTGCCAGATCGAAGCCGACAAAGGCCACTCCGGCATGCGCCACGCCACGGCCCTTGAGCTGGCCAAGCGCCGATTGCACGGCGGCGCGAGCGGCCTTGACACTGGTCTTGCCAGTGGCTGCCAGCACCACGCGCGGGGCCTTCACACCCGCGGGGCGCTGCAGCACGAGCGACTTGCCGGCTTTCAACTCGAAGTCGCCCAGCTTGATTGCGTCCTTGATGAGGGCGCTCAGGCCGGCGTCCAGGCCCGCAGGCAGCGTGTCACCGCCCAGAACCAGGATCAAGGCATCAGCATTGAAGCTGGCCAATGCGTCAAAGGACGCAGACTGTGTACGGAAGTCCATAATGTCGCCGAGTAGAAAAAAGTCCCAGGATGTTATTCGATTCCACCGTACGCACCGAGTTGGCCCGCAGCTTCGGCGTGACCCTCGTGGTCATTCTCACCACCGTCCTCACCATCATGCTGATTGGCACCCTGGGCCAGGCGGCGGGCGGCAGCGTGGCGCCGCAGGATGTGATGCTGTTGCTGGGTTACGCCTCGCTGGGCCATCTGCCCACGATGCTGATCCTGTCGCTGTTCATTGCCATCGTGACCAGCCTCGGCCGCATGTACCGCGACTCGGAGATGTCCATCTGGTTCTCCAGTGGCATCGGCCTGAGCCGATTCGCCAAGCCGGTGTTCCGCATGGCCTGGCCGGTCCTCCTGGTGGTGATGGTGCTCTACCTCTTGATCTGGCCCTGGGGTAACCAGAACAGCGCCCAGCTGCGCGAGCGCTATCAAAAACGCAGCGATCTTTCCCGCGTCGCGCCCGGCCAGTTCCAACCCTCGCGCGACGGCAGCCGCGTTTTCTTCATCGAGCGCGACAGCGAAGACGGCCGCACCGGCCGAAATGTCTTCATCCTGTCCAAGCAGAACGACACTGAATCGGTCACCACCTCGTCCAAAGGTCGCATCGAACAAGTGGGTGATGACCGCTTTCTGGTGCTCGACCGCGGCCAGCGCAATGAGATGAAAGGCTTTGGTGGCGAAAAGACCCTGGCCCGCTTTGAGGAATACCAGGTGCTGATGGACAGCCAGGTCTTGCGCTCGGCAGACCAACTGCCGCCCAAGGCCCTGGCCACGCTGGAACTGATCAACAACCCCACGCCCCGCAATCAGGCCGAGCTGGCCTGGCGACTCGGCATGATTCTTTCGGCCTTCAATATGTGCCTGCTGGGCCTGGGTCTGTCCGCCACCAACCCGCGGCGCGCCAGCAACTGGAACCTGTTCTTTGCCCTTCTGACTTTTGTTGTCTATTTCAATCTGGTCAACCTCAGCCAATCCTGGATCACCAGCGGCCGCATGAGCATGGGTAGCGCCCTGCTGAGCACGCATGGCAGTGCTTTTGCGCTGGCGCTGTTGCTGCTGTGGTGGCGCGACCAGGGCAATCGCATCCACCTGCCGCGCCGCCGCGGCGCCGGCCTGAAGGCCGGTTGCCCAGGGAGCGCCGCATGAAGACCGTCCGCCGCCTGCTCTATCGCGACATCGTCGGCGCGGTCGCCTTTGTCACCCTGGCCTTCCTGTCCCTGTTTTTCTTCACCGATTGCGTCGACGAAATCGACCGCATGAGCCGTGCCGGTGCGGGCAGTTGGGTGGCTCTGCAGTTGGCGCTGCTCTCCATTCCGGGGCACTTCTACCAGCTGTTCCCGATCACAGTGCTGATCGGCAGCATCTTCTCGCTGGCCCGCCTGGCTCAGTCCAGCGAGTTCACGATTCTGCGCACCGGCGGCCTGGGGCCGGGCCGTGCACTGGGCTTGCTTGCCAATCTGGCCCTGGTCTTTGCCGTGCTGACTTTTGTCGCGGGTGACTTTGCCGAGCCTTACTTCAAGCGCCAGTACGACCTGCTGCGCGCCCGCGCCACCGGTGAAGCCCAGTCCAGTGCCAAAGGAGCCTGGCTGAAAGAGCACCGGACGGTGGACGGCCAGGAACGCAGCTACTCGATCCATGTCGGCCAGGCCGATGTAGCCGGCCAGCTGCGCGATGTGCGCATCTTCGAGTTTGATGAGCATGGCGGCCTGATCTCACGCACCGCCGCCGAACGCGCCAATGTCGACAAACAAGGCCTGTGGCAGCTGCAAGCCGTGCAGCGCAGCGAATGGTCGGCCGGCGACACATCGGCCACGCCTGGCAAGGCGGAGACCCCTGTGCGCGAGCTGCGCCTGCCCAGCCTCGATTGGCCCAGCAGCCTGCATGCCGGCGTGATCACAGCCGCGGTGCTGCCGGCGGGCTCCATGTCTACGCTGGAGCTCTACCGCTACACCGAGCATCTGTCAGCGCAAGAGCAATCGGCCCAGGCCCATAACATCCAGTTTTGGCGCAAGGCCCTCTACCCTTTCGCCTGCTTTGTGATGATTGCCCTGGCCCTGCCTTTTGCCTATTTGCATGGTCGCTCGGGCGGCATCAGCCTCAAGGTCTTCGGCGGCATCATGCTGGGCATCAGCTTTGTGCTGCTGAACAATGTCGCCGGCCACATGGGCATCCTGAACAACTGGACCCCCTGGGCAGCCGCCGCCTCACCCAGCCTGATTTACCTCGCCCTGTCCCTGGCCGCTTTTGGCTGGCTGGTCCGCTACCGTTGAAACTGCATCACCACAAAGAACCCCAGCCATGAGCCAAGGACTGCTGCTTTTCGCCCACGGCGCCCGTGATCCCGAGTGGGCCCGCCCGTTTGAAGCCGTGGCCGCGCGCCTGGCTCAGCAGCGCCCGGGCCTGGCGATGCGCCTGGCCTACCTGGAGTTCATGTCACCCAGCCTGGAAGAGGCAGCCCACAGCCTGGCCGCCCAGGGATGCAAGCAGATCCATATCGTGCCCATGTTCCTGGGCACCGGGGGCCATGTGCGCCGCGACATCCCGCCCCTGCTCGAAGGCCTACAAAGCCAGTATGGCGATGCCGTCCAGTGGCACTTGCACCCCGCCCTGGGTGACCAGGAGCGCATCATCCAGGCCATGACCGATGCCAGCCTGGCATGGCTCGATGGGCCTGCCGAGGAGCGCGCATGAATCTGCACCAGTTCCGTTTCGTGCAGGAAGCGGCCCGCCGCAACCTCAATCTGACAGAAACCGCCAAAGCCCTGTTCACCTCGCAGCCGGGCGTGTCGAAGGCGATTCTGGAGCTGGAAGAAGAACTGGGCATCGACATCTTTTCGCGCCATGGCAAGCGCCTGCGCCGCATCACCGAACCGGGCCAGCAGGTGCTGGCTGCCATCGAAATCATCATGCGCGAGGTCAACAACCTCAAGCGCATCGGCGACGAATACTCCAAGCAGGACAGTGGCACCCTGTCGATCGCCACCACACACACCCAGGCGCGCTATGTGCTGCCGGGCCCGGTGGCGCAGCTGCGCCGGCAACTGCCGCTGGTACGCGTGAGCCTGCACCAGGGCAACCCGGACCAGGTGGTGCGCATGCTGCTCGACGACAGTGCCGATGTCGGCCTGGCCACCGAATCGCTGGCCCAGATCGAAGAGCTGGTCACCCTGCCCTGCTACGAATGGCAGCATGTGCTGGTGGTGCCGGCCGAGCACCCCCTGGCCCAGGTGGAGCGCCCGAGCCTGGAACAGCTGGCCGCCGAGCCTCTGGTGTCCTACCACCCCAGCTTCACCGGGCGCACCCGCATCGACCGGGCCTTCCAGACCCGCCAGCTGCACCCCAACTTCGTGCTCGAGGCGATCGACTCCGACGTCATCAAGACCTATGTCCGCCTGGGCATGGGCGTGGGCATCGTGGCCGAAATGGCGGTGCGAGAAGACCCGCCGGACGGCGGACTGGTGTCGCGGCCGCTGGGCCATTTGTTCGGTCAGAATGTGACCCGCATCGCCTTCAAGCGTGGCGCTTATTTGCGCAATTACGTCTACAGCTTCGCCGAGCTGCTGTCCGACCGGCTGAACCGCCCCCTGCTGGAGCGCGCCATGAGTGGCGAGGCCAGCGACTACAAGCTCTAGCCGGCTGTTTTTTCGATCGCCGCCAGGCCAGGCGCGTGTGCTTGCACCTCGGCCTGCGCCCCGGCCCGCAACTGCCATCGACCATGACCGCTTCGACCTCGCCCGCCACCCTGCCCCAGCCCCTCACACTGAACAGCCGCTTGCCGAATGTGGGCGCCACCATCTTCAGCACCATGTCGGCGCTGGCGCAGGCGCACGGCGCCGTCAATCTGGGCCAGGGATTCCCTGATTTCGATTGCGACCCGGCACTCATCGAAGCCGTGCACGAGGCCATGCGGGCCGGCCACAACCAATACCCACCGATGCCGGGCGTGCCCGCTCTGCGTCAAGCCGTGGCCGCCAAGCTGCAGGCCACACATGGCCAGGCCTACTGCCCAGAACGCGAGATCACGATCACCGCTGGCGCCACCCAGGCCATCCTGTGCGCCCTGCTCGCCGTCGTCCACCCGGGCGATGAAGTGATCGTGCTGGAACCCTGTTACGACAGCTACGCGCCGAACATCGCCCTGGCTGGCGGCGTGCTGGTGCGCGTGCCGCTGGACCCGCAGACCTTCCGACCCGACTTCGATCGCATTCGCGCTGCGCTGAGCCCGCGCACCCGTGCCTTGATCATCAACACGCCACACAACCCCAGCGCCACCGTCTGGAGCGACACCGAGATGCGCCAGCTGGCCGAGCTGCTGCGCGACACCCAGGTGTTGCTGATCAGCGATGAGGTTTATGAGCACATGGTCTTTGACGGCCAAGCCCACCAAAGCGTGGCCCGCTTTCCCGAACTGGCCGCGCGCAGCCTGATCGTCTCCAGTTTCGGCAAGACCTTTCACGTCACCGGCTGGAAGGTCGGCTATGTTGCGGCCCCGGCCGCCCTGAGCGCCGAGTTCCGCAAGGTGCATCAGTACACAGTGTTCTCGGTCAACACGCCAGTACAGCTGGGGCTGAGCCGCTATCTGGCCGATCCCAAGCCCTACCTGGACCTGCCCGCCTTCTACCAGCGCAAGCGCGACCATTTCCGCGCGGGCCTGGCCCACAGCCGGCTGCGCCTGCTGCCCTGCGAGGGCAGCTACTTCCAATGCGTGGACTACCGCGAGCTCGAAGCCGGCCGCGCGCTGAACGACGCCGAGTTCTGCCAGTGGCTGACAAGTGAGGTCGGCGTGGCGGCGATTCCCGTCTCAGCCTTCCACGCCGACAAGCAGGACCAGGCACTCGCCAGCCAGGACAAGATCATTCGTTTTTGCTTCGCCAAAAAGGACGACACCCTGGACCGCGCGCTGACGCTGCTGCGCCAGCTCTGAACCGTGGGTTCATAAGCCTGCAGCTGCGAGCCTCGCACGCCTGGGTCAAAAACGGCCGGGCGCGGTGATGCGCGAGGCGGCGGCGTTCGGATCGTCGAGGGTGATGTCCACCTCGAGCGCATGCTGCGGCCCGGGCATGGCCTTGCCTTGCCAGATCATGGTGGCCATCAGCTCGTGACCGTCACCCGGCGTGCCGCCGGACGAGCTGCCATCGCCGTCCAGGGGCAGGAAGAGATCGATCTCTTCACCGCGCACCTCATGCTCGGAGCGATCGCGCGCCACGCTGTAGAGAAAGAGCAATTCGCGGTAGGCCGGCAGGTCGAAACCCTGGCCTTGCGCACCGCCGCGCGAAAGCAGCTCCTGCACCAAAGCCATGCTGGCGGCGGCATCGGCCCAGCGCGACTGGATGCGCTGGAGATCGGCCGCGTAGGCCTCGAGATCGCGGCCGGAATTCAGATCGGCGCCCCAGGTCGGCGCCAGCGCATCGAAACGCTTGGCAAAGGCTGCAGCGGCGTGCTGGAACAGCACCTCATCGCCTTGACGCTGGTGGATCTCCATCAGCTTCAGATAGGGCAAGGCACTGGCGCCGCCAAAATCAATGCGCGCTTGCAGCAGTTCCACCGCGGCATCGCTCTGACCGAGCACCAGGAAAAACTCGACCTGCTGCTCCAGATCGATCAGCTCTTCCACGGTGACATGGTCGTTGCCGACAGCGGTCACATTCAGAGGCACGGGCGCGGTGAAGGCGCCGGTATCGTTGACAAAGTTGTTGGGCGTGTCCAGCAGCTGAATGCTCAGCGGCTCGGAGGCGCCATCGTCCGCCAAAGGCATGGGCGCGGACAGGAAATCATCGCCGGGGTCGCCGCCCACATCGTCCGCCGGCTCTGGAGGCGGCAAGGTGATGGTGCGCTCATCGACCGGCTTGTAGCCCGGCACCGCAGGCATGGCACCGGTCGCGGAAGCCCAGCCGCTGGGCGGCGCACCGGCGGCGGCCCCGTACAGCAATGGCGCCGGGGCCGATGCAATTGCGACCGAGTCTTGCTCGACAGCCCCGCCTCGCAGGGGCGCCGATGGGGCCGATGACCCGGCAACCGATTCACGAGGCGCGGCATCGGCCTCCGCCTCGGGCGGCACGGCATCCGCTCGCCCAGCGATCCACCATGCCGCATCACGCTCGGCGCGCTCCTTGCGGCGGCTGTTCCACAGGAAGGCACTCAAACCTGCCAAGCCCAGACTCAGGCCGGCCAAGCCCCAGAGCGCGGGCTGGGGCCCCTCATCCGCTGGTGTCGCTTCGAGCTGGCTGCGCAAGGCCTGCACCTTGGCACGACTGCCCTGGTTGTCTTGCTGCAGACGGTTGAGCAGCTCTTCCAGCTGCCGCAGACGCAGCAAAGCGACCTCGGCCGCCGCAATCTGGGCGAGCGGCGACTCGGCAGCCTCCTCAGCGTCGGGTGGATCCAGGCGCAAACGCGGCGTTTCGCCAGACTTGAGGCCCACGCTGCGCAGAGCCGGCTCAGGCTTCGGCTGCTTGGGCGACTTGGCGGCTGCCAGACGAGGGCCGCCGATGGCGGGCAGCGCGGCGGGCGCCAGAGACTTGGCATGTGGCGACAAGGCCGGCTCACGCGGCGCTGCAGCAGCGCGCGCTGATTCCGGCGGAACAGCGGCGGCAGCGGCGGCAGCGGCGGACGGTGCGACTGGAGCACGAGCATTCGAGGCCAGGAGCGTCTCGGGCCGCGCGCCAGCAGCGGCCATGGCCGCGCGCATGGCGGGCGTGTACTGCGGTGCACGAATACCGGTGGTCGCGCTGCCTGAACCGCGCGCGCCCTGGTCCAGGCCCGGCGGGTCGATGAAGGCGGTGTACTGGCGCTGCAGCTGTGTCGGGCAACCGAGACTGAGGTTGACGTGCACCAGCGGCTCGTTGATCGCCACCGGGCTGTACAGGCGCACGGCACGCACCATGCCTTCGCTCTCGCCTTCCAGCACGATCTGCAAGAGGTGCTGGGGCACGCGAACCTCGCCGGCAAAAACCTCGGCGTGCACACATTCGGGCGTCAGGCGCTCGCCCGCTTTCAGCAGCACAGGGAAGGCCAGATTGAGTGCCTGGCCCAGGGCCGACTGGGTCAGCGGGCTGTCCACGCCCAGCGCCCTGACGGGCCCACACAGGCCCAGACTCAGACCCAGCAGCAAAGGCGCGATGGATCGGGGATGGCGCCAGGTGAAGGTGGGCGGTGCGGGAGCTCGGTCCATGCCGGAGGGAAATGTTGTTTGACTCACTCTAGCACGCAGCGCCGCCGGCGCTGCTGGCCCAAAGCGCGAAACAGACGGCCTTCCCGGGCCAATTTCACCGGGTCGGCAAGTGCCTGGGTTTTCCATGGCTTTTCCCGTCTGCCAGGCGCCCGACGGCCTGCAACAGCTCATGGACAATCAACGCTTCGACAGCACATTTCGGCTGTCTCGACAGCGACAAAGCATGAACAGCACGGTCCTTACACTGACAGAACGCAACAACATCGAAACGGGTCCGTGGTTCTCCAAGCTGTCGGTAGCCTTGCGCGAAGACATCCTCTCGCGCGCCTCGGTGCGCCGCCTCAGCGACGGCGCCCTGCTCTCCTGCCGCGGCGAACCCGCCGAGGAATGGATGGCCGTGGCCAAGGGCGCGGTGCGGGTGAGCTCGGTGTCGCTGGCCGGCAAGCAGATTGCCCTGACCTATGTCGAACCGGGCACCTGGTTTGGCGACATCGCCTTGTTCGACGGTCTGCCCCGCACCCACGATGCCAGCGTCCACGGCGACACCACCTTGCTGGTGATCCGCAAGCCCGATTTCCGCGAGCTGCTGCAGCGCCACACCGAGCTTTACGACGCGCTGCTGCGCCTGAACTGCCGCCGCTTGCGCCTGATGTTCGACATGGTGGAAGACCTGAACACCCGTCCCCTGGCCTCGCGCCTGGCCAAGCAGATCATCTTTCTGGCCCGCTCTTACGGCGAACCGCAGGGCGACGAGATCCGCATCGGCCTGCAACTGGCACAAGAGGACCTGGCCCAGCTGCTGGGCGCCTCACGCCAGCGCGTGAACCAGGAGCTCAAGAGCTTCGAGCGCGAAGGTGCGGTGCGGGTCGAACCCACCCGCCTGGTGGTGCTCAGCCGCGACAAACTGATGGCCATCGCCAACCGCTGAAGCCGACACCTCAGCGGGCGGCCGGTGTCCGGCATGGCGCATTCCATTGACTTGCCAAGAAAGCGCCACGCCATGAGTGATTTTTCCGGCACCAAAGCCCCGACCCATGCCCTGCCCGAGGCGGCCTTGAGCGCATGGCTGCACGAGCATGTGCCTGGCTTTGCGGGGCCGCTGCAGATCGCGCAGTTCAAGGGCGGCCAGTCCAACCCCAGCTATTTACTCAGCACGCCGCAAGCGCGCTACGTGCTGCGCAGCAAACCGGCGCCGGCGGCGCAGCTGCTGCCTTCGGCCCACGCCATTGAGCGCGAGTACCAGGTCATGCACGCACTGCAAGGCAGCGGCGTGCCGGTGCCGCACATGCTGGGCTTGTGCGAGGACGAAGCAGTGCTGGGCCGCGCTTTCTACCTGATGGAGTTCGTCGAGGGGCGCATCTTCTGGGCCCCGGCCCTGCCAGGCGCGACGCCGGGTGAGCGAAGCGAAATCTACCAGGAGATGCTGCGCGTGCAGGCCACCCTGCACCGGCTCGACCTGGCCTCCCTGGGCTTGCAGAACTACGGCCGCGCCGGCAGCTATTTCGAGCGCCAGATCGCCCGCTGGAGCAAGCAGTACCAGGCCTCCATCACCGAGCCCATCGCTGCGATGGAGCGGCTGATGGACTGGCTGCCCGCCCACATGCCGGCCTCTGCCCACGATCCGAGCGAGGTGGCTCTGGTGCACGGCGACTACCGCATCGACAACCTCGTCTTTCACACCCATGAGCCGCGCATCGTCGCCGTGCTGGACTGGGAACTCTCCACCCTGGGTCACCCGCTGGCCGACTTCAGCTACCACTGCATGGTCTGGCACATCCGCAGCATGGCGGCGGCTCGCGGTCTGGCTGGCCTGGATCTAGCGGCCCTGGGCATCCCCTCAGAGGCCGAGTATCTGACGCGTTATGCCCAGCTCAGCGCAGGCCACCCATCCCGCCTGGCTCGCGATGTGGCGCAGCTGCAGCAGGACTGGAACTTTTATCTGGCCTACAACCTGTTCCGCATCGCGGCCATCTTGCAAGGCATTGCCAAACGGGTGGAGGCCGGCACGGCCGCCAGCGCCCAAGCGCGCGAAGCTGCCAGTGGCGCCCGCCCCCTGGCCGAGCTGGCCTGGAGCTTCGCCGAGCGCGCCGGCTGAGAATCGCTGGGCCTGCGCAGCGCCGAACTAGGGCCGCGAGAGGTCCTCTTCCGGTCGAGAGGACTGCCAGGCGATCGAGGTGGTGGTGGGCCAGGGGCCGCTCTCCGAGAGGCGCCCGTTGACGCGCTGCGCTTCACGGCAGGCCACCTCCAGCAGCCGCAACAAGCCCTGGATAGCTGCCAGACTGGGCTGCTCCATGGCCGTGCGCAGATAGGCATTGCCGCGCAAGGTCATGAGCACGACCGGATGCCCTTCGGGCAAGAGATCCTGGCTGGCCTGAGCCAGGGCCTCGCTGAGATCGCCGTCCAGCCACGCGGCGGTCAGGTCTTTGTTGACGCCGATGGCACCGAAGCGTTGGCGCACCAGCTTGGAGCTGATCTGACCGAGCTTGGGGAACATCACCAGCCAGCGCATTTCTTCCGGCGTGTCGGTGTCGACGCGGGTCTTGAGCGTGTCGGTGTAGGCCTCGAACACGGCAGATTCCAGCGACTCCATCAGTTGGCGGCACAGCACCATCATCTGCAGATCGCTGTGCAGGCGCAGCTCGCAGCGAATGCGCAGCTCCGAGCCCTTGATGTAGCCGCGCTGGGAGTCGCCCCACTCGATGCGCAAGCTGCCGGGCAAGGCCTTGGGCTGCTCGATCACAAAGCCGCGGCCATCTCGGGTCAAGCGGAACTGGGCGTTGCGGCTCTCCGACCAATCGTGAATGGGCCGCCAGCGGGCGGCATTGGAGCGGGCAACGAACCAGTGTTTGACTTGCTTAAAAAACATGAGCTAGCACAATGCGGCGAACGCCAGAGCAGCGTGAGGATGCGCCTTGCATCGACCGTCTGGCCAAGGTGGAGAACCCAAATGATCGAAGTGTATTCATGGCCCACACCCAACGGCCACAAGGTTCACATCATGTTGGAAGAATGCGGACTGCCCTATCGGGTGATCCCCGTGGACATCGGGGCGGGCGCACAATTCGAGCTCGCCTTTCTGGCCATCAGCCCGAACAACAAGATCCCCGCCATCCAGGACAGCGAAGGCCCGGACGGGCGGCCGATCAGCTTGTTCGAGTCGGGTGCCATCCTGCTGTACCTGGCCGGCAAGACCGGCCGCTTCCTGCCCGCTGACACGGCCGGCAAATACGAGGTGCTGCAGTGGCTGATGTTCCAGATGGGCAGCGTCGGGCCCATGCTGGGTCAGGCCCACCACTTTCGCATCTACGCCCCGGAGAAAATCGCTTACGCGATCGAGCGCTACAGCAAGGAGGCGCAGCGCCTGTACGGCGTGATCGACAAACGCCTGGCCATGAGCCGCTACATCGGCGGGCCGGCTTACAGCATTGCCGACATGGCCATCTTTCCCTGGCTGCGCAGCTGGAAAAACCAGGGCGTGCAGATGTCGGACTATCCGCACCTCAAGGGCTGGTTTGACGAGATCGCCGCACGGCCGGCCGTTCAGCGCGGCGTGGCCGTGCTGGAAACCCAGCGCAAGCCCTTGATGGACGACAAAGCGCGCGAGATGCTGTTTGGCGACACGCAGTACCGCCGGCACTGAGCACATCAGCTGCCGGGCCGCCCGGTCGCGCCGCGCCCTCATGACGCTGGCGCCGGTTGGGATGCCGAACCAAGCGGCGCGGCAGGCGCCAGCGACTGCAGGAACTCATCGGTCATGGTGCGTGCCAGCAGTTCGGGCCGCAGCCGCTCGAGATTGCGCTGGTTGAGTTCGAAGCCCCGCTCGTTGGTGTACAGCGGCTGGCCGATGCTCAAGCCCGCGCCGGAGCTGCGCGGGCCTTTCATGCCATGCACAGGATAGAGACGCAGCCGCGCCTTGAAAGTGGACGATTCGGCGTCGGCAAACACGGTGGTTTCCAGCACCTGGGCGCAACCGAGGCGCTGCGCCTCGTCCAGCAAGAGACGCACATTGCGCACCAGATCCACGGCCGAAACCTGGAGCACCAAAGCATGGGCGCTGCGCCTCGATTGGTTCAACAAGTCCACGACCTGTTGATTGAAACGCAAATTGACTTGGTCCCAGTGCTCGTTTTGGGCCGCCTGGCTGGGCTCAAAATTTCGGCCATGGCCGAACACCATCACGCAGCCTCCCGGGCCCGCGGCCAGGACGGGCGCCGAGGCAGATGTGTCCTGGGGCTGAGCCAGAACCTGTGCAGGTGCGCCCGCGGCCACCGACCTCACAAGACCCGCCAGGAACGCCAGGGCCACAAGCCCGATAAGGGTCGCAGGCGTGGCGCGTGAGCGTGTTCGGGCGATCAGAGAGGCAATCATGGCAAGGCGGTGAAGGCAATGGGAGGGAAAACCAAGAAATGCCCGCATCGGGACCAAAGGACGCGCACCACACAGCTCGACGGGGCGTCGGAGTCTAACAATGGAATGCTGCGGCACCTGGCACCCTTGCAACCCGCAACATGCCCCCTCGATGCGGACAAGCACTCAGCAACTCGCAAGCGCACCCTGCCCTGAAAAGCAAAGCGGCGTCCACGCAGGACGCCGCTCGCTCACAAGAAGTCGCAGCAAGCGCAAACCCAGGTGTGTCTGCACTGCGCTCCAAGCCATTCCCCAAGGTTGCAAGAGCGGCACAGGGCGCCGCCCTCACTCCCCCTCCAGCGTGCACTTCGTGGTGCCGCCATTCCCTCGTTTTGTGGACTCTACTTTACGTTTGGTAACGCGCAGGATGCAATCCTTGCGGGGCGGATTTCTTGGTTGAAATGCAGGAAAACAGCGCGAACTTGCAAAACACCAAGACAACAAGGTTCAGGTAAACCCTAGAGCGCCGGGAATGAGCGCGAACTCACAGTTGGCGCTCGCTTGTCGGCATGCGACAAGAGCTTTGTTTCGCAAAGCCAGAAAGACGGAATCGCCAGAGACCGACGGAGATTCGAAAGATCGCAAGATCAGCATCTTTTCACTTCGCGCCGGAGCATGCCCGCACCAAAAGCTGGCCTGACAGCGTTGGTCGGCACAGTTGGGAGGCCAAAGCGGGGGGGGCCCGACCAGCAAGAATCGAACTTGCAACCGCCCGCTTAGAAGGCGGGTGCTCTATCCAGTTGAGCTATGGTCGGTCAGCCAGAGTGCGGCGCCATCGGGCGCTGACCCTGATCGATCAAGAAACTCGTCCGCCGGCCGCTTGGGAACACAGGCCGGCTTGGGCAAACGCTGACAAACTCGGCGCCCGAATCAGGCCGCCGGGGGCCGCGATTGTGCCATGGGCCAGAGGCAGCAGCGCAGGCACGCCACCGCCCAGGCCCGAAGCCTCAGTTCAGAAGCACATTGACGATGGAATTGCCAATACCCATCAAGGCTGCACCCGAGATCAGGCCGGCACAGATGGGCTCGCAGCCTTCCACCCAGATGCGGTGGCCGGAACTGTTCACGTTCTTGTGACGCAAGCCCATGGCCCAGAACAGCAGCGCGCCCACCCACATCGCGAACACCGACTCCGGGGGCAGCACCACGCCCAGACCGATGGACACGGCCGAAAGCGGGAAGCGGCCCTTGGTGACGATGCGCAGCACCTCGATCACGATGGCGCTGATGGCCGCGACCGACATGGCGATCAAGGCCGAGGTCGGGAAGCCCTTGAAGCCGCGAGCGATCAACTCGGCCACGCCCTTCCACTGCAAGGCACCCGGCATGGCGAACTGCTCCGATACCAGGGTCGACACTGAGCGCACGCCATTGGCATCGGCCGGCAAGAAGAGCAGGAAGTACAGGGGCACACAGGCCAGCAAGCCCGCGAAGATGCCGATGATGTGACCAATGGCCTGGTGGCGCGGCTTGCCGCCGAGCATGTAGCCCGGCTTGATGTCCGACAGCAGGTTGGCAGCGTTGGAGGCAATCTCCGAGGTCATGCCGGCCGGCAGCAAATTGCTGGCGGGATTTGTCCGGTCGATTGCGCCCATGGTGAACTGGGTGATCTTGGACAGGGCCCCGGTCGGCGTCCACGAGGTCAGGGCCATCGAGTTGGTGCAGATGACCGTCAGCACAAAGATCAAGGGCAAAGACACCAAGGCCAGGAACATGGGCACGCCGAAGAACAGGTGCGTGACCCAGGCGCCCAGCACGCTGAACACGGGCACACCGACATAGGAGATCCACAGCGGGACCTCGATGCCAGCCAGCAGATCGGGGCCGGTGGACGGGCCTGCAGCGCCCTTCTTCTTGCCCTTGAACAGGCTGGTGATCAGCTCCGGCTTGGCCAGCAGGCTGGTTAGCGAGCCCACCACCATGATGGTCACGCCCCACCACAGCGACCATTGGTTGACGATCTCGGCCCGCGAGATCGGCACCATGGCGCCGCTCGGCGAGAGCCGCGGAGCAATGTCACCCAGCTGAATCATCAGCGGCGCCAGGATCACGAAGTTGATGAAGGCGCCGAGCAGGCAGCTGGTGGCGATGGCAATGCCCATCAGACCACCCACGCCGATCATGGCGGCATCCAGCGTCAGGCGCAGGCCCAGCACGCGGAAATCCGTACCCAGAATCTTCGGGATCCACCACTCCGCCTTGGCTGCGGCTTGGTAGTAGTAGGTGTCCAGGCGCTCGTGCAGATGCCAGGGCTCTTTCATGCCTGCCCACTGGTCCATGCGCAGGATCTTGAACTGGATCAGTTTCATCCAGCCATCGCTGACCAGGGCCTGGTAGACCGCGGTACCGCCGGCCACCATGCTCAGCAAACGCGCCTTGAAGACACCCGCTGCGGCGTCCCCCATGTAGAGCGCATCCAGCACGACACCGCTGGCGCGGCCTTCAGGAAAGGGCAGTTGGTCTTCGTTGATGAAGCGGCGCTTCATCGGGAAAGCCACCAGCACACCGAGGATGGAGGTCACCGCCATCCAGATGATCATCTGCCACCAGGGGATGATGCGGCCCGTGATCAACATATAGGCCGCCAAGCTGGTGTAAAGCGGCGCCACCACATAGCCTGCCGCGGTCGCGATCGACTGCGTGCAGTTGTTTTCCAGGATGGTGTAGTCCTTGGCCAGGCCCATGCCGTGCAGCGCGCGGAACAAGCCGAACGACAGGATCACTGCCGTCAGCCCCACACCAATGCCGATGCCGGTCTTGCCACCCACATACAGCGCGGTGGCAGCAAGGATGGCACCGAGCAGAAAGCCCGTCAGCGCCGAGCGCAGGGTCAGTTGCGGCATGTCGCCGCGGAAGACGTTCTTGAACCACCACTCGTCCTTTTGGGCACGAGTCCAGGTCTGGATTTGCTCTTCGTTCAGTTGTTGGATAGCCATGGCATCAAGTCATGTTGAAGGGCGGGCTCGATCAAGCCCAATCGCGCGCAATTCTGTGGTTCGAGTTGCGGCCAGAGAAGTCGCGCTAACCCAGGGCGCACAAACCCCGGTGTCAAAACGCGAGCGCCTTACCTTTCCAGAGCACAAACAAAAAACCCGCTGCAAACTAACGCTTGCAACGGGTATTCGATTGGGTCTTGGTCGGGGCGGCGGGATTCGAACTCGCGACCCTCTGCTCCCAAAGCAGATGCGCTACCAGGCTGCGCTACGCCCCGACGAAGACCGCCATTCTAGCCTGGATTTTTGCCCTTCCCAAGGAAACTCCAAAAACTTCTGCCGAACCGAAGCAAGCAGTAGGCCTTGGCCGAAATCACGTCACCGCAATTCTCCAAGTGAGCTTGAAGTTAGCAGCCGCTCCAGCACGGGCCGCATGGCCGACACTTAACGCGCGACACGCCATTGATTCGTGAGCAACTGCGGCAGCATGTTCCGCCATCGCCCCGCAGCCACGGGCCTAAATCCTTTGTGTCAAAATCCGGCGACATTCAAGCCAGCCACGTCTGGCCTCTTTGTCGGCAGCCCTGCCGAGACCCCGTCCAAGGACACTCCATGAGCAGCGAACTGATCAAACACATTTCCGACGCATCCTTTGACGCCGATGTGATCCAAGCCGGCAAGCCCGTGCTGGTGGACTACTGGGCCGAATGGTGCGGCCCCTGCAAGATGATTGCCCCCATCCTGGACGAAGTGTCCAAGGACTACGGCGATCGCCTGCAAATCACCAAGATGAACGTGGACGAAAACCGCGAAGTGCCTGCCAAGTTCGGCATCCGCGGCATCCCGACCCTGATGCTGTTCAAGGACGGCCAACTGGCTGCCACCAAGGTCGGCGCTTTGTCCAAGGCCCAATTGACGGCCTTCCTGGACGCTAACCTATAATCCCCCTCAATCTGTTGCCGGGGACATATCGAATCCTCTCGGATTCCCGGCTCCCGGCGACAGTGAATTGCCAACACGCCCTGGCCGCATCGACGGCTCTGGCGCGTGGACTCGGCGCCCAAGCTCCCTCGTTTTTTTGTTTCGCGGTTTCGCTGACTGATTCTGTGCCGTTGGCGTGGCTCGCAGGGCAATGTGCGCTTGCCGCTGAAGTTTTAAGTCCCCGGTCCTTGGCAGGACCCTGACGACCTACCGGGTGTTCACCCATGCATCTTTCCGAACTGAAAGCGCTTCACGTCTCCGAGCTCATCAAGATGGGCGAGGCGCTGGAGATCGACAACGTCGCTCGCATGCGCAAGCAGGAGTTGATGTTTGCGATCATGAAAAAGCGCGCCAAAGCCGGCGAACAAGTGTTCGGCAACGGCGTGCTCGAAGTGCTGCCGGATGGCTTTGGCTTCCTGCGCTCCATCGACGACAGCTATATGGCGTCGACCGATGACATCTACCTGAGCCCCAGCCAGATCCGCCGCTTCAACCTCCACACCGGCGACATGATCGAAGGCGAAGTGCGCGTGCCCAAGGACGGCGAGCGCTACTTTGCCCTGGTCAAGGTCGACCGCGTCAACGAACTGACGCCCGAGGAGAGCAAGCACAAGATCATGTTCGAGAACTTGACGCCACTGTTCCCGCGCGAACAGTTCAAGCTCGAACGCGACAACTTCAAGGGCGAAGAAAACGTCACCGGCCGCATCATTGACCTGATCGCGCCGATCGGCAAAGGCCAGCGCGCTCTGATCGTCGCCCAGCCCAAGACCGGCAAGACCGAGATGATGAAGAGCATCGCGCATGCGCTGGTGGCCAATCATCCCGAGTCCCACCTGATCGTGCTGCTGGTGGACGAACGCCCCGAAGAAGTGACCGAGATGATCCGCACCGTGCGCGGTGAAGTGATCAGTTCCACCTTCGACGAGCCGGCCGCCCGCCACGTGCAAGTGGCCGAGATGGTGATCGAGCGCGCCAAGCGCCTGGTTGAGCTCAAGAAGGATGTGATCATCCTGCTGGACTCCATCACCCGTTTGGCTCGCGCTTACAACAACGTCTTGCCCTCCTCCGGCAAGGTGCTGACCGGCGGCGTGGACGCCAACGCCCTGCAGCGCCCCAAGCGCTTCTTCGGCGCCGCCCGCAAGGTGGAAGAAGGCGGCTCGCTGACCATCATCGGCACTGCGCTGATCGACACCGGCAGCCGCATGGACGAAGTGATCTACGAAGAGTTCAAGGGCACCGGCAACTGCGAAATCCATCTGGATCGCCGCATGGCCGAGAAGCGTGTCTACCCTTCGATCTTGATCAACAAGTCCGGCACCCGCCGCGAAGAGCTGCTGCTCAAGCCCGAGATCCTGCAAAAGAGCTGGATCTTGCGCAAGCTGCTCTACAACATGGACGAGATCGAGGCGATGGAGTTCGTGCTGGACAAGATGAAGTCCACCAAGAACAACCTCGATTTCTTCGACATGATGCGTCGAGGCGGTTGATTCTCTCGTCCCTGCAGGCGCAGGGATGGCCGCGGCCCGCTGCGGCGGTGGACACCCGGCCCGCTGGTTTCGGCGGGTCGACGGGCGCCCACAAGCGGGCAGCCCAAAAATTTTTGCTACAATCCGCGTTTTTGTCGCTGTCGGAAAGTGCGTCGCATGGTGCGACATGGCTCCCGGCACGTCAGCGCAAAGCGAGAGGTCTCTCATGAAAGACGGCATTCACCCCAATTACCGCGACGTTTGCTTCGTGGATCAATCCAATGGTTTCAAGTTCATCACGCGCTCGACCGTGACCAGCAAGGAAACCATCACGCTGGACGACGGCCGCGAAGTGCCGCTGGTCAAGCTGGAAACCACCAGCGAATCGCACCCCTTCTACACCGGCCAGCAAAAGAGCATCGACAACCTGGGCGGCCGCGTCGAGAAGTTCCGCAACAAGTTTGCTGGCTTCGCCAAGAAGTAAATCCGACCCGACCCAGCCCTTGGGTCCTCGGCACAAGAAGGCAGCTCCGGCTGCCTTTTTTCATGGGCACTCGGTCGAGTGCCCCGCATCATTCGCACTGCATGCCGCCCCTCTTGCCGCACCCGCTCAGACAGGCGACTCCACGCGGTCGCTGCTTTGCGGCATGATCCAGGCAACCCACCTCCGCACCCGATTGCTCCACGCGTGAACCTGCCCACCCCAGCCATCGTCGCCGAGCGCAGTGCGCAGCGACTGCCTCGCCTGGCCCTGCTCTTGTTCTGTGCCGCCTATGTTCTGCCGGGCCTTTTTGGCCGCGATCCTTGGCGCAACGCTGATCTGAGCGCCTTTGGCTTCATGGCCAGCATCGCCCAGGGCAGCGCCCCCTGGTGGCAGCCCGCCATCGCGGGCATTCCCGCCGAGGGTGGCCCCCTGCCCTACTGGGTGGGCGCCGCGGCCATCAAGGCCCTGCCCTTTGTGGACGCAGCTTTTGCCGCTCGCCTGCCCTACGCACTGATGCTGGTATTGGTGCTGGTGTTGGTCTGGTACAGCAGCTTTCATCTGGCGCGAACCGATGCAGCCCAGCCGGTGGCCTTTGCGTTCGGCGGTGAAGCCCAGGCCGTGGATTACGCGCGATCGCTGGCCGATGGCGCCCTGCTCGCCCTGATCGCCAGCCTTGGCCTGCTGCAACTGGGTCACGAGACCACCCCGGAGCTGCTGCAGTTGCTGGCTGTCAGCCTCTACCTTTACGGGCTGGCGGCAGCGCCCTACCGACCCGGCAAGTCACGCTGGGCCATTCTGGGCGCCCTGCCGATCTTGGCGGCCAGCGGCGCGCCGGCCGTGGCCCTGGCCCTGTCAGCCATCGGCGCCTGGCTGTGCCAGCGTTCGCGCTACGACGAGGTGCGCAGCTTGAGCCTCTGGCTGCTGGGTGCCGGCGCCCTGGCCGCACTCAGCGCCTGGGAGTTCAACGCCTGGGCCTGGCGCGTCAAGGGCGAGCTGGACTGGGAGCAGGTGCAGCGCACGCTCAATCTGCTGGCCTGGTTCTGCTGGCCGGTCTGGCCCATGGCGCTGTGGACGCTGTGGCGCTGGCGTGCCCACTGGCAGGGGCGACATATCCTCCTGCCCTTGATCGCCGCCCTGGTGCCCTTGCTGACCAGCGTTCTGATGGGTGGCTCGGACCGCGCCCTGCTGCTGAGCCTGCCCGCCCTGGCCGTGCTCGCCAGCTTTGCCCTGCCGACGTTGCAGCGTGGCATCGCTGCGGCCATGGATTGGTTCTCGGTCTTCTTCTTCAGTGCCTGGACCCTGCTGTTCTGGTTGCACTACATCTCCATGCACCTGGGCGTGCCGCGCACCCCCATGGCCAATCTGCGACGCCTCGGTCTGGGAGAGGAATTTGAGCCTCGCTTCAGCGCAGTCGCCTTGGGCCTGGCGGTGCTGGCCACCGCGGCCTGGATCGCCTTGGTGCGCTGGCGCACGGCGCGGCATCAGCATGCGCTGTGGAAGAGCCTGGTCCTGCCGGCCGGTGGCGTCGCCCTGTGCTGGCTCTTGATCATGACCTTGCTGCTGCCGCCCCTGGACTTCATTCGCAGCAACGGCCCGCTGGTGGAGCGCTTGCGCACCCATCTGCCGCGCGAGCTGAACTGTGTCGCGGCACCGGACCAATCCCTGGCCACCCTGGCGGCACTGGAGTTCCAAGGCCATTGGACGCTGGAGGCCGACAAGTCCTTGCAGGACACCCAATGCAGCCATGCACTGCAAAGCAACGCACAAGAAATTCCGCCGGGCTGGACTGTGGTCGGCGCCGTGCGTCGCCCGTCCGACAAAACCGGCGGCTTTGTGGTCTTGAAGCGCCCCTGAGGCCTGAGCATCGACGCACCCAGTAAAAAAGCCCCTGGCGATGCTGTCGCCAGGGGCTTTTTCTTGCCCGGCCTCAGCCGGGCACGTCAAGCAGGTCGCGTTGCAAGCGAGGCGGTCGACTCAAGCCATCAAGCCTTGACGGCCTCCGCCAAGCGCTGAGCACTTTGCTGCGCCAAGGCCGCGTCGCTGGCCTCCACCATCACCCGCAGAAGCGGCTCGGTGCCTGAGGCACGGATCAGCACACGGCCGCGGTCGCCGAGCTCGGCCGTCACTTCAGCTTGCTCGCGCGCCAGGCGGGCATTGCTGCGCCAATCCTGACCCGGTTGCAAACGCACATTGATCATGGTCTGCGGGAACAAGGTGACGTCCGCCAGATGCTCCGCCAAGGAGCGGCCGGTGCGGCTGACGGCCTGCAGAATCAGCAAGGCGCTGACAATGCCATCGCCCGTGGTGTGCTTGTCCAGGGCCAGAAGATGGCCCGAGCCTTCGCCGCCCAGCTGCCAGCCGCGCGCGCTCAGCTCTTCCAACACATAACGGTCACCCACCTTGGCACGAACGAAGTCCACGTCGCGCGAGCGCAGGGCCAGCTCGACCGCCATATTGGTCATCAAGGTGCCCACAGCGCCGGGCACACGCAGGCCTTGACCCAGGCGATCGGCCACCATCACATACAGCAACTCGTCACCGTTGTAGAGACGGCCTTGTGCGTCCACCAGTTGCAAGCGGTCGGCGTCGCCATCCAGCGCGACGCCGTAGTGCGCGCCATGCTCATGCACCGCCTTGACCAGAGCGGCCGGCGAAGTGGCACCAAAACCGGCGTTGATATTGAAACCATCGGGGCTGCAGCCAATGGAGATGACCTCGGCACCCAGTTCATGGAACACATCGGGCGCCACGTGGTAGGCCGCGCCATGCGCCGCATCGACCACGATCTTCATGCCTTTGAGGGTCAAATCGGAGCCGAAACTGTTCTTGCAAAACTCGATGTAACGGCCACGCGCATCGCTGATGCGGCGGGCACGCCCGAGATTGGCCGAATCGATCCAGGTCGGCGGCTCGTCGAGCGCCGCCTCGACGGCCAGCTCCCAGGCGTCGGGCAGCTTTTCACCCTTGGCCGAGAAGAACTTGATGCCGTTGTCGGCAAAGGGATTGTGCGAAGCGCTGATCACCACACCCAGATCCTGGCGCAGTGCGCGGGTCAGGTAGGCCACGCCCGGCGTGGGCAGCGGACCCGTCAGCTGCACATCGACACCGGCCGAGGCAAAACCAGCCTCCAGGGCCGACTCGATCATGTAGCCAGAAATGCGCGTGTCCTTGCCGATCAAGACGCTGGGGCGGCTCGACTGCTTGCGCAGCACCTGGCCCACCGCATGGCCCAGGCGCAACATGAAGTCGGGCGTGATCGGCGCTTGGCCGACCGTGCCACGAATCCCATCGGTACCGAAATACTTGCGGCTCATTGTGAGCACCCTCCTGAAAATCAATCCGCTATTGTCGGTCAGCGGCTGTGGCAACTGCGTAACAGTATTCACGCGCCGCCGGCAGCCGCATGCCAGACCTTGAGTGCATCGACCGTCGCCGCCACATCGTGTACGCGCACGATACGGGCGCCACGTGCCACCGCGGCCAGAGCCGCAGCCAAACTACCGGCCAGGCGCTGGTCCACAGGCCGGCCGGTCACATCTCCGATGGCGCGCTTGCGCGACCACCCAATCAACAGCGGATAGCCCAAACCTTGCAGCTCTTGCTGTCGCGCCAGCAGCTCAAAATTTTGCGCCGTGGTTTTCGCGAACCCGTAACCTGGGTCCAGCACGATGCGCTCCGCCGCCACGCCGGCTTCACGCAAGGCGCCCGCCCGGTCGACCAAAAAGGCAGCCACCTCCGCAACCACATCGCCGTAGTCCACCAAAGCCTGCATGGTGGATGAGTCACCGCGCAAATGCATCAGGCACACACCCGCATCCGCATGGGTCGAAACCGCCTCAAGAGCGCCCGGCATGCGCAAGGCCTGGATGTCATTGACGATGTCCACCCCGAGATCGAGCGCACGCGCCATCAGTGCCGGTTTGTAGGTGTCGATGGACACCGGCACGCCCAGCTTGACCGCCTCGGCCAGCACAGGCGCCACACGCGACCACTCGTCGTCCTCGCTGAGCAACTGCGCGCCGGGGCGACTGGATTCGCCGCCAATGTCGAGGATGTCCACACCGTCCACCAGCAGACGCTCGCAATGAGCGATGGCGCTGCGCGCTGTCCCGTGCTGCCCTCCGTCAGAAAAGGAATCCGGTGTGACATTGACGATGCCCATGACCTGGACACGCTGCAGATCGATGGCAAAGCGGCGGGTGCGCCAGGTCGGCGCGGACTCAACGGTTGATGCGCTCAAAGCAAGACTCAATGAGTAAGAAAGGACTGCGAGCAGGCTGCAGGCAACTCGGCAGGCCTGAACGAATGCGCCAAAGAAAAAGGCCCGACTTCAGAAGCCGGGCCCCACTCAATTTCAGCCTTGGTCAGGCAGCAGCGGGCGCACCATCGGTGCTCACGGGCGGCGTGCCGCCGCTGCTGGCACTGTTGCGCGGCTGCGAGCCGTCACCCGGATCGCGGGGCGGGCGACCAGCCATGATGTCCAGCACCTGATCCCGGTCGATGGTTTCCCACTTCATCAGCGCCGCGGTCATCTCTTCGACCTTGTCACGATGGGTTTCCAGAATATTGCGAGCCACCGCGTACTGCTCGTCCAGGATTCGACGCATTTCGGCATCGACCTTCTGCTGCGTGCTTTCGCTGATGTTGGACGTCTTGGTCATGCTGCGGCCGAGGAAGACTTCGCCTTCGTTCTCTGCATAAACCATGGGACCCAGCACCTCGCTCATGCCGTAGCGCGTGACCATATCGCGGGCGATACGGGTGGCACGCTCGTAGTCGTTGGACGCACCGGTGGAAATGTCCTTGACGAACAGATCTTCAGCGATACGGCCACCAAACAGGATGCTGATTTCATTCAGCATCTGCTTGTAGTAACGGCTGTACTGATCACGCTCCGGCAGCTGCCAGGTCACGCCCAGGGCGCGGCCACGCGGCATGATTGTAACTTTGTGAACCGGGTCGGTGCCCGGCAGCATCTCGGCCACGATGGCATGGCCAGACTCGTGATAGGCGGTCGCCCGCTTCTCCTCTTCCGTCATCACCATGCTCTTGCGCTCAGGGCCCATGTAGAGCTTGTCCTTGGCGCGCTCGAAGTCGATCATCTCGACTAGGCGAGCACCGCGACGGGCGGCAAACAAGGCGGCTTCGTTGACCAAGTTGGCCAAGTCAGCACCGCTCATACCAGGTGTGCCGCGCGCCAGAATGCTGGCGTTGACGTCCTGACCCACCGGCACCTTGCGCATGTGCACATTGAGGATCTGCTCACGGCCGCGGATGTCCGGCAAGGTCACATAGACCTGACGGTCAAAACGACCGGGGCGCAGCAGCGCCGGGTCCAGGATATCCGGGCGATTGGTCGCAGCGATGACGATGACGCCCAGGTTGGTTTCGAAACCATCCATCTCGACCAGCATCTGGTTCAGCGTCTGCTCGCGCTCGTCATTGCCGCCGCCCAGACCGGCACCGCGATGGCGACCGACCGCATCGATTTCGTCGATGAAAATGATGCAGGGCGCGCTCTTCTTGGCCTGCTCGAACATGTCGCGAACACGGGCAGCACCAACGCCAACAAACATTTCCACGAAGTCAGAACCCGAAATCGTGAAGAAGGGCACTTTGGCTTCACCGGCAATGGACTTCGCCAGCAAGGTCTTGCCGGTTCCCGGGGGGCCGACCAGCAGCACACCGCGCGGGATACGACCGCCCAGCTTCTGGAACTTTTGCGGGTCTTTCAGGAAGTCGACCAGTTCCTTCACTTCTTCCTTGGCCTCATCGCAACCGGCCACATCCGCGAAAGTGATGGTGTTGCTGGCTTCATCCAGCATGCGAGCCTTGCTCTTACCGAAGCTGAAAGCGCCACCCTTGCCGCCACCCTGCATCTGGCGCATGAAGTAGACCCAGACACCGATCAAGAGCAGCATCGGGCCCCAGCTGACCAGCATGCTGATCAGGAAAGACGGCTCCTCGCGCGGCTTGACGTCGAACTTGACGCCGTGATTGCGCAGATCACCGACCAGACCACGGTCCAGATAGGTGGCTGTCACACGGATCTTCTTGCCATCCGAGCCCTCGGCAATGATGTCGGTGCCGCCATTGCCTTCTTGCAGAGTCACCTGCTTGATGCGGCCGGACTGGACTTCATCGAGGAACTCCGAGTAGCCCATGGCATTGCCCGGGGCTGCGCTGCGGTCAAACTGCTTGAAGACCGTGAACAGCACCAGAGCGATCACGATCCAGACCGCTACTTTCGAGAACCACTGATTGTTCACCGCCACTCCTTGTTCATTACGGCCAGGCTGCACTGTTTACAGCCACGTGCACGGCATATGGGGTTGATTCTATTGCAGTCAAGAGGCCAGGCTGATTTGCATGGCCATGCGAAATCACCGGCATTCACGCCGGGGTGTCCACCTTGGGTGCGGCAGGCTTCTTGAGGCCGATGCCGATCAGGAAAGTCTCGGACGAGCGATCGCGCGAGGCCTTGGGCTTCAGGGGCTTGACCTTCTTGAAGGTTGCCTTGAAGAGCTCCACCAACTGCGTGTAACCGCTGCCGTGAAACACCTTGGCCACCAGCGCACCTTCAGGCTTGAGATGCGCTTGCGCGAACTCGATGGCCAACTCGACCAAGCCGGCCACACGCGCCGCATCCGAGCTCTCGATGCCCGAGAGATTGGGCGCCATGTCGGACACCACCACATCGACAGACTTGCCTGCGAGGGCTGCCTCCAGCTGATGCAGCACCGCCTCCTCCTGGAAATCGCCCTTGATGAAATGCACGCCCTCAATCGGAGCGCAATCGAGCAAGTCCAGCGAGATGATGGTGCCGTTGAGTTGCCCCACGGCTGCGCCACCGGTGCCGGCCTCCTTGGGGGCAAAACAGCGCCGCAGGTACTGACTCCAGGCGCCCGGTGAAGCACCGAGATCGACCACCACCTGACCCGGGCGGATCAGCTTGAGCTCTTCGTCAATCTCTTTGAGTTTGTAGGCCGCGCGGGCGCGATAACCATCACGCTGGGCCATCTTGACGTAGGGATCATTGATGTGATCATGCAACCACGCCTTATTAAGTTTTTTGCTTTTTGTTGTGAACTTCATGTTGCACGGATAATACGCCTATGCCTGCGATTCAATTGACCCCTGCCCAGCGCAAGGAAAAACGCTCCGAAGCCCATCATCTCGACCCCGTGGTCATGATAGGCGCGGATGGACTCACCCCTGCCGTCGTGAAAGCGACCGACGCCGCCCTCAATGCCCACGGGCTGATCAAGGTGCGGATTTTCTCGGACGACCGCGCCAACCGCGAAGGCATCTTCGCCAGCCTGTGCGGCGAACTGAATGCGGCGCCGATTCAGCACATCGGCAAGCTGCTTATCATCTGGCGCCCGATTCCGCCCAAGGAAGACGAAGCCAACACCCGTGCTGACAGCAAGCTGGGCCCGCGCGTGGTCAAGATCGTCAAGTTCTCGAAGAGCGGCAACCACCGCCCGCAAACCAAGAAGCTGCGCGTGCTGGGTAACGAACGCGTCGCCCAGGGCGGTGAGATCAAGCGCGCCAAGCGCCGCCTCACCAGCATCAAGAAGAGCTCGCAGGATCAGTGATCCTGCTGCATGCCAATCAGCCTGGGCCACGCCCAAGGCTGGCTGACATCAGAGCGCCACGCGCTCAGGCCCGGCTGCTACGCCAGGCCAGCGCCAAGACCAGCAAGGTCTTAAGCCCGTAGAACCCAAACGACACCGCATGCAGGCTCATGAACGACCATGAGCCCTGCCCGGCACGCGCGGCCGCCATCAAGGGCTGCAGCGCAAAGTAACCGAGCACAGTGCAAAACAAGGCGCCGGCCGGCAGGAGGAACTCGGCCGTCAAGGCGCGAGCCTGCCCGTCGCGCGCCAGGCGGCGCTCCATCAGCATCAGCAGCACCGCAGCCGCCAAACTCAGGTTGGCTTCCTGCGCAAACAGGCGGCCGACAAAAGCACCGGCCTGCGCCTTTTCCAGCGCGGCGAATGCGCTCGGCGCCGCCACAAAGGCCACGCACAGCAACAAACCCGCCCAGAGGGCAGCCAGCAGCAGGCGCGAACGCTGGAGCAGAGTCACGAAACCGCCTGCGCTATCAAACGTAGCGGACTTCCACCACCTCGTAGCGCTTGACGCCGCCGGGCGCTTGCACATCGGCCACGTCGCCCGCTTCCTTGCCGATCAGCGCGCGCGCGATGGGCGAGCTGATCGAAATCAGGCCCAGCTTCAGGTCGGCCTCGTCGTCACCGACGATTTGGTAGGTCACCTCGGCGCCGGTGGCCTCTTCTTCGAGGTCCACGGTCGAGCCGAAGACGATGCGACCGCCGGCATCCACCGAGGCAGGATCGATGATCTGGGCCGCAGCCAGCTTGCCTTCGATCTCCAGAATGCGGCCTTCGATGAAGCCTTGCTTATCCTTGGCGGCTTCGTATTCGGCGTTTTCAGACAGATCGCCTTGAGCACGCGCCTCGGCAATCGCATTGATCACGGCATGACGCTCAACGCTCTTGAGTTGATGCAGCTCGGCTTTGAGCTTCTCGGCACCGCGGGTGGTCAATGGAATGGTGGCCATGATTTGAATGAATGAAACCTTGAAAAAGCCTGGGCGCCGGCCACGTCTGCGACGCGGCGCCGGGAGAACGGCGAGTCGCAAGCCCGAAAGGGGCTCATTTCCTCGCTCCACAAAATGAAGCCGCCGCTGCGACCCTGCTTCCAGGGGCGCGGCGGCGGACTTCGTTCAGACGCAGTTTAGTGCAGTTCGGCGTGCAGTTCCTGCAGGGATTGCACCAGCAGGCCGTTCTGGTGCTTCATGCCCTCCACCGCGGCCTCACAACCCGCCATGGTCGTGTAGTAGGTGACACGCGCGGCCAGCGCTGCCTGACGGATGTGGCGGCTGTCGGCGATGGCGGTGCGGGTCTCGTCCACGGTGGTGAAGACCAGCTGGATGTCGCCACCCTTGATCATGTCGACGATGTGCGGGCGGCCATCCTTGACCTTGTTGACCACGGTCACCGGCACGCCGGCTTCGCTGATGGCGGCCGCCGTGCCCTTGGTGGCCACGACACCGAAGCCCAAGGCATGCAGGTCCTTGGCCACGGCAACGGCACGCGCCTTGTCGCCGTTCTTCACGGTGATCAGGATATTGCCCTGACGCGGCAGGCGCGAGCCGGCACCGAGCTGGCTCTTCAACATCGCTTCGCCGAAGGTGCGGGCGGCACCCATCACTTCGCCGGTAGAGCGCATTTCCGGGCTGAGGATGGGATCCACGCCGGGGAATTTATTGAAGGGGAAGACGGCCTCCTTGACGCTGTAGTACGGCGGAATCACCTCGGCCGGGATGCGACCCAGGCGGTCCTTCTGGTCCTTGAGCTTCTGGCCAGCCATGCAACGCGCGGCGATCTTGGCCAGCTGCTGGCCGGTCGCCTTGCTCACGAAGGGCACCGTGCGCGAGGCACGCGGATTCACTTCCAACACATAGACAGTGGCGCCGTCGAGGCCGCCCGTCACGTCACCCTGGATGGCGAACTGCACATTCATCAGCCCCACAACCTTGAGCGCCTTGGCCATGGCCGCGGTCTGGCGGCGCAGCTCGTCCTGCAGCTCTTGTGACAGGGTGTAGGGCGGCAGCGAGCAGGCCGAGTCGCCGGAGTGGATGCCTGCGGCTTCGATGTGCTCCATGATGCCGCCGATCATGACGGTCTCGCCGTCGCTGATGCAGTCGGCATCGACTTCCACCGCGTCTTCCAGGAAGCGATCGAGCAGCACCGGTGACTTGTCGGAGACGCGCACCGCTTCGCGCATATAGCGCTCCAGGTCCTTGTCGCCGTGCACGATTTCCATGGCGCGGCCGCCCAGCACATAGCTGGGGCGCACGACCAGGGGATAGCCGATCTCGTTGGCCAGAGCCACGGCCTGCTCCTCGGTGCGTGCCGTGCGGTTGGGCGGCTGCTTCAGGCCCAGCTCGTGCAGCAGCTTCTGGAAGCGCTCGCGGTCTTCGGCGATGTCGATGCTGTCCGGCGTGGTGCCGATGATGGGCACGCCGGCGCGCTCCAGATCCAAGGCCAGCTTCAACGGCGTCTGGCCGCCGTACTGCACGATCACGCCGACCGGCTTTTCCTTGTCGACGATTTCCAGCACGTCTTCCAGGGTCACCGGCTCGAAATAGAGGCGGTCCGACGTGTCGTAGTCGGTGGACACGGTCTCGGGGTTGCAGTTGACCATGATGGTTTCATAACCATCTTCGCGCATGGCGAGCGCGGCGTGGACGCAGCAGTAGTCGAACTCGATGCCCTGGCCGATGCGGTTCGGGCCACCGCCCAGCACCATGATCTTCTTGTTGTTCGTCGGCTCGGCCTCGCACTCTTCCTCGTAGGTCGAGTAGAGGTAGGCGGTTTCGGTGCTGAATTCGGCAGCGCAGGTGTCCACGCGCTTGTAGACCGGGCGCACGTTCAAGGCATGGCGCGCAGCGCGCACCTCGTGCTGATTGGTACCCAGCAGCTTCGCCAGGCGGCGGTCCGAGAAGCCCTTCTTCTTGAGCAGGCGCAGTTCATCGGCGCTCAGCGAGGCCAGGCTTCGGCCGGCCAGCGATTGCTCGATCTTGATGATCTGCTCGATCTGGGCCAGGAACCAGGGGTCGATGGCGGTCTCTTCGAAGACCTCTTGCAAGCTCATGCCGAGGCGGAACGCGTCGCCGACGAAGAGGATGCGCTCCGGGCCGGGCTCACCGATTTCCTGGATGATTTCTTCGCGATCGGTCGAGCGCTCGCTCAGGCCATCGATGCCGGTTTCCAAGCCGCGCAGGGCCTTCTGGAAGGACTCCTGGAAGGTACGACCCATGGCCATCACCTCGCCCACCGACTTCATCTGCGTGGTCAGACGCGAATCGGCCATGGGGAACTTCTCGAAGGCGAAACGCGGGATCTTGGTGACCACGTAATCGATCGAGGGCTCGAAAGACGCCGGGGTCACGCCGCCGGTGATGTCGTTCTTCAGCTCGTCGAGGGTGTAGCCCACGGCCAGCTTGGCCGCGATCTTGGCGATCGGGAAGCCGGTGGCCTTGGAGGCCAGCGCCGAGGAACGCGACACACGCGGATTCATCTCGATCACGGTCATGCGGCCGTTTTGCGGGTTGATCGAGAACTGCACGTTCGAGCCGCCGGTGTCCACGCCGATTTCGCGCAGGATGGCGATCGAGGCGTTGCGCAGCAGCTGGTATTCCTTGTCGGTCAGCGTCTGGGCAGGGGCGACGGTGATGGAGTCACCGGTGTGCACGCCCATCGGGTCCAGGTTCTCGATCGAGCAGACGATGATGCAGTTGTCGCGGCTGTCGCGCACCACTTCCATCTCGTACTCTTTCCAGCCGATCAGCGATTCTTCGATCAGCAGCTCATTGGTCGGCGACAGGTCCAGGCCGCGCTTGCAGATCTCTTCGAACTCTTCCGGGTTGTAGGCAATGCCACCGCCGGTGCCACCCAGCGTGAAGCTGGGGCGGATGACCATGGGGAAGCCGGTGCCACCGATCTCGTCCTTGATGCGCTTTTGCACGGCCAGCGCCTCTTCCATGGAATGCGCGATACCGGACTTGGCGGAGTCGAGACCGATCTTGGTCATCGCATCCTTGAACTTCAGGCGGTCTTCGGCCTTCTCGATCGCCTTCTCGTTGGCGCCGATCATCTCCACGCCGTACTTGGCCAGTACGCCGTGCTTGTGCAGATCCAGGGCGCAGTTCAGCGCGGTCTGGCCACCCATGGTGGGCAGCACGGCATCCGGGCGCTCCTTGGCGATGATCTTCTCGACCACCTGCCAGGTGATGGGCTCGATATAGGTCACATCGGCCGTGTCCGGGTCGGTCATGATGGTCGCCGGATTGCTGTTGACCAGGATGACCTTGTAGCCTTCCTCGCGCAGGGCCTTGCAGGCCTGGGCGCCGGAATAGTCGAACTCACAGGCCTGGCCGATGATGATGGGGCCGGCGCCGATGATGAGGATGCTCTTGATGTCTGTACGTTTGGGCATGTCTTTACTCCATCAGGCCGTGATCAGGACTTGGCCATCAGACCGATGAAGCGGTCAAACAGGTAGGCGATGTCGTGGGGGCCGGGGCTGGCTTCGGGGTGACCCTGGAAGCAGAAGGCCGGCTTGTCGGTGCGGGCCAGGCCTTGCAGCGTGCCGTCGAACAAGCTGATGTGGGTGGCGCGCAGATTGGCGGGCAGGCTGTCCGCATCGACCGCAAAGCCGTGGTTCTGGCTGGTGATGCTGACGCGGCCATTGTCCAGGTCCTTGACCGGATGGTTGCCGCCGTGATGGCCGAACTTCATCTTGAAGGTCTTGGCGCCCGAGGCCAGAGCCATGATCTGGTGACCCAGGCAGATGCCGAAGGTCGGGATGCCCGATTCGATCAGCTGCGCTGCCGCTGCGATCGCGTAATCGCAAGGCTGCGGATCGCCAGGGCCGTTGGACAGAAAGACACCGTCCGGCTCCAGATCGAACACGGCCGAAGCCGGGGTCTGGGCCGGCACCACGGTGATCTTGCAACCGCGCTCGGCCAGCATGCGCAGGATGTTGCGCTTGACGCCGAAGTCATAGGCCACCACATGGAAACGCGGCTGGCTCAGCTGGCCGTAGCCCTTGCCCAAGGTCCACTCGGTTTCAGTCCAGCCGTGGCGCTCGGGCGTACTGACCACCTTGGCCAGGTCCAGTCCGGACATGCTGGGCGCCGCCTTGGCCTTGGCGACTGCATCGGCGATCAGCGCCTCGGTCACGACCTGACCCTCGGGCACCGCCAGGATGCAGCCGTTCTGGGCACCGGTCGTGCGCAGCAGGCGGGTCAGGCGGCGGGTGTCGATGTCGGCAATGGCGACCGTGCCTTCGTCGCGCAGGTACTGCGCCAGGCTGCGGGTCTTGCGGAAGTTGGAATCAAGGATGGGCAGCTCCTTGATGATCAGGCCAGCGGCATGGATCTTCGGGGCCTCGACATCCTCGTCATTGACGCCGTAGTTGCCGATGTGCGGATACGTGAGGGTCACGATCTGCCGGCAGTAGCTCGGGTCGGTGAGGATTTCCTGGTAGCCGGTCATGGCGGTGTTGAACACCACCTCGCCGACCGTGTGACCGGCTGCGCCGATCGAGGTGCCTGTGAAGACCGTGCCGTCTGCCAGGGCGAGAATCGCTTTGGGGGTTTGGAGCAGATCGGGCAGCACGGGGAACTCCGGTGAGGTGCGCACGCCCAGCTCTGCTCTTGCAGCCGGCCGGGCTCAGGGGAGAGCCGGGCCGAAAGAGCCTGAGTTTGGTGGAGAAACTGAAGCGAGTTTCGCTGGGGTGGCGGTGGTTGCGGGTAAACCTGCTAAGTATAACCCACCAGGGTTATCACCAAGCCCGGTTTTGCTTACTTTGCGCAAATGACGGCATCAAGTCAGCCTTCGCCAGATGCCATGCCTGCCGCCTCAAACCACCACGAACTCAGCAGGCAGGGAGGCCGCAACCACCCTGCCCCTGCACAGAGTCAGGCCAGCGCCGCGATGCCCGCGCGCGCGATCTGCGCGTCTTCGCTGGACTTGACGCCACTGCCACCCACAGCGCCGATGCAATGGCCGTCCACCAGCACCGGCACGCCACCCTCGAGCAAGCCACTCAAGCCCGGCGCACTCAGGAAGGACACGCGGCCCTGGTTGATGATGTCCTCGTACACCTTGGACTCGCGACGACCCAGCGCGGCGGTGTGCGCCTTGGCCGGGGCGATCTGGGCCGACACGGCCGGCGCGCCGTCCAGGCGCTGCAGCCACAGCAAATGCCCGCCGTCATCGACGATGGCGATGGTCACCGCCCACTGGTGCGCCAGGGCTTCACCCTCGGCAGCGGCGGCGATGCGCTTGACGTCTTCCAGGCTCAGGTACGGCTTTTGTTTCATGGTCTCTCTTGAATCGGAACGGGGAAGGCCGCACTTTAGCTGCATGGGCGCCAGCCATTCATGCGCTGGCATGCAGCACTGCCCTGACCCGCCCGCGCAGCCTCGCGCACTCGCAGAGCGCCAATTGCGCGATCGCACCACAGGGCTCAGCACGGCGGCCCGGCACGCGCTACATTTCGCCCTGAGTGACGCGGCGCACTGGGACAAGACAAGCTGGACCATCGCCGCGCCGCCGATGGTTTGGATGATGGAGGACGCTTGAGATGAATGAAACCCTGCAAACCCAACTGAACGCAAGCCTGGGCCAAGGCCTGGCGGCCGAGCGCCAGCGCGTGCTGCGCAACACCTACTGGCTGCTGGCCCTGTCCATGGTGCCCACCGTGCTGGGCGCCTGGGTGGGCGTGTCCACCGGCCTGATGGCCAGCATGGGCACCGGCATGAGCTTGATCGTCTTCATGGCCGGCGCCTTCGGCCTGATGATGCTGGTGGAAAAGACCAAGAACAGCAGCACCGGCGTCTACGCCCTGCTCGCCTTCACCTTCTTCATGGGCCTGATGCTCTCGCGCCTGTTGGCCGCGGTGCTGGGCTTCAAGAATGGCAGCAGCCTGATCATGACGGCCTTTGGCGGCACGGGCGCCATCTTCTTCGCCATGGCCAGCCTGGCCACCGTGATCAAGCGCGACCTGTCCAGCATGGGCAAGTTCCTGTTCGTGGGCGCCATCATCATGCTGGTGGCCGGCGTGGTGAATGTGTTCCTGCAGTCCTCGGCCCTGATGCTGACCCTGCTGGTGCTGTCCATGGCCGTGTTCTCGGCCTTCATGCTCTATGACATCAAGCGCGTGCTGGACGGCGGCGAGACCAACTACATCTCGGCCACCCTGGCCATCTATCTGGACCTCTACAACGTGTTCCAGAGCCTGCTGTCCCTGCTGGGCATCTTTGGTGGAGAAAGGGACTAACACCCCCTACCGGCTGCGCCGGCCCCCTCAAGGGGGCGAGTCCGACGGCCCGGCAGAGCCGGAGCCGCGGACTCCGCGCGATGAGCGCCAACTGCGTGGCGCATAAAAACGAAAGGGCCTGACGGCCCTTTCTTCATTTCAGCGCTCAAACACCGCAATGCTCTCCACATGCGAGGTGTGCGGGAACATATTGACCGCACTGGCCGCCGTGCAGCGATAGCCCGCCACATTGACCAGCAAGCCTGCATCACGCGCCAGTGTGGACGGGTTGCAGGACACGTAGACGATGCGCTTGGGCAAGGTCCAGCCGGGGGCCAGTTCCGGATTCTGAGCAATATCGGCCACCGCCTTGGCCAAGGCAAAAGCGCCGTCGCGCGGCGGGTCAACCAGCCATTTGTCGGCCACGCCATCGGCCACCAGCAGTTCCGGCGTCATCTCGAACAAATTGCGGGCCACAAAGCGGGTCTTGTCGGCCAGGCCATTGCGCGCGGCGTTCTCGCGCGAGCGCTGCACCAGGGTCTCGCTGCCCTCGATGCCCAAGACCTCGCGCGCCTGCGTCGCCAAGGGCAAGGTGAAGTTGCCCAGGCCGCAGAACCAATCGATCACCCGCTCATCAGGCTGCACCGCCAGCAAGCGCAGCGCGCGACCGACCAGCACGGTGTTGATGTGCGGATTGACCTGGGTGAAATCAGTGGGCTTGAAGGGCATGACCACGCCGAACTCGGGCAGGCGGTAGGCCAACTCAGGGCCGCCTTCATCGAGCAGATGCACGGTCTCCGGCCCCTTGGGCTGCAACCACCATTGCACGCCTGGGTGCAGCGCCGCAAAGTCACGCAGGCGCTGACGATCCGGCTCCAGCAGGGGATTCAGGTTGCGCAGCACCAGGGCGATGACCTCGTCGCCCATGGCCAGCTCGATCTGCGGCAGGCGGTCGCGTTCGTCCATGCTGGCGATGAGGTCGCGCAGCGGCATCAGCAGGTCGCTGACGCGCTGCGGCACCACCTTGCAGACCTGCATATCGGCCACGTAGCGGCTCTTGCGCTCGTGGAAGCCGATCAAGACCTGACCCTTCTTCGGCACATAGCGCACCGAGAAGCGGGCGCGGTAGCGGTAGCCCCAGGTCGGCCCCTCGATCGGACGCAGCAGCATCTCGGGCTTGACCTTGCCGAGGTGCCAGAGGTTGTCCTCCACCACGCGCTGCTTCACGGCAACCTGGGCACCGGCGTGCAAATGCTGCATCTTGCAGCCACCGCAGGCGCCGGCATGGAGACCGAAATGCGGGCAGCCGGGCGTGACGCGCTGGGCGCTCTCGCGCCGCATGGCCGTCATCGTGCCCTGCTCCCAGTTGTTCTTCTTGCGGCCGGTGCTGACCTGGACCTGTTCACCCGGCAAGGCGCCTTCGATGAACACCACCTTGCCGTCTTCCTTGTGGGCCACGCCCTGGGCATCCAGGTCGATCGATTCGACCGTCAGCCATTCTGTTTCTTGACTCATGCCGCAATTATCGCCGCGCGCCGCGGCGGGCTGACCGGCCGCTCAGAAGATGGAGTCGCGGTCGATGCCGTGGCGCATCATGTTGCGCTTGAGCTTGGCCAGCGCTTCGATCTGGATCTGGCGGATGCGCTCGCGCGGGAGCTTGAGCCGCACGGCCAGCACATCGAGGGTTTCGGGCTCGCGGTCGAACAGACCGAAGCGGCCGGCCAAGACCTCGCGCTCTCGCTCGTTCAAGGCCGACATGCCGTGGCGCAGCAGCTCATCCAGCTCATGACTGAGGCGCAAGCCCAGCGGATCGACGGTCTGCTCATCAGCCACCAGGTCCATCATCGATTCGCCACCCTCGCCGTTTCGATCGACCGGCGCATCGAGCGAGCTGGGCAGCTCGGCATAGGCCAGCAACTCGGACACCTCGGCCAAAGGCCGGCCCAGCGCGGCGGCGATGTCTTCGGCCCGCACCTGGCCGGCGCCGCCGTTCTGGCTCTGCACGGCCTCGAGTGCCCGCCGCGCCTTCAGCACATGGTTGAGCTCGCGCACGATGTGCACCGGCAGGCGCACCAGGCGAGCCTGGTGCATCAAGGCACTCTCGATGCTCTGGCGTATCCACCAGCTGGCGTAGGTGGAGAAACGAAAACCACGCTCGGGCTCGAACTTGCCGATGGCATGCATGAGGCCGAGATTGCCGTCTTCGATCAGATCGCTGAGCGGCAGACCGCGGCCCAGGTAGTTCTTGGCGATGGAGACGACCAGGCGCAGGTTGTGCTCGATCATGGATTGACGGGCCGCGAAGTCACCGGCGCGTGCGCGCTGGGCGGTCTCGAACTCCTGCTGCGGACTGAGCAAGGGTGTGCGGCGGATGTCGCGCAGATAGGCCTGCAGCGCATTGCCTACCTCCAGGTCGCTGCCGGTGTTGAGGCGACCATTCAAACCGGCCACTTCGTCTTCAACCTCGTCGGCAGCGCGCTCGTGAGCACCAGACATCGAGCCCGCCGCCTGCCCGGCCAATCCCGCCGCCAGCGGCAGCGAATGGGACAGGGGCGAGGGCGAGGACGGGCTGCGTTTCATGGCGGGCTCACATCGAACGCGCCAGCCCGAGATCAGGCTAGCGAGCGGGCAGGACCTTGGCAGGGTCGATCGGCTTGCCCAGCTTGCGCACCTCGAAATGCAGTTTCACCTGCTCGGCGTCGCTGGACCCCATTTCCGCGATCTTCTGCCCCTTGCGCACGGCCTGGTCTTCTTTGACCAGCAGGGTTTGGTTGTGTGCGTAGGCCGTCAGGTAGGTCGCGTTGTGCTTGATGATGACCAGATTGCCGTAGCCGCGCAAGCCCGAGCCTGCGTAGACCACGCGGCCATCGGCAGCCGCCAGCACCGCATCCCCGGGCTTGCCGAAGAAGGCCAGGCCCTTGTTGCGCTGCTCATCAAAGCCGGCACCCACGGAGGTGCTCGTCGGCCAGGCCCAAGCTGGATCGTCGTCGTTGTCACGGCTGGCCGAGGCGACCGGCTGGCTGGCCGAAGATGCCGCAGCCGAGGCCGCCGAGGCAGACTTATCCGCCGCCGAGGGTGCCGAGGCCGCGCCAGCGTTGGCCTTGCTGTCCAGCGGGCGGGTGTCCACCTTGGCCGTGCTCACGGGACGGGCAGCCACGCTACCGGCATCGACGCCGGGGGGCAGCACGCGCAAGACCTGACCCACCTCAATCAGATTAGGCTTGTCGAGGTTGTTCCACTTGCTCAGATCCCGCCAGTTCTGGCCGTTATCGAGGGCGATGCGGATCAGGGTGTCACCGGGTTTGACGGTGTAGTAGCCGGGCTTGCCAGCGTTCTCGGCGCCGGGCAGGGGCTTGGCTTCGGCCGCCGGAGCGTTGCTCGGCGTCGGGGCCACGGGCGCGGTGGGCGCCGGCTTGACGCTGCCGCCCACCGGTCGTTCTTCCACCGGCGCACGATTCAGGCTGGTACCGCAAGCCGTCAAGGAAAGCAGGCCGCAGGCCAGCAAGAGCTTGATGGAAGGATGAAATGTCGGTTGCATGCGTCGCTGTCGGGGCTGGTGCGTTGGAAGGCTCCGGCCTTCATTCATTCACACATTCATTCAAAGCCGGAGTCCAAAAAAGGCGAGGCCGGCCGAAGGCCGCCTCACATGACGCCGGATTTTAGGGGCACGAAGAGCACCGCCTCGTGCTCTGTGCGCACAAAGCGACTGCGGCCGTTTTCCAGCAGATGATCCACCCGCACCAAGACCTGACCCCGCCCGCCCGGCGCGGCCATGGGCGCGATCAGGCGGCCACCCGGCGCCAGCTGCTCCAGCCAGGCGCTCGGGATGTCATCACCACCAGCCGCGGCGACGATGCTGTCGAAGGGCGCCGCGCCCGGCGCACCGAGCCGGCCGTCGCCGTAAATCAGGCGCACCTGAGGCAGGTGCAGCGGTGCCAGATTGCTGCGCGCCTTGTCGTGCAAGGGCTTGAGGCGCTCGATCGACACCAGGCTTTGCGAGAGCAGGGCCAGCACGGCAGCCTGATAGCCGCAGCCGGTGCCGATCTCCAGCGTGCGGCCGAGATGGCCGCGCTGGCTGGCCGACTGACCGCCGAACAGCATGGCGATCATGCGGCCCACGACCGAAGGCTTGGAGATGGTTTGCTCGTGACCGATGGGCAGGCTGGTGTCTTCGTAAGCCTGGATGGCCAGGGCGCTGTCCACGAACTCATGGCGCGGCACGCGCGACAGGGCCTCCAGCACGCGCTCATCGTGCAAGCCGTCACGGCGCAGACGCAGCACCATGCGCTGGCGCACCTTGGCCGAATCCAGGCCGAGCCCGCTGGGCGCCAGCTGGCGCGCCGCGTCCTGGGCCGCCTCGCGCAGGTGGCGCTGCGGCATCAGCACCTCACGCGCCACGCCGCCGCCCACGCCGGACGACGCGCTGGAGGAGGCACTGGCGCCACCCATCTTGCCCAGCGGCAAGGGGAAGCGCGGTGAGCGAGCCGCAGGCTTGCTGCCGCCGTTGCCACTGTTCATGCCGGCCGGTCCAGTCGCTGCGCCCAGGCGCCCAGGGCGGCATGGTGGGTCAGATCCACCTGCAGAGGTGTCAGGGAGACCATGCCGTTCGCGGTGGCGTGGAAATCGGTGCCCTCGCCCGCTTCACGCGCGTCGCCAGCGGGGCCGATCCAGTAGATCGGCTCGCCACGCGGGCTCATCTGCTTGATCACCGGTTCGCTGGCATGACGCCGGCCCAGGCGGGTCACACGCCGCGGCAGATCGCAGGCATCCGCCCGGTTCGGAATGTTCACATTGAGCAAAAAGGCCGAGCCCAGGCCGCCGGCCAGCACCTGCTCGACCACCTGGCGAGCCAGTGCCGCCGCGGCATCGAGATGACCCCAACCCTTGTCGACCTGGGAAAAGGCGATCGAGGGGATGCCAAACAAAAAGCCCTCGGTGGCAGCAGCCACGGTGCCGGAATACAGGGTGTCGTCGCCCATATTGGCGCCGTTGTTGATGCCCGAAAGCACCAGATCGGGCTTGTAGTCCAGCAAGCCGGTCAAGGCCACATGGACGCAGTCCGAGGGCGTGCCGTTGACGTAGCGAAAGCCGTTGCTGGCGGTGTAGACGGACAGCGGGCGACCCAGGGTCAGGGAGTTGGAGGTGCCGCTGGCGTTCTGCTCGGGGGCGATGACTTCGATCTGTCCCAGGCCTTCACAAGCCTTGACCAGCGCAAGAAGCCCCGGCGCCAGGTAACCATCATCATTGGCGATCAATATGCGCATGGGCGGCATTGTAGGCAAGCGCCGCCGCGCCCACCCCTTCCGCAACCCTGCCCCAAGCTTGGGCTGCACGACGATGGGCGACCAACGTGCCAGCCTGAGCCAGTGGCTGCGGGCGCAGTGCACGGACTCCTCGGGGATTCCCTAGCTTGTGACGCAGCGCTCGGACAACAGCCAAGGCGGGATGTGTAATCAGCTGTCTCGGCGACGGCTGTGGGCCGCGGTTGTGCGCTAGGATGGAATTTGTGCTGACCTTCTCACTATGGCCGTCAAAGTACTGATCATTGAAGACAACCCGGTTGCCCGGAGCTTTCTCTGCCGCGTGGTGCGCGAGAGCTTCAGCGACCCTATGGACATCGCCGAAGCCGGTGATCTGGAAGGCGCACGCCGCCACATCAGCCTACTGAGCCAGAGTGACCCCGAGGCCAGCTTCCGCCTGGTGCTGGTGGATCTGGAACTGCCCGATGGCAATGGCATGGAGTTGTTGGCCGAGATGGCCGGCTCCCCGGCCCTCAAGATCGTCACCACTCTGTACTCGGACGATGACCATCTCTTCCCCGCCCTGCAATGCGGCGCCGACGGCTATTTGCTGAAGGAAGACCGCTTCGAGGTGCTGGTGGAAGAACTGCAGCGCATCGTCAAGGGCCAGCCGCCGCTGTCACCGGCGATTGCGCGCCGCCTGCTCTCACACTTCCGTCCCAACTCCACCGGCGACAGCGGCCCCATGGCCCTGAACTCGGGCTTTGGCAGCCTGTCCTCCTCGGGAGCGCCCAGCACCTTCGGCACCGGCCGCGGCGTGGTGCTGGACCCGCCGCCCGAATGGGAGCGCCTGACCCCGCGCGAAAGCGAAGTCCTGACCTACCTCAGCAAGGGCTTCACCATCAAGGAAATCGCCAACCTGATGGGCATCAAGTGGTTCACGGTCAACGACCACATCAAGAGCATCTACAAGAAGCTCAATGTATCCAGCCGCGCTGAAGCGGCTGTGCTGGCAAGCAAGCAAGGCCTGGTCTGAGCCGGCGCTGAGTCAGCGCACCCTCAAGGCCAGATCGCGGCGGAGCAGCGCCTCGTTGCCCTGCTGGTCTCGCGCGATCACGCGAAGCAGGTAGTCCCCCGCCGGTAAGGGCGCATCCAGCAGCGCCGATGGCGCGCTGCGCCCATCGCGCACCTGCGCCCCCAGCTGGTAGCGAAAGCGCGTGACGGCGCTGCCATGCACGGTCACGCCGCTGCGCGCGGCATAGGCTTGTTTGACGGCCTTGTCGTCCACCGGCAGGCGGCTGAAATCCAGTGTCATGCGTGGCTGCTCGAAACCAGACAGGGGGCGGCCGTCCTCGTGCAGCACTTGATAGCCCAAGCTGTGCAGGCCCAGGCGGCGGCGCTCTTCATTGCCATCGACCTGATCCCAGGCATCGACCACAAACTGCAAGTCACGCCAATCGGCAGGCAGACGCAGGCGTCCCTGCTCCAACTGACGCAAGCGCCGCCCCGCAGCATCAAAGACCTCGATGCCCTCGATCAAGGGCGGCTCCTGGTCGCTGAACCCGGCAAAGCCCAGCTGCAAGGGGTTGCGGTGGTAGCCGCCCGTGCCCAGATTGATGTGCACATGGGCCATGGGATTGATGTTGCCGAGGGCATCGCCCGCCGCGAAGCGCGTGCCGCGACGCACCCGGATGCGCTCGGGCCGACCAGCCGCATCCAGCACCAGCTGGAACTGCCTCGGGTTGAGCAGATGGCCCCGCTTGTCACGCCCCACCCGGATGTGGATGTAGGTCAGGCGATCCAGGGACAGACCCTCGGCATTGCTGCCGTAGGCCCAGTTGGCCAGCGGGCTGCTGACTTTGGCATCGGCCATGGCCACCACCAACTCGCCGACATCGCCCTTCACATCCAGGCCCTCATGCAGATGGTCACGCGCATCGCCTCCGCGGCGGCCGCGCACCTCGCCCGGCGTGCCCACCACCTCGTGCCAGCTCTGCTGCGGCAACACGGGCCAGCGCCCTTCGGTCCGCGGCAAGGCCAGATCGGGCGCAGGCCCGACATCGGCGCGCGGCGCCGGGTTGGCGGCTTCCGGCTCGCCCTGCCCCCAGCTCAGGCGATGGACGCGAAACGAGGCCGCATCGGTGATCAAGAGCTCACCGCGCGGCGACAGCGCCAGCCCGGCGGGCCGGGCCAGGTGGGCGCGCGGGCCACCGCTGAGGCGGTGCACGCGGCCATCCGGCGCGATCTGCAGCAAGGCACCCCGGCGCAGCACACCGACGTAAAGGTAGCCGTCGTGGCTGCGCGTCAGGCTCAAGGGGCGGCGCAGCAGCTCCTCCTCGTCTTCATCATCGCCGCGCGCAAACGTGCTGACCGTGCCGTCTGGCTGCACCAGGCGAACGGCGTCGTTGCGGCTGTCGAGCACCCAGATGCGGTCCTGCTCGTCGACGACCAGGGCGGTCGGCGTGTCGAACCGTGCCTTGCCGCCCGGGCCATCCTGCTCGCCTGGCCAGGCGCTGCCGGCCAGGGTGCGCACCTGCCCCGCGGGGCTGATGACGCGGATGCGGTCGTTGTAGCTGTCTGCGACATAGACCGAACCATCGCGCCCGACCGCCACGCCCAGTGGGCCGTTGAAGCGGGCCTGCTCGGCCGGGCCGTCGCGAAAGCCCGGCTGGCCATTGCCGGCCACGGTGCTGACATGGCCCTGCGGGCTGATCTTGCGGATGGCATGGTTGCCGGTGTCGGCGACATAGAGATTGCCCTGCGCATCGACCGCCAGGCCCGAAGGGGTGTGGAACGCAGCCTCGGCCAGCGGGCCGTCACGAAAGCCTTCGACGCCGCCACTGAGGGTGTCCACCTGCCCGTCGGTTCGCAAGCGCCGGATGCGGTTGCTGTCGCCGCCGTCGCTGATGTAGATCACGCCACGCGCATCGACGGCAATGCCGTAGGGATCGGCGAATCGTGCCTGCGCACGGGCCCCATCGCGGTGGCCGGCATGGCCATCACCCGCCAGCAAGTCCAAACGCGCCGGAGCGGCGAACTCGCTGGGTGGCGGCACCGGAGGCATGGCCGGCGGCAGCGGCCTTGCATCAGCCAGAACCGCCGAATCGGCGGCACGCTCGCTGATCTCGGGCGTAGCAGCGGGCGGGCGCTCTCGCTGCAGCTTCAGCACCGCCAAGACCAGAATGCTCAGCGCCAGGGCCGAAGCGCCGGCGGCCAGAAAGAATCGAAGACGGGGCCGGGCTGAGCGCCGAGTTGACGCAGAGGACGCGCGCGAAGAAGCAGAAGAAGGCGGCATGGGCGCAGGAATCGGCAGACGAAAAAGACAGGCAACAAGCCGTCAGGCAGAGGCGAAAGGAGCGAGAGAAGCACAGGCCGCTCGCGCCCGGTCAGAGAGGCCGAGCTGTCGCCGCCCAGGCAGGCCTCAGGCTCAGCGCTTGCCCTTTTTCTTGTTCGGGTCGAGCTGACCCAAGGCCTCCATGGCCTTCTCGCGTCGCGCGGCTTTCTTTTCATCCATGCGCTGCATGGCTTTGCGCTGGGTGTAGCCCGTGCCATCGGCCCAGGCCCACCAGGCCGCAGCAAGGCCGAAAGGCAGCAAGACCCAAAACCAGCTGGCGCTCGCCACAGGCTCCACGCCCAGCCATTTCAGCAGCACCGCCAGAACACCGACCATCAAAAACAACATAGAGAGAAACCCCTTGCGCCAGCAGTTCAACCCCATTGGTGAACACTACAATTCTCCCAGCGCTGGTTGGCTTGAACTGTAGAGCACAAAACCAACCGGCTTCTGCGGAATTGCCCCTTGGTCTGCCCCCGAAAGGAAGTCATGAAATTCGCATTCATCCTGGCCGCTCTGGCCACCACCGCCGCTGCCCCGGCCGCTTTCGCCAACGCTGAACTGGCACAAAAGAAGAACTGCATGGCCTGCCACGCCGTCGACAAGAAACTGGTGGGCCCGGCCTACAAGGACGTCGCTGCCAAGTACGCCAAGGACAAGGACGCTGCCACCAAGCTGGCCGAAAAAATCGTCAAGGGCGGCTCCGGTGTCTGGGGCCCCGTGCCCATGCCAGCCAACACGCAAGTGAGCGCGGCTGAAGCCAAGCAACTGGCCACCTGGGTGTTGAGCACCAAGTGACGCCAGGCGGCTGAAGGGGCAAGCGCCCTTTCGGCTCTGAAAGAAAAACAGGCCCCAAGGGGCCTGTTTTCGCTTGCGGGTTCAAAGACCGATCAGTAAGCCTGGCCCAGCTGCTCGAGGATGGCCGGATTCTCCAGAGTGCTGGTGTCCTGGGTGACGGCTTCGCCCTTGGCGACCGAGCGCAGCAGGCGGCGCATGATCTTGCCGGAACGGGTCTTGGGCAGGTTGTCGCCGAAGCGAATGTCCTTGGGCTTGGCAATCGGGCCGATTTCCTTGGCCACATGGTCGCGCAGCTGCTTGGCGATGGCCTTGGCCTCGTCACCCGAAGGACGGGGGCGCTTGAGCACCACGAAGGCACAGATGGCCTCGCCCGTGGTGTCGTCCGGACGGCCGACCACGGCGGCTTCAGCCACCAACTCGGTGCAGCTGACCAGGGCCGACTCGATCTCCATGGTGCCCATGCGGTGGCCGGACACATTCAACACATCGTCGATACGACCGGTGATGGTGAAGTAGCCGGTGTCGGCATCGCGGATCGCGCCATCGCCGGCCAGGTAGTAGCCCTTGAGCTCGCTCGGGTAGTAGCTCTTCTTGAAACGCTCGGGATCGTTCCAGATGGTGCGGATCATTGAAGGCCAGGGCTTCTTGACGACCAGGATGCCACCTTGACCGTTGGGCACATCGTTGCCGGTCTCATCGACGATGGCGGTGGTGATGCCTGGGAAGGGCAAGGTGCAGGAGCCAGGAATCAGGGGCGTGGCACCCGGCAGCGGCGTGATCATGTGGCCGCCGGTTTCGGTCTGCCAGAAGGTGTCGACAATGGGGCAACGGCCGCCACCGACATGCTTGTGGTACCACTCCCAGGCGGCTGGGTTGATGGGCTCACCGACCGAACCCAGCAAGCGCAGGCTGCCCAGGTCATAACGCGCCGGGTGCACGGCCTCACTGGTCTCGGCCGCCTTGATCAGCGAGCGGATGGCCGTGGGTGCGGTGTAGAAGATGCTGACCTTGTGCTTCTCGATCATCTTCCAGAAGCGGCCGGCATCCGGATAGGTGGGCACACCCTCAAACACGATCTCAGTGCCACCCAAGGCCAGCGGGCCGTAGGCGATGTAGCTGTGGCCGGTGACCCAGCCGATATCGGCCGTGCACCAGAACACATCGTTGTCCTTGAGGTCGAAGGTCCACTTGGTGGTCAGCGCGGCATGCAGCAGATAGCCGCCGCTGGAATGCTGGACGCCCTTGGGCTTGCCGGTGGAACCGGAGGTGTAGAGCAGGAACAGCGGGTGCTCGGCCTCGACCCACTCGGGCTCGCAGACCGTGGACTGACCGGCCAGCAACTCGTGCAGCCAATGGTCGCGGCCCTCGACCCAGCCGATCTTGCCACCGGTGCGCTGGTAGACGATCACGTCCTTGAGCGTCGGGCAGCTGCCATCGGCCAGGGCTTCATCGACGATAGATTTGAGCGGCAAGGCCTTGCCGCCTCGCAGCTGCTCATCGGCCGTGATGACCATCACGGCGCCGGCATCCTGCACGCGGTCGCGCAGGCTCTGCGCCGAGAAGCCACCGAACACCACCGAGTGGGTGGCGCCGATGCGGGCGCAGGCCTGCATGGCCGCGACACCCTCGACCGACATCGACATGTAGATGACGACGCGGTCGCCCTTCTTCACGCCGCGGGACTTGAGCACATTGGCCAGCTGGGCCGTCTTGGCCAACAGCTCGCTGTAGGTGACCTTGGTGACCGCGCCATCGTCGGCTTCAAAAATGATGGCGACCTTGTCGCCCAGGCCGCGCTCGACATTGCGGTCCAGACAGTTGTAGGACACATTCAGCCGGCCGTCTTCGAACCATTTAAAGAACGGCGCGTCGCTTTCATTCAGCACCTGGGTGAACGGCGTCTGCCAGGTGACGAACTCCCGGGCCAGGCGGGCCCAATAGCCCTGGTAATCGGCCTCGCTCTCGGCCACCAGGGCCTGATAGGCGGCCATGCCCTTGACGTGGGCCTGTTCTTGCCAGGCGGTGCTGGGCAGGTACGCTTGTGTCTCGCTCATGAAGGTGTCTCCTCGGGCAGGGCTTGATTGCAAACTGTGCGAATGTTTGCAACTGTGCGTCTTGTCTCTGACGAAGCGCTTACTCTAGCGCGGTAACTCAGCGTACCGAGACGCGCGCCGGTCAACCCTTCTTCATCTCGCACATGCGGCGGCTGAACCGCCGGCCGGCCGCCGCGCCCCATGGGAATCAGGGCCGTTCGGGGCCAGCCGTCACGGGCTTGAGAAGCGCGCCCCATAGAATCGCGCCAGTTCAAATCGACCACCGAGTGAAAACCCTATGAGCACACCGACGCGCCCTTTGCGCCCTTTGCCCAACGTCATCTTCGCCAGCCGCTGGCTGCAGCTGCCCCTGTACCTGGGCTTGATCCTGGCGCAGGCGGTCTATGTCTTCCAGTTCTGGACCGAGCTGGTCCACCTGATTGAAGCGGCCTTTGGCAACCAGGAAGCCCTGGGCATGCTGGTCAAGAGCATCGGCTACAAGGCCACCGCCATCAAGGACGCCTCCGGACTTGTGATTGGCTACGAGCCGATTGCCAAGCTCAACGAGACCATCCTGATGCTGGTGGTGCTGGGCCTGATCGATGTGGTGATGATCTCCAATCTGCTGATCATGGTGATCGTCGGCGGCTACGAGACCTTTGTCTCGCGCATGGACCTGGACGGCCACCCCGACCAGCCCGAATGGCTGAGCCACGTGAACGCCTCGGTGCTCAAGGTCAAGCTGGCGACAGCCATCATCGGCATCTCGTCCATCCACCTGCTCAAGACCTTCATCAACGCCGACAACTACAGCGAGAAGACGCTGATGTGGCAGACCCTGATCCACGTCGCGTTCCTGTTCTCGGCGATCGCGATTGCCTACACCGACAAACTGCTCAACAGCAGCCACGACTCGGCGCACTGAGCGTCTGCCGCGAGCGGCCAGCCAGCTCGCCCGCCCAAAGCAAACGGCCGCCCGAAAGGCGGCCGTTTGCTTTTCATCGCGAAGCTTGCTCAGCCCGGCTGCTCATCACCGAGGCGGAAGGTGTGCACCACCTCGGCCAGGCGCACCGCCTGCTCCTTCAGACTTTCGGCCGCGGCCGCCGATTGCTCGACCAGGGCAGCGTTCTGCTGCGTCATCTGGTCCAGTTGCAGCACCGAGGTGTTGACCTCGCCGATGCCGCTGGACTGGGCGGCTGCGGCCGAAGAGATGTCGCCGATGATGTCGGACACCTTCTGCACGCTGGCCACGATCTCGCCCATGGTGCGGCCGGCATCGGCCACCAGGCGGGTGCCACCTTCGACCTTGTCCACCGAAGCACCGATCAAGGTCTTGATCTCGCGCGCTGCCTGGGCGCTGCGTTGGGCCAGCGAACGCACCTCGCTGGCCACCACCGCAAAACCCCGGCCCTGATCACCCGCCCGGGCCGCTTCCACCGCGGCATTCAAGGCCAGGATGTTGGTCTGGAAGGCAATGCTGTCGATCACGCCGATGATGTCGCCGATCTTGCGCGAGCTGGTGTTGATGTCCTCCATGGTGCTGACCACCTGGGCCACCACCTCGCCGCCACGCGCCGCCACCTCGGCCGCCGTGGCAGCCAGGCGGTTGGCCTCGCCTGCAGAACTGGCGGAGTGCTTGACCGTGCCGGTCAGGTGATCCATGGACGAGGCTGCCTGCTGCAGATTGGACGCCGTCTGCTCGGTGCGGTTGCTCAAATCCTGGTTGCCATGGGCAATCTCAGCGCTGGCGGTGCGGATGGATTCCGACGAAGCCATCACTGTGCGCAGCGAGCGCCCCAGCTGAGCGGCCATGGCCGCCAGGGCGCGCATCAGGTCACCGACCTCATCCTGGCGCTGACTGCTGGCATCGATGGTGAGGTTGCCAGCGGCCACCTCGTTGGCCAGATCGGCCGCGCGACGCAACTCGGCGGTCAAGGCCCGCTGCATCAACCAGGAGGCGGTGACCGCCAAGACACCGCAGAGCAGGCCCAGCGCCCCCAAGCCCCAGGCGATGTGGCTGGAGGTGCGGTCGGAGGCGTTCATGCTCTCGGTGGCGAACTCCTCGGCATGCTCGACCACGGCATTCATTTGCGCGGCCAGGGCATTGAAGGTGGCATCGCCTTCCTGCATGGAGGCCACCCCGATATTGGGATCCATGGTGGCCAGATCCAGGGCCGAGTCGGCCTGCTTGAGGTATTTGTCGATCAGCACACCCAGTTTCGATGCGGCCGCCTTCACGTCCTCATCGGCCGCCGGCGATTCCCCCAGGGCCTGGGTGACCCGCTTGACGCCGGCCAGCTGGCGGGCCAGGTCATCGCGCACATGCTTGACTTTGGCTTCATCGAGCGAGGCGATGATGGTCAAGGTGCGATAGACATTGGCGTGAACCAGAGCCAGCTGCTCACGCGAACTGGTCAGGGTGCGGAAGACATCTTTCTGGGCCTCAAAGCTGGCGCGGTTTTCGGTCGCCGCTCGGCTCAGAAAAACAGCATTGATCTGCCCGGCGCCGAACACGATGACCGCGGTCAGCAAGGGGGCGGCGAGCAATTTGCTTGCGAGTTTCATAGGACTCCCTGAGGAAGACGCACATGGCGCGGGCGGGCGTTTCTTGTTTTATTTGTAGATGCCGCCGCAGACCACCGTGTCATCAAGCCGCTCGCAGTACATGCTCTTGGGCTCGATCTTCTTGGTCTCGGGATTGGTGAACTTGTAGTCCTGCCAGAAGCTGGGCTTGGCCTTGCCCATCTCCACGCGTTCCTTGACGAAGGCCTTGCCGTCCACGTCCTTCAATTCGATCAGGTTCTTGCCCACCATCTTGATGTTGGCACCATGGGCATGAACGGTGCCATCCAGTCCGTAGACCACGAGGTACAGGTCCTCAAAACTGAACTGGCCACCTTTGACGGAAATCTCGCCATAGCCCTTGTCCTTGCCTTCCTTCTTGATGAAGGCCACGCCCTTCTTGACCATGGCCACCGCCTGTTCAGGCGTGGCGCCGCCATCAGCCGCCAGGGCCGGGCGCGGCAGAAGCGCGGAGAACGCCAGCAAGGCCGGCACGACCAGGCCCATCAAAAGGGCCGGCGCGGCAGAGGCCGCGAGGGAGCGGGTGGCAGCGTGGACAGGCAAGGATTTCATAGCGGGTTCCTTTTCTGAGAGCGAGCGATTGAACGAAGACAAAGTCGCTGCGACGCGATGGAAGCACGGGCGCATGACAGACGCCCGACACCTGCTGCTTCGCAGCCCCAAACCGACACATTTGGCACGCAAATGACGCGTCAGCACCGGCCGAACGCCATCCGGCGCCAGTCTGCTTCTTCGACCCGATGCCGTCGAGCTTGAGCGTTTTCCCCCACCGGCCCGCCCGGCAAGCCGTGCTTGGGGAATTTTTACCTCGCCGCTGCCGGCGCCGCCTTGCTCAGGATCAAGGCGCCCAAGACTCCGGCCAGGAGTGAGCCGCTCAGCACGCCCAGCTTGACCCGCGTCTCGAAGCTCGGATCCAGCCCGGCAAAGGCCAGGCCACCGATGAAGAGGCTCATGGTGAAACCGATCCCGCAGAGCACGCAGACGCCGAAGAACTGGGTCCAGCTGGCGCCCTGCGGACGGCTGGCCGCGCCTGACTTGATCAGCAGCCAGGCGCTGCCGAACACCCCCAAGGCCTTGCCCAGCACCAGGCCGGCGGCGATGCCCAGGGGCAGCGGCTCCAGCAGGGCCGCGGGGCTCAGGCCCGCCAGCGAGACCCCGGCATTGGCAAAGGCAAACATGGGCAGGATCAGGAACGCCACCCAGGGATGGAGGCCATGCTCCAACGTCTCCAAGGGCGAGTGGCCGCCTTTGGGGTCATGCATGGGGATGAAGAGGGCCGTGGCCACGCCCGCCAGGGTGGCATGCACGCCCGACTTGAGCACGCACAGCCACAGCAGCAGGCCCAGCACAATGTAGACATCGCTGCGCATCACACCGGCGCGGTTCAGCAAGGCCAGGCCCAGCAGGCACAGCCCAGCCATACCCAGCATCAGCAGGGACAGCTGCTGGGTGTAGAACAAGGCGATCACGACGATGGCGCCCAGGTCATCGATGATGGCCACGGCCGTCAGGAACACCTTGAGCGAAGCCGGCACCCGCGAGCCCAGCAGCATGACGATGCCAATCGCAAAGGCAATGTCGGTCGCCGCCGGAATCGCCCAGCCGCGCAAGGCCTGGGCATCGCCCCAGTTGATGACGCTGTAGATCAAGGCCGGCACCACCATGCCGCCCAGGGCCGCCACGGCCGGCAGCACCGCCTGGCGGCGCGAGGCCAGCTCGCCCGCCACAAACTCGCGCTTGATCTCCAGGCCGACGAGGAAGAAGAACACCGCCATCCAGAGGTCGTTGACCCACACCAGCAAGGGCTTGGCCAGCAGCAAGGCCGTACCGCCGGCGCCATCGCCGATGCGCACCTCGCCCGGGATGCGGGTGAAGGCCTGGTAGGCCTCGCCCCAGGGCGAGTTGCTGATGATCAGGGCCAGCACGGCAGCAGCAGCGAGGATGATGCCGCTGGCGGATTCGCTGGCAAAGAAACGGCGCAGGGCTGGGGTCACGACGGGATCCTCCTCGACATTACACTGGCGGGCATGCTTGACTTAGCGCGCCCGGCCGGCCATCTCGTCCTGGATGTCCCGGCCCATTCAGCGCCCCGCAAGCTCAGCCCGGCATGATGCCGCAAGAATTTCTCAGTTCCTCCCACTTCTCCCCTCCCCTGTACGGACTCACACCATGAGCACACAGATTCGCTACCAAGATCTGGTTGACAGCGTCGCCGGCGCCCTGCAATACATCAGCTACTACCACCCCGCTGACTACATCGCCCACCTGGCCCGCGCCTACGAGCGCGAGCAAAGCCCGGCCGCCAAGGACGCGATCGCGCAGATCCTGACCAACTCGAAGATGTGCGCCGAGGGCCGCCGCCCGATCTGCCAGGACACCGGCATCGTCAACGTCTTCCTGAAGATCGGCATGAATGTGCGCTTCGTGGACTTCCCCGGCTCGATCGAGGATGCGATCAACGAAGGCGTGCGCCAGGCCTACAACCACCCGGACAACAAGCTGCGCGCCTCGGTGCTGAACGACCCGATCTTCGAGCGCAAGAACACCAAGGACAACACGCCCGCCGTCATCAACATGACCCTGGTGCCCGGCGACACGGTCGATGTCATGGTGGCCGCCAAGGGCGGTGGCTCCGAGAACAAGAGCAAGTTCGTGATGATGAATCCCAGCGACAACCTGGTCGACTGGGTGCTCAAGACCGTGCCCCTGATGGGCGCGGGCTGGTGCCCGCCGGGCATGCTGGGCATCGGCGTCGGCGGCACGGCCGAGAAGGCCATGCTGATGGCCAAAGAGTCCTTGATGGATGACATCGACATGTACGAGCTGCTGGCCCGCGGCCCGCAGAACAAGCTCGAAGAGCTGCGCATCGAACTGTACGAGAAGGTCAATGCCCTGGGCATCGGCGCCCAAGGCCTGGGCGGCCTGACCACGGTGCTGGACATCAAGATCAAGACCTACCCCACCCACGCGGCCAGCAAGCCCGTGGCCATGATCCCCAACTGCGCCGCCACCCGCCACGGCCACTTCGTGCTCGACGGCTCGGGCCCGGCCTTCATCGAGCCGCCCAGCCTGGACCTCTGGCCCGATGTGAAGTGGGCGCCGGACTACAACAAGAGCAAGCGCGTCGACCTGAATGCGCTGACCAAGGAAGAAGTGGCCAGCTGGAAACCGGGCGACACCCTCTTGCTGAACGGCAAGATGCTGACCGGCCGCGACGCCGCGCACAAGCGCATTGCCGACATGCTCGCCAAGGGCGAGAAACTGCCGGTGGACTTCACCAACCGCGTCATTTACTACGTCGGCCCGGTCGACCCGGTGCGCGAAGAAGTGGTGGGCCCCGCCGGCCCGACCACTGCCACCCGCATGGACGGCTTCACCCGCATGATGCTGGAGAAGACCGGCCTGATCGCCATGGTCGGCAAGGCCGAGCGCGGCCCGGTCGCGATTGAAGCCATCAAGGACAATCAGAGCGCCTACCTGATGGCCGTGGGCGGCGCCGCCTACCTGGTCAGCAAGGCCATCAAGGCCGCGCCCGTGGTCGGCTTCGCCGACCTGGGCATGGAAGCGATCTACGAGTTCGACGTGGTCGACATGCCGGTGACCGTGGCCGTGGATGCCGGCGGCACCAGCGCCCACATCACCGGCCCGGCCGACTGGAAAGAACGCATCGCCAGCGGCAAGACGGTGAGCATTCCGGTGAACGCGGGCTGATTTCAGCGCCGATCGCCCCCAAACAAAAAGCCGGCAGCGATGCCGGCTTTTTTCATGAGGGCTCAGCGGCCATATTGACCCTGAGCCTCGGTCAAAGGAGCGCGCCCGGCTAAGGAGCGAGCCCCGGCGCCACGGGCGCATTTGCAGGTCGCACCGCAAGGCGCAGGAACTGCTTCTGGTCCGCATCGCTCAGATTCAGACTGCTGGGCAGGTCCAAATCGACCGCCAGCTTGGGCTCGTACAGCAGCTGCCAGCCGCTGCCGTTCTGCTGATAGATCTGCACCTGCAAAAGGTGGCTGGGACCTTTGTTGCCGGCCGCCTGCTTGCGGACCAGCAGACTCTCGACCTTGTAGCCCTTCAAACCCGACCCTGCGGCGGCAGTCACCTCCAGCCTGCTGGGCACGGACTCGGTCAGCTGGGTCTTGATGAACTCCTGCCTGCCTCCGACATTGGTCTCGAGGCTCAGCTCATAGAGCTTGCGAGCTTCAACACCCGCTGGCTCGTGAGCCTGGGCTTGCAAGCCCAGCGCCAAACCCAGCACCAACAACATCGTCCAATGGTTCTTCATTGCATGGCCTCCCCGTTCGTCTATGCGGTCAATCCGTCAGTGATTTGCACCGCTGTGGATTGTCGTTATCAAATTTCTGCCAGCAGACTGTAACGCTTCGGGCGCTGCGGTCAAACGCCGCGAGCGCGCGCCATCAAGCCCCGGCCTGCCGCACCACCCGCTGCGGGAACGGGATCTCGATGTTCATGCCATTGAGCAGACGCAGGATGGCCAGATTGACATCGGAGCGCACGCCGCCCTGGCCGTTCTCGGGATCGGCGATCCAGAAGAACACGGTCAATTCCAGGCCATCGGCGGCAAAGCTGCTCAGTTGCACCGAAGGACCGGGCTCGCCGAGCACGCGGGGCACCTCGCCCACCCGCGCCACCAACTTGGGGATCAGGTCCTCGACATCGGTCCCGTACGCCACCTGCACCACGGTGCTGAGCAGCACCTTGGGATCGGCCAGCGAGGAGTTCTCCACCCGCTGGGTGATCATCATTTCGTTGGGCACCACGGCCTCGCGGCCATTGAGCGCGCGGATCACGGTGTAGCGCGTCTTGATGTCGCTGATGCGCCCCTCGAAATTGTCGACCCGCACCATGTCGCCGATGCGCAGCGAGCGCTCGGCCAGGATGACAAAGCCCGAGACGTAATTGGCCGCCAGGCGCTGCAGACCCAGACCGATACCCACGCCCAGGGCACCGCCGAGCACGCCGAGTGCCGTCAGGTCGATGCCGGCCGCCGACAAGGCAAACAAGAGGCCCACCAGCAAAAGCAAGGCGCGGGTGATGTTGGCGGCGATCTTGCGAAGGGACAGGTCCATGCCGCCACCGCGCAGCAGCCGCGACTCGATCACGGACGACACCCACAAGGCCAGCACCAGCACCACCACAGCCGTGAAGGAGCCTTCGATCAGATTGCGCAGCGAGATCTTGGTCACCCCGACCTTGAAATCGATCGCATCCAGCTCCTCCAGGAACCAGGGCAGCACGCCCGTCACCCAGAGGATGGAGCCGCCCCAGGCCATCCAGGAGACCGTGCGCTCGATCACTTTGACCAAGCCCGAGGTGGGCATGGCCGCGCTGAGCACACGCACCGTCATGCGGATCGCGAGCAAGGACACCAACACCGGCACCGCCAGCTTGAACACCGCCGGCGACAGGCCGAAATGCGGCAGCACCTGCTTGGCCAGCAAGGCCAGCAGCAGGGCCAGCACCGGGAACAGCGCGCCGTCCACCACATGACGGCCAAACAGCACGGACGCGGGCCGGTGGGCCACGCGCCGGTTCAGCACGCTGACCACCAGCCAGGACAGACCCAGGCAGGCCACCAGCACCGCCAAGCCGACCAAGGCGGTCGGGCTGAACAGGGCCGCGGTCAGGGCTTGCAGTTCTTCGAAATCGATCGGTTTGCTGTTGTTGCTACTACTCATGCGTTCAGTGAAACGCGGCTCTGTGAAGCCGGCGTGAATCCAGAAAAAGGTTCAAAAAAAGGATGCAAGTCGGCCGCAGCGGCGCGGCCTCAGATGCCGGCCAGCACGCGCAGATGCACACCCACGCTGCGCGCCAGCGCATCGAGGTTGTAGCCGCCTTCCAGGCATGACACGATGCGGCCCTGGGCATGGCGCATGGCCACATCCTTGATGCGCTGGGTGATCCACTCGTAGTCGGATTCCACCAGGCCGAGCTGGCCCAGATCGTCCTCGCGGTGGGCATCAAAACCGGCCGAGATGAAGATCATCTGCGGCTTGAAACGTTCCAGCGCCGGCAGCCACATGGCCTCGATCATGGAGCGCACCTCCATGCCCCGGGTGTAGGCCGGCACCGGCACATTGACCATGTTCTCGCCCTTGGGCACGGCGCCGTTGTAGGGGTAGAGCGGGTGCTGAAAGATGCTGACCATCAGCACGCGATCGTCGCCGGCGATGATGTCCTCGGTGCCATTGCCGTGGTGCACGTCAAAGTCGACGATGGCCACACGCTTGAGGCCGCGGTCGTCCAGCGCATGACGCGCCGCCACGGCCACGTTGTTGAAAAAGCAAAAACCCATGGTCTGGTCGCGCGTGGCATGGTGGCCCGGCGGGCGCACGGCGCAAAACGCGTTCTCGGCGCCACCATCAATCACCAGATCGGTGGCCCGCACGGCCGCACCCGCGGCGCGCAAGGTGGCGGCCCAGGTGTGGGGCGTGGCCACGGTGTCCGGGTCCACCGCATGCGACTCGCCACGCTCGGCCAGGCCTTGCAGCAGATCGGCCAGCTCGGCCACATAGCTGTGGCTGTGCGCGCGTTCCACGGCGGCCAGGTCCACCAGCGGGGCTTCGTGGCGCTCCAGGGCCTGGTCGATGCCCGTGGCCAGCAGCCAGTCGTCGATGGCCGTCAGGCGCTGCGGGCATTCCGGGTGGCCAGGGCCCATGTCATGCCGGCGGCAGTCGGGGTGGCTGAAATAGGCTGTCGACATGGGGGCGCAAAGTTGAGGGGACGGAACCAGCCGCTCGGTTTTCCGCTATGGTGTCCTGCATGACGCGTGAAACACAGACCCTACAAGACAGCGCAGCGCAACTGACGGCTTTGCAGCAGCAGGTTAGCACGATCATCAAGGGCAAATCGGCGCAGATCCGCGACGGACTGGCCTGCCTGATTGCTGGCGGCCACCTGCTGATCGAAGACCTGCCCGGCGTCGGCAAGACCACCCTGGCCCATGCCCTCGCCATCAGCCTGGGCCTGCAGTTCTCGCGCCTGCAGTTCACCGCCGACCTCATGCCCTCGGACCTGCTCGGCGTCAGCATCTACGAGCGTGAGAAGGCCGGCTTTGTCTTCCACCCGGGCCCCGTGTTCGCCCAGGTGCTGCTGGCCGACGAAATCAACCGCGCCGGCCCCAAGACCCAGAGCGCCCTGCTCGAGGCCATGGAGGAGAACCAGGTCAGCATCGACGGCTCCAGCCACGCCCTGCCCCAACCCTTTTTCGTGATCGCCACGCAAAACCCCAGCGAGCAGCTCGGCACCTACCCCTTGCCCGAATCGCAGCTGGATCGCTTCCTGATGTGCATCTCGCTCGGTTACCCCGACGAAGCCGCCGAGCGCGAGCTGCTGGCCGGCCAGGACAGCCGAGAGGCCTTGCGCGCCCTGCGCCCGGTGATGACGCCCGCGCAGCTGCTGGCCACCCAGGTCGCGGTGCGAAACATCCATGCCGCACCGGCCCTGTTGGACTACCTGCAAGCGCTGATCAAGGCCACCCGCTCGGGCGAGTGGTTCCGTGAGGGCCTGAGCCCGCGTGCCGGCCTGGGCGTGCTGCGCGCGGCGCGCGCGCGGGCCCTGTTGGAGGGGCGCGATTTCGTCTCGCCGGACGATATCCAGGCCATCCTGCCGCAGACCATTGCCCACCGCCTGCGACCCAAGGCCGGCGCTGGGCGCGGGCCTCGTGAGCAGGTGCGGGCCATGATTGAAGCGATCGCCCTGCCCTGAGCCCGATGGCTGCGCTGATCTTGTCGTGCCCGGCGGTCGCGGCGGTTCCAGATCGCGGGGAGCTCCCGGCATGAAGCGGACGGCGAAGCCCCTGAGCCAGCGCTGGCAGGCCTGGTGGCTGGCGCGCCACCGGCGCAGCGACCAATGGCAGCTCAGCCAGCGCAACCTCTACATCCTGCCCAGCCGGCCGGGGCTGTTCTTCTGCGCCACCTTGCTGGTGCTGCTGCTGGCCTCGATCAACGAGCAGCTGAGCCTGGGCTATCTGCTGACCTTCTTGCTCGGCGGTGCGGGCCTGGCCTCCATGCACAGCACGCACGGCAATCTGCAAGGGCTGAAGCTGGAGCTCAAAGCGCCCGAGCCTGTGTTCGCGGGCGACGATGTGCAGCTGGAGCTGCGCCTGCACAACGACGCCGCGCGGCCGCGCTGGGGCGTGGGCCTGGCCGTGCACCCGCAGCGCCTGTCCAGCTTCAAGACCGCCAGCGAGTTCGCCTGGACCGATGTGCCGGCGCGGGACCAGGCACCGCTGCAGCTGCGTTTTGCCAGCCCGGCGCGCGGCCACCACCCGCTGCCGGCCCTGCAGATCATGAGCCGCTTTCCGCTCGGCTTGTTCCGCGCCTGGAGCGTCTGGCGGCCCGCGGCCCGGCTCTGGGTCTATCCCCAGCCCGAGCGCTCACCACCTCCCTTCCCCGAGAGCGCCGGCGGCGGCGAGGGGCAAGCGCAAGCTCAGACCCGCGCCCTGCGCCAGGCCGGGCTGGAGCTGGACGGCGTGCGCGGCTACCAACGCGGGGACTCCATGCGCCAAGTGCTGTGGAAGAAAGCTGCGCTGAGCCTGGACAGCGGCGTGCTCGGCGCGCCGCTCTGGGTGCGCGACAGCCAGGCCCTGGCCTCGCAAGAGCTGTGGCTGGACTGGCGCGACACCGCCGGCCTGGCTGATGAAGAGCAACGCCTGTCGCGCCTGTGCGCCTGGCTGCTGGCGGCAGAGGCCCTGCAACGGCCCTACGGCCTGCGCCTGGACGGCCAGGAATGGCCGCCTGCCCTGGGCCCGGCGCAGCAGCAAGCCTGCCTGCGGGCCCTAGCCCGGCATGGTCGGGCCGAGTCCATGAGCAATACCGGGGACGAGGGCGAAGCATGAGCCGCAGCGTCCTCCCCTGGTTCCAGCGCTCGGGCAGCCTGCCGCGCGAGGCGCGCGACACGCTGTTCCTGCTGGCCACCATCGCCGCCGTGCTGCTGCCCCATCTAGATCACCTGCCGGCATGGGCCAGCGGCATCACGGCCCTGGTGCTGGGCTGGCGCGGCTGGCTGGCCTGGCGGGGTCAGGCCTTGCCCGGGCGCTGGGCCCTGGTGGCCGTGCTGCTGCTCACCGCCACGCTGACCTGGCTGACCCACCGCACCCTGCTGGGCCGCGAGGCCGGCATCACCATGCTGGTGATGCTGATGGCGCTCAAGACCCTGGAGTTGCGCGCGCGGCGCGACGCCTTCGTCGTGTTCTTCCTCGGCTTCTTCCTGGTGCTGACCAATTTCTTCTATTCCCAGTCGCTGTTGACGGCGATCTGGATGCTGGCCAGCGTCTGGGCCCTGCTCAGCGCCCTGGTGCTGGCGCAGATGCCGGTGGGCCAGCCCAGCCTGCGCATGGCCGCAGCCCAAGCGGCGCGCACCACGGCCTGGGGCCTGCCGGTGATGGTGCTGCTCTTTCTGCTGTTCCCGCGCATCGCGCCGCTCTGGGGTGTGCCGACGGATGCCGTCGGCCGCACCGGTCTGTCCAACACCCTAGACTTTGGCGCCATGGCCGAGATCGCCAACGACGAGGCGGTCGCGATGCGCCTGCGCTTCGAGGGCGATCAAGCGCCGCCACCACCCGAGGCGCGCTACTTCCGCGGCCCGGTGCTGGCCCAGTTTGACGGCCGCAGCTGGCGGCCCGCCCCGCAGACCTGGCCCGGCCGCAGCGACCGGCTGACGCTGAGCGGCGCACCCCTGCGCTACGAGCTGACCCTGGAGCCGCTGCGCATCAGCGTGCTGCCCCTGCTGGAGATGAGCCCTGGCCAGGCCGGCGAGGCCCTGGAGCTGGACGGGCTGAGCCTGCGCCGCGCGCCAGAGCTGCAGTGGCAGGCCCCGCGCCCCATCACCGAGCGCCTGCGCCTGAGCACCAGTGCCTACCGCGACTACCGCCATGGCCCGCAGCAGACCGAGCTGGTGCTGCAGAACTACCTGGATCTGCCGCCGGGCCTGAACCCGCGCACCCTGCAATGGGCGGCCGATCTGCGCCGCCAGCCGCGCTATGCGGGCCTGGAGGAAGCGCAGCTGACGCCCCGCCTGGTCGAGGCAGTGCTGGCCCACATCCGCAGCGCCGACTTCATCTACACGCTCGCGCCGGGCCGCTACGGCGCCGAGTCGCCGCATCTGATCGACGAGTTCTGGCTGGACCGGCGCCTGGGCTTTTGCGAGCACTTTGCCTCGGCCTTTGTGGTGGTGCTGCGGGCCATGGGCGTGCCGGCGCGGGTGGTGACCGGCTTCCAGGGCATGGACCCAATGCCGCAGGACGGCTACTGGATCGTGCGCAACAGCAATGCCCACGCCTGGGCCGAGTACTGGCTGCCCGGCCGCGGCTGGCTGCGCGCCGACCCCACCGCCGCGGTGGCGCCCGAGCGGGTGCTGCAGGGTCAGGCCTTGCGCCCGCCGCCGGGCGTGCTGGCCAATGCCCTGGGTCAGATCAACCCCACGCTGTGGCTGAACCTGCGCCGGGGCTGGGAGCTGCTCAACAACCGCTGGCAGCAGCAGGTGCTCAACTACTCGCGCCAGAACCAGTTCGACCTGCTCAAGCAACTGGGCGTCAGCCAGCCCGACTGGGCCGCCCTGGGCCAGCTCTGCGCCGGCGTGATCGCCACCCTTGGGCTGCTGGGCGCCGCCTGGAGCCTCTGGCAGCGCCACCGCCCACTAGACGCCTGGAGCCGCCAGCGGGGCCAGGTCTTGCGTGAGCTGCAGGCCCTGGGCCTGCTCGAGGCCGGCCCGCATCAAGGGCCGGGCGCCTGGGCGCAGATGCTGCGCGCTCGCTTCGGTGCCAGGGCCGAGCCGGCCGCGCGCCTGCTGCAGGCACAGGAGCTCGCGCGCTACGGCCGGGGCGCCGAAGCCCAGACATCGGGGTGGCGCGAACGGCGGCGCTGGCTGCTGGCCTTCCGCAGCGCCTGCCAGCAATGCCACGGCTGAGGCCCTGACTCACTGATGCACTGACGCCCGTCTTCAGCGCCATGGACGGCGATGGAGGCAGCAGCAAGCCGGGTATGCTGGGCCCTGTTTTCTGATCGATTTGATGTCTTGTCTTTCTGTCTGCCCGCCTGCTTTTTCAATGCGTCTGCCTTCTCTGCTCTTCCCCTCCCCCGTGCGGCCGCACGCCCCCGCTTCCCGAATGCCAGCGCCACCATCGCCCGGGCTGCATGAACGCAGCGCGGGCCTGATCTTGTGCGCAGGCTTGCTGCTGGGTCTGGGAGCAACCAGCACCGACCTCGCCGCGGCCTCCGCCATCACGGAGGCCGGCAGCCCAACAAGCAGCCCGAAAAAGGCCCCGGCGAAAACGGCGACCAAGCGGAGCGCCAAGCCCGCCACCAAACCTCCAGCCAAAGCCAAGGCCAAGCCGGTGGCGCTCAAGCCCTTCGGCACCCGACCCGATGTGCTGGCCTTTGCCGCTGGCCTGGCCAGCGAGCAAGGCTGGGACGAAGCCAGTCTGCAGCGCCTGCAGCAGCAGCTGGCACAGGCCCACATCCACCCCACGGTGCAGCGCCTGATCATGCCGCCGCCGGCCGGCACGGCCAAGGATTGGGCGGCCTACCGCGCCCGCTTTGTCGAGCCGCGCCGCCTGCAGGCTGGCCTGCAGTTCTGGGAGCAGAACGCCGCCAACCTGGCCCGCGCCGAGAACGAGTACGGCGTGCCGGCCGAGCTGATTGCCGGCCTGATCGGCGTCGAGACCTTTTACGGTCAGATCACCGGCGGCTTCTCGGTGCTGGACGCGCTGGCCACCCTGGCCTTCGAGTTCCCCAGCGGCCGCAGCGACCGCAGCTCGTTTTTCCGCAGCGAGCTGGCTGAGTTCCTCAAGCTCTGCCGCCGCGAGGGTTTCAATCCCGCCGAGGTCAAAGGCTCCTACGCGGGCGCCATGGGCTGGCCGCAGTTCATGCCCGGCAGCTGGAACCGCTACGCCGTGGACTTTGACGGTGACGGCCACATCGACCTGATCCAGAGCCCGGCCGATGCCATCGGCAGCGTCGCCCACTACCTGGCCCGCCACGGCTGGCAGCGCGGCCTGCCCACCCACTACAGCCTGGCCATGCCGGTGGACACAAGCGCCCGCGCCCGCCTGCTGGCCCCCGACATCAAACCGAGCTTCACCGTGCAAGACCTGCAAGCCGCCGGTGCCCAGCTCAGCGAAGCCGCGCTGGAGCACCCGCCCAAGCAGCTGCTCGCCGTGGTGGAGCTGCAAAACGGCGACGCCGCACCGAGCTACTGGATCGGCACCGAGAATTTTTATGTGCTGACCCGCTACAACTGGTCCAGCTACTACGCCTTCGCGGTGATCGAGCTGGGTCGCACCCTGGCCGGCATGCGGGCGGCGGGGCGCTGAAAAGCAAGCGAAACATCAGGCGAGGTTGACCATGAATTTGAAGCAAGTGGCCTGCGGCATCGCCGCCTCATGCCTGTTTCCGGTGCAGGCCTACCAAGCGGTGGAAGCGGGCCTGCTCCCTTTGAAAGAACGTTTGAGCGTGATGGCACAAGACCAGAAACGCCTGGACGAGCAGCTGAGCCGCGAGGACAACAGCGCCGAGGCTCGTGCCCAGGCCTGGCGACAGAGCAAGGCCCTGGCAGCCGAGCGGGCGCAGGTGGAGCGCGAGATCGAGCAAGCGAAATCCTGGGCAAATTCGTCGCTGCTGATGCACACGGCACCGTCCGAGGTCGAGCCGAGCCACAAGGCGCCACGGGGATCCAAGCCATGAACGAGAGCCACACGCGCCGCAGCGCGGGCCACGCCAGCGCGCGACAGTTTTTACACACCGTGTTGCAGCGCTATGCCGGCCTGAGCGAATACGCCGATCGCGGCCAGGTCCAGAGTTGGCGGGGCCGCGAGCCCTATGCCATCGAGTTCCGCACGGCGCGCAACGCGGCGGGCGATTTCCGTTTCGACTTCGACTGCCCTCACCCCTACCCGCCGCTGCGCCACCACATCAGCCACCACAGCCTGGGCTGGGTGGCCGATGAGGCCTACCTGACCCTGGGCTACCCGACCGCAGAGCAGCCCTTGAGCCGGCGCTTTGACGACCGCGGCTATGCAGTGGCGGCGGCCACCGGCATCTCGCGCGGTGCGGCCCACACCATCGCGGGCCTGCTGTTCCCAGAGACCGGCGGCCTCAGCCTGCTGTCGCTCCAGCGCCTGCGCTTTCGCGGCCTGAAACAGGTGGACGGAGTCGCCTGCTACCGCATCACCGGGCATTGGGACCGGTCTCGGGTCACGCTGCTGATCGGCATGCAAGACCTTTTGCTGCGCGAGTGCAGCGAACACCGCCGGCGCCGTGTGGAGCGGCGCTGGCCCTGTGCCTTGAGCGCGCTTGCCGGCCCCGAGACCTTCACACCACCCCCGGCTTCAGCAGCGGCAGCGGCTGCGGTCATGGCCCCCCTCACGACCAACCCATGAGCCCCACGCCCTTGGAGACCTACTCCGTCCTGCTGGCCACGCCCAGCATCGAGACCTATCGCCATCTGCGCAGCGCCAGCGGCCTGAGCGCCAAGACCGAGGAGGCCGCCCGCCGCGGTCTGGCCGGCAGCTTGTTTGCCGTCCAGATACAGCACCAGGGCGAGACCGTGGCCATGGGCCGCCTGATCGGTGACGGCGGCTGCTTCTACCAGGTGACCGACATCGCCGTCCTGCCCGTCCACCAAGGCCGCGGCCTGGGCAAGCGGGTGATGACCGAGATCATGAAACACATCGAAACCGAGCTGCCCGAATCGGCCTACGTGAGCCTGATCGCCGACGGCCAGGCCCATGAGCTCTATGCCCAATTTGGTTTCAAGCTGACCGCACCGCGCTCGGTGGGCATGGCGATCCTCGTAGGCCCGCGCTCGGCGCCCGTCTGAAGCCATCCCACCGATTCATCGTCCCGCCAGGAGTGCCTCCATGTCGTCTGATGCCCTTGCTTTCGGCGCCGTCGTGTTCGCCAAGGATGTGCCCGCTCTGGCCCGCTTCTACGAAGCCGTGCTCGGCCTGAAACGCATCCACAGCGCCGACGACCACTGCGTGCTTCGTGCCGACTCGGGCATGGAGCTGGTGGTGCATGGCATCCCCCGCGCAATTGCCGACAGCTTCAGCATCAGCAGCCCGCCTGAGCGCCGCGAGGACTGCGCCCTCAAGCTCTTCTTTCCCGTGCCCAGCCTGGCCGCGGCACGGGCGCGAGCCCGCGCGCTGGGTGGCGATGTGCTGGGCCCCGAGCTCGAGTGGCCGATGCGCGGCTTTCGCGCCTGCGACGGGCATGACCCGGAGGGCAATGTGATGCAGCTGCGAGAACCGGTTTTGGAATCGCCTCGGTCGACATGAATCCCATGAAGGAACCCACCACCTGGCGCGCCGCCTGCTATTGCGGTGCCGCGTCCTTGAGCTGCAGCGCCGCGCCGCGTGGTTTCATGCACTGCCATTGCGGCCAATGCCGGCGGCTCAGCGGCGGCGCCTTCAGCTCCTGGCTCAGCCTGCCTGGGGAAACCGTGCAGATCCAGGGTCAGGCCGCCTTGCGCGAGTTCGCGCCCACGGCGAACGGCCGGCGCTTTTTCTGCGGCCACTGCGGCAGCCACCTCTACACCCTGGATGCCCGCATGCCCGAGATCGTCGGCGTGCCTGCCGGGGCTGTGCTCGGGCCCGAAGTCGGCGGTCCGGCGGTCGACCAGTGGCCTAGCGCTAGCGGGCACTACTTCTGCAGCGATGGAGCATCCTGGGTGGCGCTGCCGGGCGATGGCATGCCTCGCCGCGGCGGTGCGGATGGCATGAGCCTGATTCCAGACTGACTGACCGAACCGGCCCGACAGTGCCGCCGCTGCGGCCGCCAGGTCGCCTGAGGCACACTGCGGCTTGCGCCGCGCCGCACTGCAACGGCATCCCCCTCAACCACCGCACCGTTCTCATGACCCCTGCTGCCCTGCCGCCCACCCGCCGCACCTGGTTTCGCCATGGCCTGAGCCTGGCCTTGCTCGCAGTTGTGCTGGCCCTGGGGGGCTGGAGCCCGGCGGCGCACGCGCAGCGCATGGCCTTGCCGGTGGACGAGCCCGAGGTGATCAAGCGCTACCCGCATGACCCCACGGCCTTCACCCAGGGCTTGCTGTTCCGCGACGGCCAGCTGTTTGAGAGCACGGGGCTGAACGGTCGCTCCAGCATCCGCCGTGTGCGCCTGGACGATGGTCAGGTGCTGCAAAAACGGGACATCGCCCAAGAGCATTTCGCCGAAGGCCTGACAGCCTGGAAGGACGAGCTCTACCTGCTGACCTGGACCACGCACAAGGTCTTTGTCTTCGACCTCAAGAGCTTCGAGCCCAAGCGCGAGTACAAGCTGCCCGGCGAAGGCTGGGGCCTGACCCACGACGAGCAGCACCTCTACCTCAGCGACGGCAGCGCCGAGCTGCGGGTGCTGGAGCCCAAGACCTTGCGCGAGCTGCGCCGCATCCCGGTGCGCGCCCTGGGCCAACCGGTGGACCAGCTCAACGAGCTGGAATGGGTGGACGGCGAGATTTACGCCAACATCTGGCAGGCCGACATCATCGCCCGCATCGACCCGACCAGCGGCCAGGTGCGCGGTTGGATCGACCTGCGCGGCCTGCGCAGCCAACTGCCGCCGCAAACCCGCAGCGGGCCGCGCAAGCCGCAGGCCGAGGACGCGCCCGAGGTGCTCAACGGCATCGCCTGGGACGCCGCCGGCAAGCGCCTCTTCGTCACCGGCAAGCTCTGGCCCACGCTATTCGAGATCAAGCTGAAGCGTCGGAGCTGAAGCAAGCCCTGCGCCTCACCAGGGCGGCGCGACCTCGTCGGAGGCAGGCGCAGAGGCCGCAACCTCTGCGGGTGCCGGCGGCCCGGCCCAGGCGGGCTCTCGCGCTGGCGTTCGATGCCAGTAGCGCCGGTCCACCTGCCGCTGGCAGCTGGGCTCCCCCGTTTCGCTGCGCCAGCGCCAGGCGCCGCAGTCCGGGCTGTTGAAGACCTCGATGCCGGCCGCCTGGTAGCGCGCCAGCACCGGCAGCGCCGGATGGCCGAAGCGATTGCGGTAGCCCGACTGCACCACCGCCCAGCGCGGCGCCACGGCCGCCAGCAGCTCGGGCGTGGAAGAGGTCTTGCTGCCGTGGTGCGGCACCAGCAGCAGTTCGGCGCGCAGGTCTTGGGGACGATGGCGGCGCAGCAACTCGGCCTCCTGCCCGGCCTCCAGATCCCCCATCAGGAGCGCGCTGTGCTGGCCCGAGGCATTGCGCACGCGCAGTACGCAAGACAACTCATTGCTCTTGAGCTGCTGCTGGCGGATCTGCTCAGCGCTCGGATGCAGCAGCTCGAACTGCACGCCGTCCCAGACCCAGCCCTGGCCGGCCTCGCAAGGCAGCGAGCTCGGGAACAGGCGGTGCAGCGGATGGCCGGGCTCCAGCGAGCTGCGCAACACCCGCACCGGCAGGCCGGCGGCCACGGACGCCGCACCGCCCACATGGTCGCTGTCACGGTGGCTGAGCAGCAACTGGTCGAGCTGGCGCACACCGAGCGCGCGCAACAGCGGCAGCAGCACGCGCTGGCCCGCGTCCACCCCAGGTGCGTACTGCGGGCCGGCATCGTAGAGCAAGGCCTGGTTTGCCGTGCGCAGCAGCACGGCCGTGCCCTGACCCACATCGGCAGCCAGGAACTCGAACTCACCCTCGCGCGGGCGCTCGGGCGCCGGCCAGAGCAAAGGCGCCACCAGCGCCAAGCCCAAAGCACGCAAACGCCATGGCAGAGGCAACACCAACAAGACGCCGCCTGCCAAGCCCGCAGCCTGCGCCCACAAGGGCGCCACCGGCACCGTCCAGACCGCCAGCGGCCAGCTCACCAGCCAGCGCAGCAGGGCCATCATCAAGTCCACGCACCACGCACCCCAGATCCACAAGCCCGGCAGGACCGCCCCACCCAGGGCCAAGGGCGTGATCACCAGGCTGACCCAGGGGATGGCCAGCAGATTGGCCAGCACGCCCACCACAGACAGCTGCTGAAAGAACAGCAGGCTCAGCGGCGCCAGGCCCAGGGTGGCCACCGCCTGGTTGCGCAGGCCGGCCATCAGCTGGGCGCGCCAGCCGCGCGCGGGTTCACTGTCACCCGCCGCCATCAAGAGACCCACGGCACAGAACGACAACCAGAAACCGGCCTGGCAGACTGCCCACGGGTCGACCGCCGTGACCACCAAGGCCGAGAGCAGCAAGGCCAGCGGCCAGGGCCAACGCACACCCGCGCTGCGCATCAAAGCCAGGCTGGCCAGCATCCAGACCGTGCGCTGCGCCGGCACACCCCAACCCGAAAACAAGGCATAGGCCAGGGCCGCCGCCACCCCGCCCCAACGGGCGACTGCCGGTGCCGGGCAGCGCAGGCACAGGCGCGCACTGCCGCGCCAGGCCCAGCCCAGCAGGCCCTGGGCCGCCCAGGCGAACATGGTCACATGCAGGCCGCTGACACTGAGCAAATGGCTCAGGCCGGTGTCGCGAAACAAGGCCCAGTCGGCGCGGCTGATGGCGGCCTGGTCACCCAGGCTCAAGGCCGCCAGCACGCCGGCCGCGCGGGGCTCGCTGACGCGGCGCTGCAAGGCCTCGCGCAGGCGCTGGCGCGCCGCATCGATGCTGGCGAAGGGCGCCTCGGCCAGGCGCCGCTGCGCCCCGCCCAGCCGCAGCACGCCGCTGGCGCGCAGGCCTTGCTCGAACATCCAGAGCTCGTAGTCGAAGCCATGCGGGTTCATCAGGCCTTGCGGCTGCTTGAGTCGCACCAGCAACTGCCAGCGTTCGCCCGCACGCAGCGGCGGCGGCGCGGCATCGGCATGTTCAGCAAAAGCGCTCAGCAGCAGGCGCGGCGGCAGCTGCAGCGGAGGATCGCTGGTCAGCGGCCCGGCATGGACGGCCTCCAGCGCGAACTCGAAGCGCCAGCCCGGGGCTCCGGCCTGGCCCAGGGTGGCGGCCGGCAGCGAGTCGACCCGACCGATCAGCAACAGATCGCGCCCCTCCCAAGCCTCGGGCAAGCGCTCGGCCAGGCGCTGTTCGGCGCGCCAGCTGCCGTAGCTGAAGGCCAGCAAGCCAGCCGCAAGACTGAGCCCGGCCAGGCGCAAAGCAGGCGCAACGCGGCTGCGCATTGCCGCAACCAGGCAGGCCAGGCCGAGCAACAGGACCGCCGCAAACTCGCCCTCGCCCGGCAGCTCACGCTGCAGCTGCACACAGGCCAGACCGGCCAGCCAGGCCAGGGCCGGCAGCGCCAGGCGAAATGGCCACAGCGTCGCCGGCACACGGCGAGCCACAGCCTGCAGCGGATCAGCAGTTGCGGGAGAGTGCATGCGTCTCACGTGCTCCGGCAGCAGCGCATCCGGGCTCAGCGGTGGCCGTGCCGAGGCGGCCCGTCGGGCCGCTCGGTGTAGGATGCGCGCCACCCGATCGTAGCCAGGGCGGCGCCGCTTTGACAGCCGCTGGCCCGCGCCGCGATCCTCCGAATTCAGCATGCAGAAGAAAGCGGTCTCGCCATGAGCAACAGCAACACCAGCAACATCTACACCACGCTCGAAACCCTGGGCATCACTCTGCCGCCGCTGGCCGTGCCCGCCGCGGCCTACGTGCCTTTCGTGCGCACCGGCAATCTGGTTTTTGTGTCCGGCCACATCGCCAAGAAGGACGGCAAGGCCTGGGTCGGTCAGCTCGGCCGCGACACCGACACCGCCACCGGCCAGGCCGCCGCGCGCGCCATCGCCATCGACCTGATGGGCACCCTGCATGCAGCCGTGGGCGACCTGAACAAGATCACACGCATCGTCAAGCTGATGAGCCTGGTCAACAGCACGCCGGATTTCACCGAGCAGCACCTGGTCACCAATGGTGCGTCCGAGCTGATCGGCCAGGTCTTCGGCGCCAAGGGCGCCCATGCCCGCAGCGCCTTTGGCGTGGCGCAGATCCCCATGGGCGCTTGCGTCGAGATCGAAATGATTGTGGAAGTGGAAGCCGACTGATGTTCCTCAAGGTCTCGAAGTTCCCCGAGCAGGCCTTGGCCGGCATCGGGCTGGGCAGCCTGGCCGCCGTGGCCTTCGCCCTGGTCGCCCAGCATGGCTTCGGGGTCAAGCCCTGCCCCTGGTGTGTGATGCAGCGCGGCATCTTTTTGCTGATCGCCGCTGTGGCCCTGCTGGGCTGGCTGTTCAAGCGCCAGCGCCCGCTGCGCACGGCCAGCCTGCTAGCCCTGCTGGTCCTGGCGGTGGCCGGCCTGGCCTCGGCCTATTACCAGCATGAAGTCGCCTCGCTGATGGACAGCTGCAAGCAAACATTCGCCGAAACCCTGCTCAATGCGCTGGATCTGGAAATGCGCTGGCCTTTTGTCTTCATGGTCACCGCCACCTGCAAGGATGCGGCGGCCTACCGCCTGCTGGGCCTGCCCTACGAGATCTGGAGCGGGCTGAGCTTTTTGCTGGTCGGCGGCCTGAGCCTGCTGGCCCTCAGCAAGAAGACGCAACGCTGATCCCGATCAAGGCCGCGGCGCTCGCCCGGCCTTAGGCTGGGCGACCATGTCGATCCAGCCCTCTTCCACCTCCTCTTCCACCCCCTCCTCCTCGCTGCCAGACGAAACGCAGCGCGTGCTCATCGTCGGCGGCGGCCCCGCCGGCCTGAGCATGGCCTGCGCCCTGGCCGATGCCGGCATCCGCAGTTGCGTGCTGGAAGCCGCGCCGCTGAGCGCCCTGCGAGACCCGGCCGAAGACGGCCGCGAGATCGCCCTCACCCACCCGGGCCGCGCGGTGCTGGAGCGCCTGGGTCAATGGGCTCTGCTGCCGCCGGAGGAAATCGCGCCGCTGCGCCGCGCCCATGTCTTCGATGGCTCCGCGCCCGAGTACCTGGGCTTCGGCACCGCCGACGGCCAGGGCGAGCTGGGCTATCTGGTCGCCAACCAATGGCTGCGCCGGATTGCCTACCGGGCCGTCGAGCAACGCGCCGAGCGCATCGAACTGCGCAGCGACTGCCGCGTCAGCGGCCTGAATTTGAACGCCACACCGGAGCTGGCCGAGCTTTATTTGAGCACCGGCGAGCGCTTGCGGGCGCCCCTGGTGATCGCCGCCGACAGCCGCTTCTCCGCCCTGCGCCGCATGGCCGGCATCGGCGCACAGATGCGCGACTTCGGCCGCAGCGTCATCGTCTGCCGCCTGGCCCACAGCGCGCCCAACGAGGGCATAGCGCTGGAGTGTTTCCACTACGGCCACACCCTGGCCCTGCTGCCACTCAAGGGCGGCTGCAGTTCCCTGGTGCTGACCGTCAGCGCCGACCGCGCGGCCGAGATGCAGGCCTGGGAGGCGGAGCGCTTTCGCGCCTGGGTGCAAACCCAGTTGCAAGGCCGGCTCGGCGATATCCGCCTGGCCAGCCCGCGCCACCTCTACCCCCTGGTGGCCTGCTACGCCCACCGTTTCGCCACCCGGCGCCTGGCCCTGGTCGGCGATGCCGCCGTGGGCATGCACCCGGTCACCGCGCATGGCTACAACTTCGGGCTCTACGGGGTGCAGACGCTGGCTGATCTGCTGGGAGGCGCCCAGCTGCGCGGCCAGGACCTTGGTGATGCCGAGCTGCTGCAACGTTATGCCGACAGGCACCGCCGCCGCACCTGGGCCATCTACCAGGGCACCAATGCGGTGGTGAATCTGTTCACCGATGAGCGTGCGCCGGCGCGACTCTTGCGCAAAGGCGTGCTGACCCTCGCCCGCCACCTGCCGCCGCTGCAGGCAGCCATCAGCGCGCAGCTGACCGGCCGCCGACCATCACTGGGAAGCCTTCGCCTGCCCCTGGCGAACCGCAGGCCCGTGGGCTGATTGGCTCAGCGACCGTAGGGGTGGCTATGGTGGTGGCCATGGCGATGTCCATGGCCATGACGCAAGCCCTCATCGCCGCCGCGCCGCGGGCCATAGACCTCCCGGTACCAGCCTTCCTGCACAAAGTACACCGGCCGGCCGCAGGCGCCGTAGTCGCCGCAGTGGCGAGCCCAATGGCGGGCGTGGCCCGGTGGCACATAGAGATACCAGGGATCCACGCGCACACGCGCGCGGTGGTGATGCGGGCGGCCCTGCACCCAGATCGGCTCGTTGTAGATCAGGCGTGGCGCCGGGCCGGCCGAGCCGAGATCAATGCGCCCGTAAAAACCGGGCTGGCCGACCGACACCGACACACCGATATCGGACGCCTGGGCGGTTTGCCCCAAACCGGCCAGACTCAAAGCCAGGCCAGCCACGAGTACCGAGGTGCGCAAAGTCCACATGATTCAAGCTCCGAAGGGATGGTGGCGATGCCATGCCCAACGCCGGAGCTCGCTCGGCCGATGACGCGATCGCGCCTCAGCCTGTAAGCAAATGCGCAGCGCCCGCGCTCCGGGGCCGGCTCAGTCGCCGCGCACCGCGCCGTCGCGCCGGGGATCGGCCCCACCCAGCCAGCCCGTGGGGCTGCGCTGGATGGCCTGGATGCCGCTGGTCAGTTCCGTCTCGACCAGGCGGTGGCCGCGCGCCTGCAGGTCCTCGCGCGTGGCCGCCGGGAAGCGCCCTTGCTCCAGGAACACAGGCCCGCCGAAGTTGCCGAAATTGGGCAGGTCCAGCGCCTGCTGCACATCGAACTGCCAGTCGGCGGTGGCCAGCAAGGTCTTGGCCACGAAATGGATGATGGCCGGCCCGCCGGGCGAGCCCAGGCTCATGCTCAGACGGCGGCCGCTGGCGTCGAACACCAGGGTCGGCGCCATGCTGGAGCGCGGGCGCTTGCCCGGCTGCAGGCGGTTGGCCACCGGCCGGCCCTGCTCGTCGCGGGGCGCCAGGGCGAAGTCGGTCAGCTGGTTGTTGAGCATGAAGCCGCCGGGCAGGCCGGTGCCGCCGTCGCTCATGATCCGGGCGCCAAAGCCAGCCTCGATCGAGGTGGTCATGGCCACCGCCCGGCCGGCCGCATCGATGATGCTGATGTGGCTGGTGCCATGCTCAGGCTGATCGGGCATGGGTGCCCAGCCCACGCGCACCGGTGCGGCGGGCTGGCCTGCGGCGGCGCTGGCCATGCTGCGTGGGCCGATCAGCGCTGCGCGCGCCTGCAGGTACTCGGGTGCCAGCAGGCTGCGCCAATCACCGCCGGGCGCGGCCACGAAATCGGGGTCGGCGATGTATTGCGCGCGGTCGGCAAAGGCCAGCTTGCTGGCCTCGGCATAACGGTGCAGCCAAGCAGCACTGGGCACGCCCTCGCTGAAGGCCTGGGCCGGGGTCTGCGCCGGCAGCATGCCCAGCATCTGCATCACGGTCAGATGGCCGGAAGACGGCGGCGGGAAGCCGCAGACCTGCTGGCCGCGCCAGGGCGTGCACAGCACCTCGCGCTGGCGTGGCTGGTAGCCGGCCAGATCGGCCTCGCTGAGCAGGCCGGGGTTGCCGGTATGGCCGCGCACGCGGCGCACGATGTCCTGAGCAACAGTGCCTTTCAAAAAGGCATCGGCGCCACCGGCCGCCACCTGGCGCAGCACGGCGGCCAGGGCCGGGTTGCGCAGGCGGGTGCCCTCAGGCAGAGCCTGACCTTGGACATCGAAGAAGTAGGCGCCGGCCTGCGGGTCCTGGCGCAGAGCCGTGTTGTTGAGCAACTGCTTGTGGCTGCGACCGCTCAAGGCATAGCCCTGCTCGCACAGGCGAATGGCCGGCTCGAACAATCGCGCCCAGGGCAGCTTGCCATGCTGGGCATGGGCTTGCTCCAGCATGCGCAAGAGGCCCGGCGTGCCCACCGAGCGGCCGCCGACCACGGCCTGCAGATAGGGCATGGGCTTGCCGTCGGGCTTGAGGAAGAGGTTTTCGTCGGCCGCAGCCGGCGCGGTTTCGCGGCCATCAAAAGCCTGCACCTTGGCGCCATCCCAGTGCAGCAAGAAGGCGCCGCCGCCGATGCCACTGGACTGGGGCTCGACCAGGGTCAAGACCATCTGCACAGCGATCGCCGCATCGAGCGCGCTGCCACCGGCCAGCAGGATTTCGCGGCCGGCATCCGAAGCCAGGGGGTGGGCGGCGGCCACGGCGAAATGGGCGCTGGCCTGGGCCTGCTTGGCCGTCCAGCCGCTGGCGGACTCGGGCTGGATCAGATCGGGCGATGGGGGCTTGCCGGCCGGTGCCAGGGCATCGGGCGTGGCGCAGGCGGCCAGCGCCAGCAGGGACAGCGAGGCCAGCACGCGCAGGGGCAGCGCCAGCCGCAGGGGGCGAAAACGACGTGGAAGCATGAGCGAGCGATCGGACAACGATCGAAAAGATGGAGACAGGGCGAACCCGTCGATCCTAGTCCAGCCGCCGCCCGAGCCTCAGAGGAAGAATCCCAGGTCTTTTTGCGTGTAGTTGGCGATCTGGGGCATGACACGGCTCAGGTCGCTGGCCGGCACGCCCATCCAACCGGCCAGGGTGGCGCCCAGCTGATCGACCGAGCTGGTGGGCAGCAAGCGCCCCTGGCCGACATCGTCCGGCCCGTTGACCGCCACCACCGGGGCCTGGCCCCAGAAGCGCCCGCCCTTGACCGCGCCGCCCAGCACGAAATGGTGGCTGCCCCAGCCGTGGTCGGAGCCATCGCCATTGCTGGTCAGGGTGCGGCCGAAATCGCTGGCGGTGAATGCAGTGACCTGGTTGGCCACACCCAGCTCCACGGTGGCGTCGTAGAAGCTGCCCAGCGCCTCAGACACCTTGCGCAGCAGGCCCGGGTGCTGGTCGGGCAGGAAATCGTGCAGGTCAAAACCGCCGATGGAGACGAAAAACACCTGGCGCTTGGCGCCCATGCTGCTGCGCGCGGCAATCATCTTGGCCACCATCTGCAGCTGGGTGGCCAGGCTGTTGGTGGTGTCGAAGACCGTGTTCAGGGCCGGCAAGGTGTTCAGTGCCGAGGCGACGATGGCCTGGGCATTGACCGAGCGGCTGACCACGCGGTTCAGCTCCTGCTCCATCCAGTGGCTGCGCTCGGCCGTGATCAGGCTGCGCAGCGCATCGGCGCAGGCCTGCGAGCCGTAGAGCGGCCGGGTGACGCCGTTGATGGCGACCGCACCGCTGGTGGACATCTGGTACTGCACCGCCTGCTGGCCGGCCATGAAGACCGCATTGCCCGAGACATTGATGCAAGTGAAAGTGGCGTTGCCGTTGGCGCTGAGAAACTGGTCGCCCAGGCGACCGCCCCAGCCGGAGATGGCGCCTTCGGGCGTGCTGGCCTGCCAGATGCTGGACTGGTCGTTGTGCGAGAACAGCTTGGGCGGCAGGGGCACGCTCTGCGCCTTGTACTGCGCCAGGGTGGTGGGTTGGACCAAGGGGCCGACATTGAGCAGCACGCCGAGCTTGCCCGCATCAAAAATCGTCTTCAGCCGCGCCATCTGCGGCGACAGCGCCATCTGCCGTGCATCGGGCAAGGCCACACGCGGTGTCAGCGCCGTGGCGGCCAGTTGATCGCGCGAGATGGCGAGGGTCTGGCGTATGGTCTGGTAGGCCGTGTGGCTGGGCGCGTCATAGGGAATGACGGTGTTGCCGTAGTCATTGCCGCCGTAGAGAAACACGCAGACCAGGGCCTTGTAGTCGTTCGGCGCTGTCTGCGCCGCGGCTTCACCCAGTGCGGCGAGATTGAGGGCCCAGGGCGCGGCTGCGCCGGCCACGCCGAGGGCGGAGGCGCGGCGCAGAAACTCGCGGCGTTGCAGGGTCGGGAGGCGGTGAACCGATGTCATGGTGGGTCTCCCTGTCTTCATTTCTGGATCAGGTATTCGGGGCTGGCCATGACCAGCAGGATGGCGGCCTGCACACGGTTCAGCTTGCCGGCATCGCTGCTGGCATTGATGGTGGCCACCGCGGTGGCGATGGTGTTGGCCGTGGCGGGGCTCAAGCCACCGCCAGCCAGCAGCAAGGCCACACGCTGCACCAGGGCCGGCGCATCGGCCGCCAGCGCCAGCTCGGCCGTGTAGCTGGGCTTGACCTCGCCCGTGCCGTTGGCGATCACGCTCTGCATGTAGTTGAGGTAACCGGCCACCGTGCTCTCGTTGCAGAGCTGGAACTCGGGCGCGGTGATCTGGGCCGTGCCCAGCTGCGAGTTGGGCGGCACATAGCCGGGCCGGAAGAAGTTGAACACCGAGGGGCTGCGCAGGGGGCTCTGGCCCAGGCGGCTGGCCGGGTTGCTCAGATCGCCGATGTTCCAGAGCTCGGTGGGCGAGTTGACGCCGAAGCTGCGGCCCCACTGGATGAAGCGCTGGATGGGCTCACGCAGGCGGCCGCTGGAAGGCGAGCTGCCGGGCGTGCGCGCTTCGCTGTCCAGCAGCACCGCACGGACCACGGCTTTGAGGTCGCCGCGCTGGCCCTGGCCGTTGTTGTTGAACACGGCCGCCACCCGCTGCACATAGGCAGGGCTGGGGTTGGACGCGACCAGGCGCTGGATCAGCTGGCGGCTGAAGAAGGGGCCGACATTGGCATGGTTGGCCAGGGTGTCGAGCGCGATCTTGAGCGCCTCCGGCCCGGTGGCCGAGGCGGGCACATCGACCGACAGCACCTTCTTGGGCCCGACCGAAAAGCGCGCCGCCAGATGCACCATGGGCTTTTTCATGAAAGCCGGGTCGGTGACGCTGGCGCCATCGAACTCCCAGCCGGTCAGCACCCGTGCCAGTTCGCTGATCTGGGCCTGGGTGTAGGTGTCCTTGGGCTTGCCCGCGGCATCGAGCACCGGCGTGCCATCAAGCTTCAGCTCGACCAGGCCAACGGTGAAGAGCTGCATCAGCTCGCGCGCATAGTTCTCGTCAGGCACCCGGCCGGTGGCCGCGTCTTCCTTTTTGTTGCCGCGCATATTGAGGTAGACGCCCATGGCGTTCGACAAGCTGACGCCCTCGATCAGCTCGCGGAAGGTTCCGAAGGCCCGCTGCTCCAGCATGTCCACATAGGCCGCCACCGCAAAGCCTGGCCAGCTGATCGGCAAGCCGGCCATGGAGACCACGAAGATCTCCGACAGGGCCAGCACCACTTTCTGGCGCAGCGGGTCGGGCGAGCTCAGCAGCTTGCGCCAGAGCGTGTTGTCCACACCGCTGAAATTGTTCTTGTTGGCCTCAATCGCGTAACCCTTGGCGACCATCCAATCGAAATGCCCCTGGCTGCCCGTGGCCGCGAACTGCTCATCGAGCCAGGCGCTGTAGCCCTGGGCCTGCACCTTGCTGATCTCGGCCGTGCTGGCCGCAAAGCCCGCCTGGGCCAGAAAACGCGCGGCCTCAGCCTCGGACGGCGGCGCCGGTGGGGGCGCTGGAGGCGGTGCGGGCGTGGGAGCTGTGCCGCCCTCCCCGCCACCGCCACCGCCACCACCGCAGGCGCTCAGCCCGGCCGCGGCAGTCAAGGGCAAGAGGCCGGACACCGAAGCCAGCCCAGGCGCAGATGCAGCAGGCTGGGGAGCAGGAAGGGGCGAGGAGGCTTCAGCGCCCAGGGCGCGCAGGTCTTCGGTCAGCAATTCGGGATGATCGGCGACAGGCATCATGGCGGCACACAAAGGTAAGAGGCGGGGCAGTGTCTGCCTGGCACTCTAGCCGCGCATGCCCGTACGTTCGGGCCCAAAACGGCTGGGCTTGCAAGCAAATGTTGCCGCCAGCCCATGCCGAGCTCGCCGGCATGAAATACGACCGGAAGCCGATCCATCAAGCAAGCGCGCCAAAAAAAAGGCCGGTGAACACACCGGCCTTCTGACAAGCGCTCGGGGCATGCAGCCCCTGGCGCGCCCGCCTCAGAGCAGCGGCACGCCCGTCTTGCTCTGCACCTCTTCGCGCGTCACGCCCTCGGCCAACTCGACGAGCTTGAGGCCCTCGGGCGTCACGTCCATGACGGCCAGGTCGGTGATGATGCGGTTGACCACGCCCAGGCCGGTCAGCGGCAGGGTGCACTGGGGCAGGATCTTGAGGTCGGTCGTGCCGTCCTTCTTGCGCGCCACATGCTCCATCAGCACGATCACGCGCTTGACGCCGGCCACCAGGTCCATGGCGCCGCCCATGCCCTTGACCATCTTGCCCGGGATCATCCAGTTGGCCAGATCGCCCTTCTCGCTGACCTGCATGGCGCCGAGGATGGACAGATTGATCTTGCCGCCGCGGATCATGGCGAAACTCTCGTGGCTGCCGAAGATGCTGGAGCCGGGGATGGTGGTGACAGTCTGCTTGCCGGCGTTGATCAGGTCGGCGTCGACCTCGTCCTCGGTCGGGAAGGGGCCGATGCCCAGCATGCCGTTCTCGCTCTGCAGCCAGACCTCGATGTCTTTGGGCACGAAATTGGCCACCAGGGTGGGGATGCCGATGCCGAGGTTGACGTAGAAGCCGTCTTGCAGTTCCTGGGCCGCGCGGGCGGCCATTTGGTCTTGGGTCCAGGCCATGATCAAGCCTCCTTCACAGTCAAGGTGCGTTTCTCAATGCGCTTTTCGGGCGTGGCATTGACCACGATGCGCTGGACATAGATGCCGGGCAAGTGCACGGCATCGGGGTCGATCTCGCCGACCTCGACCAGCTGCTCCACCTCGACCACGGTGATCTTGCCGGCCATGGCCACGGCCGGGTTGAAGTTGCGCGCGGTGCGGCGGAAGACCAGATTGCCACTCTTGTCGGCTTTCCAGGCCTTGACCAGGGCCACATCGGGCGTCAGTGCATGCTCCAGCACATAGGTCTGGCCGTCGAACTCGCGCAGCTCCTTGCCTTCGGCCACGATGGTGCCGACGCCGGTGCGGGTGTAGAAGGCCGGGATGCCGGCGCCACCAGCGCGCAGCTTCTCGGCCAGCGTGCCTTGCGGGGTGAACTCCAGCTGCAGCTCGCCGGCCAGGTACTGGCGCTCGAACTCCTTGTTCTCGCCCACATAGCTGGAGATCATCTTCTTGATCTGGCGCGTTTCCAGCAGTTGGCCGAGGCCGAAGCCGTCGACGCCGGCGTTGTTGGAAATGACCGTCAAGTCCTTGACGGCGCTGTCGCGCAGCGCGGCAATCAAAGCCTCGGGGATGCCGCAGAGGCCGAAGCCGCCCACGGCCAGCAGCTGGCCGTCTCGGACCAGGCCGGACAGCGCCTCAGCCGCGCTCGCAAAAACCTTGTTCATCGATGCTTCTCCATCAATCCACCGGAAGCCGCAGAGCGTACTACCTAAGACATTACGTAGGCATTACGTAGAATCGCCTAACACTCGACGGTCGGAATGCGCACACGCGCTCACTCCAGGAGAACCGCATGAAGGGATGGCAAACGCCTCGACCCGCCTGGGTCGCGCGGCTGATGGGGCTCGGGTGCCTGCTCGGCGGCCTGTCCAGCCCTGCGCTCGCTCAGGGCGCTCCCAGCGCGCAGGGCCTGCAGCTGGAAGGCTTCGGCACCCTGTCGGCCTACCGCAATGACGATGCCGTGGTGGCGGCTCGGCCCGGCGAGCGGGTGCGGCTGGCCTCGCAAGCGGGGCGGTGGCGCGCCGACGGCGACACCGTGCTGGGCCTGCAACTGCGCTGGTCCAGCAGCGACACGGTGGAGTGGGTCTGGCAGGTGCAAGCCCGGGACGATCTGTCCCGCAGCTATCGACCGAACACCGAATGGGCCTATCTGGGCTGGCAATTCGCGCCGGATTGGTCCTTGCGTGTCGGGCGCCAGCCACTGCCGATCTTTCTGAGCTCGGAGAGCAGCCGCGTCGGCTTTGCCCACACGCCCGTTCGCCCCATGTCAGCGGTGTACGGACTGAACAGCAGCGAGCCGGTCGACGGCGTCAACGCCAGCTGGAGCGGCGCGGCGCTGGGCGGCAACCTCAGCTGGGACCTGGGCGCCGGGCGCAACCGCCTGACCGTGCCACGCGGACGGGTGGACACCCAGGCCCTGCTGGCCAGCGCCCTGCGCTGGCAGCGCGAGGGCCTGGCCTTGCGCCTGGGCGCCGCCGCGTTTCGCTTCGATTTGATCTCGCCCGGCCTGGAGGCGCAGTTGCAAGCGCTGAGCAACTCGCCGCAGCTCTGCCTCAACTGCAGCGCGGTCCTGCCGCAGCGCGCGCGCACCCGAGGCGTCGAGGGCCATGTGATCAACCTCGCCCTGGTCTGGGAGCATGAGGACTGGACGCTGACCACCGAGGCCATGCGGCGCGGCGGCAACTCGGCGTTCAACGCCAAGGTCCATGCCTGGTACGCCCTGCTGTCGCACCGCTTCGGACGCTGGACGCCCTATGCCGCGATCGGTCGTTCCGCCCACACCGAAGCGCCGCTGGGCTTGCAAGCGGCACCCGGCAGCCCCGAAGCGAGCGCGCAGAGCCTGGCCGACCTGGACCTCAGCCTGCAACGCCCCTGGGACCGCCGCATCGAACTGCTGGGCCTGCGCTGGGACTGTTTCGAGAAGCTGGCCCTCAAGCTGCAGCTCGAACGCTGGACCGCCACGCGCGACCGCAGCACGCCGCGCGATGGCGAAATCCGCCTGCTGCCCCATGGCGCGCCCTGGGATGGGCGTCTGAACCTGCTGACGGTCAGCGCAGATTTTGTGTTCTGAACCGGCCGCGAACATGCGCCTCTCCCAAGACACCGAGCACCCCATGCGCCGCAGGCCTGGCAAGTGGCTCGCGGGCGGGTGGGCCCTGTGCTCGACCTTGGTCCTGTGCAGTGGCCTGCCCCTGCCCGCCCGCTGCGCAGAGGAGCCGCCTGCCCTGCGGGTCGCGGTCTCCCGTTCCATCAGCCCTCCTTTTGTCGTCTGGCGCGATCAACAGGCCAGCGCCGGCATTGATGTGGAGATTGCGCAGGAACTGGCAGCTGCGCTGAAAACCCGCATCGAGTGGCTGGCCTTGCCCCGGCTGCGGATCGAGAGTGCCTTGCTCAGCGGCGAGGCCGACATCGCCTGCAATCTGAGCCCGCTGCAAAACTCTCGCCCCGATGGCCTGCCCCAGAGCCCGCCCCTGTTCGAGCTGCAGGACATGCTCAGCGCCCACCCAAGCGCGGCCGGCGTGGACACCCTGGAGCAACTGCCCCAGGGCGCCGTGATCGGCACCCTGCAAGCCCAGGCCTACCCGGCGCTCGAAGTGCTGTTCCTGCAGGGTCGAGTCAAGCGCGACGATGCGCTCGATGAAGAGCGCATGCTGCGCAAGCTCGCCAAGGATCGCCACCCCTATGGCGTCAGCAGCCGCCAGACCTTGAGCTGGTTCATCAGCCTGCAGGCCGGGGTCAGCACGCCTGGCGGGGAGGAGCGCCTGGCCTCCTGGCGCCTGCCGCTGGGCTCTCGCCCCTACCGCTGCACCGTGTCGCCTCGCGGGCGCTTTGAGGCCAGGCAGGTGCTGGCCAGCCTCGATCAGCTGCTCAGCAGCGGCCGCATCGAGCAGATCGTGGCCGCCCGCACTGCGCCGGCGCTGGCGGTGGTGGTGTCGGTGCGCAGCCCGTTGCGCGAGGTCGGCCGCAGGGCCCTGGCCGAGCTCTTCCTGGGACAACGCCTGAGCCTGCTGGACGAGGTGCCGGCCCTGCCTGTAATGAGTGCTGGCCCGGAGCGCCAGCAGTTCTTTGCCGCCATCCTCCAGCGTGAGCCGGCGCAGTACCGTGCGTCCTGGGCGGCGCAGCAGTTCGGCGGGCGGCGGCGCGCCCCCACCGAGCTGAGCAGCCCGGAAGCCACCAAGAGTTTTCTTCAGCGCCATACTGAGGCCATCGGCTACCTGCCCCTGACCCTGGTCGACAACACCTTGCGCATCGTCTACATGCCCTGACCCAAGAAAGCACGCCATGCCCTCTGCGCCACCGCTGCAAGCCGCCGATCTGCAAGCCGCCCTGCCCCGCATCTTCGCGCCCTGGATTGCGGAGATGGGCCTGGAGGTGCTGGGCTGCGCGCCCGGGGAGGTGAGCCTGCGCCTGCCGGTGAAGCCGGCCTTCGTCCATGTCGGCGGGGTGATGTGTGGCCAGGTGGCCATGGCCGCGGCCGACACGGCCATGGTGCTGGCCATGATGACCGAGCTGGGCGAATTCAAGCCCATGACCACGGTGCAGCTGCAGACCAGTTTTCTGCGCCCGGTGTCAGGGCCCTTCTGCCTGATCCGCGCCCGGGTGTTGCGAAGCGGCAAAAGCTTGGCCTTTGGCAGCATCGACATCCTCAATCCCGATGAACGCCTGGCCGCCCAGGCCACCACCACTTACGCCCTGCTATGAAGGATGCAGCACGCCACGGCTGGCGACGATCGATGCTGCTGCCGCTGCTCTTGCTGGCTGCAGGAGCCACCAGTGCGCGCACCGAGCCGGCGCCGGAACCCGGTGAGCTGGCCGACTGGCTCAAGCTTGATGGTTTTGGCACCCTGGGCGCCTACCGCTCCAACGACGCCGTGGCCAGCATGCGGCCCGATGCGCGCAATGCCAATGCCTCGCTGCGCGACTGGCGCTTCGACGGCGACAGCCAGCTCTCGGCCCAGCTGACGCTCAACCCCAACGGACCGCTGCGCCTGGTCTGGCAGGTGCTGGCCAAGGACGACATCGTGCTGCGCTTCCGGCCGCGCACCGAGTGGCTCTACCTCGCTTGGGAGCCCACGCCGCCGCTGAGCCTGCGCGCCGGGCGGCTGGCACTGCCGGTCTTTCTGCTGTCGGAAACCCGCAATGTGGCCTATGCGCAGACCAATGTGCGGCCCTACAGCTCGCTCTACCACCTCAACCCCATCAGCAAGGTCGATGGCCTGGGCGCCATCTGGCGCCAAGCCATGGGCCCCGGCGAGCTCAGCCTGGACGCCGTGCATGGCCGCGCCCAGGTGGACCTGACCACCGGCCGGGTCAAGGCCAGCGCCATCACCGCCCTGGCGGCGCAGTGGCAGCAAGGCCGTTGGACCCTGCGCCTAGGCCGCTCGGACTACCAGCTCGACGCCCAGCTGCCAGGCACCCTGGCGCAGCTGCAAACGCTGGCCTCGGGGGCGACCGCGTGCAGCAATTGCGCGGCCGTGCTGAAAGCGCGCGCGCCAAGCCAGGTGCGCGCGGCCATCAACACCCTGGGCCTGAACTACGAACGCGGCGCCTGGACCTTGAGCGGCGAATGGATGCAACGCCGCTCCGACTCCATCCTGGTGGCCGATGCCGATGCCTGGTATACCCAGCTCTCGCGCCGGCTGGGCGCCTTCACCCCCTTTGTAGGCATTGGCCAGACGCGCTTTGTGGAAGCACCGCTGAGCTTCCAGACCGTGGCCGGGGCGCCGCCGGCAGCGCAGGCGGCCAACGCCGCGTTCGATCGCTTTTTGCAAAGCGCCAACGGCCGGCGCAGCTGGCAGGCCGGCCTGCGCTGGGACTGCGCGGAGAACCTGGCACTCAAGTTCCACATCGAGTGGTTGCGCAACACCCAGGAGATCCGCTTGGGCCAGATCGGCAGCGTCAGCTACCCAGCGACGCCCCCTATCGGCAACTACCGAGGCCCGGCCTGGGATGGCCAGCTGCGGGTGCTGAGCCTGAACCTGGACTTTGTGTTCTGAGGCGCTGACGCGATGAACGCCCTCGACGCCGCCAAACCCATGCCCCTGCTGCACGCCGCGCGCACCGGCGCATGGCGCGGCGCCCTGCGCGGCCTGCTGCTGGCGGGCCTGGCCCTGGCGGCGATGGTGCCGGCCGAGGCGCAAGCCCCAGCGGGTGCCCGGCCGGACCCGAGCAAAGTGCTGCGTGTCTCGGCCGTGCAGTCCTGGTCGGCGCCCTATGCCTTCTATCGCGACGGCACCTTGGTGGCCGGCATCAACCACGACATCGTCCAGACCCTGGCCGAGCAACTGGGCATGAGCGTGCAAACCCTGGTGCTGCCGCGCACCCGGGTCGATGCCGCCGTGCTGGCCGGCGACGTGGATCTGCGCTGCCACCTGAGCCGTGACTGGGTGCGCAACCCCGAGGCCTACCACTGGGGCCCGCCGATGTTCGAGCTGGCCACGGTGCTGACCGGCCACGAATCGGCCGTGCCCATCACCGGCCTGGATCAGCTGCATCGCGGCCAGACCATCGGCACCGTGCTGGGTTTTGTCTACCCTGCACTGGAAGATCGTTTCAATGACGGGCGCCTGCGGCGCGACGACACCTTCGCGGTGGACCGCAATCTGCAAAAGCTCAAGCTGATCCGCTCGCCCTACATCGTGTCCGACACGCGTGAGATCGACTGGCATCTGCGCAACAACCCCGGCCACCTGTTCGCCAACTGGCGCCTGCCGCTCTCGCGCACCGAGTTCCGCTGCGCCGTGCCGCGCAATGGCCGGGTCGATGCGCAGCTGCTGCTGGCCGCCCTGGAGCGCTTGCAGGCCAGCGGCCGCATCGAGCAGATCATCAAGAACTACAGCCCGCCCCAGCCGGTGCTGGTGATGGCGGCGCAGAGCCCGGTCAAGCTGCTGAGCCAGCAGCAGGTGGCGGCCTTGTTCCTGGGCGAGGCCCTGGAGCTGCCGGGCGGCGGCCGGCCGGCCCTGGGCAGCCAGGGCGGCGAGCTCAAGCATGAGTTTTACAAATGGGTGCTGGAGAAAGACGCGGCCCAGGTCAAGGCCATCTGGTCGCGCATGACCTTCAGCGGCCGCGGCCGGGCACCGCGCGAGTTTGCCCAGCCGGCCGCCTTGCGCGCCTGGCTGCTGAGCACGCCCAATGCCCTGGCCTTCATGGACAGCAGCGGCCTGGACCCCTCGCTGAAAGTCGTCTACATGCCACCGGTCGGCCTACCCTGAGCCACAATCGCGCCCCACCTGTCTGCCAACCTGCCCACCTGCCCGTCCGCCTTCCCCGCCCCCATGCCGCTCGACTACCGCACCGCCTTCGACCTTGCGCCCATGGGCTTGGTGCTGTCGGCGCAGCGCCTGATCCAGGACTGCAACCAGCAGCTGCTGGCCATGTTCCAGGCGCGGCGCGAAGACCTGGTCGGCCAGAGCCTGGAGATCCTCTACCCCAGCGTGGTCGAGTTCGAACGCACCGGCGAGCGCATCACCGCCAGCCTCGATGCCCAGGGCTGCTATGCCGACGACCGCCTGATGCGCCGCCTCGGCAACGGCCAGCTGTTCTGGTGCCATGTCTCGGGCCGCGCGCTCAAGCCCAGCGATCCTCATGCGGAAGGCATCTGGAGCTTTGTCGACCTCTCGCCGCACCGCCGCCTCAAGGCCGAGCTGACACCGCGCGAGCGCGAGATCGCCGCCCTGCTGATCGAGGGCCTGACCAGCAAGCTGATCGGCCGCCGCCTGTCCATCAGCCCGCGCACGGTGGACGTCTACCGCGCGCGGCTGATGAAGAAGTACGGCGCCGCCTCCACGCCCGATCTGATCCACAAACTGCTGGTGGTCTGAGCCGGCTGCTCTTTTCTGCTCTCCTGCGACATGCCTCCCATGAACCACGCCCCTGTGAACAGCATCTTCGACACGGAGTTCACCGAGCGCCTGTGCGAGATGTTCGAGCGCCAGATCTGCTTCAACCAGGTGCTGGGCCTGCAGATCGAATCGCTGACCGCTGATGCCGCCAGCGCCCGCCTGCAGATGCGGCCCGAGCTGATCGGCCATTTCACCCACCAGCGCCTGCACGGCGGCGTCATCAGTGCCACGCTCGATGCCATGGGCGGCCTGGCGGTGATGGCAGCCATCGGCGCGCGGCATCTGGACGAGAGCGCCGAGGCGCGCCTGCAGCGCTTCGGCAAGCTGGGCACCATCGACCTGCGCATCGACTACCTGCGCCCCGGCAACGGGCCGGCCTTTCGCGCCACCGCCCAGGTGCTGCGCCTGGGCAGCCGGGTGGCCTCCACCCGCATGGAGTTCTTCGATGCTGAAGGCCGATTGATCAGCTGCGGCGCCGGCGCCTACATCGTGTCCTGAGACGGCTCAGACCGGGCTGCTTCGCGCCGCGCCAGGCGCAGCAGCAGCAAGGACGCAGCCACGCAGCAGACGCCGCCCAGGCCCATGATCCAGCGTGTGGACAGCAGGGCCAGGCCACCGCCGATCACCGCCATCAAGACATTTGACAGGCAGAACACCGTGGACAGCAGGCCCATCACCCGGCCCTGGCCATGGCCGGCAAAACGCTCGGACATCCAGGCCGGCAGCACCGCGTTGTAGAGCGCCAGAGGCAAGCCCAAACACACAATGGCTGCCAAGCCCAGCGGCCCGGGCAGCAGCACCAGGCTGCTCAGGCCCAGGGCCGCGCACAACGCCAGCAAGGCCGCTCGCCGCAGCGGCCGGCGACTGGCCGGCAGGCGACCGGCCACCACACTGGCCGTGGTCATGGCCGAGCATTGAGCCGCCGTCACCCAGGCGATGCCTGCGCTGCCCAGGCCCATGTTCTCCAGCATCCACAGCGGCGCGAACTCGTACAGCGCGTTGACGCCCAGGCAGTAGAGCAGCTGCAGCGCAAACAAGGCCGCCAGCACCGGGTCGGCGCGCAAGAGGCCCAGCACCTGCTGCTCGCGCAGCTGGCGCCAAAAACCCGGCTGGGGGGCGCCGCTGGCCGCTGGAGTCGGCCGCCAATCGGGCACCCAGAGCGTCAGCACCAGCAGGCAGGGCAGCATGGCCAGGCCGGCGAGCAGAAATGGCACGCTCTCGCCCAGCGGCAGGGTCAGGCCACCGACCAGGGGGCCCAGCAGCCAGCCCATATAGAGGCAGGCATTGAGCCAGGCAAAAGCCTGGGTGCGGTCGATCTGCTCGTGCATATCGGCCAGCAGGGCGCGCGCCACCGCCACATTGCCCTCGGTCAGGCCGGTGATGAAGCGCGCCAGCACAAACAGCAGGTACCAGCGCTGGCCGAGGGCAAACGCCGTGAGCCCGTAGCTGAGCAAGGTCGCGGTGATGGTCACGGCCAGCACACGGCGCCGGCCATGGCGATCGGACAGCGGGCCGATGAAGAGATTGCCGATCAGGATGCCGAGCGGATTCGCCGCCAGGGCCAGCCCCATCAGCAAGCGCGGGTCCAGGCCGGCGAAATGGGTGAAGTCATCGACCGGCCCGCCGACAAAGATCGGCGCCAGGATGGGATAGGGCAAGGCCATGCCCACCGTGCTCATCAGGGACAGGGCGCAGATGGCCAGCAGCACCCAGCGTGGGTGGCGGATGGCAGGCGCAGCGGCAGGTGGGCTCATTCAGAAACGTGGAAACAAGAAGGAAGAAGGCAAGGGCCCGAAGCAAGAAGGCGGCCGCCATCATGGCAGCTCGGGCGCGCGAAGCGTCGCTTGCAGGGCACAATCGCCACGCCTTTCGCCCTGCCCTTCACCACCTTTCGCTCCCCTCTTCTTCTCAGCTCATGCGCATCAAAGACTGCAACTGGTCCATGGTCGAGCGCTACCTGCGCCAGGACGACCGCGCCGTGCTGCCCCTGGGCAGCGTCGAGCAGCACGCGTTTCTGTCCCTGGCCGTGGATGCCATCCTGTCCGAAGAGGTGGCGGTGGCCGCTGCCGAACCGCTGGGTGTACCCGTTTTTCCGGCCCAAGCCTACGGCGTGACGCCGACCTATATGGCCTACCCCGGCACCATGAGCTTGCGTCTGGAGACCTTGCTGCAAGTCTTGCGCGACCTGATCGGCTCGCTGCACCAGCATGGCTTTCGCCGCATCGTCATCGTCAACGGCCATGGCGGTAACAACGGCGCAGCCACCCTCTTGCAGGCCTTGGGCGCGGAGCTGCCGGGCATCCAGCTCAAATGGCACAACTGGTGGGCCGCGCCGCGCACCATGGCTTTTGTGCGCGAGCAAGACCCGCAGGCCTCGCACGCCAGCTGGATGGAAAACTTTGAAGGCCTGACGCGCTTGCCTGGCGTCGCCCTGCCCGATGCACCCAAGCCCCTGGTCGACTACGCCCGCATGGCATTGATGGACCCGGTCGCCAAGCGCGCTTACTTGGGCGATGGCTGCTACGGCGGCCACTACCAGCAGCCACCCGAGGTGATGGAGCGGCTCTGGACCATCGCCGTGCAAGAAACCCGCGATATCCTCGACGGCCCCTGGCTGGACTCCATGTCCGCCTGCGTCCCTTGATCCCCCTGACACCATGCCTTTTCGCTCCGTCCCGATTCCCGACCTGAGCCCGCCGAGTTCCGGCCGCCTGTGGCTGCAATCCATGCCCGGGCGCCTCGAATCCTGGCCCGCCTTCCTCGACGAAGCGCGATTGCGCCAGCTGCATCTGGTGGTCTGCCTGAACCCGCTCGAAGAGGTGGCCCAGCTCTCGCCGGGCTATCACAAGGCAATCGCCGAGGGGCGGCTGCCCTTCCGCTGGCAACACCTGCCCATGCGCGACTTCGGCCTCGGTGCCGACCCGCAGGCCTTCCGCCAGGGCGTGGAGCAGATCGCCCACAGCCTGGTGCTGGGCGAGCAGGTGCTGCTGCACTGCGCCGCCGGCATCGGCCGCACTGGCACCGTGGCCGCCTGTGTGCTGAAAAGCCTGGGCCTGCCGCGCGAGGCAGCCCTGGCCGCCGTGCGCGCGGCCGGTTCCAACCCGCAATCCGCCCTGCAATCGGGCTGGGTGGACCAGTTCTGAACGTGGTGCCTCTGCCCGCCCTGAACCTGGTGGCTGAGCGCGAGGAGATCCTGCTGCTGAACAAGCCCAGCGGCCTGTTGTCCGTGCCCGGCCGCGGCGAGGACAAGCAGGACTGCGCCATCCACCGCGCCCAAGCCCGCTTTCCCGAGGCCCTGATCGTCCACCGCCTGGACATGGCCACCTCGGGCCTGCTGCTGCTGGCCCGGGGCCCCGAGTGGCAACGCAGCCTGAGCCTCGACTTTGCCGAGCGCCGCGTGCACAAGCGCTATATCGCGGTCGTGCGCGGCAGCCTGGCGGCGGGTGCGGACTGGCAGCTGATCGACCTCCCCCTGATCACCGACTGGCCGAACCGCCCGCGCCAGAAGGTCTGCTTCGAACAAGGCAAGCCGTCGCAGACCCGCTACCGCGTGCTCGGCCATGAGCTGCACCAGGGCCAGGCCTGCACCCGCGTCGAGCTGGAGCCCATCACCGGCCGCACCCACCAATTGCGCCTGCACATGCTGGCCCTGGGCCACCCCATCGTCGGCGATGCCTTGTACGCACCCGAGCACCCCGCACCTCGGCTGCTGCTGCACGCCTGCCACCTGAGCCTGCCGGAACGCGGCTGGCGTTTCGATTGCCCGCCGGAGTTTTGACTTGACCACTTCATCTGTGCCTGATTCGCCCAGCGCCCTGCACTCGCCCGCCGCCGAGCGCAACAAGCAGCCCATCCTGGAGGCCTTGCAAGCCCTGCTGCCGCCCCGCGGCCGGGCGCTGGAGATCGCCAGCGGCAGTGGCCAGCACATCGCCCACTTCGCCGCCGGCCTGCCCGGCTGGCATTGGCTGGGCTCCGACCCCTCGCCCGAGGCCCGCGCCTCCATCGCCGCCTGGTGGCCGCAAGGGTCGGCGGCCCTGGCCCTCGATGTGCAGAACCCCGACTGGGGCCTGCCGGCCGAACGTCTGCCGCTGGACCTGATCCACTGCGCGAACATGCTGCACATCGCGCCCTGGGCCAGCAGCGCGGCGCTGTTCCAGGGCGCGTCCCGGCATCTGGCCGCGACCGGCCTGCTGACGGTTTACGGCCCTTTTGTCGTGCCGGACGAGCCGACAGCACCCAGCAATCTGGCCTTCGACGCCGATCTGCGCAGCCGCAACCCCGCCTGGGGCCTGCGCAGCCTGGATGCGGTGCAGGCCTGCGCGCAGGAGGCCGGCCTGCGGTTGCGCCAGCGCCTGAGCCTGCCGGCCAACAATCTGCTGCTGGTGTGGGAACGCCAGCCCTGACCCACGATTAGCGCAGGAGAACCCATGAGTGCCACTCACGAACTTTTCATCATCACCGGCGCCTCGCGCGGCATGGGCGAAGCCATCGCTCAGCAACTGCTGGCGCCCGAGCATCAGCTGATCGGCATCTCGCGAGGCCGCAGCGAAACCTTGCAGCATGAAGCCGACACGCGCAGCCTGGCGCTGGAGCAATGGCAGGCCGATCTGGCCGAGCCCCTGGCGGCGGCCGAGCGCCTCGCAGCCTGGCTGGCGCAGCAAGACCTGAGCCGATTCCGCCGCGCCACCCTGATCAACAACGCCGGTGTCGTCAGCACGCCCGGCCCCGTGGACGGCGTGCCACTGGCCGAGCTCTCCATGGCCTTGCGTGTGGGCCTGGAGTCCTGTCTGCTGCTGAGCAGCGCCTTCCTGAGCGGCACGGCCGCGCTGGGGTCCAAGAGGCGCATCCTCAACATCTCCTCCGGCCTGGGTCGCCGCGCCATGGCCGGCAGCGCGCCCTACTGCGCTGCCAAGGCCGGCATGGACAACCTCTCCCGAGCCATGGCCTTGGATGAAGAGGCCAAGCCCGCCGGTCAGGGCGCCGCCATCGTCTCGCTGGCGCCCGGCATCATCGACACCGAGATGCAGCTGCAGCTGCGCAGCGCCGACCCGGCCAAGTTTCCGAACCGCCAAGTCTTTGCCGATTTCAAGAGCGGCGGCCAGCTGATGAGCCCGGCCGAAGCGGCGGGCAAGGTGCTGCGCTTCCTGGCCTCCGCAGGTTTCGGCAACACCGTGCTGGCCGACGTTCGCGAGTCTTGAACTCCCCCGCGCCACCCCCATCTGCCACCCTGGTCACGTCTGACCGTCAAGGAGTTTTTGTGAAACGTGCTGTGTTGTCTGCCCTGATTGCCCTGAGCGCCGTCTCGGTTCTGAGCCTGGCCTCCTTCGACGCCGAGGCCAAGCGCCTCGGTGGCGGTGGATCGGCAGGCATGAAACGGGCCGTGCCCCAGCAAAACCATGATGCGGCCAAGAGCGCCCCCGGCGCGCCGGCCCAAGGCCAGCAGGCCACGCCCTCACCCCAGCAAGCCGCGCCGGCCGCCCCTGCCGCGCAACCGGCCGCCGCTGCCGCGGCGCCCAAGCGCAGCTGGATGGGCCCGATTGCAGGCCTGGCCGCCGGCCTCGGCATCGCCGCCCTGGCCAGCCACTTCGGCATGGGTGGCGCCCTGGCCAACATCATGACCATGGTGCTGATTGGCGGCGCGGCGCTGCTCCTGATCACCTTCCTGATGCGCCGCTTCGCTGGCAACAAGAACGCCCAGGCTGGCGGCCTGCAATACGCCTCGGCCGGCCCGGCGTCTTACCCGGCTAACTCCCCAGCCGCACAACCGGCCCAGCCCGCCCCGGCGCTGCAGCCGCAGGCCTTCCAGCCGGCACAGCCCGCAGCTGCCAGTGCGGCGCCGGTCGCGGCCGGCCCGAGCGCTGAAGACGCCGCCTTCGAGCAAATCGCCAAACGCGTGTTCATCCGCCTGCAAGCGGCCAACGATGCCGGTGACCAGGCCGATCTGCGCCGCTTCACCACGCCCGAGATGTACGGCGCCGTGCAGCAAGAGCTGCTGGACCGCAAGGGCGCGACCCAACGCACCGATGTGCTGCAGCTGGACGCCCGCGTGATCGAACGCACCCAGGAAAACGGCCAGCAAATCGTCAGCGTGCGTTTCTGGGGCCTGATCCGCGAGCAGAGCGAGGCCGCGGCCGAGAACTTCGACGAGGTCTGGCATCTGGTGCGCCCGCTGGACGAAAGCCGCGAATGGGCGATTGCCGGCATCCAGGCGACCGCATAAGTCAAAGCGCCCCTCAAAAAGCAAAGGCCCGCAGCTGCGGGCCTTTTTCATGGGGGCAACAGCTTCAGACGTTGCGCCCGCTGCGGGCCACCGCCTCGTAGGCGCGCAACTCGGCGAGGTTCTGACGCCGGCTGGCCTCGCTGCTGCTCTCGGCCGTGCTGGCGGCCTTGCCGTCCAGGGTCGGGTAAGCGAAATCGTAAATCTTGCGCTCCATCACATCGATGGTGCCGTCCTGGTTGGCATCGGCATCTTCGAACTGGGAGCTGCTCAAACCTTGGTCGGTTGGCGCGTTGCTGCTGATCTGCACGGCGGCCGGGGCGCTGCGGGTGGCAGATTGAGCCGCCGGTGCTGGCGAATCGGGCGGCAGGCTGATGGGCGCGTCGTTGCGATCGGTCGTTGCTTCCACAGGCCGCTGCTTGCGGCCTGTGGGATCACCACCGGATGTGCTCGGCGGCAGCGGGCCTGGGGCCGGCTCGGGCCGCACGGGCGCCGACTGGGCGCGACGCGCGCCCTCGCTGGAAATCTCCACCACGGCCGATTCAGGCTCGGCAGGCAGCGGTGCCTGCTTGACCGGCACGGCCTTGCGCGTCTGCACCTCGGCGCTGCTGCTGGTGTTGGCACTGAAACGAACCGGCGCGACGATGGAGGCGCTGGCGGCTTCGTTGTGACTGGCGACGTTGTTGATCATGGCAAACCTCCACGAGAGAGACTTTGCAGGGCTGGCCCACAAACAGCGGGGGCGGCATCACACCGCAAAACCACTGGCCGACCAGTACATGGATTGGATTTCGACCAATCCTTCACGCAACTTGAATACTTCCACTTTAATGCGTGAGCGGAGGTCTTGGCCAATCATCTCGCAGTGCCGACCTGGCAATCGCCGAAATCAAGCCTGAAACACCCGCCAAACCCGCGCTAGAACTGCAGCAGGCGCCTGTCAGCCGACCAAATTGGCCAGGGTCAGCAAGGCCAGCAGCAGCATCCACAAGACCACCGAGCGCCAGATCAGGCCGACCACGCTTTGCAGATGGCCCAGCTGGGCCGGCTGCCCGGGCGTGCTGCCCTCGGCGCGGGTGGCGTCGGCATCCACGCCAGCTTCGAAGGTCTTGCTGCGATCGGGCGTCACGCCCGGTGCGGCCACGCCGCCCAGCTGCAAGCCCAGCGCGCCGGCGGCCGAGGCCAGGATGATGCCCTCGTTGGGATGAAGCCACAGCCCGGCGTCACGTCGCCAGCCATTCACCGCCTCTTCGAAATTGCCGACGATGGTGAAGCCGGTGGCGGTGAAGCGGGCCGGCAGGTAATCGATCCAGCCGAACAGGCGGCGCGAGAGCAGCATCAGGCGCTCGTTGGTCGGCGCATCCAGCGTGCGGCTCTTGAAGGCCCAGTAGCGGCTGGCGAATTCGGCCATGCGGTACAGCACCGCGCCGGCCGGGCCCAGCCCGACCGTGGACAGCACGACGAACCAGAAGAACACGCCAAACACATGGCGATGGGCGGCCAGCAGCGAGTGCTCGATGGCATGGCGGACCAGCTCGGTGCGCGGCAATTCACTGGCGTCCAGATGGCGCCATTCGGACAGCAGGCGCCGGGCCTCGTTGTCATCGCCGCGCTCGAGCGCGTCGCGGATGTCGGTGAAGTAATGGCTGAACTGGCGGAAGCCCAGGGTCAGGTAAAGCACCACCACATCGAGGGCCAGCGCCAGGATGACGCTGAAGTGGTGCACGGCCAGGTAGATCGCCGTGGTCAGCAGGGCCGGCCCCAGGGCGGTGATGGACCAGACCACGGTGGCATGGTGTTCGTCGCCGGCATCGAAGTTGCGACCGGTCCAGCGCACCCAGGCGATCACGCTTTGATGGATGCCATTGCCGTGGCGGAGAGGTTTGAGCTGTTCACACAGCAATGCCAGGAGGACCGCGAAGAAGTTCATGGGCCGGGATGATAGCGGGCGCCACCGCTCAGGCTGAGAGGAAGCGATAGAAGTTGCGCAAGATCGCGGCGGTGGCGCCCCAGATGAAGTCATCGCGCTCGCCGGCCTGCCCGCTCCAGGGCATGGACAAGAACTGGCGCTGCCCGCCTGCGTAGACGAACACATGCCGGCGATGGTGCGCCGGCGTCATCAGAAACTGCAGCGGCACCTCGAACACCTCGGCCACTTCGCCGGGGTCCAGATGCAGATCAAGACCGGGCTGCACCAGAGCCACCACGGGTGTGACCTGAAAAGAAGTGACCGTGGTGTAGATCGGCAAACTGCCCAACACCTCGATGTGGGCGCTGAGCAGCCCAATCTCCTCTTCGGCTTCCCGCAAGGCGGTGGCCACCGGACCGGCATCGTCGGGCTCGGTCTTGCCGCCAGGCAGGCTGATCTGCCCGGCGTGGTGGCGTAGGTGATCGGTGCGCCGCGTCAACAGCAGTTGCAAGCCGTCCGGGCGCTCGACCAGAGGCAGGAGCACGGCCGCCGCCGCGGGGGGGCGCTCGCCGAAACCAGGGGCAGCCCCGTCTCCGGCGAGCTCCGGCTGCCACGAGGGTGGTGAGGCAAAGCGCTGGCGCAAGGCCTCGGCTTGAAGGCGCGCGGGATCGACAGGCGGCAAGTGGGCGTCCACGCCGCTCACTGGCACGGCGCGGGGGTCAAGAATCGGAGGACGGCTCATGATCGGCAAGCATAGCTTTGGCGGCACTCTTCCCTGCGGAACTGCAAGGTTGAGACCGTTCGAACGAGGCATAAAAAAAGCCGCCCGAAGGCGGCTTTCTCGCAGGGAAACCTGGCAAGCGCCAGATCAGCCCAACTTTTCCTTGATACGAGCCGACTTGCCCGAACGATCACGCAGGTAGTACAGCTTGGCACGGCGCACATCACCGCGACGCTTCACTTCGATCGAAGCGATCAGCGGGCTGTACAGCTGGAACGTACGCTCCACGCCTTCGCCGTTCGAGATCTTGCGGACGATGAAGCTGGAATTCAGGCCGCGGTTGCGCTTGGCAATCACGACACCTTCGAATGCCTGCACGCGCTTGCGGGTGCCTTCAACGACGTTGACGCTGACGATCACCGTGTCGCCAGGAGCGTACGACGGGAAAGTCTTGTTCAGACGAGCAATTTCTTCTTGCTCAAGGGTTTGGATCAAGTCCATGAGGTTCTCCAAATGATCGTGGCGGCGACGATGCTCGGACACGTCACTCGACGCACCAAGACTGCTGAAATAGCGCCGACGAAAACAGGTCTTGCGACCCGGTCTTCACGGCTGTTTGAGAGCTTTGCTGCAGACCAAGGCCTGCAGCGCCACCCTCGTTCGACCCGCCAGAGGATCGGACAGCCCGCCATTATAGCCCGCTCAGCTCCAATTTACCAAGGCCTGGCCTGCTTGAGCCACTCTGGGTGACCACTGCCGTGGCGCAACTGGGCTGCGCCGACGCCGCCGAAGCCGCTGCTCAGCTCTCTGCGGGCAGCTGCGCCAGAAAGCGTTCGTCCGCCTTGCTCAGGCGGCCTGCAGCACGTGCGGCCAGGATCAGATCGGGGCGGCGGCGCAGGGTCAACTCGAGCGAGCGCTCTCGGCGCCAGCGTGCAATCTGGGCATGGTGGCCAGACATCAGCACCGCCGGCACCGGCAGGTCTTCGGTCTGGCCTGGCAAGCCCGTCAAGACCTCGGGGCGGCTGTAGTGCGGGCAATCGAGCAGGCCATCGGAAAAACTGTCCTGCACATGCGACTGCGCATCGCCCAGCACACCGTCCTGCAGGCGCGCGACAGCGTCGAGCAAGGCCAGGGCTGGCAACTCACCACCCGAAAGCACGAAATCGCCAAGGCTGATTTCCAACGTGACATGGCGGTCGAGAAAACGCTGATCCATGCCTTCGTAGCGGCCACACAGCAGCACGGCGCCGGGACCACGCGCCAGCTCCTGAACCAGGGCCTGATCCATGCGCCGGCCGGTGGGGCTGAAATGGATGATGGCGGGCGGCGTGTCGGCCGCACCATCCGCCAGCGCCTCCACCCGCGCCACCTTGGCCGCGGCGAGCGCACGCTCGAGCGGCTCCGCCAGCATGACCATGCCCGGGCCGCCGCCAAAGGGGCGGTCGTCAACACGGCGGTAGTTGTCGCTCGCGAAATCGCGCAGCTGCCAGAGATGCACATCGACCTGACGGCTCTCAAAAGCACGCCGCGTCACCCCTTGGCTCATGTGCTGGCCAAAGAGCTCGGGGAACAGGGTCAGGATGTCAAAGCGCATGAGGAATAGTGCGCAAACGAAGACGATGGCCGACAGGAAAACCTTGGCGCAGAACGGGCGGCTGAAGCATCAAAGCGCGCCGCCCCAGGCTCAGTAGTCCAAGCCCCAGTCCACCGTGATGATGCGCTGCTCCAGATCGACATCGTCCACAAAGGCGGAAACGAAGGGAAGCAGACGCTCTTGATCGGGCTTGATGGGTGCACTCAGGCCTGGCGGCGCAATGCGCAGCACGCTGTGCGGGCCGGCATCGATCAGACCAAGCACCTCGCCCAGGGTCTCGCCCTGGCGGTTGACCACCGACAGGCCGATCAGATCGACCCAGTAGTACTCGTCCGGGTCCGCCGCGGGGAAGGCCGAGCGGGAGATGAAGATGCGGGCGCCGCGCAAGGCTTCGGCCGCATTGCGATCCGCGCAGTCTTGGGCGTTGGCCACCAGGCCCTCGCCATGTTCGCGGATCGAGAGAATCTTGAGCAGGCGGGGCAAAGGCTTGTTGACCTTGACCACCGCCGGCGCGTTGCCCTCGGGCGCGCGGAGGAACCAGCGCCGCGAGGAGAACAGAGCCTGGGCATCGCTGGAATAGGCTTGCACCTTGAACCAGCCTTTGACACCCCAGGCGTCCAGAATGCACCCGACTTCTACCGCGTCGTCAGGCCAGGCCAGCTCTTCAGAGCCGGTGCTGGCAGGAACGCGCAAATCGGAGGCGGGTGTTCTCGACATTTAAACCGCGGCCTTCTTGGCTTCGGTCACCAGACGCTCGACAGTGGGCGACAGTTGGGCGCCCACGCCGGTCCAGTAGCTGACGCGGTCCAGCGCAACGCGCAGGGACTCAGCAGCACCCGAAGCGACCGGGTTGTAGAAGCCGACCTTCTCGATGAAGCGGCCGTCACGGCGCTGGCGGCTGTTGGCCACGACGATGTTGTAGAAGGGGCGCTTCTTGGAGCCGCCGCGAGCCAGACGAATAACAACCATGATGTTTCCTATGAATCTATTGCATCCATCGCACCAGGAGACACTCAGGGCGAGTAGATCGGGGTGGCCTCGGGCTACATCAAACACCAGCCTTGCCTCGCACCTTGAGCACACCCCGGGGGAATGCACTGCACAATGCGCTGCCAGCTTTGCTGCTGAACACCTTCTGCCGTGACTGGCCCTGTAGATACGCCGCACCGACCGCCTTCGCGAACGCCCCGCGGTGATGAACATCACCCAAGCGCACTCTCCAGCAAAACAGTTCGACCAAGGCCAAAACCCAGCATTATAAACTCGGCGCCAAGGATCAACAGAGATATGAGCACAGAAAAAAACACGAATCCCGCCAGCGCGACCCTGCTGCGCCCCAGCACCGACGCCGACATCCCCGCCATTCAGGCCATTTACGCCCATGCCGTGGCGCACGGCACCGGCACGTTTGAGACCGAGATACCCGACACAGCCGAAATGAGCCGCCGCCGCGCCGAGGTGCTGAGCCGCGGCCTGCCCTGGCTGGTGGCCGAGCGCGAAGGCCAGCTCCTGGGCTATGCCTACGCCAATTACTTCCGCCCGCGCATGGCCTACCGCTTCTGCCTGGAGGACTCGATCTACCTGCACCCGGACAGCCAGGGCCAAGGCATCGGCCGCCTGCTGCTGGCCGAGCTGATCGCTCGCTGCGAGGCGCTGGGTGCGCGCCAGATGTTGGCCGTGATCGGCGATGCCGAGAACCAGGGCTCCATAGGCCTGCACCGGGCGCTGGGCTTTCAGGACACCGGGGTGCTGAAGAGCGCAGGCTGGAAATTCGGCCGCTGGCTAGACGTCATCCTGATGCAGCGCCAGCTCGGCCTGGGCGACAGCGGGAGCCCGGAATGAGCGAGCTGAAGTCGACCGACGCAAGCCCGAGCGGCGCTCACAAATCCAAGACCCTGGCCACCTGGCTGGCCCTGGTGCTGGGCAGCCTGGGCCTGCACCGCTTCTACCTCTACGGCTTCGGCGACCGCCTGGCCTGGCTGCACCCCTGGCCGACCCTGCTGGGCCTCTACGGCCTGCAACGCATGGAGTTGCTGGGCCAGGACGACCGCCTGAGCTGGGTGCTGATGCCCTTGCTGGGCCTGATGCTGGTCAATGCCATGATTTGCGGCATCGTCTACGGCCTGAGCTCGGACGAGAAATGGGATGCTCAGCACAACGGCGGCCGGGCCAGCCGACCCAGCGGCTGGGGTGCCGTCATCGGGGTGGTGGCTTGCGTGTTCCTTGGCGGCATTTCGCTGATGACCACCATCGCCTTCAGCGCCCAGCGCTATTTCGAAACCCAGGTTGAGGCGGCGCAGGAAATCAGCCAGGACCCAAGCAGCAGCAGCGGCAGCAGCCGCTGAGCGCCCATCAAACCGGCCCGATCAGGGGCCGCGGAAGATGAAATAGACCGCGCCCATCAGGCACAGACCGGCCCAGATGAAATCGGTCTTGAAGGGCTGGCCCATGTAGATCACCGAAAACGGCACAAAGACCGCCAAAGTGACCACCTCCTGCGTGATCTTGAGCTGGGCCAGACTGAAGCCGGCGCCGTAGCCGATGCGGTTGGCCGGCACCTGCAACAAGTACTCGAACAGGGCAATGCCCCAGCTCAGGAGTGCCGCGATCCACCAGGGCTTGGACGCCATGTTCTTGAGGTGGCCGTACCAGGCCACCGTCATGAAGAGATTCGACAGCAGCAGCAGACCCAGGGTCTGCCAACCCGCAAGACCGCTCAGCATGCGGCGCCTTTCCGGTCGCTCAGGATCGGACCCAAGCATTCGATGACCTGGTCCTGAACGACCGCCAGATACGAATCCAAGCGCTGCAGGCCCGGCAAGCGCAACTCGGGGGCCAGCTCGATCAAAGGCCGCAGGACAAAAGCTCGCTGATGCAGGCGCGGGTGCGGCAAGCGCAGACGCGGCAGATCCAGGCTCAGGCCGCCATGGCTGAGCACATCCAGATCCAAGGTGCGCGGCGCATTGACGAAAGGCCGCTCGCGGCCGTGGCGCAGCTCGATGGCCTGCAGCGCATCCAGCAATTCCAAGGGCGTCAGCCCGGTATGCAGTCGAGCGACCGCATTGAGGAAATCCGGCCCACCCGCCTCCACCGGCGCGCTGCGGTAGGCGCTGGACACAGCCAGCAGCTGCGTCTGCGGCAAGGCCGCCAAGTCGGCCAGTGCGGCGTTCAGCGTGGCCGCCAGATCCCCGAGATTGGCACCCAGGCCGACGAAGACCTCAGCGGCTGAGCCCTGCACACCCGCTGAGGCCAAGGACTCAGGCCTCACCGCCCGGGCCGCCCTCGCCGCCCGATGCCGTCGCTCCGCCCTCACCGGCGCCGCGCTGCGAGGCCGGCTTGCGGCGGCGACGGCGCTTCTTGGCCGGCGCTTTGCCTTCGGACAAAGCCTCGGCCACATCATCGGGCGCACCCACCGGACCTATGCCCTCCTTGCGCGGCAGCTGATGGGTCTTGGCGGCGCGGCGCTGCTGTTTCTCCAGCTCGCGCACGTCTTCAAGCAGGGCTTCGCGCTCGTCATCGCTGCCCAGGGCAAAGTCTTCCCACCAATCGGCCAGGGCCGGCTCGATCTCGCCGGCATCGGCGCGCAGGCGCAGGAAGTCAAAGCCGGCGCGGTAGCGCGGCTGTTCGATCAAGGTGTAGACCCCGCTGCCGCTGCGGCGCTCGAAGCGCGGCTGCATCATCCAGATCTCGCGCATATCGGTGGCCAGCTTGCCGCGGCCAGAGATGTCGCCGATGCGGGCATCGAAGACCGTGTCGATGGCCTGCTGCAGGGCCGGCACCACCGGCTCGCCGGCTTCGCGCAGGCGGTTCCAGCGTTCCAGCACCTCAAACCACAACATGCAGGCCAACATGAAGCTGGGCGAGACGCCACGGCCTTCGCGCACGCGCAGATCGGTGTCTTCAAAAGCCATGCGCACAAAATCTCCGCGCATGCCGGCCGGCAGCTCGCCCGATTCGGTCAGCATGGCATCCAGCACCGGGAACACCCCGCGCGCCAGGCCCAGCTTGCGCAGAGACTCCAGGCTGGCCAAGGAGTGGCCGGTCTGCAGCAGCTTGATCATCTCGTCGAACATGCGCGAAATCGGCACATTGCTGAGCAAAGCCGCGCTGGCCTGGATGGGCGCACGGGTCTTGGGTTCGAGCTCGAAACCCAGCTTGGCAGCAAAACGCACGGCGCGGATGATGCGCACCGGGTCTTCACGGTAGCGAGCTTCCGGGTCGCCGATCATGCGCAGCACGCGCTGCTTCGCGTCGGCCAGGCCGCCGTGGTAATCCACCACCAGCTGACGCTGCGGGTCGTAGTAGAGGGCGTTGACGGTGAAGTCGCGGCGGGCGGCATCCTCGATCTGCGGACCCCAGACGTTGTCACGCAGCACGCGGCCTTCGGCGTCCACCACATGGCTTTTGCCAGCCAGTTCGGCCTTGGAGGTTTTCTCGTTGCCGCTGACCTGCTCGGCCGATTCCTGGCCCAGCAAGGCGCGGAAGGTCGACACCTCGATCACCTCGTGCTCACGGCCCCGGCCGTAAACCACATGGACGATGCGAAAGCGCCGGCCGATGATGAAGGCACGGCGGAACAAGCCCTTGACCTGCTCGGGCGTGGCATTGGTCGCCACATCGAAATCCTTGGGCCGCATGCCCAGCAGCAGGTCGCGCACCGCGCCGCCGACGATATAGGCCTCGAAGCCCGCATTGGCCAGGGTCTCGACCACGCGCACCGCGCGTTCGTCGAGCAGGCTGGGATCGATGCCGTGATCCTCAACGCCCACCTCGACCCGCTTGCCGAGCGAGCCATGGCCGGTCTTCGCTTCCTTGGGTGCCTTGGCGGCCTTGCCGGCGGAGGGCTTGCCCAGCAGCTTGTCTATGAATTTTTTGATCATGCGAACAGATTCAGTTGGGGCCAGCCGCGGGCGGACGCGATGTCCGCCAGGGCCGGCGTCGGGTTGGTGGCCACCGGGTGGCTGACCAGCTCCAGAAGCGGCAAATCGTTGATCGAGTCGCTGTAGAAGTTCACACGCTCGAAGTCCTGCCATTGTCGTCCCAAGCCCGCCAGCCATTGCTGGACGCGCTCGATCTTGCCGGCCTGGAAGGACGGCACGCCGTCGATCCGCCCGGTGCACTGGCCCTGCCCGTCGCGCTCCAGGCGCACGGCGATCAGGTGCGGCACGCCAAAAGCCGCAGCAATCGGCGCCGTGACGAACTCGTTGGTGGCGGTGACGATGGCCAGCAGATCACCGGCGTCGGCATGCCGCTGCACCAGCGCCCGCGCATTGTCACCGATCAAGGGCGCCATCACCTCGGCCATGAAGCGCTCACGCGCCGCCAGGGCCTCGGCCACCGGCCGGCGCCGCCAGACCGAGGTGGCGAACTCGATGTAGGCATTCAGATCCAGGCAGCCGGCCTGGTACTGGGCATAGAACTCGTCGTTGCGCGCCTGCCATTCGGCGCCATCGGCCCAGCCAATCTGGACCATGAAGCTGCCGAAGGCATGGTCAGAGTCGTTCGGAATCAGGGTGCCGTCGAGATCAAACAGGGTCAGGGCTTGCGGGGCGGGCGCATTCATCCGGCCATTCCTTCATCGGCCAGCATCTGGCGCAGCAGGGGCACCGTGACCGCGCGCTTGGCGGCCAGGGCAAATTCATCGAGACGATCGAGCAAGCGCATCAGGTGCTTGAGATCACGGGCAAAGCGGGTCAACAAATAATCGATCACCTCATCGGCCAGCAAAATGCCACGCCGGTCGGCCTCGCGGCGCAGGGCCGCGCGCATCTCCTGCTCGCTCAGCGGCTGCAAGGCAAAGGTGGGGCCCCAGCCAAGGCGGGTGCGCAGGTCCTCGCGCAAATCCAGATCGACCGGCGGCGCGCTGCCGCTGGCCACCACGGCCAGGCCATGGGTGGCCGCCTCGACAAACAGTGCGAAAGCCGCATGCTGCTGACCCGCATCGAAACGCTCGCAATCGTCCATCAACAAAAGGCTGGGCTGGCTGGGCAACTCCCAAGGCAGCGGCGTGTCGGCGTCATACCAGCCGACCTGGGCGCCCGCCTCTTGCCAGGCATGGGCCAGGGCGCGCAGCACATGGGTCTTGCCGCAGCCGGGCACACCCCAGAGGAAGACCGGCGGCGGCGCCACCGAGCCCGTGCGCAGTGACTGCAGATGGGCCAATGCCGCGCTGTTGGCGCCGGGCAGGAAATTATCAAAGGTGAACATCGGCGCGGGGCCGATGGCAAGCGGGATCTGCTTCAAAACCGGTTCATCTCCAAGACCACGTTCACCTCGTACCTCATGCACACCCCATGCGAGCTGGCAGCAAACGCCTGTGCCCTGCAAGCCAGAAGTCTGTCAGTCCACCCCAACAGCTCGCTCGCGGCGGCCCCGATTCTAAAGGCGTGCGCCGGCATGAAATTCATCGCCAGCGCTCAATGCAGCGCCGGCCCGCCACGCTCGCGCAGACGCGCCAGCCGCTCTTGCAACATGGGTCCGTCGAGCGCCTTGGGCTCCTGGGCCAGGTAGGCCTCCAGGTCCTCCGCCGCCGCCGGCCAGTGGCCGAGTGACTCCAGCACCAGGCCACGATCCCGACGCTCCAGGGCCGAATGCGGCAGCAGGATCACCAGGCGCTGCTGCACCGCCAGCAAACGGGTCCAGTCCTGGGCGGCACGGTGAATTTCTTTCAGATTGCGCAGCATGCGGGCCAGGATGTCGCGCGGTGGCGTGGGCTGCAAGAACAAGTCCACCGGCAGATCCACCTCACCCTGCAGGCCGGTGCTGCCGCGAAAAGCCTGCTGCAGTTCATCCAGCCGGCTGCGCGACAGCGATTGGCCGGTGAACGGATCCAGGATGAGCTCGCCATTGCCCATGCTGATGCGCACCAGGAAATGCCCAGGAAAGGCCAAGCCCTGCGCACGCAGCCCCAGCTGAGTGGCCAGCTCCAGAAAGACCACCGCCAGGCTGATGGGAATGCCGCGCCGCGTAGCCAGCACCCGGTGGATGAAGCTGTTGTCGCGCTCGTAGTAGTTGTTGACGTTGCCGGCAAAGCCCAGCTCTTCGTAGAAGTAGCGGCACAGGCTGCGCAGCTTGCCCTGAGCCGAGGCATCGGCCGGCAGGCGCTGGCGCAGACGCAAGCCCAGCGCATCCACCTCGGACAAGACGGCCTGCACATCCAGATCCGGGTGCTCATCCTGCGCCAGCGAGGCGGCCGCCTCCAGCAGGTTCAGGCCCGCATCTTCGGCCACCAGCGCGGCAAAGTACTCGATCGGCGTGGGCGCCTCCAGGCGCAGGGAATGGCTCATGGCCTCAGTTTAGGCGCGGCGCATGAACTGACGCAGGCGCAAGCCCATGACCGTGAGCAGCAAGAAGTACAGCAAGGCCGACGCGCCCAGGCTGCCCGCCATCCAGAGCGCACGCAGACCCTCGGTCTTGCCCAGGGCGATCCAGTCCAGGCGCTGCGCCAGCTGCCACTGCAGCACGCCCATGGCTGCGCTGGCCAGCGCCACCTTGAGCGCAAACAGCCACCAGCCCGCCACCGGCCGGTAGCTGCCCTGCCGCCGCAAGCCGCGCAGCAACCAGAAGGCATTGACCATGGCGCCCAGGCCGATCGACAAGGCCAGCCCCGCCACGCCCACCAGGGGCACAAAAATCAGATTGAAAAGCTGCGTCAAGGCCAGCACGCCGATGGCGATGCGCACCGGCGTGCGCGTGTCCTGCTTGGCATAAAAGCCCGGCGCCAGCACCTTGATGGCCAGCAAACCCATCAAGCCCACGCCCCAACCCATGACCGCGTGACCGGTGTTCACGACATCGACCGCCAGAAACGCCTTGCGGTGGTAAAGCACCGCCACCAGCGGCTCGGCAAACACCAGCAGCGCCACGGCGCAGGGCAGACCGAAAAGCAGCACCAGGCGCAAGCCCCAATCCAGCAGATCGGAATATTGCTGACCATCGTCCTTGGCCTGCGCAGCCGAAAGCTGAGGCGTGAGCACCGAACCCAGAGCCACACCCAGCAAGGCCATGGGGAATTCCATCAGGCGGTCGGCATAGTTGAGCCAGGAGGTGGCGCCTTCGGCGATGTGGCTGGAGATCTGGGTGTTGATCAACAAGGACAGCTGGGCCACGCCCACGCCGAGCAAGGCCGGCCCCATCTGACGCAAGATCGTGCCCACGCCGGGGTGGGTGCTGGCGCGACGCAGGCCCGAAGGGAGAAACGCAATGCTCGGGCGCACGCCGATGCGGCTCAGCGCCGGGAATTGAATCAGCAATTGCAGGACGCCGCCGACCATCACCCCGACGGCCATCGAGTAGATCGGCGGGTAGCCCCAATCCGCCACCACCGGCGTCATCCACCAACCAAAAGCCAGCACACAGAGGTTGAGGATCACCGGCGTCACCGCCGGCACCATGAAACGCTTCCAGGTGTTGAGAATGCCGGCCGCCAAGGCCACCATGGACATGCAACCGATGTAGGGGAACATCCAGCGCGTCATCACCACGGCCGCGTCCTGCCCCTTGTCCGGCATGCCAGAGCCCAGCATCCAGACCAGCACCGGCGCCGCCAGCACACCGATCACGCAGGTGGCCGCCAGGGCCCAGGCCAGCACCGAGGCCACGGCATCGATCAAATCGCGGGTTGCCTCATCACCATGCTTGGCGCGCGTGGCCGCCAGCACCGGCACAAAGGCCTGCGAGAAGGCACCTTCCGCAAACAGGCGGCGCAACATGTTCGGAATGCGAAAGGCCACCAGGAATGCATCCGACAGCACGCCCGCACCAAACATGGCCGCCACCATCTGCTCGCGCATGAGCCCGGTGATGCGCGACACCAGGGTGAAGATGGAAATCAGCGACGCAGCGCGCAATAAATTCATGGTCGACACAGACTCAATCAAGAGCAAGACAGCCGCTGCGTGGTGCGCAGCGAGCTCAAACAAAAAGAAAGGACAGGAGCCATGGCAAATCAAGCCAGCGGCACAGCGGGATACGCGACAACAGACACGCACGCCCATCCCATCAGCCGCCTCATCAGCCGCCTGCATTCAAACCGCAAGTTAAGCGCACCGACAGCAGGCCACGGCGCGCTTGATGGCCAGCCGGGCGACGCATTATGATGTGTGCCCTCGTCGCTTTCGAGCGGCCAACGCCGCATGGGCCTTTGTTTCACTGTTATTTCAGTGCTATACTCGCGGTCTTTGCACCAACTGGGTAGATTTACAGCATGGCATCCTCTTCCAAAGTCAAGAAGACCGTCCGTACGGCATCGGGCCTCAAGCGCGCTCGCCAGGACATCAAGCTCAACGCAGCCAACACGGCTCTGCGCTCCCATTTCCGCACGGTCATCAAGAACGTGCAAAAGGCCGTGATCGCTGGCGACAAGCCCAAGGCCGCCGAACTGTTCAAGACCGCTCAATCGGTGATCGACTCGGTCGCTGACAAGGGCATCTTCCACAAGAACAAGGCTGCTCGTCACAAGAGCCGTCTGTCGGCAAAGATCAAGGCGCTGGCCGCCTAACAACCAGTTCTGGTGCAAAGTCAAAAAGCCCGCGCAAGCGGGCTTTTTTGCGTCTGGGCCTTGTAAAAAGTCGCAAGCGCCCAGCAGCGCAGCGCTCAGCCTGCACCGCGTCGCGCCTCCTCGATCAATGCCATTCGCCGTGATCCAGGCCCTGCATGCGCCGCATCTTGAGCCAGTCGCCTACGGCCTGCGCCACCCAGGGGCCATCATCCAGCGGCAGATCGTGCCCAGCATGCTCGTGCAGGCGCAAAGGCGCACCCCATGCCCGGCTGATGGCCTGTGAGCAGCGCCAGTCGACCAGGCGATCGGCCTTGCTGCACAAAAGCAGGATGGGCGCCGCCGGGCGGCGCCGGCTGGCTTCGTAGCGCGCGGCCGCCAGCAACTGGCGCACGGTGTTGCGCACACCCACCGGCCGCTCGCGCTGCAAGGCCACCCAGTGGTCCAGCACTTCCTCGGGCTGCTTGAGCAATCGCGTGGTCATGCGCAGCACCTTGGCCTCGCGCTGGCGGTAGCCCAGGCGGCTGAGGCTCAGCATCAGCAAGGTCATGTAGTTCAGCGGCCGCAAGCGGCGGTAAAAAGGGCTGAAGGGGCGCAGGCTGGTGTTGATCAAGACGCCGGCGCAGACCTCGCTGGGGTAGCGGCCGATCCAGTCGCTGGCCACCATGGCACCCAGTGACATGGCCAGCACATGGACAGGCCCCTGCACACCAAAGCGCGCCAGCTGCGCCCGGCAGGCCTCCACCATGGCCGGCACCTCGCTGGGGCTGGATTGGCGGTGCAGCATGCCATTGCCCGGCAGGTCCAGCATGATCAGTTGTGCGCCCGGCTGCTGCTCGCGGATCTTGCGCAACAAGAGGCGCGGAAACTCACCCCAATGCCCCGACTCCCGCGACAAGCCTCGCAACAAAACCCAGGTCGCCGAGGCCTCGGCCGGCTCTGACGGCGTCAAGGCCAAGGGCACGGTGTCCGCCAATTCAAGCGAGTCGGCCGACTCGGCCAGCTCAGGCAGCTTCTGCTCGCTCATGCCCTGGCCCCCTGCCGGTACCAGCGGTTCAAGGCCTGCTCTTCATGCCAGAGGCGCTGCTCGCCCGAAGGCAGCCAGCGCGGCATGCCCGCCGCGGCGCGAAGAATGAAATCCAGCCATGCGATATGGCGGCGCAGCACACGCTGCTGACGATGACTGACCAAGGGGTTGAACATGCCGTGACGGGAAAACAATTGCCGAGGATTCTTCCTGATCCACAGCCATGAACCCATCTCCAGGGTCAATGGCAGGTGCAGGCAGGCCGGGCGGCTGCAGGCCTGCAGGTAGAGATGGTCCCACAGGTCACCATGAGTGAGGTACTGGCGGCTCTGCGGTTCAAAAACATAACGGTGTTGCGCGTGGGTCTGATCGAGGATCTGGCTCAGCGCGTGCATCTCGGCCAGATGTGGAATCGGCCGCGCCGAATGGGCGTAAGGAAACCAGATCCGATCGACCAGGCCGAAGCCCGAATGGCAATCGACCGCCAGCGATTGCCCATGGCTGAGCAGTTCACGCTCCACCAGACCACACAAGGCCTGGCTTTCGGCCTCCATCGGCCCGGCCTCGATACCGCGGTACCACGGCAGTTTGGCGCTGAGGCGCTGACCACCCACCCAGGGCGAGGCGCCGGCACCGGCATCCACGGGGGCGTTGCGCATCAAATCCACACCCTGAGGATTGGCCCGGGTGCCACGCCAGATGCCGCCCGGATTGACCAGGGGCAGAAACACCACACGCAAAGACTCGAGCATGCGGTGCAGGCTGCTGTCCCAATGCAGACGCGAGATCAGGCTGGACAAGAAAGCCATCACCACCTCGGCGCCGATGCGCTCCAGCCCGTGGACCCCACCGAAAAAGCCGACCGCAGGCACCGCAGGATCGGGGTTGCCCAAGGTCAGGGCCAGCACCGGCAGACTGCCGCCTGGCAACACCACATCGCCCAGATGATGACGCTGCAAAAGCGCCCCACCCTGCTGCAGCAAATGCTCCAGCTCCGCCAGCTCGGGCAGGGCCAGTGCGGGCAAAGACAGGCTGCGCTGCGCTGATGAGGAGTGAAAACCAGGCACCGGACGGAATCCGCTGAGAAAAGACGTTTGGCAACCCGAGCGGGCGCGCGGGAGGCGGCAAGCATAGCCGCTGAATGCGCCGGACTCCAGGCCTCTGCGCAGCCAGGGTGCGTCTGCCCAGCCAAAGGGCTCAGGCCAGCCGTCACCAATTCTTCACAATGCCGGTTTAGCCTCATTCTCATGGACATTCAGGCCCACACCCCACACACAGACACCTGCGCCGACACCTTCACGCCCAGCCTGGGCCTGCGCCTGCGTCAACAGCTCAGCTGGCTGCTCTGCCTGCTCGGTGGCGGGATCGAAATGCTGGCCTTGCTGAGGGCGCGACGCGGCCGCTGAAGCCACGCCCGAAACGGCAACCACGCCGCCCAAGCACCTGAGCTCGCAGCGATTCAGTCCGTGGATTTGGGCGCCGACGACGGCGCGGCCGCAGAGCCGGCCTCGGGCAGCAAACAGGCCTCGGCGACCTGCAGGTTGTTGTCACGCGCGAAGTTCATGACGAAGTCCCAGGCCATGGGCTCCAGGCGGCGCAGCTCTTCGTTGACGATCACGCATTTGACGCCGTTGATCACCCGCGGCACGCACAGCGGCGAATAGCCGATGTAGGCACCAATCCCACCGCGCGCGCCACCCGGGCGGAAGCAGGACATGGCGCCCGCTAAACGCTCGGCCCAGTCGCTGGGCCGGAAGGTCCGGCCCTCCAGGGTGAGGCCCTGGATGAAAACTTCGCGCGATTTGGGGGACTGGCTCATGGGTGGGCGACTTCGACGCCGGGCTGGGTGCCAACCCCGCGGCCGCGAAAATAGACGGTTTTACGACAGGCGCTATTGTGCCCTGGATGTGTTGCGCCGCAGCACAGGCAGTTCAGCAAGACCGGACATTCGCACGCGTCAGGCCGGTGTCAGGCCGTGAAGAAAGACCAGGCCTTTAGAATCCGCCGACGTTTCGGGCTGCCGAAACGTCTTCTTTTTTGCATGCCCCAACCCATGGAGAGTTGATGAACGCCCCCGTTGTCCCGTCTGCTGTTGTGCCGTCCGAACCTCACGTGATGCAAACCTATGGCCGCCTGCCCATCGCCCTGGCGCGTGGCGAAGGCTGCTGGGTCTGGGACGTGAACGGCCGACGATACCTGGACGGGCTGGGCGGCATTGCCGTCAACACCCTGGGCCATGCGCATCCGCGCCTGGTGCCGGCCCTGCAGGAGCAGGTGGCCACGCTGATGCACAGCAGCAACTACTACCACGTGCCGCTGCAGGAGCAGCTGGCCGCCAAGCTGTGCGAGCTGTCCGGCCTGGACGTGGCCTTCTTCTGCAACAGCGGCCTGGAGGCCAATGAAGCGGCGCTGAAGATCGCCCGCAAGTTCGGCAACGACCGGGGCAACCACAACCCGGAAGTGCTGGTGTTTGAAGGCGCGTTCCACGGCCGGTCGATCGCCACCTTGTCGGCCACCGCCAACCCCAAGATCCACGCCGGCTTTGGCCCGCTGGTGCCCGGTTTCGTGCGCGTGCCGTTGAACAATCTGGCCGCGGTCGAAGCCGCGCTGGACGCCCACCCCAACATCACCGCCATCTTCCTGGAAACGATTCAGGGCGAAGGCGGCATCAACGAAGCGCGCATCGAGTTCCTGCAAGGCCTGCGCCGCATCTGCGACCAGCGCGATCTGCTGCTGATGCTGGACGAAGTGCAGTGCGGCATCGGCCGCACCGGCAAGTGGTTCGCGCACCAGTGGGCCGGCATCCAGCCCGATGTCATGCCTCTGGCCAAGGGCCTGGGTTCGGGCGTGCCCATCGGCGCCGTGGTCTGTGGCCCGCGTGCCGCCAAGATCATGCAGCCGGGCAACCACGGCACCACCTTCGGCGGCAACCCGCTGGCCATGCGTGCCGGTGTCGAGACGCTGAAGATCATGGAAGAAGACGGCCTGCTGGCGCACGCCGCCCTTGTCGGCGGCGAACTCAAGGCTGCACTGAAAGCGGGCCTGGACGGCGTGCCTGGCGTGGTGGAAGTGCGTGGCCAGGGCCTGATGCTGGGCGTGGCCCTGGATCGCCCCTGCGGCGCCATGCTGCAGCGCGCGGCCGATGCCGGCCTGATGATCAGCGTCACCGCCGAGCGCGTGGTGCGCCTGGTGCCAGCCCTGATCCTGAGCCGCGAGGAAGCCGCCCAGATCGCCGCCATCCTGGTGCCCCTGATCAAGACCTTCCTGTCGGAGCCGCAAGCATGAAGCCCGGCAACGCACTGATGCGCCACTACCTGCAGTTCAAGGATTTCCGCGCTGAGGAGTACGCCTACCTGTTCGAGCGCGCCGCCATCATCAAGCGCCGCTTCAAGAACTACGAGCGTTACCAGCCCCTGGCCGACCGCTCGCTGGCCATGATCTTCGAGAAGGCCAGCACGCGCACCCGCGTCAGCTTCGAGGCCGGCATGTACCAGATGGGCGGCTCGGTGGTGCACCTGACCACCGGCGACAGCCAGCTGGGCCGCGCCGAGCCCATCGAGGACAGCGCCCGCGTGATCAGCCGCATGGTGGACCTGGTGATGATCCGCACCTTCGAGCAGACCAAGATCGAGCGCTTTGCGGCGCACTCGCGCGTGCCCGTGATCAACGGCCTGACCAACGAGTACCACCCCTGCCAGATCCTGGCCGATCTGTTCACCTTCATCGAAAACCGCGGCATGAACCAGCGCGGCATCGTCGACGCCGACTGCCTCAAAGGCCGGGTCGTGGCCTGGGTGGGCGATGGCAACAACATGGCCAACACCTGGCTGCAGGCGGCCGAGATCCTGGGCTTCACTGTGCATGTCAGCACGCCCAGCGGCTACGAGGTGGACGCGCAGGTGGCCGGCATCCAGAACACCAACTGCTACAAGGTCTTCAAGAACCCGCTCGACGCCTGCCGCGGCGCCGACCTCGTGACCACCGATGTCTGGACCAGCATGGGCTTTGAAGCCGAGAACGACAAGCGCCGCGAGGCCTTTGCCGACTGGTGCGTCGATGCCGAGATGATGGGCGTGGCCAAGCCGGACGCCCTCTTCATGCACTGCCTGCCGGCCCACCGCGGCGAAGAGGTGACCGCCGAGGTCATCGACGGCCCCCAATCCGTCGTCTGGGATGAGGCGGAGAATCGCATGCATGTGCAGAAGGCACTCATGGAGTACCTTCTGCTGGGTCGCATCGGCTGACCAGCCGATGTGAACCCTGCCCGTCAGGGCAGCATGCGATTCGGGGGGCACTCACTTGGCGCCCGCCAAGTGAAGCCGCGTCAGCGGCGGGTGCACACCAAAACAGAATGCACGTGCAAAAGGCACTCATGGAGTACCTTCTGCTCGGTCGCATCGGCTGACCAGCCGCCGCGTGCAAGCCAACGCGTGCGAGCCGCTCAGCGCGGCCGCACGCTGCCGGTCAAGCTGCCCGGCGGGTAGTGTTTGACGAACTCGCGCCAGATCTGGCCTGACTTGGCCGCACGCTCCAGCAGCGCCAGCAGGCTCTGCCGGTCTGCTTCGGACAAGGCGGTCTTGGAGACGTAGACCCCGCTCTCGCCCCAGGGCAGCTCGTCCACCGGATCGTAGCGAAGCTGCTCCAGCAACGGCCGCACGCGCGCATCGCCCAGCATGGCACCGACCAGGATGCTGGGCGCCATCACCGTGGCTTCGGCCATGCCGTTGCCCAACATGCGGGCCACCGAGACCGCATCCACCGCCAGCAACAGGCGACCCTGCTGATCCAGCTCTTTGATCAGCGCCTGGTAGGGCTCGCCGTAATCAAAACCCCGCACCAGCACCACGCGGATCTCGCGCCGGGCCTGCAAATCGGCCAGGCTGCGCAGCGGCGCGCGCTCCGCATTGATCATGGAAACCACGGTGGCCCGGCTGCTGACCATGGGCACGAACACGCCCGATTCATCGCGCTTGGGCGTGCGAGTGGCGGGCACCAGCAAATCGGCGCGGCCGGTCTCGAACATCAGCTCCTGCCGCGCCCGTGGCACCACCGAGAACTTCAGCGGACAGCCCTCGCGGGCCAGGCTGCTGCGCAAGACCTCGGGGTAAACACCCGCCACGTCCTCGCCCGTCACCGTGACGCTGAGACCAATCGGCGCCACGGGCACCACCAGCTCGCGCGAACAGCCGGCTTGCGCCGCCGCTGCGCCAGGCAGGGCCGCCAAAGTCAGGGCCACCAGCCCCGCGGACCCGGCCGCTCGACAAGTGTTTGCTCCTTCGCACCACGGCCACCGCAACATCAGGCACCTTTTGAGAATTTCGGGGGATTGCAGGCACACGAGCGGCCCGCTTGCGAGTCGCCCGCAGCTTACGCGATCTGGCGTTTTCGCGTGTCGCTGCCGCGCGAATGCAGGGGCGGGTCAATCCTGTTGCCCTTTGCGCCCGCAAACGGCAAGCTGCACCGGCGGCCACGGCTGCGCAAGACCTGACACCCTCCGATCAAACGCCGCGGCCACCCGCCCCCTCCTCCAATCCCTTCCTCCAACTCCAGGCTTCACCGCCTTCAGCCTGCCGTCAGCCGCTCATGGCAAGCTCAGTCCCGCCATGAAAATTGCCCTCATTTCCGACATCCATTCCAACGCGCAGGCTTTCGCTGCGGTGCTTGAGCATGCCCAGGCCCAGGGCGTCAGTGACTATGCCTTGCTCGGCGATTTCGTTGGCTACGGCGGCGACCCGGCCTGGGTGGTGGACAAGGTGGCCGAGCTGGTGGCGCAGGGCGCCGTGGCGGTCATGGGCAACCACGATGCCGCCGTAGTGCAAGGCAGCTCCAGCACCATGCGCGAAGACGCCCGCCTGGCGGTGGAATGGACGCATGCACGCCTGAACCCTGCCCAACTCGAATTTCTGTCCAAGCTGCCGCTGAGCGTCACCCGCGAGGACCGGCTCTACGTCCACGCCAATGCCTTCGACCCGGCCGGCTACGAGTACATCCAGGGCCGCTTGGAAGCCATGCGCAGCCTGCACGCCACCGAATGCCGCTACACCTTTTGCGGCCACATGCACGAGCCCATGCTCTACCACCTGAGCCTGACCGGCAAGGCCGGCGAGTTCACCCCGGCCGAGGGTGTCAGCATCCCCTTGCTGCCCAATCGCCAGTGGCTGACCATCCCCGGCTCCTGCGGCCAACCGCGGGACGGCAACCCGGCTGCCTGCTACGCCATCTTCGACAGCGCGGCGAGCGAGCTGAGCTTTCAGCGCGTGGCCTACGACGCCGAAGCGGCGGCGGCCCAGATTCGCGCTGCCGGCTTGCCCGAGCGCCTGGCCGCTCGCCTGCTGCAAGGCGAGTAGCATTCCGATTCAAGGCAAGACCTGACCCCATACTCGCGGCCCGAGGCTGCACTGGCCCCAGCACAGGATCTTCACCACCATGCCCAGCTCCGCGTCCGGCCCCCACAGCGTCCAGCACCTCCCGCAGCCCCTGGGCCCGCTGGAGCCCGGCATGGAGCTGGACGGCTTCCGCCTGGAAGAACGCATGCACCAGGGCGGCATGGCCCATATCTGGCGCGTGACGCGGGTGCAGCCCAAGCCCGGTGAAGACTTTCCGCTGATCATGAAGGTGCCGCGCATCAAGGGCGGCGAGGACCCGGCCACCATCGTCGGCTTCGAGGTCGAGCAGATGCTGATGCCGGCGCTCAAAGGCCCGCATGTGCCGCGTTTCGTGGCCCGCGGCGATTGGACCCGCCAGGCCTATATCGTGATGGAACAGGTGCAGGGCCAGTCCTTGCGCCCGCGCCTCGATGAGGCACCGCTGCCGCTCGACGAGGTGGTGGACATCGGCATCCGCGTGGCCACCGCCCTGCAAGACCTGCACCGCCAGCATGTGGTGCACCTGGACATCAAGCCCAGCAACATCATGTTCCGGCCCGACGGCCTGGCCGTGCTGGTGGACTTTGGCCTGTCGCGCCACGACCACCTGCCCGATCTGCTGGAGGAAGAGTTCTCCCTGCCCATGGGCACGGGGCCGTATATGTCGCCCGAGCAGGTGCAGTTCGTGCGTAACGATCCGCGCAGCGATCTGTTTGCCCTGGGCGTCATGCTCTACCACCTGGCCACGGGCGAGCGCCCCTTCGGCCAGCCCAGCTCGGTGCGCGGCCTGCGCCGCCGGCTCTACATCGAACCGGTGCCCCCGCGTGCCATCGACCCCGAGCTGCCACGCTGGTTCCAGGAGGTGGTGCTGCACTGCCTCGAGGTCAAGCCCGAGCGCCGCTATCAAAGTGCCGCCCAGCTGGCCCTGGATCTGCCGCAGCCCGAAGGCGTGACCCTGACCCGGCGCGCCGACAAGATGACGGGCAGCAGCAGCCTCAAGACCCTGAAGCGCTGGTTCTTCGCCCTGGGCTCGGAGCCGGCGCCACAGGCCACCGTCACCACCCAGGTCACGCGCAGCCCCATCATCATGGCTGCCGTCGACACGCAGCACGCCACGCCGGCCCTGCTGGAACAGCTTCGCGAAACGGTGAGGCGAATCGTGCAGACCGAGCCGGGCGCCCGCCTGGCCTGCGTCAGCGTGATGAAGACGGCCCGCATCGGCATGGACGAGCTGACCGACAAGGACGGCAAGAGCGTGCATGTGAAGCAGCTGATCGCCCTCAAGCACTGGGCGCGGCCGATCAGCAAGGCGCTGAATCTGGAAGACGGCCGCCTGACCTTCCATGTGCTGGAAGCGCCGGATGCGGCCACCGCCATCATCGAGTTCGCCGCCAAGAACGGCGCCGACCACATCGTCATGGGCGCTCGCGGCGCCTCGGCCCTGCGCCGCTATCTGGGCAGCGTGTCGGCCCAGGTGGTGACGCAGTCGGAATGCTCGGTCACGGTGGTGCGGGAGCCCGTGAGCGCGGAGGCCTGAGTCCATCAGCGCGGCGACACAGCCGGCCTGCTGCTCACTACACTCGCGCCATGTCCCCCACCGCGCCCTCCCCTGCCCCTGCCCCCGCTCCAGCGCCCGCTGCCAACCCCTGCATCCAATGCGGCGCGTGCTGCGCCAGCTTCCGCGTGGATTTCGCACGCGAAGAGCTGCAAAGCGAGGGCGGCTGCGTGCCCGATGGCCTGAGCGTGGAGCTCAACGACAGCCTCGCCCGCATGCGCGGCACCGACCATGCCCGCCCGCGCTGCGCCGCCCTGGTGGGCACCGTGGGCCAGGCCGCGCATTGCGGCATCTACGAGTGGCGCCCCGGTCCTTGCCGAGAGTTTGGTTTGCGCGCCCCCATGGGCATCGGCGATGAAGCCTGCGCCAGGGCCCGCGCGCGGCATGGGCTGCCGCCGCTCGGTTGAGCACGCCCCGCGGCGGTCAATGGAACACAGGCCGGCGAGACTTCAGTAAATCCATCTTGGCGGTGTAGAGCTGCTTTTCCCGCTCGGTGCTGCTGTTCTCCAGTGCCAGTGCCATGTGCTTGTGGGCCGCCTTGACATCACCCAAGCCGTAATTGGCCAGCGCCGCCCAGAAATGAAACTCATGGAAGAACGCTGAGCGGGCCAACTCCCGCTCAAACAAGGCCTTGGCCTGAACATAATCCCCACGCTGCATGGCCACCACACCATCGTCGAAGAACTTGTAGGGTGGGTAAGGCTGCAACTCGCGCAGCCGGGCGCTCAAGACCTCGGCTGCAGGCCCCTGGCCCGTGGCTTCCAGCACCAGCACCAGATTGGACATGGCCTGCACATTCTCCGGCTCCAGCTTCAAGACCTCCTGAAAGCTGGCCTTGGCCAGACCCAGCTGGCCATGGCGGCGGTACACCACGCCCAAGGTGTTGTAAGCCGAAAGCAGCCGAGGGTCCGACTGCAAGGCCGCACGCACCCACCAATAGGCATCGTCGACCGCCCCGACGGCCAAACTCTCCGCGGCGCGGTTGTTCATGAACATCGCCACCACGGTGTGCTCCTCGATCACGCGGCGCCGCTGCCCGCGCAGGTCGACACCGGGCAAGAAGTCCACCGTCATCATGTCCAGCTCCTGCAGCGAAGCCGCGTTGATGTCCGGCCGGCGCGCCGCCAGCGCCAGGTTGACATGGCCCGTCTGGAAGTACATATCGCCGCGGCGGCTCCAGAACTCATCCACAAACACGCTGTGAAAGCGCACCGGCACATTGAGGTGCTTGGCAAAGGCCGCCGTCATGATCACCAGCGACAGGCAATTGCCCCGCCGCTGCTCAAAGGCCTGGGCCGCCGTGCGGGTGACTTCAGAGTCGTAGTCCAGCTGCAACTGGCCCTTGGTGTAGAGCGAATCGAGCAAGGCCTCACGCGCCCCGCGGCTGCGGATGCGGTAGGCGATCTCATGATCCACATAGTCCCGCATGGCCGGACTCAAGGCGAACACCGCCTCGGCCGAGACCGGGCTGCTGCTGGGCTTGAACAAATCATCGCGCAGCAGCTCCGGCGCGGGTCCGCTGGGCACCGCCACGCTGGCGCAGGCCGACAAAAGGCCGACTGCGGCCCACAGACACAGATACCGCAACCCCGACACGATGCTCATGGCCGCCCCTTTCCCTGCGCTTCAGCAAGACCGGCCGAATCGCCGGTGATGCTCAAAGTGTAGGCAGCGCCCGCTCAATTGCGACCCCAGAAGAACACCCATGACTTTCGATCCTCAGGACGCAGTGCGCAGCCAGCCCAAGCCTGCCGACGTCCCCGCCGGCACCGCGCCCCGCGCCGGCCGGTATTCGCAGCCCACCCAGCCCGCATAGCCCAACTCATCGATGAGCCGGAACAGGTGGCGGTAGTTGATCTCGCCAACATCCGGCTCATGACGCTCGGGCACGCCGGCGATCTGCAGATGGCCGACACGGCCACTGGGCAGGTACTGGCGCAGCTTGGTGCTCAGGTCGCCCTCGCTGATTTGCAGGTGGTACAGATCCATTTGCACATGGACATTGGGTGCGGCGATCTCGTCGAGCAAGGCATGCGCCTGATCCTGGCGATGCAGGAAATAGCCTGGCATGTCGCGGTGGTTGATGGGCTCGATCATCAAGCTCACGCCTTGGGCCGCTGCCAAGCAGGCAGCCTCGCGAAGGCGCCGAACATACAAGGCCCGCGCAGTTGCAGGCGACTCATCGGCAGGGATCAGGCCGGCCATGATATGCAGCCGCGGGCATTGCAGCGCCCGGGCATAGACCAGGGCCTGCTCGATGCCGGCCAAAAAATCGGCCTCGCGCCCAGGCAGACAGGCCAGGCCGCGCTCGCCGGCCGCCCAATCGCCCGGCGGGGCGTTGAACAGCACCTGCTGCAGCCGGTGCTCTTGCAGCTGGGCTGCCAGCGCCTCGGGCGCAAAGGCATAGGGAAACAGGAACTCGACCGCCTGGAAGCCATCGCGCGCGGCGGCGGCAAAGCGGTCGAGGAAATCCAGCTCGGTGTAAAGCATGGACAGATTGGCAGCAAAGCGGGGCATGGCAGGTCCGGGCAGCAAGCGGTTTGGTAACCCGATTGATTGTGTCCCGCCAGTCCGGACTCACTAAGATGCCCGCCATGAAACTCGCACTGATCGCCCACGACGGCAAGAAAAACGAGATGGTCGCCCTGGCGGCCGAGTTCAAGGCATTTCTGCAGAGCTGTCAGCTGATGGCCACCGGCACGACCGGCGGCCGCCTGGTGGCGGAGCTGGGCCTGAGCGTGGAGCGCCTGCTCAGCGGCCCGCATGGGGGCGATTTGCAGATCGGCGCGCGCCTGGCCGTCGGCGAGGTGGATGCGGTGATCTTTCTGCGCGACCCGATGACGCCGCAGCCGCATGAGCCCGACATCAACGCCCTGGTGCGCGCCTGCGACGTGCACAACGTGCCCTGCGCCACCAACACGGCCGGCGCGCGGCTGATGCTGGAGCGCTGGACTCAGCTGGGCTGAAGGCGATTCAATTCAACGCTCGACCAGCACCAGGGCCGTGCGCCCCGGCACCTTGAGCTGGCCGGTGGCGGCCTCGAAAGCAAACTCCCGCTTCGGCCGCGGGTCCGCCGCCCCCGGCGCCAGATGCACCGGGTGCAGCGCATAGCGCCGCCCGGCCAGCTCGGGCAGCTGCAAGACCTGGGCCTCAGGGCTGGTGTTGAGGAAATAGGCCAGGCGGGCAAAGCCCGCGTCCTTCAGGCCCTGACCGTCGATTTCAGCGGCCAGCACCATCGGGTTCTGCGCCGGGCCGGTGTTGAGAAACCGCAGGCGCTGGCGGATCTCGGCGGCGCTGCTCAGGCGCAACAGGCGGCTGCTGGCGCGGATCTTCAGCAGGTCGCGAAAGCCATCGCGCATCCAGGCGATCTCGGCCGGGCCGGGGGCGATGCCCGGGTCGGCCAACAAAGGCGCCAGCCAGGGGTACATGGCCTGGTTGTCGGCGGCCGGCGGCAGGCCGGTGCCGAAGAAGTTGCGCTGATAGCTCCAGTCCAGGCGGTTGAACCAGTCGCCCGAGTCGTAGCTGTTGCGGTCCAGCGATTTGGAGCGCAGCACATCGATGCCGGCGTGGAAGTAGGCCACGCCCTGGCTGAAGGCCGTCAGCGCCGCGCCCAACAGCTGCACGCGCGCCCGCTCGGCGCGCGGCGTGTCCTGGGGCAGCTTGAGCACATTGATGTCGAACAGGGTCTGGTTGTCGTGGTTGTCCACGTAATTGACCACCTCGCCGGGCTCCGAGACATAGCCGGCCGGCTGGTCGCCGTAGGCAATCTCGGACGCGCGCAAGCGCGGGCCGCGCCAGGTGTCCAGCTCGAAGTCGCGCAGCGAGCCGGCCAGACCCACGCGCAGCAGGTCGGCGCTGGCCATCAGCTGCGTGGCCGCTGCAGCCGTGCCGACGTGGCGGTTGGGCGCAAAGCCCAGGCCATTGAGCCAACCCTGGTTCTTCAGCACATCGAGGCCGTTGTCACCGGCGCTGCCGCCGCGGGCCGCGTCGCGGGCGCGGTCGCTGAAGGTGCCGATGCCGCTGCCGTTGAGCGAGAGCTGGGAGGCCTGGACAAAGCGAGCGCCGTTGGCCACCTCGCCGAAATTCCAGCCCTCGCCGATCAGCTGCACCGGCTGGCCGGCGGCCGCATTGACGCGCTGCTGCAGCGCCTCCATCACCGCGCGTGGCTGGTGGGCCATCAGGTCAAAGCGGAAGGAATCGATGCGGTACTCGCGCGCCCACATGGCCACCGAGTCGATCATCAGCTTGGCCATCATGCGCTGCTCGGTAGCCGTGTTGTCGCAGCAGGTCGAACGCTCGACGTGGCCCTTGGCATCGAGGCGCTGGTAGTAGCCGGGCACGATGCGGTCGAGCACCGAATGGCGGCCCTGGCCGCTGGCGGCCGTGTGGTTGTAGACCACGTCCATGCCCACGCGCAGGCCCGCCCGGTGCAGGGCCTGCACCATCTTGCGGAACTCGCGGATGCGGCGCTCACCGCGCTGCGCATCGCTGGCATAGCTGCCTTCCGGCGCGCTGTAGTGCCAAGGGTCGTAGCCCCAGTTGAAGCAATCCTGGCCGGCCACCTTCATCACCGCGGCCTGCTGGGCCGGGCTGTCGGCGGCCGCCTCCGGCACCTGGGGTGTCAGGCAGCCTTGCTCGGGCACGCTGGCCAGATCGAACACCGGCAGCAGGTGCACATCGGTCAGGCCGACCTGAGCCAGGGCGCGCAAGTGACGCATGCCTTGCGAGCCGGCCTGAGTGAAAGCCAGGTATTTGCCGCGCTGCGCCGGCGGCACGGTCGCGTCGCCGATCGAGAAGTCGCGCACATGGAGCTCGTAAATCACCATATCGGTGGACTGCCGCACCCGGGCCGAAGCCTGGCGATGCGCGCGGCGGTCTTGCCAGCCCGGCGGCTGCAAGCGTGGATCGGCCCAATCAACCACCATGCTGCGCGCCGAATCGGCGCTGAGGCTCAGCGAGTAGGGATCGGTCACCCGGTTGCGCACCCGACCCAGGCCGGGCACCCAGACCTCGACCAGATAGCGGTAGTAGCTGCCGCTCAAATTGGCGGGCAGGCGCTGCTGCCACAAGCCGCTGCGCGCATCTAAAGCCAGCGCGTCGACGTCCTGCGCCGGGCTCTCTGGGCCGGCGTAGCGGCACAAGTAGACCTGCTGCGCGGTCGGCGCCCAGAGCTTGAATTCAGTCTGGCGTCCCTTCTTCACCACCACCGCACCCAGCTCGCCCGCCGCTTCGGCCGCGTCGGCGTAGAGCGCATCGAGGGCACCCGACGTCTGCAGCCCGGTGACCGCAAGCACCTGACCCGCCGCGTCCTCCTTGACCAGCAAGAGCTCGCCGCGCAAGAGCTGGGGCAAGCGGGCTTGGTCGGCCACAGTCAGGGCCAGGCGCAAGCCGGGGCCGAAGGATTCCAGGTACTTGAAGCGCTGCGCCAGCTCAGGCGGCAGCGGGGCTTCGCTAGGCGTCAGTTCGACACGCTGCTCCACGCCCTGGGCCGCCGCACCGACTTTGACCTGCACGCCGCCGCGCGCACTGGCCAGCAGGGCCACGCGCTCGCCGGGACCCAAGCTCTGGCCCGGCCACTGCAGCAAGGCCGGGCTCAGGGCAAAGGCTCGGGCTTCCGGCGCAGCCATGGCGGCCGGCTGCAAGACGGTGGCCGCATCAGCGCTGTCGCAGGCGGCACGCAGCTCGGCGGCTGAAGCAGCCGTGACTGATCCGGCCCAAGTGGCACTGGACAGCAAGTTCAGCGCAAGGATCAGGCCCAGCCGGGAGGAAGAAAGGGAAGTCATCGACAGCGATCCGATCCGGTGCAAGAGGTGAAGTCGCTGCGCCCACAGGACTCGCAGCCGCAAGCTCAAAATAGTAGCAAAACTACATCAATAGCAACAGCACGGATTCCATGAGCCGCCCAAAGCATCTAAGCTTTTCACCATTGAAATCCTGCCAAGGCGCGACCCATGAAAAGTAACTCAATTACAGAATCAGAAAGCCGCCTTGCACCTTGGAGATGCCTGCTCCCCAGCCTGGCACTTGGCGCCGCCCTGATCAGCGGCGTCAGCCTCGCCGCCCCGCCGGTGGATCTGTCGCACGTGCCCGCCCGCCCCAAGGCCAGCGCCCTGCCCCCGGGCTGGGAGCATGGCGCCTTCATGGAAATCTTCGTGCGCGGCTACCAGGACAGCGATGGCGATGGCGTCGGCGATCTGCGCGGTCTGATCCAGCGCCTGGACTATCTCAAGGATTTGGGCATCAGCGGCATCTGGCTGATGCCCATCACCGCCAGCGCCGACCACGACCACGGCTACGCCACCACCGATTTCCGCCGCATCGAGTCCCAGTACGGCAGCCTGCGCGATTTCGACGAGCTGATCCGCCAGGCCCACCGGCGCGGCATCGGCGTCATCATCGACTATGTGATCAACCACGCCTCACACGAACACCCGCTGTTCCAGCAGGCGCTGAAGGACCGCCGCAGCCCCTACCGCGATTGGTTTGTCTGGCAGGACCGCGCGCCCGAGGGCTGGGACATCTGGGGCAAGAACCCCTGGACCGTGGCCAAATCGGCTGCCGATGGCAGCAACCTTGGCGCCTACTTCGGCACCTTCGGCCCGCACATGCCGGATTTCAATCTGCGCCACCCGGCTGTGCTCGACTACCACCGCAGCAGCCTGCGCTTCTGGCTCAACCGCGGCCTGGACGGCTTCCGGCTCGACGCCGTGCCGCACCTGATCGAGAACAACGCCGTCGACTGGAACGACCAGCCCGAGAGCCGCCGCCTGAGCCGCGAGCTGCAAGCCCTGATCAAGCAGTACCCGCGCCGCCATGTGGTCTGCGAAGCGACCGCCAACCCGCAGCAGTACGCCCGCCCCGAGGTCTGCGGCAGCGCTTTCGCCTTCGGCCTGGAGGCGCAGATGATCAAGGCCGCGCGCGGCGAGGCCGCTGCCGTGGGCGAGATCGCCCGCATCCTGAGCCAGGCCCCGAACACCATGGCCAATGTGCTGGCCAACCACGACATCTTTGCCGGCTCGCGCGTCTGGGACCAGCTCGATGGCGACGAGGCACGCTACAAGCTGGCGGCGGCCAGCTACCTGCTCGCGCCGGGCACGCCCTTCATCTACTACGGCGAAGAGATCGGCATGGCCGGCGTCTCGCAGCTGCCTGGCGACGAGCCCCTGCGGGCCCCCATGAGCTGGACGGCTGACATCAGCGGCTTCACTTCCAGCGCCACGCCCTACCGCCCGCTTTCACCCAATGCCGCCAGCCACAACGCCGCGGCGCAGGCGCGCGATCCCGGCTCGCTGCTGAACTTTTACAAAGCCATGATCGCCCTGCGCCGCCAGCTGCCCTCGATCGCGCGCGGCGACCTCAGCCAAGCCCAGGCCGAGGCTCAGGTCTTGAGCTTCCAGCGGCGACTCGGCAATGAGCTGAGCCTGGTGCTGATCAACTACGGCGAGCAGTCCGCAACGCAGACGGTCAGCGGCCTGCCTGCGGGCGCCCTGCTGCAGCAGGCCTACCCGAAGACCGCGGCGCAGGCCGGCCTGGGCAGCGACGCGCAAGGCCAGGCCTTGCTGTGGGCACCCGCACAGTCCGTGCAGGTCTGGCGTTTGGATCTACCCAAGAAAGGCCGGCCATGAAGCGCCTGCAACTCGCCGCCCTCCTCCTGGCCACCGCCCTGCTGCCCGCGAGCAGCAGCCTGGCCCAAACTGTGGACCAGATCGAGCCGCCCAGCTGGTGGGCCGGCATGAAGGAGCCGCGCCTGCAGCTGATGCTGCAGGGCTCACAGATCGGCAGCTTGCGCCCGCGGCTCCACACGCCCCATGCCGGCGTGCGCCTGCTGCCGCCCGAGCGCGTGGCCAGCCCGGACTACCTCTTCCTGAACCTGCACATCGCCGCCACCGCCCGGCCGGGCACGCTGCAGATCGAGCTGCTCAAGACCAACGGCCGCGTCGCCCAGCGCCTGAGCTATGCCCTGCAGGCGCGCGCGCCCGGCTCGGCCCAGCGCCAGGGCTTTGGCCCGCAGGATGCGATCTACCTGCTGGTGCCCGATCGTTTCGCCAAGGCCGGCGAGAGCGTCTCGAAGGCCGAGATGCTGGAGGCCGAAGACCGCAGCCAGCCTGGCGGCCGCCACGGCGGCAATCTTGCGGGCCTGCGCCAGCATCTGGACTACATCGCCGGCCTGGGCTTCACCCAGATCTGGCCCACGCCCCTGATCGAAAACAACAGCGCGAGCTACAGCTACCACGGCTATGCGGCGACCGATTTCTACCGCATCGATCCGCGCTTCGGCCGCAACGAGGACTACCGCGATCTGGTCGCGGAGGCACGAAAAAAGGGCCTGGGCGTGATCCAGGACATCGTGCTCAACCACATCGGCGCCGGCCACCGCTGGATGCGCCAGCTGCCCGAGCCCGACTGGCTCAACCAATGGCCGGGCTACACCGAGACCCACCATGCGCGCCTGAGCCTGCTCGACCCGCACGCCGCCGCCAGCGACCGCGAGCGCTTTGTCAGCGGCTGGTTCACGCGCGGCATGCCCGATCTGAACCAGCGCAACCCACGCGTGGCCCGCTACCTGACGCAGATGAGCATCTGGTGGGTGGAGTACGCCGGGCTCTCGGGTCTGCGCACCGACACCTACTCCTACTCCGACCGCGGCTTTCTCGCCGACTGGTCACGGCGCCTGATGCAGGAGTACCCGCGCCTGAACCTGGTCGGCGAGGAATGGAGCCCGCACCCGGCCGTGGTGGCCTACTGGCAGCGCGGCAAGCGCAAGCACGACGGCTATGTCTCCCACATGCCCAGCATGATGGACTTTCCCCTGCACGGCGCCTTGCTCGCCGGGCTCAAAGAAGACGACGGCCATGACAGCGGCCTGACCAAGCTCTACGAGGCCCTGGCCCATGATTTCCTCTACCCCGACCCGCAGCGCCTGGTGCTGTTCGAGGGCAACCACGACACACCCCGCTTGTTCAGCGCGCTAGGGCAAGACCTGGCCCTGTGGAAGATGGCCCTGCTCTACCTGGCCACGGCGCCGCGCATCCCTCAGTTCTTCTACGGCGATGAGCTCTTGCTCACCAGCCCCGCGCAGCGCGACGACGGCCGCGTGCGCGCCGACTTCCCTGGCGGCTGGGCCGGTGATGCGGCCAATGGCTTCACCGGCCAGGGCTTGAGTGCCGAGCAGCAAGAAGCCCAGGCATTGGTGCGCCGGCTCTTCAACTGGCGCAAAAGCACCCCAGCCTTGCACGGCGGCCGCAGCACGCACTACGCCCCTATGGACCAGGTCTATGCCCTGTTCCGCCAGGGCGGCGGGCAGACGGTGATGCTGATGCTGAACAAGGCCAAAGAGCCGCGCCGGGTCGACATGACGCGCTTCCGCGAAGCCCTGGGCAGCCACAGCGAGGGCCGCGAGGTGCTCAGCGGCCAAATGCTCCGCTGGGGCGACAGCCTGGAGCTGCCGGCCCGCTCAGCCCTGCTGCTGGAGCTGCGCTGAAAGACTGAAAAACCTCAACTGCTGCGCCCCAGCAGCGCCGCCATGCGCGCCAGCTTGGGCTTGACCACCGGCGTGGTCAGCATGGTGCTGCCCACCGCCATCAGCAGCAGCGCGGTGAAGCTCTCCTGCGTGATGATTTGTTTGTCCAAGAGGATGTTGGCGAAGATGATCATGATCAGCGCCTTGGTCTGCAGCAGCCAGCCGATCAGCGAGGCCTCGCCCGGCTGCCAGCGCAGGATGCGCCCGGCCAGGTGCACGCCAATCAGCTTGCCCGCGACCGAGACGACCAGGAGCCCGGCGGCCGCCAGGAAGACCATGCTGCCGCCCACGCCCCAGTTGGTGCGCAGGCCCGTGCTCAAGAAGAACACCGGCATGATGACCAGCAGCACATGGTGGCGCAGGCTGTCGAGCTGTTTCTGATCGAACCAATCGGCATCCATGATGGCGCCGGCCAGGAAGGCGCCCACCATGTAATGCAGGCCCGACCAGTCGGCGCCGAAGCCGCACAAGGCCAGCCAGATCAGGCTGACGAACCAACGGTCGCTGGCGCTCAGGCGCGCCATCAGGCGGCGGAACAAGCTGCCCACCACGATGAAGGCCAGCACAAAGGCCAGTTGCTTGCCGACCCGGCTCCAGTCCATCAGGATCAGGGCCAGCACGCCCCAGATCGCCACATCGTCCACGCTGGCGTAGCGCAGGATGCGCTGGCCCAGGGGGCGGCGCAAGATGTCCATTTTTTCCATGAACAGGATCAGGATGGGCAAGGCCGTGACCGCGCAGGCCATGCCCAAGCCCAGCACAAACTGCCAGTCCAGGGCCTTGGGGCCGATCCAGCCGCTGCCTGCCAGCATCACCAGGGCCGCGCCGCAGCCGAAGAGCAAAGGCATGCCCAGCGCCAGGCCCGCCGTGATGCCGCTCTCGCGCCGGTGCTGCCAGGCGGCCTTGAGGTCGAGCTCGATGCCTGCGATCCAGACGAAGAGCATCACCGCCCACCAGGCAATGCCGTTGAGCGACTGGATCACCGCCGGATTGAAGACGAACTGGTAGTACTCAGGGAAGGCCGCACCGAGCACGCCGGGGCCCAGCAAGATGCCCGCAATGATCTGCACCACCACCAGGGGCGCGAAATGGTCGGTCCTGAACAAGCGCCACACCAGGTAAGGCACGCTCAGGATGATGAGCATGGCGATCAGGAAAATTTCGGTCGTGTTCATGGGCAGAGGGTTAAGAAGCGCGCGAATGGTAGGCGCTCTCCCGAGCGCTTCTGCCTAGGGCTTGCACCGCTGTGGGCGCAGAAAGAACTTGGGTGTAACTGGGGCGGAGGCTGTGGAGGCGCTTGCGGAGCGCGGGCGCGTCTCGAGGGCGGGGGTGGCCAGCCGTGCCCGCGAATGAACCGGGGCATGCCGGGAAACGATTCGTTCGTTCAGTTACTCGCTCGCCTCCAGCAACTCCAAAATCTCCTGCAGCAGAAGCTCAAATTGACTGCAAACCGTTTCCGTCAGCTTCGCCGCATCGTCAAAGTCTGGCGCAGCAACAAGCAGCGGCGCTTCAAACACCGAGTACGCCGGCATGGCCTCCGGGTTCACCCACTTCGCGCCCCTCAGCTTGTTCCAGTACAGGATCTGCACATCCTTGGTTTGCCCAAGAAGCCACAGCTCAAAGTTTGCCTTCTGATGATTGAAAACCAAGCCGAGCTTGAGCTTCTTGCTCTTGAGATACTCATTCTGCAAGTAGAAGTAGGTGAAATCGATGTAGCCATGCAGAACAGCCGCCACCGAGAACTCGGCCTGGTATCTCTTCGAGAATTCGATCCTTAAATTCTGAACCACACCGACCAAATCTTGGTAGGTTCTTTGGAGTTCGCCGCTGGAAAGCGCGCTTTTATAGGCAGGGATGCGGGCGTTCAGGCTCAGGTTCGGCATTAACCATTCGCTCCAAAATAAACCAGCACACAAGGCTCGTAGTCAGCAGGCAGCGCAGCCATCCGCCGCCTAAACAGGCTTTGGAACGGCATGATCATGCGACTTTTCGCTCAATGGCGCGCCTGATCCGCCAGGCAAGTAAACCCCAAGCGGGCAGCGCGACGACTGCAGAAGCGATCAATGAAAAAACCATAACGAGCCCATAGCCAAGATCCTCTTCGGTGGCGGCGATGGGGTTGCGTTGAATGTACGCGTGGTCCACGAAGCTCAGAAAAGCCAGCACAGCGATCAAAACAATCACGGCGGACAGCATCAAGGATGCAAGCCACTGAATTACCGGCGAGGCAAACACGCGCCGCATAGATCCGTCCTTCTCCCCAACGTATGAGTTCAGCGGACGCCGAAGGCGGTCCGCTGGAATGATGGATTGGGCGTCTTATGGCAGGACAAGCTTTTTCTCCCAGAGCGCGGCAACAACCGTCATTTGATGATTCGGTTCCTTGGTGGCACCTGCGAGCACGGCATTCCACAAAAGCTTAACGTCGCCTACCAAATCAGGATTACGATTCAACAAATCGACAGCTAGCAACGCGTACTCCTTGTTCTTTTTTGATCGCGTATAAGTCCCTGCCGATACGCCTTGCACTCGGCCACTTTCGCACAGACCGAGGAATGCGCCGCGAGGACAGCTCTTCTCTCGCGAAGACTTACTACTTGGGAAAAACTCCGCCACGGCGGTGCCCCATGCGGTCGACGGTGATCGCTCAACGCCCTGCCGAATCAGCATCACCGCCCTCACCGCGACATCTCCGTAGCTGGCCATATTTTTTACTCAATCAAAATCACCGATTAACAAGCGGCAGCCATTTCGTACAAGGCGCCCAACGTTAATTTGGGGCGACGAAAAGGCGCCCAAACGTCGGCGCCATTCGCTGCGCCAAGCGTTGCACGCTGGACCCAAGTCCCCGAATCATCATTGCTTTTCCTCTTTGAAGCCCAGGCTCGCGGGTACTAAAACTTCCAGCAAATACAGGCGCAGAGTGGGACTTGCGTGCAACCGGCCCCACGCGAGTAGGGCTGTGTTTCGAACGCCCCAACAACAAAGGGAGCCTTTCGGCTCCCTTTGTTGCTCCTGCCCTGCTCAATGCCATGGCAGCGGAGCCTGGCTCTTGATGGCTTCTGACCTCGTCCAGTCCTTGGAAAGAGTGCCCGCTGCAATGGGACGAAGCTTCGCAGCCACGGCCAGACCCGTCCATCCCCCAGGAGTGTGGACGGGTCAACCCTAGTCAAGGTGTCCCGCTCGCGCTCAGTCAGGCCGGCAGCTGCACCAAGCCCACATCAGCCCGGCCGCTGGCGGCCGTGATCAGGCCCAGCACGCGGCCGGGCTCGCTGCCGACCATGCCCCAGCTGAAGCGCCAGGCCCAGTTGCCGCCCAGCACTCCGGGCACATTCATGCGGTGCCCGCTGCCCAGGCCCAGCACGTCCTGCATGGGGAAGACGGCGATGTTGGCGACCGAGTTGCAGCAGGCGCGGATCATGGCCCAGTGCACATCGTGTTCGTTGCAGGGCAGATAAGCGCCAGCAAACGCACGCTCGCGCGCTGAAGCGCTGCGCCACCAGCCATGCACGGTGTCGTTGTCGTGGGTGCCCGTGTAGGCCACGCTGGCACGCGGCCAGTTCTGGGGCAGGAACTCATGCGTGCCGTCGCCGCCGAAGCCGAACTGCAGGATCTTCATGCCCGGGAAGCCGCAACCCTCGCGCAGGGCATGGACGTCCTCGGTGATGAAGCCCAGATCCTCGGCCACGATGGGCAGCGGGCCCAGGGCGGCGGCGATGGCATCGAACAAGGCCTGGCCGGGGCCGGTCTTCCACTCGCCGCGGCGGGCGTCGGGACTGTCGCCGGGGATTTCGTAGTAGCCAGCAAAGCCACGGAAATGGTCGATGCGGAAGACATCGGCCTGGCTCAGCGCGCGGCGCACGCGCGCCGTCCACCAGGCGTAGTTCTCGGCAGCCATGCGGTCCCAGCGGTAGAGCGGGTTGCCCCAGCGCTGGCCCTCGGCCGACATGGCATCGGGCGGCACGCCGGCGACCACGGCGGTCTGGAAATGTTCGTCCAGCTCGTACAGGTCCGGGCGCGACCAGCAGTCGGCGCTGTCGTGGGCCACGAAGATGGGCAGGTCGCCCATCAGATGCACGCCCTTGCTGTTGGCATAGGCCTTGAGCGCGCTGACCTGGCTGTCAAAACACCACTGCACGAACTGCCAGAAGCGGAACTCCTCGGCATGGCTCTCGCGCGCCTGCGCCAGCGCGGCCGGTTCGCGGCGCGCCAGGGCCGGCGCCCAGGGCCACCAGGCCTGGCCGTTCAGCGGCGAGCGGATGGCCATGAAGAGCGCATAGTCGTCCAGCCAGTCGGCCTGGGCCGGGGCGGCGCACCAGGTGGCAAAAGCGGCGCGGTCCTCGGCACTGGCGCGGGCGAAGAAGCCCTGGGCCGCCAGGCGCAGCTGCTGTTCGCGCCAAGGCAGGACGCGGCCGTAGTCCACCTTGTGGGCCTCAAAGCCGCCCTCGGGCAGTTGCGGCGCGGCCAGCCAGCCCTTGGCTACCAGGGGCTCGAAAGCCACCATCCAGGGGCAGCCGGCAAAAGCCGACACGCCTTGGTAGGGCGAATCACCGGGGCCGATGGGCGTGGTTGGCAGCAGCTGCCACAGGCGCTGGCCGGCGCTGGCCAGCCAGTCGACGTAAGCGTACGCATCGGGGCCGAAATCGCCCATGCCATGCGGGCCGGGCAAGGAGGTGATGTGCAGCAGCACACCGGCGCTGCGTTGGGTGAGGTCCATGGGGTGGGTTCTCGTGGGGAACAAAAAATAAAGAGGGTCAGGAACCTGGGGCTTCCGGCGCCTGGCTCAGCACCAGCAGGCTGCAAGCCGGTGCGGCCAGCGTGCTGCGATGTCCGCCATGCTCGGCCAGCTCGCCGCTGCTGTCCAGAGCCAAGCGCCAAGGCCCGGGCGGCAAGGCGAAAGCCTGCAAGGCATCGGCCGGGTTGAAGAGCAGAAGCAGCAAGGGATCAGATGCTTCACCTTGCAGCAGGCCGGCAAAGGCGAGCTCGCCGCCGTGGTGCCAGTCTTGCACCTGCATGGCATGGCCGTGCGGGCTCAGCCAACGCAGGCTGGCCGCGCCGGATGTGCCAGAAGTAGAAGCGGCCTCGCCGAACCAATGCGGCTGGCGCAGCAGCGGGTGGGCGCGGCGCAAGGCCGTGAGGCGGCCGACAAAGGCCGCCAGGCTGCGGTCGGCCTGCGGCCAGTCCAGCCAGCCCAGGGCGTTGTCCTGGCAGTAGGCGTTGTTGTTGCCGCCCTGGCTGTTGGCGATCTCGTCGCCGGCATTGAGCATGGGCGTGCCCTGGGCCAGCAGCAAGCTGGCCAGCATGGCGCGGCGGGCGCGCTCGCGGCGGCGGCGCACCGCAGGGTCTTCGCTCGGCCCTTCGACGCCGAAGTTGGCGCAGAGCTCGCCGTCGCGGCCATCGCGGTTGTTCTCGCCATTGGCCTCGTTGTGCTTGCGCGAGTAGCTGACCAGATCGTTGAGCGTGTAGCCATCGTGGCAGGCCACAAAGTTGACCGAAGCGAGCGGGCTGCGCTGGCCATGGTGAAAGACATCGCTGGAGGCGGTGAAGCGACGCGCGAACTCGCCCCGGCCCGTGCCACCGGCTCCGCTGGCGCCCAGCCAGTAGCCCCGCACGGCGTCGCGGAACTTGTCGTTCCACTCCAGAAAGCGGCCCGGAAAGCGGCCCAGCTGGTAGCCGTCATAGCCCGCATCCCAGGGCTCGGCGATCAGGTGCACGCCGGCCAGCACCGGGTCCTGGCGCAAGGCCATGAAGAAGGCGGCGTTGCCATCGAAACCATGGCGGGTGCGGCCTAGCACCGGGGCCAGGTCGAAGCGGAAGCCATCCACCCCCATATCCTGCACCCAGAAGCGCAGGGAATCGAGCACCAGCTGCGCCACCCGCGGGTGCGCGGTGTTGAGGGTGTTGCCGCAGGCGCTGTGGTTCTCGCAGCGGCTCAGGTCTTCGGCCACCAGGCGGTAGTAGCTCTTGTGATCGAGGCCGCGGAAGGAAATCGTCGGGCCGAACTCATTGCCCTCGGGCGTGTGGTTGTAGACCACGTCCAGCACCACTTCCAGCCCCGCCTCGTGCAAGGCCTGAACCATCGCACGGAACTCGGCCGCCACGGCGCTGGCGTCCTCGCGGTGGGCCGGCTGGGCCAGGCGCGGGTCGGGCGCGAAAAAGCCCAGGGAGTTGTAGCCCCAGTAGTTGCGCAGGCCGGTGCCGGCCAGATGCGGCTCGTCCAGCGCATAGTGCACCGGCAGCAAGGACAGGGTCGTCACGCCCAGGGCCTTGAAATGCGCAATCGCCGCCGGATGTGCCAGCGCTGCATAACTGCCACGCAGCGCGGCCGGAATCTCGGCCATCTGCTGCGAGAAGCCTTTGACATGAACCTCGTAGAGCACCACATCCTGCAGCGCGTGGCGCGGCGCCGAGTGGCGCGGGCTAGGCCCGGCCAGCGGCGCGGGCACCCGCGCTTTCAGCGCCTGGGCGGCGTTGTCACGGCGGTCGAAGGAGCGCGCGCCATCCGGATGGCCCAGCTCATAGCCATGGTGTTCGGCATGCCAGCCGAAGTGACCGACGATCTCGCGGGCATAGGGATCGAGCAGCAGCTTGTGGGCATTGAAACGGTGGCCGGCCTCGGGCTGGTAGGGGCCGTGGGCGCGCAGACCGTAGACCAGGCCGGCCCCAAGGCCGGGCAGGAAGCCCTGAAAGATGCCGTCCTGCGGGCCTTGCAGGCGGTAGCGGCGCAGCTCGCGCTGGCCGGCCGCATCGAAGACGCAGAGCTCGATGGCCTGCGCATGCTCGGAGAAGACGGCGAAGTTGATGCCGCCATCGCGAACTTGGGCGCCCAAAGGCTCGTGGCGGCCGGGCTCCAGAGCCTCGGGCAAACGGTTAGCGGTGCTCGTCGTCATCATCATCGTTGTCACGCTCAGGCGCTGGCGCCCAGTAGAAAACTCAGGGGCTGGGCCAGGCGGGTGAACCACGCCAGCTCCTTGTGGCCTTGGCCTTCAAACACCCGCGACTGCAGCTGCGGGGCGCGGTGGCCCAGCTCGGCCATCAGCGCATCGACCTGGGCTTGCGCATCGTCGTACTGCGCATCCAGATCCGCCGTGCCGCGATCCATGTAGAGGCGCAGCTGGCCCGGTGGCGGCAGCTTGCGGCGCAGATAGGCCAGCGCGGCCGCGGGAATCTCGCGGTTGCGCTCGAGGCTGCCAATCCAGTGCGTGCTCAGCGCGGCCGCGGCGCCGAAGACCTGGGGGTATTCGCACAGGCCGTAGACGCTGATCATGCCGCCCATGCTGGCGCCCATCAGAAAGGTGGACTCGCGGCCGGGCGCGGTGGCATAACGCGCATCCACGGCGGGCTTGAGCTCCTCGACGATGAAACGCAAGTAGGCATCCGACATCACCGGATGCTTGATGCGCTCGGCGCGGTAGCGCTGGGCCGTGGGCGAATCTTTCAAAGCCTGGTCGTAGGCCTGCGGGAAAAACTCGGCGTGGCGAAATTCGGGCCGGTTCCAGATGCCGACGACGATAAAGTCGCGCAGCTGGCCCGAGGCGATCAGCGGCGCGGCCACCTGATCCACCTTCCAGGCCTGGCCGTTCCAGGTGCTGCGCGGGTCGAACAGCATCTGGCCATCGTGCATGTAAAGCACCGCGTGCGGGCGGCGGCCGTCGTAGCCGGGCGGCAGCCAGACCTCGACCGGGCGCGGCGGTACGGCCCGCGAGGGGAACGGCGCCCAGCGCTCCAGCCGGCCGAGCTGAACCTGGGCCGCAGGAGTGGACTCGCTCGGCTCGGCCGACGCGGCAGCGCCCAAGACCGCGCCGCTCAAGACTGCACCCGTCTTCATCATGGCCTCGCGTCGATTCAAGCCCAGCGTCATGACTTCTCCCGCCCCAGGAACAGGACCGACAGCGGTGGCAAGGTCAACATCAGGCAGCCGTCGGCCTCGGCCTGCAAGCCGGCATCGAGATTGCCCAGATTGCTGCCACCGTAGTGGGCGGAATCGGTGTTGAGCAGCTCGCGCCAGACGCCTGCTGTCGCCAGAGCCGGCGGCAGCTGCACGCGATAGCCGGGCCGCGGCACCGGCGTGAAGTTGCAGACCACCAGCACCGTTCGGCGCTCGCCCTCTTCACTTTCATCATGCCGCGCCCAGGCCAGCACCGACTGCTCGCGGTCCTCGGCCTGCAGCCACTCGAAACCACGGGCTTCGCAGTCCAGGCGGTGCAGGGCCGGCTCGCGGCGGTAGAGCAGATTCAGGTCGCGCACCAGGCGCTGCATGCCGGCATGGTGGCCCTGCGCATCGTCCAGGAGATGCCAGGGCAACTCGGCGTCATGGTTCCACTCGCTAGCTTGAGCGAACTCCTGGCCCATGAAGAGCAGCTTCTTGCCCGGATGGCCCCACATGAAGCCGTAGAAGGCGCGCAGATTGGCGAACTTCTGCCAGGCGTCGCCGGGCATCTTGCCCAGCATCGAGCCCTTGCCATGCACCACCTCGTCATGCGAGATCGGCAGCACGAAGTTCTCGCTGAAGGCGTAGACCAGGCCGAAGGTCAGCTTGTCGTGGTGCCAGCGGCGGTGGATGGGATCCTCCTGCATATAGCGCAGGCAATCGTTCATCCAACCCATATTCCATTTGTAGTGAAAGCCCAGGCCGCCGGCATAAGTCGGTGCGCTGACGCCGGGAAAGCTGGTCGACTCCTCGGCCACGGTGATGGCGCCGGGCGCCTCCTGGCCGAGCAGTTCGTTGATGCGCTTGAACAGGCTGATGGCCTCCAGGTTCTCGCGCCCGCCGTCCACATTGGGCAGCCACTCGCCCGCCGGGCGGGAGTAGTCGCGGTAGAGCATGGAGGCCACCGCATCGACACGCAGGCCGTCCACGCCCCAGCGCTCCATCCAGTAGAGCGCATTTCCGGCCAGGAACTGGCGCACCTCGTAGCGGCCGAAGTTGTAGATGGCGGTGTTCCAGTCGCGGTGGAAACCTTCGCGCGGGTCGGCGTATTCAAACAGCGCCGTGCCGTCGAACTGGGCCAGGCCATGCGGGTCCATGGGGAAATGCGCCGGCACCCAGTCGAGCAGCAGGCCCAGGCCCTGCGCATGGCAGGCCTCGACAAAACGGGCAAAGCCCTCGGGCGGGCCGAAGCGCGTGCTGGGCGCGAACAGGCCCAGGGTCTGGTAGCCCCAGCTGCCATCGAAAGGGTGCTCGCTGATGGGCATCAGCTCGATGTGGGTGAATCCGAGATTGGCGGCATAGGCCGGAAGCTGCTCGGCCAGCTCGTCCCAGCTCGGGAAGGCCCCATTGCCCCGGCGCCAGGAGGCGGCATGGACCTCATAAATCGACACCGGCGCCTGCCGCGTATTGGCCATCGCACGCTCCGGGCTCAGGCGCGGCCGGGTCTTGAGCAGCGGCAAGGCCGGCGCCACGATGCTGGCCGTGGCCGGACGCAGCTCGGCCGCACGCGCGAAGGGGTCGGCCTTGAACGGCAACAGCTGGCCCACGCGGTCGTGGAGCTGGAATTTGTAAAGATCGCCCACCCGCGCGGCGGTGGCGAAGCCCTGCCACACGCCCGAGGCCTCGTCCTTGACGAGGGGATCGGCCTCGCCGTCCCAGCCGTTGAAGCTGCCAACCACGCTGACCCGGCTGGCATTGGGCGCCCAGACGGCAAAGCGAACGCCGTGCTTGCGCCCCAGGCGCCCGACATGGGCACCCAGCAACTCCTGCGGCCGCGGGTGTTCACCACGGGCCAGCAGGGCCAGGTCTTGCGCGGAGATCAGTGCCACGGCCAAGCTCTGTAGCGGTTCAGCCCAAGCTCTTCACCGACCAGACGCGATCCACGTACTCGGTGATCGTCCGGTCGGCCGAGAACCAGCCCATGCCCGCCACATTGAGCACCGCCTGGCGGGCCCACGCCTCCGGCTGGGCGAACAAGGCGTCGACACGGGCTTGGGTGGCCACATAGTCCTTGAAGTCGGCCATCAGCATGTAGACATCGCGGCCCAACAGGCTGTCGACCAGGGCGCGGTAGCGCTCGCGGTCGCCGCCGCTGAAGGCACCGCTGGCGATGGCTTCCATCACCTGGGCCAGCTGGCGGTTTTCTTCGACAAAAAGGCGCGGGTCGTAGCCCAGGGCCTTCATCTGCGCCACGGCTTCGGTGCGCAGGCCAAAGCAGAACATATTCTCGGGGCCGAAGGCCTCGGCCATCTCGATATTGGCGCCATCCCAGGTGCCGATGGTCAGCGCGCCGTTGAGGGCGAACTTCATATTGCCGGTGCCCGAGGCCTCGGTGCCGGCGGTGGAAATCTGCTCGGACAAATCGGCCGCCGGGATGATGGTCTCGGCCAGCGACACGCCGTAATTGGGCAGGAAGACAAGCTTCAGCTTGTCGCCCACGCGCGGGTCGCTGTTGACCACGCGGCCCACATCATGGGCCAGCTGGATGATGGACTTGGCCGCCACGTAAGCCGATGCGGCCTTGCCGGCGATCAGCACTGTGCGCGGGGTCCAGTTGGCTTGCGGGTTGGCGATGATGGCCTGGTAGCGCGCGATCACATGCAGGATGTTGAGCAGCTGGCGCTTGTACTCGTGGATGCGCTTGATCTGCACATCGAAGAGGCTGTCCGGGTTGATCACCAGGCCCAGCTCCGCGCGCACCCGCTCGGCCAGGCGCTGCTTGTTGGCGCGCTTGACGGCCATGAACTGACGGCCGAATTCGGCGTCATCGGCGGCCGGCTTCAGCTGCGCCAAGCCTGCCAGGTCCTGGCGCCAGGCGGTGCCGATGCGGCCATCGATCAAGCTGGAGAGCGCCGGGTTGGCCTGCTGCAGCCAGCGGCGCGGCGTGACGCCGTTGGTAACGTTGTGGAAACGCTCGGGGAAGATGGCCGCGTAGTCCGCAAAAATGGTCTGCACCATCAGCTCGGAATGCAGCGCCGCCACGCCGTTGACGCGGTGCGAGGCGACGATGGACAGGGCCGCCATGCGCACGCGGCGCTCACCGCCGAAGGGGCTGCCTTCGTCGATCAGCGAGACGCGGGCCAGCAGGCCCTCGTCGCCTGGGAAGCGCTGGCGCAGCTCGCTCAGGAAGCGGTGGTTGATCTCGTAAATGATCTCGAGGTGGCGCGGCAGCAAGGCCTCGAACATGCGCACCGGCCAGGTCTCCAGCGCCTCGGGCATCAAGGTGTGGTTGGTGTAGGAGACCGCCTGGCGGGTGATGGCCCAGGCCTCGTCCCAGCCCAGGCCCTGCTCGTCCAGCAGCAAGCGCATCAGCTCGGCAGGCGCCAGCGCGGGGTGGGTGTCGTTCAGATGGATGGCATTGCGGCGGCCCAACTCATGCAGGGGCGCGCCCTCGGCCACGTGGCGGGCCAGCAAGTCCTGCAGCGAGGCGCTGACCAGGAAGGCCTCTTGCTTGAGGCGCAGCTCGCGGCCGGCCTCGCTGCTGTCATCCGGGTAGAGCACCCAGTTCAGCGCATCGGCGGCGACACGGTGGCGCGCGGCCGCGGCGTAGTCACCCTGGCAGAAGGCCTTGAAGTCGATCGGCGCCACGGCACTCGCCTGCCACTGGCGCAGGGTGGACACGCGTTCGCTGTGGTGGGCCGGCACGATGAAGTCAAAGGCCTGGGCCTCCAGCAACTCGGCCGGCAGCCAACGGCGCTGGCCTCCGGCATCCAGCTCGACCCGGCCACCGAAGCCGACCGTGTAGCGGACCTGCTCGCGGCGCACTTCCCAGGGCGCGCCAAGGCGCATCCAGTCGTCCGGCGCCTCGACCTGGCGGCCGTCCTGGATGGCTTGGGCAAACATGCCGTACTGATAACGCAGGCCGTAGCCGAAGGACGGCAGACCCAGCTCGGCAAATGAATCGAGGAAACAGGCGGCCAGGCGGCCCAGGCCGCCGTTGCCCAGCGCCGCATCGGGCTCGCGCTCCAGCACCTCGCCCAGGCTCAGCCCCTCGGCCGCCAGCAGCGCTTGCAGATCACCCTGCAGGCCCAGGGCGGCCAGGGCATTGCTCAGGGCCCGGCCCATCAGGAACTCCATGGACAGGTAGTGCACGCGGCGAGGGGCCTCGCCACCGACCTGGCGTTGCTCATCCTGCGCTTGAGTCTGGGCCCAGCGCTCGGCCAAGACCTGGCGGCAGGCCGTGGCCGCCGCACGCAAGGCCAGCGCAGCCGAGCTTTGACCCAGGTTCTGGCGCTGCGCCTCCCGGTAGGCGGCGGCAAAGGCGGTGCGCAGCTCGGGGGTGGCCGAGGAAGTCAGGGCGCTGGAGGCAGAGTCGTTCATGGGCACGGCTTTCGCAAGCGAGGTCAGCGGGGATGAATCAAGGGTGACGGGCTGAGACATGGCGGCGATCGGTTGAAGGGGCGGACTGGCTGCAAGCAGGCGTGAAACGCGCCCGCGACCGCCGGTGTTCATCAAAGGGTGTTCATCAGTGCGCCACAGGGGCGACAGAGCAAGAATGCGAGGCCGCCAGAGGGCCTTCCTCTGGCCACCACACGGCCGGCTGCGGCGGCATCCGGCGTCGCGTTGGCAAAAGTATCGCCGACGCCCGTAGTTTTGTGTAGTTTCACTACATCGGGTTATCCCGATGATCAACGCAAGTTGTTGATTTTACTTGTTTTGAACTTGGATCAATCGGGTTACCTCGGTTGTTCAAGTAGTTTTGAGGCTGTATATTGTCTACAAATCAGGCCTGAAACGGCAAGCGCTTGCCGGCCAGGAACACACAAGCACATACAAGACACAGCGGCGCCGCCCTGAACAGGGCAGCACCCCGGAGACAGCAAGTGGCGGACGTTCAACTCAGCGGCGTGAGCAAGGCCTACGGCAGCATCAAGATCCTGCACGGCATTGATCTGGAGATCCGCGACGGCGAGTTCATGGTCTTTGTCGGCCCCTCGGGTTGCGGCAAATCGACCCTGCTGCGCACCATCGCCGGCCTGGAAGAGATCACCGGCGGCGAGCTGCGCATCGGTGGCCGCCTGGTCAACGAGGTGCCACCGGCCGAGCGCGGCATTGCCATGGTGTTCCAGAGTTATGCGCTCTACCCGCATATGAATCTCTACGACAACATGGCGTTTGGCCTGAAGCTGGCCAAGGTGCCGCCGGCCGAGATCGACGCCGCCGTCAAGAACGCCGCGCGCATCCTGCACATCGAGCACCTGCTGGACCGCAAGCCCAAGGACTTGAGCGGCGGCCAACGCCAGCGCGTAGCCATCGGCCGCGCCATCGTGCGCAAGCCCGAGGTCTTCCTGTTCGACGAGCCCCTGTCCAACCTCGACGCTGCCCTGCGCGTGCGCATGCGCTACGAGTTCGCCAAGCTGCACGAGGACCTCAAGACCACCATGGTCTACGTGACACACGACCAGGTGGAGGCCATGACCCTGGCCGACCGCATCGTCGTGCTCTCGGCCGGCAAGATCGAACAGGTGGGCACGCCACTGGAGCTTTACGAACACCCGCGCAATCTCTTCGTCGCCGGCTTCATCGGCTCGCCCAAGATGAATTTCCTGGAAGCTGAACTGGTCCGGGGGACCAATTCCGAAGCCCTGGTCCGCCTCGCCTCCGGCACCCAAATCCGCGCCACCGTCGACGCCTCCCGCGCCCAAGCCGGTGACAAGCTGACCCTGGGCCTGCGGCCCGAGCACTTTGTGGTCGGCGGCGAAGACAACGCCATCCAGTCCACCGTCACCTTTGTCGAATCGCTGGGCAGCGCCACCCATGCCTACTGCGCCTACCCCGGTGTCGAGGACGCGCTGACCTGTGAGTTCGACGGACGCACCCGCATCAAATCGGGCCAGGACATCCGCCTGGGCCTGCCGCCCGAGGCCTGCTATCTCTTCGATGCCCAGGGCCAGGCCTTCCAACGCCTGAGCGGATCGCCGACATGAGCAGCACGCGCGCCCCGAAACTCTGGCTGCTGGCCGCGGCCTTGCTGGCCACCCAGCCTGCGCTGGCGGCCAAGAACCACAAGCTGCTGGTCTGGATCAATGGTGACAAGGCCTACAACGGCCTGCAAAAGGTCGGCGATGCCTTCGAGAAGGCCTCCGGCGTCAAGGTCGTGGTCGAGCACCCGGTGGACGCCACCGACAAGTTTCAGCAAGCCGCCGGCGCCGGCAAGGGCCCCGATGTGTTCTGCTGGCCGCATGACCGGGTCGGTGAATGGGCCAAATCGGGCCTGCTGACCCCGCTGCGCCCGAGCAAGAAGCTCTACGACGAGGTGGAAGACAGCGCCTGGAAGGCCTTCGCCTACCAGGGCAAGCTTTGGGGTTACCCCATCGCCATCGAAACCACCGGCCTGATCTACAACAAGGCCTTGGTGCCGACACCGCCCAAGACCTTCGACGAGGTGATCGCCCTGGACAAGCGCCTGCAGGCCGAATCCGGCGGCCGCAAGCACGCCATCCTCTGGGACTACAACAAGAGCTTCTTCAGCTGGTCGCTGCTGGCCGGCGCGGGCGGGCAGATCTTTGGCCGCGATGCCCAAGGCGAGTTCGACAGCAGCAAGGTCGGCGTCAACAACGCCGGCGCCCTGGCCGGCGCCGAGATGATTGCCCGCCTGCTGCGCGAGGGCCAGATGCCCAAGGGCGCCCGCTACGCCGAGATGGAAAGCGGCTTCGCCCGCGGCGAGGTGGCCATGATGATCTCCGGCCCCTGGGCTTGGGACAACGCGCGCCGGGCCAAGATCGACTTCGGCGTGGCGCCGATTCCCGGCGTGAAGGCCGGCCAGTACTCCAAGCCCTTTGTCGGCGTGCTGGGCTGCATGATTGCCGCGCCCTCGCGCCAGAAAGACCTGGCGCGCGAGTTCATCGAGAACCACCTGATGCGGCCCGAGGCGCTCAAGGTGCTCGATGCCGACGTGCCCATCGGCGTGCCGGCCAACAAGGCGTTTTATGCGGAGCTGGCGGTCAACCCGCTGATCCGCGCCAGCATGGAGAACGCCCGCCTCGGCGAAGCCATCCCCAACATCCCCGAAGTCGGCCGCTTCTGGACCGCCATGGACGCCGCGCTGGAAGCCATCACCAACGGCCTGCAATCGCCCAAGGACGCCCTCGACGGCGCCGCGGGCCGCATGTTGCTGAACACCAAGTGAACCCGTCCATGAATCCGCCCGCCAGCCTCTCGCCTTCGGACGCAGCTCCTGCGCACGCCTCCAACCCGGGCCGCGGCGTCTACACCCGACTGCCGCCCAGCCGCCTGGAGCGCCTGGCCCAGCGCCTGCGTTGGCCGCTGACCGGTGCGGCCGGCCTAGCCTCGCTCTACCTGGTGTTCCTGATGCATGCCGCCGGCCAGACCTGGCTGGCCCTGGGCGCCCTGGGCTTCTTCGTCCTGGTGTTCTACATCTACATCAGCCAGGCGGCGTTCGCCCTGCGCTACCTCTTCCCCGGCATCGCCGGCATGCTGATCTTCATCGCCTTCCCGCTGATTTACACGGCGCAGATCGGCTTCACCAACTACTCCTCGGCCCATTTGCTGAGCCAGGAGCGGGTGCGTGAGTACCTGCTCGACCAGCACGAGGCGGTGGCCGGCCAGACGCAGGGATTCACCCTGCATGCCGATGGGCCGGAGTTCCGCCTGGTGCTGCGTGCCGAGGACGGCAGCCCGAGCTGGGTTTCTCCCGCCCTGGCCCTGAAGACCACCCGCCAGGAACTGAGCGTGGACATGCTGCCCGCGCAGTCCGCCCAGCAACCCCTGACCGCGCCGCTGCAGCAAGCCCTGCCCCTGCGCGAGCTGATCGAGCACCGCGAGGCGCTGATGCAGCTCAAGCTGCGCCTGCCCGGCGCCGCGCAGGAGCTGCGTTATCTGGGCCTGCGCGAGTTCGGCGCCATCAGCCGCCATTGGCAGGCCCAGGACGATGGAAGCCTGCTGCGCCTGGCCGACCAGACCCGCTTCAGCCCCAATCTGCAAACCGGCTATTTCGAAAGCGCCGCTGGCGAGGTGCAGCAACCCGGCTTCAAGGTCGTGGTGGGCTGGCGCAACTACACCCGCATGGTGATGGACGCGGAGTTCCGCGGCCCCTTCCTCGCCATCTTCAGCTGGACCGTCTTGTTCTCGGCCCTGACCGTGCTCTGCGCCACCGCCATCGGCATGCTGCTGGCCGTGCTCTTGAACTGGGACGACCTCAAGTTCCGCGGCACCTACCGCACCCTGCTCTTCCTGCCCTACGCGGTGCCGGGCTTCATTTCCATCCTGGTGTTCAAGGGTTTGTTCAACCAGAACTTCGGCGAGATCAACGCCATCCTCGATGCCCTGCTCGGCATCAAGCCGGCCTGGTTTGCCGACCCGCTGCTGGCCAAGCTCATGCTGCTGATCGTCAACGTCTGGCTGGGCTACCCCTACATCATGATTCTCTGCGCCGGCCTGCTAAAGAGCATCCCCGCCGATTTGTACGAAGCCTCGGCGATTGCCGGCGCCGGCCCGCTGACCAACTTCTTCAAGATCACCGCGCCCCTGGTCATCAAGCCGCTGGCACCCCTGCTGGTCAGCGCCTTTGCCTTCAACTTCAACAATTTCGTGCTGATCGCGCTCTTGACGGACGGCCGGCCCGATTTCCTCTCGACCAAGATCCCGGCCGGGCAGACCGACATCCTGGTGTCCTACACCTACCGCATCGCCTTCAAGGACTCGGGCTCGGACTTCGGCCTGGCCGCAGCCATCTCCACCCTGATCTTCTTCCTGGTGGCGGCCATGTCCCTGATCAATCTGCGCCTGATGCGCAAAGCCAATTCATGATGATCATGATGATGACAAACACACCTGTCGTTTCGGGGAGCCGCTGATGGCCATCGTTCGAGGCAAAAAGGCGCGCTGGCAGGTCTGGGCCGCACATGGGCTGATGTGGGTCTTCCTGGCCCTGACCCTGTTCCCGCTGCTGGCCATCGTCAGCATCTCGCTGCGCCCGGGCAATTTCGCGACCGGCCAGCTGATCCCCAGCGAGATCAGCCTGGAGCACTGGAAGCTGGCTCTAGGCATCCCCTACCAGGCGGCCGATGGCAGCCTGGTGCAGCCGCCGTTTCCGGTGCTGACCTGGCTGTGGAATTCGGTCAAGGTGGCGACCATCTCGGCCTTTCTGATCGTGGCGATTTCCACCACCGCGGCCTTTGGCTTTGCCCGCCTGCAGTTCCGTTTCAAAACGCCCATTCTCAACAGCATGCTGCTGCTGCAGATGTTCCCGCCGGTGCTGGCCCTGGTGGCGATCTACGCGATCTTTGAAACCCTGGGCAACTTCGTGCCGGCCCTGGGCCTGGAAACCCACGGCGGCCTGGTGCTGGCCTACCTCGGCGGCGTGGCCACGCACATCTGGACCATCAAAGGCTATTTCGAAACCATTCCGGTCGAGATCGAGGAATGCGCCAAGGTCGACGGTGCCACGCATTGGCAGGCCTTCCGCATGGTGCTGCTTCCCATGGCCTTGCCCATCCTGATGGTGGTCTTTGTGCTGGCCTTCATCGGCACCATCATCGAGTACCCGGTCGCCTCGGTGCTGCTGCGCGAAGAAGGCAATCTGACCCTGGCCGTGGGCTCCAAGTATTTTCTGCATGACCAGCGATTCCTCTGGGGCGATTTCGCCGCCGCGGCCGTGCTTTCGGGCCTGCCCATCACGGCAGTCTTCCTGCTGGCCCAGCGCTGGATCGTCTCGGGCCTGACGGCCGGTGGGGTGAAGGGGTGATGCGTGGCGCGCTGATGCTGCTGGCTGCTCTGCTCGCCCTGCCTCAGACCCACAGCCCGGCCCAAGCCAGCTCCAACTGCACGCCCAGCCCCTTGGGCACACGCGAGCTCTTCCTGCGCGGCAGCTTCAACAACTGGAGCGCCAGCGACGCCCATCGCTTTGTCTATGTCTGTGACCGTTATGAGCTCTACCTGAAGCTGCAAGGCGAGCAGAGTTTCAAGATCGCCGACGAAGACTGGTCGCCCGATGCCGACTTCGGCGGCCAGGCCCGTCAGCTGCAACTCAAAGGCCCGTCGCTGAACGAGCGCTTCAAGGGCGGCATGCACAAGCTGGTGCTGCGCTTGACGGACAAAAGCGCAAGCTTGGCCATCCAGCCCTTTGCCGGCAAGCCGCCCCAGCTCAGCAGCGCGCCCAGCGTCACAGACCCAGTGGCCCTGAGTCTGCGCTTTGATTCGCGCGATCTGCAGCACAAAGCACCGTTTGGCGCCGTCACGCCCGGCACGCCGCTGCGCCTCAGCCTGAGCGCCCTGCCCGGTGTGCAGCGCGCCAGCCTCGTGGTCGCCAAGCGGCGGCTGGAGGGCAATCAGGAGCTGCTCGAGTACAGCGAGGTGCAGCGCCTGCCTCTGCAAAAGGAAAGCAAAACAGAAGCGAGCCGCGAGCGCTGGAGCAGCACGGTGGTGCTCGCGGAGCCCGCCATCTACGGCTACCACTTCGAGGTGGAAATTGCGGGCAAGAGCTATGTCTTCCACAACAACCGCGACCCGGTGTTCTGGACCCGCGAGAAAGGCAGCATGGGCGCTGGCAGCGTGGACCCCTTGCCCGAGAACCTGCGTCAGATCCGCCGCTACCGCCAGACCGTCTACGCCACTGACTTCAAAGTGCCCGACTGGGCGCGCGACATCGTCTACTACTCCATCTTCCCCGAGCGCTTCCGCAACGGCGACCGCAGCAACGACCCGCAGCCGGGCCGCGAGCACTACCAAGACCAAGGCGTGGAGCGCCACAGCCGCTGGTTGAGCAAACCCTACAAGCCCGGCAGCGGCGACGGTTCGGACAGCGTCTACAACAACGATTTTTTCGGCGGCGACCTGGCCGGCATCATCGAAAAGCTCGACTACATCCGCGAGCTCGGCGCCAACACGATCTACATGACGCCAGTCTTCCGCGCGGCCAGCAACCACAAGTACGACACCGGCGACTACAAGCAGATCGACCCGGCCTTCGGCAGCAACGAGGACTTCAAGCGCCTGACGTTGGAGGCCGCCAAGCGCGGCATCCGCGTCATCCCGGACACCTCGCTCAACCACGTCGGCAGCGACTCGCCCTACTTCAACCGCTTCAACAACTTCAAGCCCGGCGGCGCTTTCGACGGCGGCCGGCTCAACTCCGACTCGATCTACGCCAGCTGGTTCAAGCTCGACCCCAGCCAGGCCAAGCCCGAGGATCAGTACCAGGGCTGGACAGGCGTGAAAGACCTGCCCGAGCTGGACAAGAACTCGCCCGCTTTCCGCGAGTTTGCCTACCGTGCACCCGACTCGGTGACCCGGCAATGGCTGGACTTCGGCGCCGCCGGCTGGCGCATGGATGTGGCGCCCTGGGTGCCCGACGACTTCTGGCGCGAATGGCGCCAGGTGGTGAAGGCGACGCGGCCCGATGCGCTGACCGTGGCCGAGACCTGGTTCGATGCCAGCAAGTATTTCCTCGGCGATATGTTCGACTCGACGATGAACTACATCTTCCGCAATGCCGTGCTCGAGTACGCGGCCGGCGGTGATGCGAAAAAGCTCTACGCCCAGATCGAACTGATGCGCGAGGCCTACCCGCCGCAGGCCTTCTACGCGCTGATGAACCTGCTCTCCAGCCACGACCAGGCCCGCGCCCTGCACCACTTCGGCTACTCGGATGAGCCCGGCGCCAGCGCCCAGCAGCGCAGCGCCCAGGCCCTGAGCCTGGCCAAGCAACGCCTGCGCCTGGCGGTGTTCTTCCAGATGGTCTTCCCCGGCGCGCCGACGATTTACTACGGTGACGAAGTCGGCCTGGGCGGCGGTGAGGACCCCTACAACCGCGCGCCCTACCCCTGGGCCGACGAAGGCGGCCGGCCGGACCTGGCCCTGCTGGCCGACTTCAAGCGCCTGACCACCCTGCGCCATGCCGAGCCCGTGCTGCGCCACGGCAGCCTCAGTGCGCCGCTGCACCTGGATGCGAATGTCATCGTGCTGGCGCGCCAGGACGGCGAAGCCTGGGCCCTCACGGCCATGAACAACGCCGCGCAGAGCCGCCGCGTGCGGGTGACTTTGCCCAGCGCCCTGGTCGCGCAGCTGCAGCGAGCACCGTCTGGCCAGGCTGCGCTGCGCGAGGCGCTGGCGCCGCTGCAAGCCGCCAAAGGCAGCCAGCCCGCCTATCGCCTGAAAGGCTCGGTGCTGGAGCTGATCCTGCCCGCGCGCTCGGGCCGTGTCTTGATCAGCGAGCCAGGTTAGGCGGCACCCAGTCACTGAGCACGGCCGGCGCATCGGCAGCCGCCTGGCGCGCCGCCGCGGGCTTGCTCGGTGTGCCCGCCAGCACCCAGGCCAGCAGCTGCTCGCCGGGCTGGCAGAAGGCCGCTTGCAGCGCCGGGTCGCGCAGGGCTGCGCCGCTCAAGGTCTTGGCGGCATAACCCATCAAATGCAGGGCATTGAGGAAGTTCATCAGGCCCGCACCGGCGCAGATCAGCTGCTCATGGGCAGGCACCTCGGGCTCACCTTCGCGCAGGCGCACGATCAAGGCGGCCAGGCCGGGCCCGTTCCAGGCGCGGTCATGGGCGCGCTGCAGCTCCTCGGCCTCGCTTTGGCCCCAGCGCCGCGCCGCGTTGACGAAGAGCTCGGCCAGCGACGCACGTTGATCCTCGGACACCAGCACGAAGCGAAACGGCCGCAAGCCACCGTGGTCGGGCGCCCGCAAGGCCAGATCGGCCGCCTGCTGCCACTGCGCCCGGCTCGGCGCCGGCGCGACCATGTATTTGGGCCCTTGGGAGTAGCGGCTGGCCAGGGCCGCCAGGGCGGAGGAGTCGATGTTCATGGCCGGACTGTAGAGCGTTCTGAAGAAGCTTTTGGCGGAAGGCTCAGCTGCGAACCTCCGCCAGGTGGCGATCCAGAAAGCGCGCCGCACGATTCCAGAAATCGATGTCGTTGGCGGGCGCACGCCAGCCATGGCCTTCGTCGGCATAGACCTGCCACTCCAGGCTGTCGGGCGCGCGGCCGGGCGCGGCCTGCAAGGCCTTGCGGAAGGCCTCACCGTGGATCAGCGGCACGCGCCGGTCTTTCTCACCGTAGGCCAGCAGCAGCGGATGGCGGATGGCGGCCGCGTGGGTGAGTGGCGACTGGGCGCGCAGCATGGCCGCATCCTTGACCGGGTCGCCCAGCAGCAAGGGCATGCCATGCTGTTTGATCGCATCCGAGGTGTCGCTCCAGCTGACGCTGTAAAGCAGATTCAGATCGGTCACACCCACCCAGGCCACGGCGCAGCGGTACAAGGCCGGCTCGCGCACCAGGCCCATCAAGGCCGAGTAGCCGCCGTAGCTGGCGCCCATCAGGGCGATGCGGGCAGGGTCGGCCACGCCTTGCTCAATCGCCCAGCGGGTGGCATCGCTGATGTCGTCCTGCATGGCCTGGCCCCATTGTTTCCAGCTGGCGCGCTCGTGCTTCTGACCCAGCCCCAAGGTGCCGCGGAACTGCGGCTGCAGCACGGCATAACCACGCGCCGCCAGGAACTGCACATAGGGGTCCCAGGCCCAGGCCGGGCCGCGCACCCAGGGGCCACCGTGGATCAGCACCACCAAGGGCAGGCGCGGCTTGTCGGCCAGGCTCTTGCCTTTGGGCAGGGTCAGCCAGGCGGGCAGCTCCAGGCCGTCACGCGCTTTGAGGCGGTGCAGGTCCATGGCGGCCATCTGCTTGGCCTCGATATCGGGCCGCTCGCTGCCCAGGCGGATGTACTTGCGGGTCTGGCGGTTGTAGAGGAAATAGAGCGTGGGCTGAATGTCGGCCGAAGCCTCGATCAGCACCCAGGGCGCATCGCCGCTCCAGGGCACCGACAAGCGATTGGTGGTGCGCGGCAGCACCTTGTCGACCTGGGCCTGCAGGGCTTGCATGTCCGCATCCAGCCACTGCGTGACCTCGGCGTCGATGCTGAAGCGCAGGCCCAGCACCCGGTCCTGTCGCGTGATCACCTCGGCATCGATGTCGAACTGCGCATGCTGGGCCAGGGGCGCCTCTGACCATTGGCCGTTGGCTGGATCGAGAAGCCAGCAGGCCAGCTTGTCGGCGCCCTGGCGGCGGGCGCTGACATAGAGCTTGCCGTCGGCGCTGAGGTGGCGGACAAGGAAGTCGCCCTCCCCGGTGATGGGGTTGAACTCGGCGATCGGGCGCCAGGCCTCCTTGTCGGAGGCGCTGCCCAAATCACGCCAAAGGTAGCGGCCGCGCGGGGCCGCTGCGCGCTCGCCAGAGGTGGCAGCCGCGGTCTCCAGCGTGCGCTGCAGGCGCAGATGGCCGGCGGCATCGAACCACCAGCTCTGCGCCTGCGGCAGGCTGTCGATCTCGCGGCTGCGACCCGTCACCGTGTTCAGGCGCAGGAGCTTGAAATGCCCCAGCTCTTTGTCGGTGTAAGCCTCCGGCCGCACCACCAGCACCTCATCGCCACGGCGTTGGGTATCACCATGAAGCAGAAAGGTGTTCCAGGGCTCCAGGCTCCGGACCTCGTTGCCGCTGCGAACCAGCACCCGCTGGCGCTCGACCAGCTGCCGAAAGCGGCTGCCATCCTGATCGACGGCAAACAGACCGGGCGCTGCGTCCTGCTGGCCCTCGGGCGTTTCGCGATCTTGCAGCTCAAAGACCAGGCGCTCGTTGTTGACCCAGACAAAGCGGCCCACATCAGCGCCTTCGCTGCTGTAGACCACGGTGGGCGCCAGCGTGTCCAGCAGGAGGACGCTGAGCATCCAGCGGCCATGGGGGCCGGTCGTGCGCAGGGCCAGGCGCTGGCCATCGGGCGAGAGCGCGGCGCCGGTCATCTGCGCCGGCCGGATGAAGCGGCCGGCGTCCGGCAGCTCAGCCGCCCAAGCACTCGACCCGAGCCAGACCGAAGCCGCCGACGCGGCTGCAGCGGCGCCAGCCGCCTGGAGCAGATGGCGCCGGCGCCAGGCGGGAGCAGCGGACGCGGTGGAGTGGTCGTCGTTCATTCAGCGTTTCCTGGTCCTGTGGGCCCGAGGCTTGGGCCTACCCAAAAGTAAAAACCCCTGCGGGCTGGGCGGCCGGCAGGGGTTGCGGTCAAGGCAGGGTTCAGAACTTGTAGCTCGCGCCCACCAACCAGCTGCGGCCCCACTTGATGTACTCAAGCGGGCGATCCTTGGTGCCAGCATAGGTCTGGTACGCCGCGTCACCGAGGTTGTTCACCTGCAGGGTCAAGCCCAGACCCTTGAAGGCGCCATCGTTGAAGCTGTAGCCGATCTGCGCGTCGGTGATGTTCTCACCCACCACATAACGCAGGGTGCGAGCGCCATTGAAGTTGCCGATTTCACCGATGAAGTCGGAGCGGCGGCGGTTGCTGATGCGGAACTCGAAGCCGCTGTTCTCGTAGTAGGCCGTCAGGTTGGTGACGCGCTTGGACAGACCCGGCAGGGTGATGTCGCCGCCGCCCACGCTGGAAGCGCTTTCCGGATCACGGATCTTGATGCCGCTGCTGGTGAAGCTGGCGCTGGCCTGGATGCCGAAGCCGCTCAAAGCCGGCGTCAGCAGGGACAGGGGCAGCGAAGCCGAGAGCTCCACACCCGAGAGACGGCCGCCCTTGCCGTTTTCCGGCGCGGTGTAGGTGCCCGTGGGCTGAATCGGCAGAGGCTTGCCATCGGGACCCAGCACCGGCTTGACATCGGGCAGGTAGGCCGAGAAGTCGTAGTTCGAGATCTTCTGGGTGTAGATGTAGCTCTTCAGGTCCTTGTAGAAGTAGGCGGCAGCGACGTAAGCCTTGTTGCCGAAATACTTCTCGTAGGACAGGTCAAAGGCCACGGCGCGCCAGGGGTCGACCTTGGCATTGCCGCCGCTGGCGCCCGGCTCGCGGAAGCCTTGCGAGTTGACGGTGTCACCGACGCCGAACTCGATGGCCGAGCGCAGCTGATCCACACGCGGGCGGGCCACTTGCTTGGCCAGGCCGACACGCACGGTCTGGTCATTCGTCAGGCCGAAGGCCAGGTTCATGCTGGGCAGGGCGTCGGTGTAGGTCTTGCCGTCGTGAACCGGCTTGGGGTTCTCGCCGCCGGTCAGGCGGATGGCGTCCGAGGACTGGTCCACGCGCTGCAGCTGCAGGCCGACATTGCCGCGCACATCCACACCACCCCATTTGGAGTCGATGAAGCCCTTCAGGAAGCCGGTGGTGATCTTCTCATTGACATCCCAGGACTTGGCGATCAGGTAGTTGGCGGCCGTCGAGCTGGGCTCGAAGGTCATGTACTTGGCCACGGCGCCGGGCACGTTCCAGGCCGGGATGTTGCCGATGCCGGCAAAGCCCAGGTCCACCAGACCGTACTGGAATTCAGAGCCGATGGCGGTCTCGCCCTGCTTGCCCAGATTGATATTGCCTTCAGGCTGGCGCTTCTTCTTGGAGCGATCGGCATAGTTCAGGCCGACTTCGACATCCGAGAAAATTCCACTCAGCAGGGACGGCGCCGGCATATTGGCGGCCAGCTTGAAGCTCTTGAGCTCGTCTTCCACGCTGGGCACCTTGCCGTAGCCCGAGCCGTAAATCGTGCCGCGCAGCAGCAGCTTGGTCGGATCGGCATAGCTCAGCGTGGGCGCCAAGGTAGAGAAGCCGCCGGTCGCGTAGTTCAGCTTCAGGGTGTCCAGCCAGCCCGAGGTGGCGCCCACCGGTGCCAGCTGGGTGTTGTTCTCCAGGTTCAGCTCGTCGCGCTTGGCCTTGGAGTAGCTGACGTCGGCGGTGACCTTCACGTCGCCGAAGCTGAACTTGTTGTTCCAGCCGGCAGCGTCGATCTTGTCCTCGCGCTTGTTGTACATGCCACGCACCAGCGGGAACAGATTGGCCGCCGAGCCACCGATGAAGGTGCCGTTGCCGTTGACCTGTGCGTTGCTGATGTCGATGCGGTAAGCGCCGTTGGTGCCGTTGTAGTCACCCAGGTTCACTTCGAACTGGTTGGCCGTGTCTTCCTGCTTGGCCGTGGTGTGGAACACATCCAGCACGCTGGTCCATTCCTTGGAGGCGCGAACTTCCAGGGTCGCCATCAAGGCATCACGCTTGGTGAAGCCGGTGCGGCGCAAGGCCTTGATCCCGTTCGAATAGAAGGTGCCTGCCGCCACGCCCGGACGCCAGCCATTGCCCACGGCTTCCCAGGGCTCGTACAGGCCGACCTGGTTTTCCTGGATCGGCGTTTCCTGGTGCGAATAGCCCAGCACCAGGCCGACCGTGCGATCGGCGTACTGGTCGATGTAGCTGGCGCTGAAGCGATTGCCGGTGGCCTTGGCATTGCCGGCGGCGCCGAGCGAATTGCGCTGGCCGCGGGCGTTCAGGGCCACGACACGGCTGCCGAAGTTCAGCGGACGCACGGTCTGCATGTCCAGGGTGCCCGACAGACCTTGGCCGATCAGGCCGGCGTCCGGGGTCTTGTACACGGTCACGCCGCTGAGCAGCTCCGAGGGGTACTGATCGAACTCGACGCTGCGGTTGTCACCGGTGCTGACCAGTTCACGGCCGTTGAGCAGGCTGGTGGCGAAATCGGGCGACAGGCCACGAACGCTGATCACCTGAGCACGGCCGGCCACGCGCTGGGCCGAGAGGCCCGGCAGGCGAGCCAGCGACTCCGCAATGCTGTTGTCCGGCAGCTTGCCGATGTCTTCGGAAGAGATCGATTCCACGATGGAATCGCTGTTCTTCTTGACCGAGATGGCGTCCTCGATGCCCTTGCGGATACCGGTCACCTGCACGGTGCCCAGCTGCGCCGGCGTTTGCTGAGCAAACGCACCCGTGGCCAACATCAACAAGGTGCAGCCCACGGCCACCGGGTTGATTTTGAAAATTTCGCGCTGCACTGCCAGGGCCTGCTTGCGCTTCTCTGTGGAAGTACTCATCTTTTGTCTCCTGAATCTCGACTGCTTGCTACGTACTCAACAACGACCGAACCAACGAACCCTTCGCCGCCCTGCCCCGCCGCTGGTGCGCCGGATGCCATGACTTTGAACCTGATGTCTGAGCTAGTTTGTATCAAAACTAGATTTTCAGACCAACAAACGTAAACCCTAGTTTTGCGTCCAAGCAACCATTTTTAGACGCTGTTTTCTGGAAAAACTGCTGATTTACCGTGTTTTCAATACCACTTTCAGTCCAGATTAGGGTCATCACCCAGACTGAAAGTCATGCGGCTTGTAATTCAACTACACGAAACTACAGACACACCGCATCTTGCTGCTCCAAGGCCAGGGCTGCACCACTGAGCGCCGCCAGGGTGTCGGTGATCAAGGCCACCGGGATCTCCTCCAGATAGGCACGGAAGCGCCCCTTGGCTTCAAAGCGCTCACGGAACTGCGAGGCAAAGAAGTAGTCACCCAGGCGCGGCACGATGCCGCCGCCGATGTAGACCCCACCACGCGCACCCAGCGCCAGTGCCACATTGCCGGCGAAGCCGCCCAGCAAGGCACAGAAGGTGGCCAGGCTGCGCTCGCAAAAGGCATCCGCGCCGGTCAGGCCGCGCTCGACGATCAGCTCGGTGCTCAGCGCCTCGGCAAGCGGCGCGCCCAAGACCGCCCGCACCGCCTGATGCAGCACCGGCAGACCGATGCCCGAGAGCAGGCGCTCGGCAGAGACATGCGCAAACTCGGTGCGCACCCGGGCCAGCAGTTCGCTCTCAAAGCTGTCGGCCGGCGCCAGCGTCATATGACCACCCTCACCCGGCAAGGCCATCCAGCCGTGGCGCGAAGGCAGCACACCGGCCACGCCGAGACCGGTGCCCGGCCCACTCCCGGCCCCGGCCCCCGCC
>NKIM01000052.1 GCA_002255955.1 Burkholderiales bacterium PBB2 | reverse complement strand
CGATGTCGGCGCCCACGTCGCCCCAGGCCAGCTCGGCCGGGTTCTTCACCGCGGTCAGGCGGATCTTCTTGCCGTTGACCACCAGCGTGTTGCCGTCAACGCTGACTTCGCCCTTGAAGCGGCCGTGCACGCTGTCGTAAGTCAGCATGTAGGCCAGGTAGTCGGGCTCCAGCAGGTCGTTGATGCCGACCACCTCGATGTCGGCAAAGTTCTGCACGGCGGCGCGAAACACCATGCGCCCGATGCGGCCAAAGCCGTTGATGCCGATCTTGATGGTCATGAGAAGGTCTCCGAGGGGGGTTGCGAAAGGGGATGCGTGCCAGCCGTGGCTCAGCGCGCCGGGGTGATGGTGAGCGGCACGCGCTGGGCATCGCCCAGGCAGCGCAGCACCGGCAATGCGGTGCGGGGCTCCACCAGCACCGTCAGGCTGCCGGGCTGGGTGTAGAAGTGGTCCAGCGTGTAGCGGGCGTCCTTGGTCTGGTTGACCTTGAAATCGGTGGTGTTGCCGTCGCCGAAGTTCACGCGCAGGTTGCAGTTCAGGCCCTCGCTGACGTCGGACACCACGGTGACCGTGACCTTCTGGCCCACGGCCGCGGTGCGCGGCTCGACGGTGACACTCTGCAGGCGCTGGGCCTGGGCCACCACTGGCAGCGCCAGCGCCACGGCGGCCAGGCGGACCAGGGCGATCAGGGGCGGGCGTGGCATGGTGGGCAGGACTCCGAGGGGATGGGCGAGTGGGCGTCAGCGCAGATCGACTTGCGCACACGGCACGTGCACGATATGCGATTGTCCCAGCAGCTGGTTGGCTGTCTGTGCGTTGGGCGCACGCAGCTGCACAAACTGCAACCACTGCAGCAGCGGCACGCGGGCCGGATTGGGTGTGTCGAGCTGGCCCACCTTGTTGAGCTCGTGCGGCTGCAGGTGCATGATCTTCAGGTCGAACGGGCAGCCCATGGTGTGGGTGTCGAACTGTGCTCCGGGCGGCAGCGCCTGCGAGCTGCGCAGCAGCGCCATCAGATCCAGGTCCTTGAGCACGGTGCGGGGGGCATCGGCGATCTTGAACACATAGGTCATCACCGTGTCCACAGGCGCACCCGGATCCAGGCAGGGCATGCGGTAGCCGTCAGCCCAGTCCTCGGCGGCATCGCGCAGCGGTGATGCCTCGGGGTAGGCCAGCGCCGAAATCTCGGGCGGCTTGTCCACCGACACAAAGCGCATCCGCAGCATCACCACACCTTGCTGCGCCTTGCGCAATGCCTTCTCGGGGTAGCGCGGCCCCCGACCATCAGGCTGGTGCACCAGACAGCGCAGTCCCTGACCGGCGCGCTCGGCACCGGGGATGCCCGAGGCGGTCCACACGGCCTGGCGGCTGCCGCGCGGCACGTAGCGGTAGCTGACGCGGTACTCGATCACTCCGTCGGCCGGCCGCAGACACGGCAGGCGCCAGGCCTGGACATGGGCCTTCACCGCGTCGACAAACGGCCTGGCGTTGGTGGTGGGGGCATCCGGGGATGTGCCTTGGCGCGCCTCGCTGCGCTCCACCGTCACCGCCGGCGGCTGATCGGGGGCGCTGAAGCGCAGCAGCACCGTCAGCTCCGCGCCCACGTCGCCCAGGTACTCGCGCTCGGGGTACGCCGGCTGGCCGCGCAGCGCGGCCGACGGCTCCAGGCAACGATCGATCGGCGAGGCGGCCAGCACCATGCCGGGGGCCACCTGGGCCACCTGGGCCGCCTGGGCCCGCACTGGGCCGGCGGCGGCCCACAGCACCAGCCACAGCGCGGCCAGCAGGGCATGCCACAGGCTGGCGCCCGGGCGCTGCCCGGGGCTGCCCTGCGCAGCCGGCCCAGCCCGCCGCATGCTCAGCCCGCCAGCACCTTGCGCACCACCGCCGCCAGGTTGGCCGGGGTGAAGTGGAAGTGCTCGAACAGCACCGGCGCCGGCGCGCTTTCGCCGTAGGTGTCCAGGCCCAGCACGGCGGCACAGCCGTACTTCCACCAGCCGTCGGTGACTCCGGCTTCCACCGCCACGCGCGGCAGGCCGGCCGGCAGCACGCTCTTCTTGTAGGCCAGGCTCTGGCGGTCGAAGGCGCTGGTACAGGGCATCGACACCACGCGCACCGCGATCTTCAGCTTGGCCAGCTCGGCCTGGGCGTGCAGTGCCAGCTGCACCTCGGAGCCGGTGGCGATGATCACCGCCTGGGCCTTCTTCTTCAGGCCCACCTCGGCCGGCTCGGCCAGCACGTAGGCGCCCTTGGCGATGTCATCGAGGCCGGCCTTGGGCGCGTAGGGCAGGTTCTGGCGGCTCAGCAGCAGCGCGCTGGGGCGGTGCTGATTTTGCAGCGCACAGGCCCAGGCCACGGCGGTTTCGGCGGTGTCGGCCGGGCGCCAGACGTCCAGGCCGGGGATCAGGCGCAGGCTGGCGGCGTGCTCCACGCTCTGGTGCGTGGGGCCGTCTTCGCCCAGGCCGATGCTGTCGTGGGTGAACACGTGGATCACCCGCGCCTTCATCAGCGCGGCCATGCGGATGGCATTGCGGCTGTAGTCGCTGAAGGTCAGGAAGGTGCCACCGTAGGGGATGTAGCCGCCGTGCAGGGCCACGCCGTTCATGATGGCGGCCATGCCGAACTCGCGCACGCCGTAGTTGATGTGGCGCCCGCCGTTGCTGCTGCCATCGGCCTCGACGCGGAAGGCCGGGGTCGATTTCGTGTTGGTCAGGTTTGAGCCGGTCAGGTCGGCCGAGCCGCCCAGCAGTTCAGGCACAGCGGCGGTGAAGGCTTCCAGGGCGATCTGGCTGGCCTTGCGGCTGGCGACCGTCTCGGCCTTGCCATGGGCTGCGACCACCGCATCGACGGCGGTCTGGGCGAAGTTGGCAGGCAGCACGCCGGCCATGCGGCGGGCGAACTCGGCGGCCAGCTCGGGGTGGGCGGTGGCATAGGCGTCGAAGCGCTCGTCCCAGGCGGTTTCCAGGGCGGCGCCGGCGGCCTTGGCATCCCAGTCGGCATACACCTCTTGCGGGATCACGAAGGGCTCATGCGCCCAGCCCAGCTGCTCGCGGGTCAGCTTGATTTCCTCGTTACCCAGAGGTTCGCCGTGGGCCTTGGCGGTGTTGGCGCGGTTGGGCGAGCCCTTGCCGATGTGGGTCTTGGCGATCACCAGGGTCGGCTTGACGCTGCTCTTCTTGGCTTCGGCAATGGCCGCATCGACGGCGTCGACGTCATGGCCGTCGACCGGGCCGACCACGTTCCAGCCATAGGCTTCGAAACGCTGGGCGGTGTTGTCGGCGAACCAGGGGGCGACCTGGCCGTCGATCGAGATGCCGTTGTCGTCGTAGATGGCGATCAGCTTGTTCAGCTTCCAGGCGCCGGCCAGCGAAGCGGCTTCGTGGCTGATGCCTTCCATCAGGCAGCCATCACCCAGGAACACATAGGTGTGGTGGTCGACGATCTGGTGCTCGTCGATATTGAATTCCTTGGCCAGCATCTTCTCGGCCAGAGCCAGACCCACGGCATTGGTGATGCCCTGACCCAGCGGGCCGGTGGTCGTTTCCACGCCCGGCGTGATGCCCACTTCCGGGTGGCCCGGGGTCTTGCTGTGCAGCTGGCGGAAGGCCTTGAGCTCTTCGATCGGCAGCGCGTAACCCGACAGGTGCAGCAGGGCATAGATCAGCATCGAACCGTGGCCGTTGGACAGCACGAAGCGGTCGCGGTTGGCCCACTGCGGGTTGGTCGGGTTGTGACGCAGATGGCGGCTCCACAGGGCCACAGCGATGTCGGCCATGCCCATGGGGGCGCCCGGGTGGCCCGAGTTGGCTTGCTGCACGGCGTCCATGGCCAGTGCGCGAATGGCGTTGGCCATCAGGGTGGGGTTGCGAGCAGCGGTAGTTGCCATGTGCGTCCGGAAGGAGAAGTTGCGGGGTAATCCCGGATTTTACTTGGCCGCCAGGGCCTTGGCGCCGGGGCCCCGCGCACGCCCTGCCGGAATGGGCCGCCGGCCCTTGATGCAGCGCAAGTTCATGCCGCCGAAATCTGCCAGTCTTGCGGCTGCGCGCCTTCCCTCCTTCTTTCGCCGCGCCGCCCCGGAGGCCCCATGCCCACGACCCGCCCGCTGACCCTGCAGGTGATCCGCGACGAGCATCGCGCCCTGGCTGCAATGCTGAGATCCCTGCCCTTGCTGCTGGCCGAGTTGCGCCGGCGCCAGGCACAACCTGATTTCGCCGCCCTGCGCGCCATGCTCTTCTATCTGGACGAGTTTCCCGAGCGCTTGCACCACCCCAAGGAAAGCAGCCTGCTCTTCCCCAAACTGCGCGCCCGGGCGCCCGAGATCCGCAGCGTGCTGGATCGGCTGGACGAAGACCATCTGCGTGGCGAACGCGCCATCCGCGATCTGGAGCATGCGCTGCTGGCCTTCGAGATCATGGGCGAGAGCCGGCGCGAGGCCTTCGAGCAGCTCTGCGAGCGCTATGTCCACGGCTATCTGCAGCACATGCAGGTGGAGGAAACACAGGTCCTGCCCCTGGCCTTGCAGCATCTGAATGCGGACGACTGGGCCGAGCTCGACGAGGCCTTTGCCAGCAACCGCGACCCCTTGGCCGGCCATGCGGCGGATGCGCCCTACCAGGCCCTGGTGCAGACAGTGCTGCGCGGGCTGCCGGCGCCGCTGGGTTTCGGGCCGGCCTTGTAGGCCCAAGGGCTTGCGCGAACAACGCACAAATGGGCGATAAACAACGCCTTGTTTGAACTCAGACCGGGGGGCGCATCGGGCGATAAACAGAAACAGGCATCTCGCTGCGATGGTGCTGTTGATCCATTGGAAGGACCCAAGATGCGAAAGCTCCCCCCCAAGCTCCCCACACCCCCCACCTCACGCACGCGCTCGCTGCTGAAGCCCCTGAGCCTGGCCATCGGCCTGCTCGGCGCCAGCGGCCTGAGCCAAGCGGTGGATTTCAGCTACTCCGGCTTCGGCAACGTCACCCTCGGCAAGGTGGTCAGCGCCGGTGGCATTGACATCGGCTACCCCGACGGTGCGCAGTGGAACTGCCCCTGCCTGATCGCCGATTTTTCGCACGGCTCGGTCTACGAGCAGAAGTGGTCGCTCAAGCCCGAATCGCGCATCGGCCTGCAGGGCAACTGGACCTTCACGCCCGATCTGTCCTTCACCGCCCAGGGCGTCGCCCGCCATGCGGCCCAGAAGGCCAAGGCCGATCTGGAATGGGCCTACCTGTCCTACAACCTGACCCCGCAGCTGACCGTGCAGCTGGGCCGCAAGCGCCTGCCGCTGTTCTTCTACTCCGATTACCAGGACGTCAGCTATGCCTACAGCTGGGTGCGCGTGCCGCCCGACGTCTACGGCTGGGCGGTCGTCAACTACAACGGTGCCAATCTGACCTACCGCGGCGATGTGGCCGGCTGGGCGGTCAAGTCCACCGTCTACGCCGGCAGCGAGCACACCAAGAAGAACCCGATCGCCAAGCTCGAAACCGCCTCGCCCTCGGACATCAACTGGGATCAGATGTGGGGCGTGGACCTGGAGCTCAACCGCGACTGGTTCACCGCCCGCCTGGCCTTGAACAAGTCCAAGCAGCAGCAGTTCCGCGACGGCCTTCAGACCTCGCCCGACCCGGCCACCGGCACCCACTCGCCCCAGACCTTTGCCGCCCTGTCCTTCGTCATCGACAAGGACAACTGGCTGCTGCGCAGCGAGATCTCCTACATCGACCGCTCGCCGGCGCGCGGCAGCTACCGCGGCCGCATGATCGGCGCCGGCTACCGCTTCGACAAGTTCACGCCCATGGTGACGGTCAGCCAGCTCAAGGCCTACAACAACGCGTTCACCACCCTGGCCGAAAAGGACGCGATGACCAGCTTCAGCCTGCGCTACGACCTCAGCGACACCAGCTCGATCAAGGCCCAGTACGACCGCAGCCGCTGGGACTTGCTGGACGGCAACGATGTGCGCCGCAAGCTGGTGACCCTGTCCTACGACTTCGTCTTCTGAGCGGGGGCAGCCATCATGATGAGCAACAAGCACACCACACGCACCACCTGGGCCGCAGCCGGCCTCTGCCTCGGACTGCTGGCCTCGGCCGCCCAGGCCGATGCCGTCGTCATCGTCCACCCGAGCAATGCGACCGCGCTCGATGACGAGCAGATCAGCAAGATCTTCCTCGGCCAGACCAAGACCTTTGCCGGCGGCGGCGAAGCCGTTCCCGTGGACCAGAAAGAAGGCGCCGCGCGCGAAGACTTCGGCAACAAGGTGCTGAAGAAAAACCAGGCCCAGCTCAAAGCCCTGTGGGCCCGCCAGATCTTCACCGGCGGCGCCAAGCCACCGAAAGAGCTGAGCGGCGACGACGAGGTGCTCAAGTTCGTGGCCGCCACGCCCGGCGCCATCGGCTATGTCGAGGCGGGCAAGGCCAACTCCAGCGTCAAGGTCGTCAAGCGCTGAGCCCCGATGAACGCGCCGCTCGCCAGGCATGTTCACAAGGGCACAAGCACCGCCGACCGTGGCGGAGCCCAAGCACCCGCCACGGTCGGCCAACAATTCGCCCGTATTTCACATTTCTATCAGATTGAAGTGTGCACAAACCGGGCCCCCGGTGCAAGCTGAAGTCCAGCGAACGCTTGGCGCTGCTGCCGACATCCTGCCGGCCCGGACCAGGCGAAGAAGGTGCCACCATGAATGAGGACGCACGCAGCCCAGCCACCATCCTGCTGGTCGATGACGAACCTTCCATCCTGAGCGCCTTGCGGCGCCTGCTGCGGCCCCAGGGCTACAAGGTCCTGATGGCCGAAGGCGGAGCAGCCGGCCTGGCCTTGATGGAGCTGGAGACGGTCGACCTGGTCGTCTCCGACATGCGCATGCCGGAGATGGACGGCGTTCAGTTCCTCGAACAGGTGCGCGAGCGCTGGCCCAGCACCGTGCGCATCCTGCTGACCGGCTATGCCGACATCAGCTCCACCATCGGCGCCATCAACCGCGGCGCCATCCATCGCTACATCTCCAAGCCCTGGGACGACCAGGACATCCTGCTGGCCATCGGCGATGGCCTGATGCGCCACCACCTCGAACAGGAAAACAAGCGCCTGGCCCAGCTGACCCTGGTGCAGAACGAACAGCTGCAGGACATGAATCTGCAGCTGCAGGACAGCAATGCCCAGCTGCAAAGCGTCAACGACCAGCTGCAAGACGCCAACGGCCAGCTGGCCTCGGTCAACGAAGAGCTCAAGACCAGCAACGAACAGCTGGACAGCAGCAACCAGCAACTGGCCAGCGTCAACGACGAGCTGGAACGGCGTGTGCAAGAGCGCACCCAGGAGCTGCAGCTGGCACATGACGAGCTCAGCCGCTCCCACGCCGCCATGGCCCAGGCTCACGAGCAGCTGCAGCAGGCCCACATCCAGCTGGAAGAAAACTTCGCGCTCTCCATCAGCGTGTTCGCCGGCCTGCTGGAGCTGCGTGACGGCAGCGTCAGTGGCCATGGCCGGCGTGTCGCCACCCTGGCCGGGCGCATTGCCGAGGAGCTGAAGCTGGGCCCGGCCGAAGTGCTGGACATCCACAACGCCGGCCTGCTGCACGAGGTGGGCAAGATCGGCCTGCCCGACGAGTTGCTGCGCAAGACCGTATCCTTGATGAATGGCCGGGAGTTCGAGCTCTACAAACGCCACCCCCTGCAGGCCCAGGCCGCGCTGATGCCGCTGGTGCGCTTGCACCAGAGCGCCTTGCTGATCCGCTCGCAGCACGAGCGCGTCGATGGCAAGGGCTTCCCGGATGGTCTGACCGGCATAGAAGTGCCCCTGGGCTCCCAGATCATCAACATCGCCAGCACCTTTGAATCCCTGATCGCCGGCCGCCTGGCCGAGAAGGTCTACTCCACCGAAGACGCCTGCAAAGCCATCCGCGAAAACGGCGAGCAGCACTACGACCCCGAGGTGCTGGCCGCCTTCGACGCGGTGCAGGCCGCCCTGGCGCTGGAGAACGCCGCCGACCAGGAGCTGACGGCCGCGGAGCTGCGCGCCGGCATGGTGCTGGCGCGCGACCTGCTGAGCCCGCATGGCAGCCTGCTGTTGCCGGCGGGCCATGTCTTCAGCAGCGCCCTGATCCGCCAGGTGCAGCTGATGGACCAGCGCGAGCGGCTCAGCCTGAGCTTCTTCGTCAAGAAGCCGCAAGACACCCGCAAGTCCCCGCGCCAGGTGCAGCATGCTTGAGTTCGACACCGAACCGCGCGAGCCCAGCGCCCTGGCCAAGGCGCTGCGGGCCGCCACCGGCGGCGCCGAGGTGCTGCCGCCCGCACCCGAGGTGCTGGACCCGGTCTGCGCCCGCGCGCTGCAGGCCGTCAGCGCACCGCTGATGGTGCACGACGGCGAGCACATCGTCTTCGCCAATGCCGCCCTGCAGCGTCTGCTTGGCTACAGCCTGGCCGAGCTCTGCCTGGTGCCGCACTACGCCTGGGCCAGCGAAGCCAGCATCGAGCCGGTCAAAGCCTACGGCGAGCGCTGCCTGCAGGCGCAGGAGGACATGCCGGCCCTGGAATGCGAAGCGCTCACGGCCAACGGCTCGGTGCGCCATCTGGAAATCAGCGCCAGCCGCATCGCCGGACCGCACGGCCCCCTGGCCCTGCTCACCTGCACCGACCTCAGCGACATGCGCCATGTGCAGGACAGCCTGCTCAATGTCGGCCGGGTGATGTACCAGATCCTGGAAAACAACCCGGTCGCCACCTTTGTGATCGACACCGAGCACCGCATCACCCACTGGAACGCCGCCTGCGTGCAGCTGACCGGCCTGGCCGCCAGCGAGATGGTCGGCACCAACCAGACCTGGCGGCCCTTTTTCAGCGAGCCCCGGCCCCTGATGGTGGACCTGATCGTGGACGGCACGGTGACCCACGAAGAGGAAATGCAGAAGCTCGCCGGCGCCAATTTGCGGGCCTCGCCCGGCCTGCCTGGCGCGTACGAGACCGAGGATTTCTTCCCGCAGTTCGGCAAGAACGGCCGCTGGGTCTTCTGCACCGCCGCGCCGCTCTACGACACCCAGGGCCGCCTGACCGGCGCCATCGAAACCCTGATGGATGTGAGCCGCCGCCATGCGGCCGAAGAAGAGCTCAAGCGCCACCAGCAAGAGCTGGAAACCCTGGTCGCCGAACGCAGCGCCGAGCTGCTGCGCAGCCACCAGGACCTCGACGCTTTTCTTGAGAACGCCTCGGTCGGCATCCTCTGCACCAGCAAGCGCCAGATCCTGCGCTGCAACAAGAAGTTCGCGCAGATGTTCGAGATGGAAGGCATGAGCAATGCGGAGATGGCCGCCTTCAACTACTTCCCCGATGCCGATGGCTACAAGGCCATGCGCGATATGGCGGTGCCCAGCCTTCGGGCCGGGCAGTCCCTCTTGCACGAGATGGAGCTGCGCACCGCGGGCGGCCAGCTGATCTGGGTGCAGCTGATCGCCTACCCGGCCAACCCCGGCGACCCGGACACCGCCGTCTGGTGGCTGCTGCAGGACCGCAGCGAGGTGATGCGCGCCCAGCGCGAGCTGGTCAACAACTACCGCCAGATCCAGCAGGCCAATGCCCGGCTGGAGGACGCGCAGAACCAGCTGCTTCAATCCGAAAAAATGGCCTCCATCGGCCAGCTGGCGGCCGGCGTGGCGCACGAGATCAACAACCCGGTGGGCTTTGTCGCCTCCAACCTCGGCACCCTGCGCCGCTACATCGACGCCATGATGCAGCTCAACAGCTGCTACGGCGAGCTGGACCGCGTCGTGCTGCCCGAAGCCCTGCGCAGCCGCATCCAGACCCTGGAGCAGGACGCCGATTTCGAGTTCATCGAAGAGGACCTGCCCCAGCTGCTGCGCGAAAGCGACGACGGCCTGAGCCGGGTCAAGAAAATCGTCCAGGACCTCAAGGATTTCTCACGCGTCGACCAGGCCGACTGGCAGGATGCCGACCTCAACCAGGGCCTGGAATCCACCCTCAATGTGGTGCGCCACGAGATCAAGTACAAGGTCGAGGTGCGGCGCGACTACGGACAGCTGCCGCCGGTGCGCTGCCTGGCCGCGCAGCTGAACCAGGTCTTCATGAACCTGATCGTCAATGCCGCCCACGCCATGCCCGGCCAGGGCCTGCTGCAGCTGCGCACCGAGGCGCTGGGCGACTGGGTCTGCATCAGCGTGCGGGACAACGGCCAGGGCATGCCGCCCGAGGTGATGCGGCGCATCTTCGACCCCTTCTTCACCACCAAGCCGGTGGGCCAGGGCACGGGCCTGGGCCTGTCGCTGTCCTTCTCCATCGTCAAAAAGCATGGCGGCCGCATCGAGGTCGAGTCCGAGCCTGGCGTGGGCAGCTGCTTCAAGGTCTGGATTCCGGTGCAAGGGCCGAGCACCGAAACACCCGCGGCCTGAGGCCCGGCGTCGGAGGGGACCACCCGAGGGCCTAAGATTCGCCCCATGCGAGCCATCATCCTCGCGGCCGGGCGCGGCGAGCGCATGCGGCCGCTGACCGACACCTGCCCCAAACCCCTGCTCCACGTCCAGGGCAAGCCCCTGATCGTCTGGCATATCGAAGCCCTGGCTGCGGCCGGCGTGCGCGACATCGTCATCAACATCGCCTGGCTGAGCGAGCATTTCCCCGCCACCTTGGGCGACGGCAGCCGCTGGGGGCTGCGACTGCACTACAGCGATGAATCGCGCGAGCCCGTGGGCGCGCTGGAAACCGCCGGCGGCATCCGCAAGGCCCTGCCCCTGCTGACGGCCGGCGGCGAGAGCAGCTTCTGGGTCGCTTCCGCCGATGTCTTTGTGCCGGGGTTCCGCTTCGAGGCCGAAGCGGCCCAGCGCTTCGCGGCCGACCAGGCCCTCGACGGCCAGCTCTGGATGGTGGCCAACAGCCCCCACCACCCGGGCGGCGATTTCGCCATCAGCCCCGAGGGCCTGGCCCTGAGCGAGCGCCACGGCGCGCCCGCCGATCTGCCGCGCCTGACCTGGGCCTGCCTGGGCCTGTTCAAGGCCCGGCTGTTCCAGGACCTGCCGCTCGGCCAGGCGGTGCGCCTGCGCCACAGCCTGGAAGACGCCATCGGCCGCCGCGCCCTGGCCGCCTGCCAGTACCGCGGCCCCTGGACCGATGTCGGCTCGCCGGAGCGCCTGGCCCAGCTGAACGCGCCCGTCGCCGGCTGAGCGCAGCGCCTGCGCGTGCAGGCGCATGCGGATTTGCCCGCATTCCCGTGCGTCGGGCCTGATTCAGAATCGGGCGAACACCACGGCTGGGACGCCATGAATGACCACCCCCTGCCCCAGGCGCCGGACGCCCGCCGCCGCCACGCGCTGAGGCGGTTGCGCTTCAGCGCTGCCAGCCTGCTGCTGACCCTGCTGCTGCTCTTCAGCCTGCCCCAGCCCACCTGGGCGGCCCTGCCCTTGCTGGCCGCGCTGCTGGCCCTCTTGCCCCTGCTCCGCGCCGACGACGGCGCCGGCATGGGGACAGACACAGGCACAGGCGACGCACCCAGCGCCCGCGAACGCCAGCTGCTCGACGCGCTGGAGGCCCTGCCCGCCGGCTTCGAACTCTGGGACGCGGAGGACCGCCTGCTGCTGTGCAACCAGCGCATCCGCGAGGACTACCCGCAGGTGGCCACGCATCTGGTGCCCGGCGCCCGCTTCGAGGATGTGGTGCGCCAGTCCCTGAATGCCGGCCTGGTGGCGGAAGCACGGGGGCGCGAGGACGAGTGGCTGGCCGAACGCCTGGCCGGCCGTGGCCGAGGCCTGCGGCCCCGCTTGCAGCAGATTGGGGATCGCTGGCTGCACCTCTACGAGCAACGCACCGCCTCGGGCCAGCTGGTCTGCATCCGCCTCGACGTCAGCGAGCTGGTGCAGACGCAACATGCCCTGGTCGAGGCGCAAGCGGCGGCGCAGGCCGAGCGCCAGCTGCTGGAGCGCGCGGTGGACGCCATGCCCGCCGGCATCGAAATCTACGACGAGCAGGACCGCCTGCTGCTGGCCAACCGCCGCGTTGTCGGCTGGATGCCGCATCTGGACTACACCCAGATGCAGGGCAAGACCTTTGCCTACATGCTGGAACAGACCCGCGCCGCCGGCGCCCTGCCGCGGGAGGCCCAAGGCATGGAGGCCGCCTGGATGGCCGAGCGCCTGGCACGGCGCGGGCGCAGCGAGCACGCCCATCTGCAAGAGCTGAGCAGCGGCCTGTGGCTGCGCGTCTCGGAGACACGCACACCCGAGGGCTATCTGGTCGGCGTGCGCCAGGACATCAGCGATCTGGTGCTCAAGGAACGCGAGCTGCAGGCCAGCCAGGCCCAGCTGCAGGCCATCATCATGACGGCCGGCGTGGCCATCGTCACCATCGACGCTGCAGGGCACATGCTCAGCTGCAACCCCGCCGTGGAGCGCCTGTTCGGCCACCGGGCCGAGGAGATGCTGGGCCAGAACATCTCCCTGCTGATGGATGAACCCGACCGCGGCGCCCATGACCACTACCTGCGCCGCCGCGAAGGCCACGAAGGCGAGCGTGAGCTGCCGCTGCTGGGCCGCACGCGCGAGTTCAACGCCCTGCACAAGAGCGGCCGGGCGCTGACCGTGCAGGTCTCGGTGTCCGAGATCCGCGGCCCGCAGGGCAAGCAGTATGTGGGCGTGATCACCGACCTGACCGAGCGCAAGCAGTTCGAGACCGAGCTGCAGCATGCCAACGAGCAGCTGCTGCGCCTGTCCACCACCGATGCGCTGACCGAGCTGGCCAACCGCCGCCTGCTGATGCAAAAGCTCGAAGAAGAATGGCGCCGCGGCCTGCGCCTGGGCACGCCGCTGAGCCTGCTGCTGGTCGATGTCGATCATTTCAAGCTCTACAACGACCACTACGGCCACCAAGCCGGCGACCGCTGCCTGGTGCGCGTGGCCGAAGCCTTGCGCGCCAGCGTGGGCCGCCCCACCGATGTGGTGGCACGTTATGGGGGCGAGGAATTCGTGCTGCTGCTGGCCCAGACCGATGCAGCCGGTGCCATGGCGGTGGCCGAGCGCTGCCGCGCCAGCATCCGCGAGGCGGCGATCGAACATGCAGTCTCGCCGCTGGGGCCGCTGCTGACGCTCAGCCTCGGCGTCATCAGTGCGGTGCCGCTGCGCGGCGGCACGGCCTCGCAGTGGTTGGCGCAGGCCGATCTGGCGCTTTACCAGGCCAAGGCGCAGGGGCGCGATCGCGCCGTGGCTGCCGCCTTGTTCAACCCGATTTGAGCGCCGCGCCCAGGCCGGGCGAACTCAGCCGCATCACACCCTCGGCCTGCAGCCAGTCGGCGGCAGCGCGCTCGCGCAGCTGCTGGGCCGAACCGGTGCTGGCCTGCAGCACGCCCATCCAGCCATCGCGGCCGCCGCGCTTGACGGCGTAGAGCATGGCATCGGCCACATCGACCGTGCGGTTCCAGTCCAGCGCACGCGGATGCTGGGGCGAGAGCGGGAAGCAGGCAAAACCGATCGAGCAGGTCTTGTGCAGCACCAGGCCATCGGCATCGAGCACAAAGGGCTTCTCGGCCACCAGGGCGCGCATGCGCTCGGCCAGCTCGGGCGCATGGCTGCGCGGGCTGCCGCGGGCGACGATCAGGAACTCCTCGCCGCCCCAGCGCACCAGATAGTCGGTGTCTCGGAAGACCTGGCGCAGACGGTCGCGCATTTGGCGCAGCAGGCGGTCGCCGGCGGCATGGCCGAAGCGGTCGTTGATGTCCTTGAAGTGATCGATGTCGATCAGGAAAAAGACCAGGTCGGCATCTTCGGGCAAGGCGCCGCCTTGCCGCGACTGGGCCTCGTGGCGGCGCAGGGTCAGGGACACATCGGCCTCGATGTGCTGGGCCAGGAAGCGGCGGTTGCGCAGGCCGGTCAGGGGGTCGGACAGGCTCAGGTCCTCCAGCGCCAGCGATTTTTCTTCCAGCGCGCGCGACTTCTCCTGCAGCGCGGCGGACAAGGCCTCGAGCTCGGCCGTGCGCTCACGCACCCGCTCTTCCAGCACCCGCTGGCGGCGCTCCAGATAGCCGGTGCGCCAGCGCACCAGGGCATACAGCAGGCCGGTGGCCAGCAAGGCCAGGGCCAAGCGCAGCCACCAGGTCTGCCACCAGGCCGGCTGCACCCAGAGCGGGATCGCCAGCTCCTGCGGGCTCCACAAGCCGCTGCGGTTGCTGGCCTTGACCTTGAGCAGGTAGCGGCCCGGGCTGAGGTTGCTGTAGCTGGCGATGCGCTGGGCCGAGCTGGTGTTGACCCAGGCTCGGTCATAACCTTCCAATTGGTAGGCATAGCGAACCCGGCCGGGGTCGCTGTAGTCCAGGGCCGAGAACTCCAGGCTGAAGCTGCGCTGCTGCGGGCTCAGGCGCAGGCCGGCACTGAGTGCACCGGCCGGCATGCGCGCGCCGTCCACGCGCAGCTCGGTGGCCACCACGGGCGGCTGGTAGGCCCAGCCCTCGAACTTCTCCGGATCCACCACCAGCAGGCCGCGGCCGGCACCGAACAAAAAACGGCCATCGCGCAGGCGGGCGTAGGAGCGAAACCAGCTGGTGCCGGCATCGGCACCATCGGCCGGGGTCAGCTCGTAGAGGTGATCGCGGTTGGGGTCGTAGACATAGTTCTGGCTCCAGATGCGGCCGCGCTCGTCGTCCAGCAAATTGGCGCCGAAGCTGCGGCCGCCAATGCCTTTGCGATCGCTGATGGCATCGAAGCTGGCCTGGCGGCCATCCCAGCCGCTCATCTGATGCAGGCCGGTGGCGGTGTCCACCCAGAGGCGCTGGCGTCGGTCGATCAAGAGGCCGGTGATGATGGTGTTGCGCAAGCCCTGGCCTGGGGCCATGGGCACGGGCCGGAACTCGCCCGAGCCGGCCGGCCGCAGATACAGGCCGGCCTCGCCGCCGATCCAGAGCGTGCCGTCGGCACCCTCGACGATGGCATTGACTTCGCCCTTGAGCGCCGCGCCCCCGGCCAGGGCGATGCGGCGCGCGGCGCTGTGCCCCGGCGGCAGCAGATAGAGCCCATCCTGGGTGCCGATCCAGAGTTCTCCCTCGCGGCCCAGCACGGTGCGGCGCAACCGGCCCTGGCTCACGTTCAGGCTTTGCAAGGCGCGGCCCTGGCCATCCACACGCAGCAGCTGCGAATCCACCCCCACCCAGGCCGAGCCATCCTGGGCCCGCGCCAGGGTGGAGACACGCACCGCCTCCTGCGGCCCGCGCCGCAGCGCAGCGCGCAGGTCGATCTGGCGCTGCACCTTCAGCTGCGCATCCAGCACCCCGATGCCTTGTGCCGTCGTGCCCACCCAGACCTCACCTTGGTCCAGCTCCAGCAGGGCACGGGCATTGGGGTCGTCGAACACCGCGTCGCCGTCCTCGTCGAGCTTGCGCACGCCGATGCTCTGGTTGTCGGCATCGTGGCGTTGCAAGCCGCCCCCAAAGCCACCCACCCACATCCAGCCGCCACGGTCGTGCAGCAGGCAGCGCACCTCGTTGCCGCCCAAGCTGCTGGGGTTGCGCGGGTTGTGGCGCAGCGTTTGCAAGAGGCGCCCGTCGGACACGGCGCGCAGCTCCAAGCCACTGGCGCGGCCCACCCACATCTGACCGGCGCCGCCCTGGGCCAGCGCATAGACCGCGCCGCGAGGACCTTTCTGATCGACCAGCTGCACGCGGCGGGTGCCGGGGTCGATCAGGGCCAGATCGCCTTGCTGGGTGCCCAGCCAGATCTGGCCGTCTTCGGCCTGTCGCAGGCGCAAGACGATGGCGGGCGCCGGGCCGAGGCCGGGCAGCGGGATGCGCTCAAAGCGATCGCTGTCCGGCGCCTTGCGTGTGAGCCCACCGAGGCCACCGATCCAGAGCGCGCCCTGGCGATCCAGCAGCAAGGCCTGCACGCTGTTGTCGGGCAGGCTGCCCGCACGGCCAGGTTCGTGCCGGAAATGTTCAAAGCGCTGCTGCACCGGGTCAAAGCGACTCAGGCCCTGCAAGGCCGTGCCCAGCCAGATCTGCCCATCGGCCGCCTCGGCCAGGGCCAGCACCGTGCCGCTGGGCACGCTGCGCTCGGGCTGCGCTGGGTCGTGGCGGTACACGGTGAGGCTCTCGCGGGCCGGATCGTGCACCACCAGCCCCCCGGAATCGCTGCCGATCCACAGGCGGCCATCGCGGCCCGTCAGCAGCACGCGCACAAAGCCGAGGCTGCGGTTCTCGCCCGTGGTGGGCGCGGTGGCCGCTGCAGCCGGACCCGCTGCGTGGCCCACGTTGGATGCGGAAGCGCCTGGCTGGGTGGTCACCGCCGGCAGCTGCAGTTGCCGGAAGTTGTAGCCATCAAAACGCAAGAGCCCCGCGGCCGAGCCGACCCAGAGAAAGCCTTGCTGATCCTGCGCCAGGGCCGAGAGCACATTGTTGGGAATCACCCCGTTCTGCCCCACGGCCTCGAAACGCAAGGGCAAGTCGCTGCCCTTGACTGGCGCCGCGCTGACACGGGCAGGTAGCCCGGCCAGCACGAGCCAGCACAAGCCCAGCACGAGGTGCATGAGCCGGTGCAGCTGCCGCTCGGGTGCGGGCCGCATGGGGCTGAGGCGGTGGAGGCCGCGGGGTTCTTCTTCCATCACGCACGATGGTAGGGCATGGCCGTGCCCGCCCAGGCCCGGAAATACCGGGGCCTCCCCTGTCAGCAGCTTCAGCTTCAGCGCGCCAAGGGCTGGGTGATGGCGTCCATGCGCGCCAGCACCTCGGGCGTGAGCTTGGGCGTCAGGGCCAGGGCACCAAGGTTGTCCTGCAGCTGGCTCAGCTTGCTGGCGCCGAGGATGACAGTGCTGACCTGCGGGTTGCGATTGGCCCAGGCGATGGCCAGCTGGGCCACATTGCCGCCCAGATCGGCCGCCACCTGCTCCAGCTCGGCCACGGCCTTGTTCTTGGCCGCATCCTGCAGCTGCTCACGCATCCAGGCCATGTTCTCCAGCGCACCGCGGCTGCCTTCCGGGATGCCGGCCTTGTACTTGCCGGTCAGCAGGCCCGAAGCCAGCGGGCTCCAGGTGGTCAGGCCCAGGCCGATGTCCTGGTACAGGCGGGCGTACTCCTGCTCGACGCGCTGGCGGTGGAAGAGGTTGTACTGCGGCTGTTCCATCACCGGCTTGTGCAGGTGGTGGCGCTCGGCGATCTCCCAGGCGGCGCGGATGTCGGCGGCCGACCACTCGCTGGTGCCCCAGTACAAGGCCTTGCCCTGGGTGATCATGTCGCTCATCGCATGCACGGTCTCCTCGATCGGCGTGTGCGGATCGGGGCGGTGGCAGTAGACCAGGTCGATGAAGTCCAGCTGCATGCGCGCCAGTGAACCGTCAATCGCCTGCATCAGGTACTTGCGGTTGAGCGTGTCCTTGCGGTTGACGGTGTTGTTGCCCTCGCCACCCAGGCCCCAGTAGAACTTGGTGGACACCACGTACTGCAGGCGCGGCCACTTCAAGGCCTTGAAGGCCTCGCCCATGACGCGTTCGCTTTGCCCCAGGGCATAGACCTCGGCGTTGTCGAAGAAGTTGACGCCGGCATCGAAGGCCGCGGCCAGCATCTCGGTGGCGGCCTTGGTGTCCACCTGGTTGTGGTACGTGACCCAGGAGCCCAGGGACAGCTCGGACACTTGCAGGCCGCTGCGGCCCAGACGACGGTATTGCATGGATGGGTTCTCCGGCCGCCACAGGCGGCATCTTGTCAGCAAAGGATGGAGGGTAGCCGAGCTGGATCGCTTGCGCTGTGCGCACGGCATTGCCCGAGGAACTGGGGAGGGCACTCTAGAGTCGCATTTTTCGCGACGCTGTCACCGAGCCTGCCCAGAATGCGCCGCTTCGCAGACACTGCCGCAACCCTCGCCACCGCACCATGACGACGCCCACCAAGCAACACAACCTACTCCAGCCCGCCCTCGGCGACAGCAGCCGCCGGCATTTCGTGCGCGGCTCCGTGGCCCTGGCCGCCAGCGGCAGCGGCCTGCTGGGCGCCCTGAGCCTGAGCGGCTGCGGCAGCAGCGACAGCAGCCCGGAGAGCAAGGAGCCGCCGGCGCTGCCGGTGGTCTTCACCCACGGCGTGGCCAGCGGTGACCCGCAGAACGACCGCGTGATCCTGTGGACCCGCGTGCGCGCGGCCGACAGCAGCGATCTGCGTGAGCTGACGCTGCGCTGGGAAGTGGCCAGCGACACCGACTTCAAGACCGTGGTCGCCTCGGGCACGGCCCAGGCCGCCGCAACGCGCGACCACACCGTCAAGGTGGACGCCACCGGCCTGCAAGCCGGCCAAAGCTACTACTACCGTTTCAGCTGCAACGGCCGCAACTCCGAGGTCGGCAAGACCAAGACCCTGCCCAGCGGCAACGCCGTCAGCCAGGTGAAGATGGCCGTGTTCTCCTGCGCCAACTACCCGGCCGGCTATTTCAACGTCTATGCCGAGGCGGCCAAGCGCGACGACCTCGATGTGGCCGTCCACCTGGGCGATTACATCTACGAATACGGCCGCGGCGGCTATGCCAGCGAGCAGGCCAAAACCCTGGGCCGCGAGGTCGAGCCGGCCGGCGAAACCATCGCCCTGGACGACTACCGCCGTCGCTACGCCCAGTACCGTGCCGATGCCGACCTTCAGCGCCTGCATGCCAAGCTGCCGATGATCGCCGTCTGGGACGACCACGAGATCACCAACGACGCCTGGATGAACGGCGCCGAGAACCACCAGCCCGCGACCGAAGGCGACTACGCCAAGCGCAAGGCAGCGGCCATCCAGGCCTACCACGAGTGGATGCCGATCCGCAGCCAGACGAACGCCGAGCAGATCTACCGCAGCTTCGCCTTCGGCAATCTGCTGGCCCTGCACATGCTGGACACGCGCATCGTCGGTCGCGACGAGCCGCTGGACTATGCCAAGTACACCGGCGCCAACGGCTTCGACGCCGTCAGCTTCGGCAAGGACATGGCCCGGGCCGACCGCCAGCTGCTGGGTGCGGCGCAGAACGGCTGGCTGCAGCAGCAACTGGCCGCCTCCAGCGCCACCTGGCAGGTCTTGGGCCAACAGGTGCTGATGGGCCGCATGAACATCCCCGCGCCCATCCTGTTTGAAGCCAACTACCCCGGCACCGGCGTCAGCGTCTCGGCCTACGCCGCCATGGTGGCCAAGTCGCAGCTGGCCCCGGCCACGCTGACGGCACAAGAGCGCGCCGTGCTGGCCCAGCCCTCCATCCCCTACAACCTCGATGCCTGGGACGGCTACGCCGCCGCACGCGAGACCGTGCTCGCCACGGCCCGCCAGCTCAACAAGAATCTGGTGGTGCTGGCCGGTGACACGCACAACGCCTGGGCCAGCGACCTGCAAGACCTGGCCGGCAACCAGGTGGGCGTGGAGTTCGCCACCTCCTCGGTCACCTCGCCGGGCTTCGAGGTCTACCTGCCCAAGGAAACGCCCCAGGTGCTGGCCGGCGCGCTGACCCAGCTGATCGGCCCGCTGGAATATGCCGACACCTCGCGCCGCGGCTTCATGGTCGTCACCGCCACCGCGCAGGAGTGCCGCTCGGATTGGGTCTATGTCAGCACCATCACCAGCCGCGAATACACGGCCAGCGTGGGCAAATCGCTCAAGGTGCTGCCGGGCCAAAGCCAGCGCCGCCTCGTGGCGGCCTGAACCTCCCCCTCTGTCGGGGGAGCGCGCCACAAACCCAGGGGGAACCCTGGGACGATTGCGGCCAGCCCCGGCCTAGACTCGCGCCTTTTTTGAGCAAAGAAGGGATGAGGGCGCATGGACGAGGCGAACACGGGAGCACGCTGGGGCGCACTTTGCGCCAGTGCTTTGATTGCACTGACAGCGGCAGGCTGCGGCGGTGGCGGAGGAGGCGGCAGCGCCACCACGCCACCGCCACCGCCTCCGGCACCTGCTCCGGCACCACCGGCCCCGCCTCCACCACCGCCAGCACCCGCGCCCCTGACGGTGCAGAACGGCAAGGTCATCGACGGCTATGTCAGCGGCGCCACCGTCTGGCTGGACATCAACGGCAACCACATCAAGGATGCCGATGAGCCCTCCACCGTCTCCAAAGCTGCCGGCGCCTACCAGCTGGAGCTGAGCGAGCCGCAGCGTGCCTGCCTGCCCTACTCCACCCTCTACGTGGACGTGCCCGTGGGCGCCGTGGACGAAGACAGCGGCCCGGTCAAAGAGGCTTACCAAATGGCCATCGCCCCGCAGTTCCAGCCCATCAGCGTGGACCAGGTGCTGAACATCTCGCCCCTGACCACCGCCATCTGGGACCAGGTGCGCACCCGCATCACCGCCAACGACCCCAAGCTCAGCAGCTGCGAGCAGCTGCGCCAGAACCAGAGCTTGCGCGAAGCCATGATCAACGAGATCAAGACCGTGATGGGCGATTTGGTGCGCCGGCATAACCTGTCGGAAGCACGCATCCATGATGACTTCATCAAGTCCAAGGACACGCAGAGCTACACCGTGGCCCAGGACATCGTCAAAGGCCTGAAGGCCGGCTATGCCCACAAGCAAAAACTGCACGCCCAGTATCCCGATGCCAGCTATGTGCGGGCCGAGGTCTACCGAGGACGCGGCAGCAACAGCTACAGCGATGTGGCCGGGGTCTGGTACCGCAACAGCTCGGTCTGGCGCCCGGCCGGCTATCTGAACGAGTGGGTGGTCTTGAGCGAGGACCTGAGCAAGATCCAGCGCGTTTTGAACCTGCGCCGTCAGGACGAGCAAGCCTGGGGCTCGGCCAAGCTCAAGACCACGCGCACGGCCTACAACTTCGAATCGAATGTCAGCAGCTTCCGCTGCGTGCTCGATGAGGCGATCGAACAAGTCAAGGATGGCGTCACCTACGAGCTGGTCGTGCAGTACAACGACCCGAAACGCGAGGACGATCCGCAGACCTGCTTCCAGGACAGCCATGCCAAACCGAGCGAAGTCGGTCTACGTGAGTACTACGCCCACTACATCATCGGCAAGGTCGGCTACACCAACAATTTGCGCTTCGACCCGCAGCAGCCCGAGCACATCGCCCTCAAGGACTGGTTCCATCTGCAAGGCAAAAGCAGCCAGCTCGACTTCAACACCGTGATCGCGCGCATCGCAGCCAGCGGCATCCGCTTTGACGAAGAGGTCAAGATCACGCCCTTCAGCAGTTGGTACAAGCGCTCCACCGACGACACCGGCCTGCGCGTCACCATCGAGAAATCGGACACCGGCTCCTGGGCCCGCACCAGCACCCTGGCCGACGGCACCAGCCGCAAGGAGTGCAGCGCCGACCAGGGCAAGACCTGGGGCAGCTGCGGCGGCTGAAGACCATCCGGGCAGCGGGCGGGTTGGCGCTGGCTATAGTGCCAACTTGCCCGCTTTTGCAGGCGTCGCCTTGCCTTGCTGCCGCACCCATGCCCGCCTCGTCTTCTAAGCCCTCGTCTTCACTCTCCTCGTCCACGCCGCTGCGCCTGGCCATCATCGGCGCCGGCCCGGCCGGCCTGAGCCTGGCCTTGCTGGCCGCGCAGCGCCTGCCGCATGCGCAGGTGACGCTGTTCGACGCGCGGCCGCTGGACAAGGATGTGTCGGCTGACCCGCGCACGCTGGCCCTGGCCTTGGGCAGCGTGCAGCTGCTGCAGCGCCTGCAGGCCTGGGATGCGGAGGCCGCGCAGGCGATTCTGGAAGTCAGCGTCAGCCAGGCGCCGCCAACGCTGAGCCACCCGCTGTTCGGCCCCAGCCAGGAGCCCGAGGTGCGACTGAGCGCGGCCGAGCAAGGCGTGCCGCAGCTGGGCGCGGTGCTCAGCTATGGCCAACTGGTGGCGCCCATGCAGGCCGCCTGGCAGGCGCGCGTGCAGGCCGAGCCGGGCCGTCTGTTCAGCCGCTTCGGCACACCGGTGCAGGGCTTGAAGCCGCTCTCGCCCGGGGTGGAGATCGACGCCGGCGTGGCCGAATGTTTCGACCTGGCCGTGGTGGCCGAGGGCGGCGTGTTTGCCGAGCAGGCGCGCAAGGCCGTGTCGCGCGACTACCAACAGAACGCCTGGGTCGGCAGCGTCATCTTGGCCGAGGACAGCCCACCGGGCCTGGCCTTCGAACGCTTCACCCGCAACGGCCCGCTGGCCCTGCTGCCCCTGCGCCCGCGCGACGGTCAACGGCGCGCGGCCCTGGTCTGGTGCATGCCCCAGGCCGACGATGACATCGCCTCGCTCAGCGACGCGCAGCGCCTGGCCGTGATCCAGAGTCTGCTGCCGGCACGCGTGGGCAGGCTGCAGGGCATCAGCCCGCTCAAGTGCTTTGCCCTGGGCCTGAACGCCGAGCGCAGCCTGGTCGAGGGTCAGGTCGTGCGCATCGGCAATGCCGCCCAAACCCTGCACCCGGTGGCTGGCCAGGGCCTGAACCTGGGCCTGCGCGATGCCTACGCCCTGGTCGAAGCCCTGGTGCAAGGCCAGGCACGCAGCAGCGAGCCGGGGCTACCGGCGCTCTGGGTCAGCCAGGCGCTGCGCCGGGTCGAGTGGCAGCGCGCGCCCGACCGCTGGAGCATGATCGCGGCCACCGATTTCCTGGCCCGCACTTTCGCCTGGCGCTGGCCAGGTCTGCCGGCCGTGCGCGGCCTGGCCCTGGCCGGGCTGCAGCAGATCCCGCCACTGAAGAAGGCGCTGGCGCGGCAGATGATGTTCGGCCGGCGCAGCTGAACAGGTGCCAAGCCCTGGCCCTGTAAGAGCTTGCAGGCGGGTTAACGCGAGATTGCCATGGAAACCCTCAGCCGGGAGGCGGGAGGGCTGCCCATACTTTCAGGCAGGCGCACAAGCTGTTGACGTGTGCGCATATCTGGCCCCACCCCTCCGGTGAGGCTGTCTTTTCTTCTTCTCAACAAAGCCTGAGAGAACAACAGCCATGAAGACTGCACGCACCCACAGCCTGGCCCAAGCGGCCGCTGCCCTGACCCCGGCCCTGGGCTTGATGCCCGCCGGCGCCGCCACGGTGAACAACACCTACATCCAGAACTCGGCCACCGAGATCCGCGGCCAGCTGGGCGGCTATGCCCGCCCCACGGTGTACGTGAACCAGCGCGCCTGCGGCGAGCCCTCGCCCAGCGCCTTTGCCTGCGGCCCTTACACCATCAGCGTCGGCACCTCCTTCCTGCAAGGCCAAGAAAACAGCTACGGCAACTACGTGGCCAAGTTCATCATCGCCCACGAGTGGGGCCACTCGATCCAGTTCACGCGTGGCATCAACAAGCGCGCGCCCCTGCAGGAGCTGCAGGCTGATTGCGTCGGCGGCATCTTTGCCAAATACGCCCAGACCACGCTGCGCTACCCCAGCTTCATCGAGTCGGCCGTGCGCTCGGCCCGCGCCGCGGCAGACTACTCGACCCACGGCACGCCTTCGCAGCGCGACTACTACTCGCGCTACGGCTATGCCAACGGTCTCAGCGCCTGCCTGAACAACATCTGATGAAAACGGCCATGACACCCACCCGCTGGGGCATGGCCGTCGCCCTGCTGGCCAGCGGACTCTTCTTCGTCTGGTGGCAGCAGGACGAGGCCGCCCAAGAACAAGCCCTCGCGGCCGAGCAAGCGGCCCGTGCCGCCGCCGCCTCGCAGCCGGCCGAACCTGGCAATGCCTTGCGCGATCTGTTTGGCGCCGTGGATCAGCCCCTGCCGCGCGGCCCCAAGGCCAGCGAGCGCGGGCACGAGCACGCGGCCCATGATCACAGCCATGACAACCCCTGGCAGATGGCCGGCGCGTCCACCGAAGCGGCCGATGCCGTGTCACCCCAGGGGGAGCTCAGTGCCGAGGACAAGGCCATCAACGAGAACCTGCGCCGCCTGGGTTACCAGATCCACGAACGTTACTACCAAATGCCACTGACCCAGCTGCGTCAGGCCGCCGCCGCCAAGGATGTGCAAGCCCTGACCCATCTGGCCGAGCGCTATCTGTTCGCCCTGGACGGCAAGCCCAAGGAGCCCGAGCACGAGCCCGGCTTCCCCTACCGCGAAGCGGCGCGCACGGCGCTGACTGAGGCGTACCTGCGCGGCAATCTGCATGCCGCGGCCATGATCTCGGAGACCTATCTGCTGGAAAAACGGCCGCTCGATGCGGCCGCCTGGAACCTGATCGCCCGCCGCTCGGGCGATGAGCTCAGCGCCGACTGGTTTCTGCGCACCCAGGACTACCAGCAGCTCGGCGAAGCGGCCCGCCAGGAGGCGGCCCAAAAGGCCGAGGCCTTGTGGGCACAGCTGGAACAAAGCCGCAAGAAGACCAGCGGCACGGGCTGAGAACGGGGCTTACCAGGAACCCGTGTTGGCCATGGAGGCCCAGGGCTCGGCCGGCGCCAGGGCCGGGCCGTCCTGCAACAGCTCGACCGAGATGCCATCGGGCGAGCGCACAAAAGCCATGCGGCCGTCGCGCGGCGGGCGCAGCACGGTCACGCCATGGTCGGCCAGGCGCTGGCAGGCGGCGTAGATGTCGGGCACGGCAAAAGCCAGGTGGCCGAAATTGCGGCCGCCGGTGTAGACCTCGCCCTGGCCATTGGCATCGGGCCAGTTGTAGGTCAGCTCGACCTGGGGCTGGTACTTGCCCGCTTCATCGCCGGGCGCGGCCAGGTACAGCAGGGTGAAACGGCCGGCTTCGTGCTCGCTGCGGCGCACCTCGACCAGGCCCAAAGCATCGCGGTAGAACTTCAACGAAAGCTCCAGGTCGGTCACGCGGACCATGGTGTGCAGGTATTTCATCGACTTCCTCGTGCTCAGCGGGCCTCCGGGCCCGCCTCGGCGGTGGTGGTGTGGGGGACAAGGCTGCTGATTGTCGCGGCGGAACGGCCGGCCTGCACGACCGGGGTCTTGGGGCGATCCACGCCCAGCAGCAAGGCCAGCGGCGCCGGCAGCCATGCACGAACCACCCCATAAGCCAGCGCGCAGAGTGCCCAGGTAGCGGCAATCAGCAGCAGGCCCTCGGGCAGCGGTGCCAGGTGCAGGGGCGCCAAGGCCTGGGTCAGCAGCACGATCACCGTCTGGTGCAGGATGTAGACACAGAACACGGCAGCGCTGAGCCGGCGGCGCCAGGCCGAGTCCACATCGAGATGCCGGAAGGCAAAGCCGCAAGCCGCCGCCGTGGCCCACCATTGCAGCAAGCCCCAGACACAGCGCATCAGGGCGCGCAGACCCTCCGGCGGCGGGGTCTTGGCATAGGCCTCGAAATAGACCATCAGCAGCGCCCAGGCCAGCACGGCGCCGACCAGGGCCGGCCAGCGCAGCGCGCTCAGCCGCGCCCAGAAGGCCCGCCCCGCTTGCGATGCCACCATGCCCATCAGGAACAGGCTCAGGTACTGGGCGTGGTTGTACCAATCCCAGGTCAGGTTGTGAGTGGAGGGGAAGGCCCCCGCCAGCTGGCGCGCCAGCATCAGCGGCAGGGCCAGGCCCAGCAGCAGACCCCAGGGCCCCAGGCCCGCCAGCCGCTGGCCCAGACCCGCCAGCAAGGCCGGCGCGCGGCGCAGCAGCGTGATGCCGATCCAGCCGTAGACCCAGAGGTAGGGCAGGAACCAGAGGTGGTTCCAGGTGGGCAGGCTCAGGCATTTGCGGCGGCCTTCTTCCGAGAAACAAAAGCCATCAAAGCCCTGCAGATACTGCCGCATGAACTCGAGGTAAGCGCCTGGGTAGGCCAGCTTCTGCACCACCTCGAAATAGCTCTGTGGCGGCACGATGATCAACATGCCGAAGACCAAGGGCAGCAACAGGCGGGCACTGCGCTGGCGCAGCAGGCCGGAGGGCTGGCCCGGCCGCTGCGACTGCTCGCGCCCCCAGGCCTGGGCCAGGGCCACGCCGCCGACGAAGAACAGCAGGCCCAGACGCCAGGGCGAGCTCATCAGCATCAGCGGCTCCAGCGTCTCGCTGGCAGCCGGGCTTTTGACATGCCAGCCCCAGCTCACGTAGTACATGCCCACGTGATAGGGCACCAGCAGGCCAAAGGCCAGGATGCGCAGCCAGTCGATGAAGAACAGCCGCGATTCGGTCGCGGCTGGGTTCGGCGGGGTGATGGAAGGGCTTGGGGTGTTCATGGCCGCAGCATCGCCGCCCGAGCTCGCGAACGCCAAGCAAATGGGGTGAGCGGGCCTTGTTCTGGGGCGAGTTGGCAGCGGTTCTTTCACCCGCAGCCACCGCGCGGGTGACGAAACCCGGAATCTGAATCATTTGCTCACACACAGGCCGCGTTTCGGCCCGGGCGAGCCGGACGGGCTTTGCCACAATCGCAGCCGTTCCCGAAGGAACACCAAGCTCAACGAGAAAGCGTGCCCACCATGATTCCCTTGCGTCGCCTTGCATTGGCCCTGTGCTGCAGCCTGGGCCTGACGGCCACCGCCATGGCCCAGATCAAGATCGGCCAAACGGCGGGTTTCAGCGGCCCGGTGGCCGCCGGGGTCAAGGAGACCACCGAGGGTGCCAAGCTCTACCTGAACGCGATCAACGCCGCCGGGGGCGTCAACGGCCAGGCCGTCGAGCTGATCTCGCTGGACGACAAGTTCGAGCCCGCCCTGGCGGCCGAGAACGCCAAGAAGCTGATCGACCAGGGCGTGATCGCCCTGTTCCTGAACCGCGGCACGCCGCACAGCCAGGCCATCCTGCCCCTGCTGGCCGAACACAAGCTGGCCCTGGTGGCGCCCTCGACCGGCGCCATGCTGCTGCACAAGCCGGTCAACCCGTATGTGTTCAATGTGCGCGCCACCTACCAGCGCGAGGCCGAGCGCGCCATCCAGCACCTGGCCGGCATGGGCATGGCCCGCATCGCCCTGGTCCAGGTGGACGACAGCTTTGGTACCGATGCAGCCACCGGCGCGCTCAAGGGTTTGCAGGCCGCCAAGCTGCAGCCCCTGGCCCACCTCAAGTTTCCGCGCGAAAAGCCCGAGATGGCCCCGCTGATGGCCCAGCTGGCCAAGGCCGATGCCCAGGCCCTGCTCTTCATCGGCGCCGGTGCGGCCGTGGCCGATGGCATCAAGGCCTTGCGCGCCGCGGGCTCGGCCGCCCAGGTGGTGACCTTGTCCAACAACGCCTCCTCGGGCTTCATCAAGCAGCTGGACACCCTGGGCCGCGGCATCATCGTCAGCCAGGTGTTCCCGTCCGAGCGCTCGCTCAACACCGCCATGATCCGCGAGGCCCAAGAGCTGGCCAAGGCCGCGGGCCTGAAGGAATTGACGCCCTCCAATGTCGAGGGCTTTGCCGCCGCCAAGGTGCTGGTGGCCGCCCTGCGCAAGGCGGGCAAGGACCTGAACCGCGCCGGCCTGCTGCGCGCACTCGACGGCCTGGGCAAGCTCGATCTCGGCGGCCTGGAACTGCGCTTCAGCAGCACCGACCACACCGGCATGGACTATGCCGATCTTGCCATCATCGGCCCCGACGGCAAGTTCTGGCGCTAATTGACTGAGGCTGACTGAGGCCGCTCAGCGCCGCGCCAGCCACACCCCGGTGACCGCCACCGCCATGCCGGCCAGGGCCAGGCCGTGCAGGGTCTCGCCAAACAAGGCCCAGGCGAACACCGCCGTGGTCGGCGGCACCAGGTAGAACAGGCTGGCCACATGGACGGCACTGCCCTGGCGGATCAGCACATTGAGCAGGCTGACCGCGCCGAGCGAAAGCACCATCACCAGCCAGGCCAGGGCAAACACAAACGCGCCCGTCCAGCGCACCTGGTCCAGGCGCTCGCCGCCGGCCCATGCAGCCAGCCCGGTCAGGAGCAGGCAGGGCAAAAACTGGATCAAGGAGCCGGTGCGCAGGTCAAACGCCGGGCAGAACCGCTTTTGGTACAAAGTGCCCGCCGTGATGCCCAGCAGGGCCAGAAACGCGGGCAAAAGCATGGCCAGCAAGGCCTCAGCCCCCAGCCCCGCCGCCACCTTGTGCGCCAGCACCAGGCCCACGCCGATCAGCCCCAGCCCCAAGCCCAGCCATTGCGCCGGCCGCACCCGCTCGCCCAGAAACAAGCCCGCCCCCAGCGCCGTCAGCAGCGGCTGCAGCCCCACCAGCAAGGCCGTGATGCCTGCCGGCAAGCCATGGCCAATCGCCGTGAACACCCCGCCCAGGTAGACCCCGTGCACCAGCAAGCCCGACACCGCGATATGCCCCCAGGCCCGGCTGCCCCGCGCCGGCCACGGCGCCCGTGTCCACAGCACAACGGCGCCCATCAGCAGCAGCACCAGGGCATAGCGCAAGCTCAGAAACGTCAGCGGCTGCGCATCGGGCAAGCCGAACTTGGCACCAATGAAGCCGGTGCTCCACAGAGCCACAAAAAGCCAGGGGTAGAACAGCTGGAGGCGGGGTCGGGCGTTGGCGAGCATGAGGCAGTATCGCCGCGGCGGGTGGGGCAGGTGATCAGCCCGCAGTCATCACGGTCGATCGCCGTTTGAGTGGCGGCCTCAGCCCTTTCCGCACCACTGCTCTTCACAGGCGATGCCATCTCCATCGCCATCCATCTTCACACCGGGGCAGTTGCGCAAGGAATAGGTCGCCTCGGCGCATGAGCTCATTTGCGAGCAATGGATGCGTCCATCGCAGCGGAAGGATTCAAGCACGGGCGGGACGCCTCTTTCCATCGCAGGCGTCGGGGTGCTGAAAGGCAGAGACTCCAGCGAAGTTTGTGCTTGAAAGCGCTTGACACCGTACGCACCTAGCATGACCAGTATCACGATGAGGATCAGACGCGGCCACGCGCTGGAGCCGCGCCGCGCGCCCATGGTCCCAGCACCGGAGGCACGAGCCGCCCGCGAGGATGCTTGCCCCACACGATCAGCGCGCGTGGTGGGATGAGCCCTAACCAGCGCAGGGCCACCCATGTGGTGACTGCTGCTGCCAGCGCCCTCCAACGCGAGGCGCCGCACGCGCAAGGCCTGCGGCTTTCCATCCTTGCCCGGGCCCAGGTCAAACTGCAGGGTTTCACCGACCGTAGGCCGCGTGCAGTCTTGAGGAAAGGCGCTGATGTGAACGAACAACTCGCGCCCGCCTTGGGTCGGCGCGATAAAGCCGAAACCGCGTTCGTCGTTCCAAGATCTGAGAATGCCGCTGGACATGAAGTGAAGGCTGCCAAGGTTGCCAAAGTCAGGGCCGACAGGACTGAAAGATTTGTAAAAGCCACGAGACCAGTGACGCTTCGCCCCACCTCGGCGTCGCAAGACTACTGACTTTCACGCACCCTTCCCAGGCTGACTTCGGGCTCAGCTCGGTTCGGTGGTGCTTTGTTGAACTTAACGAGGATCCGTCGCACCAGACCGACCCCGCGACGCGATGCACCGATCCTCCCGCACCGCATACTTGCGATGTTAGGTGCAGCATAGCAGCGCCATTCTGGCTGCGCCGCACGTCGAAAAGTGGGTTTTCACCAGGGCGCCAAGGTAGTTGGCTGCTCGGGTCGAGTTTCCGAAGCAGGGCCTGACTTGACTCTCATGAGTCCTCGTCTTCGAAACATCAGTTAAGAACACGCCGCAAAATGCCACCCCATGAACGAAAACCGACTGCAACAGGAACTGCAACGCCTCTACGGCAGCCAAGGATCGAGCAACGCTGCGCCGCCCCGCGCGGCCGTGCTGGAACTGGCCCGGCCCGCCGACTGGGGTGCGCTGGGCGCGGTCTGGCGCGGCGTGCAAAGCGATCTGGGCCTGCCAGCGCCGGCCATTGCCGTCAATGGGCGGGACGGTTTCCAGCTGTGGTTCGCCCTGGCCGATGAAGGTCTGGCCGAAGAGGCCTCGGCCCTGCTCCAGGCGCTGTGTCGGGTCTACTTGCCCGAGCTCAAGCCAGCCACGCGTCTGCGCTTGGCCGCGCCGTCCCTCGACACCACGGCACCGGCCCTGCCCCCGCAACTGGCGGCGCCCGGCCAGTGGTCTGCCTTTGTGGCGCCGGATCTGGCGCCGGTGTTCAGCGAAGAGCCTTGGCTGGACACCGAGCCCGGACCTGACGCTCAAGCCGAGGTGCTGGGGCGGCTGAGCTGCATCAGTCGCCAGCAATTGGCCGAAGCGCTGGTGCAACTGGGTGGGGCGACCGGGAGCGAAGCAGCTGCACAGCCCGCATCACCGCGCCCATCCACGCCTGTGAACCTCGAAACGAGGGACGCCAAGGAAAGCGAGCCTCGCCGCTTTCTGCTGCGGGTGATGAACGACGAGAGCGTGGCCATGGCCCTGCGCATCGAGGCGGCCAAGGCGCTGCTGGCCGCGCCCTCACAGCCCTAGGCCAAGCCTAAACGGCGGGTCTGTGCCCCGCACAGGCATCCATAGCACGCGGACAAAAGAAAAGGGCGCCGTCCGATGACGAGCGCCCTTGTCTGACTGTCTTGCTGCGGAGCCCGGTCGAAACCGGAGCTCGAACGCGGGTTCGACGGGTCTTACTTCTTGGTGTTCACGGCGTCTTTGAGTGCCTTGCCCGGGGTGAACTTGGGCACGGTGGCGGCCGCGATTTCCAGGGCTTCGCCGGTGGCGGGGTTCTTGCCGGTGCGGGCAGCGCGCTCGCTGACCTTGAAGTTGCCGAAGCCGAGGATGGCCACGGTGTCGCCGGCAACCAGGGCTTCGGTGATCGAGGCCAGGGTGGCGTCCAGCGTCGACGTGGCGACGGCGCGGGTCACGCCAGCCTTGGTGGCGATGCTTTCGATCAGTTCACTTTTGTTCATCAGATATCCAGTGGGTACGGAAAAGAAAATCCCTTTGCGGGGAGCGCGATTATCGTTGCGTCCGAGGGCTTGCTCGCCACAAGCCCCGAAAACAGGCGCTTGAGGCCCTGCCGCAAGCCCTTTTTGCTTGCAATTTCTGACACTTCGGCGCGTTTTTCTTCTTGGCTTCGAGGCAGCGCCCTCAGCCCAGCTGGGCCCGATGGCTGCGCGAGACCCTCAGCCTTGCGCCCGAGCGCATCTGCAGCTCGGCCTCGCCGCGTGGCAGGGCACTCAGGCCCTGCACATGGGCCGGGTTGATGGCATGGCTGCGATGCACGCGCACAAAGCGGCCTTGCACGCTGGCGTGGGCCAGGAAATCCGCCAGGGTGCAGCGGTCCAGATGGCAGGCCGGCGGGGCGTGCAGCTCGATGTAGTTGTCGGCCGCGGCCACCCATTCGATCTCGGCCAGCGGCAGCTTGAACAGGCCGCCTCCGCGCTGCGGCACCAGCCAATGGCCGGGCACCGGCTGGATCTGCTGCAAGGCACTGAGCCAGCCCTGACGCTGAACTTCAGCGGCTTTCGGCGCCAGCGCTTTGCGCCGCTGCTGCAGGCGCTGCACGCTCTCGGCCAGGCGTTCGGGCGTGAAGGGCTTGAGCAGATAGTCCACCGCATGCAAATCGAAGGCGCGCACGGCATGCTGGTCAAAAGCGGTGCAGAACACACAGAGTGTGTCCTCGGGCAAGGCCAAGGCCAGCTCCAGGCCGCTCTGCCCCGGCATCTGGATGTCCAGGAACAGGGCATCGGGACGATAGCTGTGCACCAGCTGCAGCGCCTGCTCGGCATCGCCAGCCTCCTCGGCCAGCAGGTCGATGCCGGGCTGGTTGCTCAGCAGGCGGCGCAGCTTGGCGCGGGCCGGCGGTTCGTCATCCACGATCAAGACGCGCAGCGGCGCCGCGTCCGGCCGCGGTTCTATCCCCTCGTTCATGCGCGCTGCTCCGGCAATTCGATCTCCAGCAAGCTGCCACCGGCGCCATCGGCGCTGAGGCGCACCCGGGCCGCATCGCCGTAAAGCACGCGCAGGCGTTCGCGGGTGTTGCTCAAGCCCACCGAGCCCGGGCGCTCACTGCGTTCCGGTGCGCGCCCGCTGTTGGCCACCCGCAGGCACAGCCGCCCCTCCCGCAGTGCGGCGCTCACGCGCACCTGCACCGGCCCCGTGCTGTGCGCCACATCGTGGGTGATGGCGTTCTCCACCGGCGCAATCAGCAGCAAGCTGGGCAGCAGGCAGGCGCGCGCGCCGGGCTCCACCTCGATCTGCACCTGCA
>NKIM01000088.1 GCA_002255955.1 Burkholderiales bacterium PBB2 | reverse complement strand
CAATCGCCATAGGGCCCCAAAACACGCGACCAGCCAAGGGCACCATCGCCAACACCGCAGCAGCCGCTGTGAGCACCACGGGGCGCGAGCGGCGCACGGTGGCCTCTACCACGGCATCGGCCATAGTAGCACCGGCCGCGATGTCGTGGTCAATTTGATCCACCAGAATGACCGCATTGCGCATGATCATGCCGCCCAGCGCAATCACTCCCAGCAGCGCGACAAAACCAAAGGGCGCATTAAAGATCAGCAACGCGGGCACCACGCCCATCAGGGCCAGCGGGGCAGTCATGAACACCATCCACATGCGCGAGAAGCTTTGAAGCTGCAGCATCAAAAAGAACAACATCACCACAAACATGAGCGGGAACACGGCGAACAAGGCGGTATCCGACTTTTTGGTTTCCTCCCACGCACCGCCAATCTCGATCCGGTAACCCGGCGGCAGGCTGTCCACAATGGGCTGCAGACTGGGCCAGATTTTGTTGGTGGCAGATGGCCCTTGCACGCCGTCCAACACGTCGGCGCGCACGGTGAGCGCCATGTCACGGTTGCGCCGCCACAGCACCGGCTCTTCAAACGTGGGCACCAGCTTGGCCACTTGCGACAAAGGCACCACTGCACCGGTGCGTGTGAACAAACTCACATCACCCAAACGCTCCAGGGCCAGCCGCTCCTCAGGCGCGCCGCGCAGCACCACATCGACCAGCTCTTCGCCCTTGCGAATCTGAGTCACGGGCGCGCCGCTCAGCACGGTCTGGGTCATGGCGGCTACATCGGCGCTGGTGACGCCAAGCAGGCGGGCCTTGTCCTGGTCCAGCTCGAGCCGCAGGGTGCGCACTTGCTCGTTCCAGTCGAGTTGGGTGTCACGCACTAAAGGGCTTTGGCGCACGGTGTCGCGCACCCGGTAGGCTATCTGCCGCACCTGCGTCATATCGGGCCCAATCACCCTAAACTGCACCGGAAAGCCTACCGGCGGGCCAAACTCAAAACGGGTAACCCGGCCGCGCACGTCGGGGAACTCCTGGTCTTGGGCAAACAGCGCCAGCAGCCGCCCACGTACGGCTTCGCGGTCGGCAATGCTGGCGGTGTTGATGATGATTTGCGCAAATCCGGGGTTAGGCAAGTCACCCGACAGTGACAGGAAGAATCGTGGCGCACCAGCACCGGTGTAGGCGGTAAAGCTGGCAATTTGCGCGTCGGCTTTCAACACGCCCTCTAGCCGCTTGACCTGCGTTTCAGTGGCAGTGAAAGATGCGCCCTCGCGCAAACGCAGGTCCACGATCAATTCGAGGCGCGAAGCAGTCGGGAAAAACTGCTGCTGCACCAGCGTCATGCCGCCCACGGCCGCCACAAATGCAAGGCCCGTTGCGGCCAGCACCAGCTTGCCATGGCCCACACACCAACGCACAGCACGCCGCAGACGCTGGTAGATGGGGCTGCTGTACAGGTCTGCAGCGTGTGCCGTCATGGTTTTGGGCAGCAGCACCACACCCAGGTAGGGCGTAAACACCACCGCCACGAACCAAGACGCGATCAACGCGACACCCACCACCCAAAAAATGCCGCCGGCATATTCGCCGCTGATGGATTTGGCAAAGCCCACCGGCATGAAGCCGGCCACGGTAACCAAGGTACCTGTCAACATGGGAAACGCGGTGCTGGAGTAGGCAAACGTGGCGGCGCGCACGCGGTCCCAGCCCTGCTCCATTTTCACGACCATCATTTCCACGGCAATGATGGCGTCATCCACCAGCAAACCCAGGGCAATGATTAATGCACCCAGCGAGATGCGGTCCAGATTCCACCCCATGGCCAGCATGACTATTGCCACAATGGCCAACACCAGCGGCACCGATGCCGCCACCACGATGCCTGTGCGCCAGCCCAGCGCCAAAAAGCACACCGCGAGCACGATGACAAGGGCTTCCAGAAATGCCTTCTCGACCTCCCAGCCCGACTCGTCCACCACACAGGGTTGGTCGGCCACTTTTTCTAGGGCCACACCTCGGGGCAGTTCGGCCTGCATGGCCGCGAGGCGGGCGTCCAGTGCTTTGCCCAGCGCCAGAATATTGCCACTGCGGGCAAAGGTAACGCCCATC
>NKIM01000051.1 GCA_002255955.1 Burkholderiales bacterium PBB2 | reverse complement strand
CGACCCGCGAACCATGAGCCCGGCGGCGGGCCGAGACACCGCAGCGAGAAAGATCAATCAAGACAGCGAAAGTCCGCAATGTGCCGCTTCCAATCACCAGAGGCTAACTCGCCAATCAAGCAGCCCGACTGAGCAACTCGATCAAGCGCTGGCCGGCGCGGCCGGGTGGGCGGTCGAGGCGCTGGACCAGCCAAGGGGTGAAGCGGAAGCGGGAGCCGCCCTGGTAGGGCAGCTCGACGAGCTGACTGGCAGCCAGCGCTTCATCGACGAGGTAGCGTGGCATCCAACCAAAGCCCATGCCCATCAGCAGGGCCTGGCGCTTGGCGACGAAACCGGACAGGTAAAAGACCCGCTCGCCACCGAACATCTGTCGGTCGCTGCCCTGGTCGCTGCTGTCCTGCACGCTGAGCTCGACATGGTCTTGCAGTTCATCCAAGTTCAGGGGACGCCCGGTCTCTGCGGCCAACCGGGCCAGCGCATGCTCGGGCGCCACGCATAGCACGCATTCCAGCTCGGCCTGCGCCTGGGCGTGCAGCTGGGCCGAGGGCTGGTACTCCTTGACCAGCATCAGATCGGCCTGCTCTTTCTCGAAGCGGTGCTGCACGCCGAGCAGGAACTCGATCTTCAGCTGCACGCGCGTTGGCACGCCCTCGTCCGCCAGTTGCTTGAGCGCCCGCAAGGTGTCGGCCAAGGGCAGGATGCCGTCTACCACCACCAGCAAGCGCGCCTCCCAACCCGAGGCCAGCTGCTGGGCCAGGGCCTCGACCTGGTAGGCCTGGCGCAGCAGGCGCCGGCCTTCGGCCAGCACGGCCTCGCCCTCAGCGGTCAGGCGCACGCGATAGGCGCTGCGGTCCACCAGGGTCAGGTTCAGCTGCTCCTCCAGCTTCTTGACCTGGTAGCTGACCGCCGAAGTGACCTTGTGCAAGGCCTCAGCGGCGCGCGCAAAGCTGCCGTGGCGCACCACCGCGTCCAGCGCCGCCAAGGCTTCGAGATCCAGCTTCATGTTCGAAATTATTGATCAAGAGCTGCAAAGAAATTCGCTTTCCTCGAAGTAGAGGCCGACGAAGAATGCGCTCCATCGCCACAAGGGGCGAAGCCACAAGCCAACACCAACACCTGGAGACCCGCGTCATGAGCATCATCAGCCCCAGCAACCCCGTCGGCCTGACCGGCATTGAGTTCACCGAGTTCTGCGGCCCGAGCCTAGAGTCACTCGACGCGCTCTTCCTCTCGTTTGGCTTTTCCAAGCTGCGCCGCCACCCGAGCAAGGCCATCAGCTACTACCGCCAGAACGACATCCTCTTCCTGCTCAATGGCGAACGCGCGGGCCACTCGGCCCAGTACGCGCGCCGCCACGGCCCCTCGATCAGCGCCATGGGCTGGCGTGTCGAGAACGCCGCGGCTGCTTTGGCTGCCGCCGTGGCCCGCGGCGCCGTGGCCGTGCCCGATGCCATGAAAGACCATGCCTACCCGGCCGTCTGGGGCATCGGCGAATCCATCATCTATTTCATCGAGGCCCACCCGGCCGGCGCCAGCATCTACGAGCGCGATTTCGTGGCACTCGATGCCCCGGTGATCCAGCCGGACAAGGGCTTCCTGACCGTGGACCACCTGACCAACAACGTGCCCCCCGGCGAGCAGGACAAGTGGGCCGCCTTCTACAAAGGCATCTTCGGCTTCACGGAAGTGCGCTACTTCGACATCCAGGGCGCCAAGACCGGCCTGACCAGCTTCGCCCTGCGTTCACCCGATGGCAGCTTCTGCATTCCCATCAACCAGCCCAAGGACGACAAGGACCAGATCGCCGAATACCTGCGCGAGTACAAAGGCCCGGGCGTTCAGCATCTGGCCTTCCTCACGAACGACATCCTCGGCTCGCTCGACCAGCTGCAAGGCAGCGGCATCGAGACCCTGGAGATCGACGAGGACTACTACGCCGAGGTCTTTGACCGCGTTCAGGGTGTGCGTGAAGACCATGCCCGCATCCAGCAGCACCAGGTGCTGGTCGACGGCGACGAGCAAGGCTATCTGCTGCAGATCTTCACCAAGAACATCATCGGCCCGATCTTTATCGAGATCATCCAGCGCAGCAACAACCTCGGTTTCGGCGAAGGCAACTTCGGCGCCTTGTTCAGATCCTTGGAGAAGGACCAGGAACGCCGTGGCGTCATCTAACTCACAATTTTGACGGAGCACAAGCCATCATGTTGACCCAAGGCATTCACCACGTCGCCTACCGCTGCCGCGATGTGCAGGAAACCATCCGCTTCTACAAAGAGGCGCTGGACATGGACCTGCTGCTGGCCATCTCCGAGGACCGCGTGCCCTCGACCAAGGAGGCCAACCCCTATATGCACATCTTCCTCGACGCCGGCCGCGGCAATGTGCTGGCCTTTTTCGAGCTGCCCGAGTCGCCGCCGCAAGGCCGCGACGAGAACACCCCGGCCTGGGTGCAGCACCTGGCTTTTCAGGGCGAGGATGTGGCCACGCTGGAGCGCACCAAGACCAAGCTGCAGGCCCTGGGCATCGATGTCGTGGGCCCGACCAACCACGAGATCTTCCAGTCCATCTACCTGCACGACCCCAACGGCCACCGCATCGAGCTGGCGGCCAACACGGTCAAGCCGGGTCAGCTGGAGCGCTTGCGCGAACTGGCCCCGGCCATGATCGAAGAGTGGAGCCGCACCCGCCGCACCGTCAAGCACGCCGCCTGGCTGCATGAGCAGGAGTTCGCGGCGCCCTGAGCGGCAATCTTGCACGGCCGCGCACCAAGCGAGGGCGTAGACTGAGAGCGCGCTTGCGGCACCGCCGCCGCAGCCGCCTCCACGCCCGCCCTCTGCCTTGATTGTTGATGCGCGACACCAAGTTCCCTGCCCCTCATCCTTGCAACGACAGCCTCGCGGCGGACGGGTCTCGTCGGCACTGGATGTCGGCCTTGGCCTCGCTGGGCGGCAGCCTCCTGGCCGGCGGCTGGGCAAGCCGAGCGCAGGCCAGCGTACAAGACATCCACCTCGGCAGCTCGGCCGCCCTCAGCGGCCCCGCCGCGCTGCTGGGCAAGCGCTTCCATGCCGGCGCGCAAGCTGCGTTCGCGCACATCAACAGCCACCAGGGCGGCATCCACGGCGCCAGCATCGTGCTCAATGTGCGCGACGATGCCTACGAGCCCGAACGGGCCGAAGCCAACACCCGCATGCTGCTGGACGACCCGCGCGTGCTGGCCCTGTTCGGCTATGTGGGCACGCCCACCACCATGGCCGTCTTGCCCCTGGTCAAGCGCGCGGCCATTCCCTTTGTCGGCGCCTATACCGGGGCCAGTTTTCTGCGCGAGCCGCTGCAAGCCCAGGTCTTCAACATCCGCGCCGGTTACAACGAAGAGGGCCTCGCCCTGGCGCGAGCCATGAAGGACGACGGCATCCAGACCGTGGACCTGCTCTACCAGGCCGATCTGTTCGGCCGCGCCGGCCTGGAGTCCATGCGCCAGGCGGCCGCCCGCTCGGGTCTGAGCCTGGGCACGGCCGCGCCACACAAGCGCAACAGCGAAGACCTGGACGAAGCCATCAGCAAGCTGCTCGCCCACGGCCAGGGCGAGGCCATCTTCATGATCAGCACCTACGGCAGCTGCGCCGCGGCGGTAAAGCTGGCGCGCCGCAAGGGCTACCGCGGCCGCTTCTACGCTTTGTCCTTCACCGGGCTGGAACCGCTGCGCCAAGCCCTGGGCCCGGCCATGAAGGGCGTGACCCTGGCCCAGGTGGTGCCGGATGCCGAGAACCGCCACCTGCCCGTGGTGGCCGACTACCAGCAAGCCATGCGCGCGCATGGCGACCGGCAGTTCGACGCCATCAGCCTGGAGGGCTATATCGCCGCCCGCGTGATGGCCGAAGGCCTGCGCCGCGCCCACCTGCCGCTGAGCCGCGAAAGCGTGGCCCAAGGCCTGGACGCCATCGGCAGCCTCGACCTGGGCGGCTTCCGCCTGCAGCTGGGCCCGCAGCACCGCCGCGGCTCTGAGTTTGTGGAGCTGCGCGTCGGCAAGTAGGAAGGCGAGCGAGCGGCCGCGCAGTCAGCGGGGCTTACTGCAAGCTGCTGTTCAAGACCCCGGCGAGTCGTCGCGCCGCCTCGGCCAAGCGCTGACGCAGGGCCGGGTCATGGGCATCGGCATAGCCGGCATCGATCTTGTGGCCCTCAGGATAGAAGTCCGGCGCCGACACCAGGCGGCAGGATTCGGCCGCCCATTGCGCGGCCGCGCGGCTGTCCGCGGGGCCGGGGCGCTGAACACCCTGGCTGGCCTTGAGCTCTTGCATCACGGCCTCGGCACCGCCGGCACGGTTGCGCAGCAGGCCCGAATCCCACAGCGAATGCAGATTGCTGCCCCGGCCGAAGGCCTGGACCTGGTAGCTGTTGCCGCCGCGGTCGTCGGCAAAGCCGGCGTGCAGGGGCTGGTGCACATCGGCCACCAGATGCACCACGTACTTGAGCGCCTTGAGCCGGGCTTCGTCGGGCGCACGGTTGTTCTTGAGCACCTCGACCTGGCGCTCGATGGCACCCACCACGCAGGCGCCGTCCTCGCAGTCGCGCGCTGGCTCGTAGCGGCAGGCCGCATCGCGCGGGAAGTTCACATAGTGCCAGGCGCCGGTCTGCGGCGAGCGGTGCTCGTCGGCCCAGGTGGAGATGGACGCCAAAGTGGCGCCGGGCTCCAGCGCCAGCAGGCGCTCCACTTCGGCGCGGGCGGCCGGGCTCAGGCCTTGCTCGGCCACGCTGGCCACCAGGCGGTGGCCCTCGGCGCCCCAGGCTTGGGCCGGCGCGCTGCTCAGCAACAGCGGTGCGGCCAGGGCAAGGCCGGCCAGCAACGCCAGCGGGCGAAAGCACGAGAGGGAGGAGGCGGAGGGAGCTGAAGAAGCGAGGGAGGCGTGGGGGCGGAAAGCGATCTGCAAGAGGAATCCAGCGGAAAGAAACAAGGGGGCGGGAAAGGCCGAGGCAAGGCCAAACAACGGCCAGACAGGAGGCCCGAAAGGCGGCAAGAAGCGCGGCCCGATGCGGCCCGCCCTCCACGCGCAAACGGTTGCGCGCGCGCCATTGTGCCCAGCTTCGGCGTCCACGCTGGCAGCACTGGCCCGAGCTTCTGCGCAAAGCGCACGCAGAAATGACGGGACGCGAAGCGCCCCCACAAAGAAAAAACCCCAAGCGCTTGTGGTGCTCGGGGTTCTCGGGGCTGCAGGGGCTGAAGTTGCGGCGCTCTTGGCGCCGGCCCTGCACCGCGCGGGGGTGCCGCGGGGCTGCATGTCCGCCGGGCCGGGGTCCGGCTCGGCGGTGGTGTCTTGCGATCTCTCGCAGTGATTTCAGTGTAGGCCGCGGGCTCGGGCAGAAAATTGCGAAGATGGCGAACTTCTGTCTTTGTTTGGCAGAAAATTGCGCCATCAATAGATTCAAAGGCATCACCATGGAATTGGACCGCATTGACCGCCAGATTCTCGATGTGCTGCAGGAAGACGGCCGCATCGCCAACCAGGACCTGGCCGACCGGGTAGGCCTCTCGCCCTCGCCATGCCTGCGCCGGGTGCGGGCGCTGGAAGAGAGCGGCCTGATCACCGGCTACCGCGCCCTGCTGGATGCCAAAAAACTGGGCCTGTCGCTGATGGCCCTGGTGCATATCTCCATGGACCAGCACACACCCGAGCGCTTTGCCAATTTCGAGGCCTCGGTGCGGGTGTTGCCCGAGGTGCTGGAATGCCTGCTCATCACCGGCCAGGCGGCCGACTACCAACTCAAGATCATCGTCCGGGACATGGACCATTTCCAAAGCCTGCTGCTGGGCAAGCTGACCCGCATCCAGGGCGTCACCGGCGTGCACTCCAGCTTTGTGCTGCAGCAGGTGATCGCGCGCACCAGCCTGCCGGTGGCCGCCAGCGGCGCCTGAGCGAGCCGCCACCCTGCGCCGCCGCGGACCGTGATCGGCGCGGTCTCGCGCTCAAGGCATGCGGAAGCCCGCCACCGCGGTGACCAACTGCTGCGCCTGATCGCGCAAGCTGGCCGCGGCGGCAGCACTTTCTTCCACCAGGGCCGCGTTCTGCTGGGTGGCCTGGTCCATCTGCGAGATCGCCTGGCCCACGGTGTTGACGCCTTCGCTCTGCTCCTTGCTGGCGATGCGGATGTCCCCGGCAATCTGGGTGACGCGGCGGATCGAATCGACCACCTCCTGCATGGTCTCGCCGGCGCGGTTGACCTGGCTGCTGCCTTGCTCCACATGCTCGACGCTGGCAGAGATCAAGGACTTGATCTCGCGCGCTGCCTCAGCACTGCGCTGCGCCAGGCCGCGCACCTCGGAGGCCACGACGGCAAAGCCGCGACCTTGCTCGCCGGCTCGCGCCGCTTCCACGGCGGCATTGAGCGCCAGGATATTGGTCTGGAACGCGATCGAATCAATGACGCCGATGATGTCGGAAATCTTGCGGCTGCTTTCATTGATGCCGCGCATGGTGCTGATCACATCGCCCACGACGGCGCCGCCGCGCTCAGCCACGGCACTCGCCGCCATGGCCAGCTGATTGGCCTGATCGGCGTGGTCGGCATTGCGCGCCACGGTCACGCGCAGCTGGTCGGTGGTGCTGGCGGTCTGCTGCAGGTTGCTGGCCGTCTGCTCAGTGCGATTGGAGAGGTCCATATTGCCGGCCGCCACTTCGACGGCCGCAGTCTGCACGCCATCGGCCGTCTGGCGCACGGCGCTGATCAGCTGGATCAGACGCTCGCGCATGGTGTGCATCTGGTCGAGCAGATGGGCGATTTCATCGCCACCCAAGCCTTGCACATCGACCGTCAGGTCCCCTTCGGCAATGGCGGTGGACAGCTCGTCGGCCTTGGCAAAGCCGCCGCGGATGCGGCGCAGCAGGGTCAGAAACATCCAGGTGGTCGGCGCGCCGATGCCCAGGGCCATCAGCGCAAACACCATCTGCAGCTGGCGCACGCGATCAGCCGCCTGCAAGGCCGCCAGCTGGGCCTGCTCCTGTTCAAAGTGCACCATCTTGTCCAGGGCAGTGAACAGGGCGGCGCCCTCGGTGCGGCCGGCCTTGAGAAAGTCGGCCATCACCTGGGGCGAGAAGTTGCCGGCGCGCAGCGCGGCAAAGACTTCGTCCGACTTGCGCGTCCAGGCCTGGCGCTTGTCCTCAGCTTCGGCGGCCAGCGCCGCGCCGGCCGCGTCGATGGCTGCGGCAGCCTTGACCTTGGGCCAGGCGGTGTCGTTCTCGTGGCGGCGCTTTTCCAGGGCTTGCAGATGCACCGAGGTCTCGTGATCGTGAATGCCCGCGAGCACACTGTCCGGTGCATGCTGGAAGGCCAGCAGCACCTCGGTCCGGTTGGCTTGGTTGTTCTTGATCAGCTGGTTCAGCTCGAACACCGCGCCCATGCGCTGGGCGGCCACCTCTCGCAAAGCGCGGGCGCTGCCCGACAGGCCCCAGGCCGCCAAGCCGGCCAGCAGCACAAAGGTCAGCCAATACAGGCCCAAGATGACCGAAAAGCGCTGCGAGATCCGCCATTGATTCAGCATCGTCCAACTCCATTGAATAAACGCCACAAGGCCTGGCCCACAGGGAGGGTTCAGGCTGACCGGCACTGTTGAATTCTCGGCCGGCTGGGCAAGGGCCAGGCTGACAGATCAGGGGCGAGCCACGCGCAATTCAGCACACGTGGAAGCGCAAGCTCAACAGCTCTTGACCTTGATCAAACTGGCCATCGTGGCCAGGCCAATGCACCAACCCAAGGATCCGCCGCACACGGCAGGGCCAGAGGCGGCGGAAGGCATGCTGCCAGCAAGCGCAGCTCGCGCTCGGCTGACCATTCATGCAGATCCAAGCCACAGCATTTGAGCCGGGCCTCCAGCGCGGCCCAGGCCGGGGCGAAGCCGGCGGCGCCCAGGGCCAGGGACTGCGGCCCCAGATAGTCGCGCGCCACCGCCTGCCAATCGTCAGGCGCCGAGGCCTGCACCACATCCACCCCGATCGGCCCGTCGAGGTTCACGGCCACCAAGCTGATCCCCGCTTCATGGCTGAAAGACAAGCCGATGTCAGGCCGGCCCAGGACCTGGGGCGGCTGGCCGGGCGGGGCGTGGAGTTGCACCGTGTCGAGCGGCTGGCCCAGCTGTGCGGCCAGAGCTTGGCGCGCGGCCAGGCGGGCGGCGGCGCGGGCATCCAGCCGAGCTTCAGGGCGGCCGGACGAAGCCCCGAGCAGCGCCAGCACGAACACGCGCTGATCGGGCGCGGGCTTGCACTCCGGCCACAGGCAGACCGGGAATGGAGCGTCACTTTCGGCCATTTCGCTCAAGCGCCCTGCGGCGCCGCCGGGCAGCCGCTCCAGGCGGAGCCGGCCGGGATGTTCTCGCCCTTCATCACCAGGGTCATGGGGCCCAGGCGCGCGCCGTCACCAACGCTGGCGCCGTAAAGCACCGTGCTGCGCGCGCCGACCGTGACGCGCTCGCCAATGTGCACAGGGGCTATCTTCATGACCCGGTCTTCGAACAGATGGGTCTGCGGGCAGCTCAGGGCGTTGAGCTCGCTGTGGGCGCCGATGTGCACGCAGTCGAATTCGGTGATGTCGGTGGTGTCCAGGTACACACCGCGGCCGATCTTGCAGCCCAGCAGGCGGAAGGCCAAAGGCAGCCAGGGCGTGCCGCGCAGAAAGCGCATGAAGTTGGGCACGGCGATGCCCTCGTAGAGATTGGTGGCCGCCTCGGAGACCCAGACGAAAGGCGTCCACATGGGCACGGCGCGCGGCCGGTAGCAGCCCAGCAGCAGCCACTTGAACAAGGCCACGAAGACAAAGCAGGCCAGGCCGAAGAGCAGGCCCGATTCGGTCAGCTCCCAGGCCACCAAGCCCCAGCGGCCCTCGCTGGCGTCGGGCATAACGTCGAGCACGATGGTGTAGCCGGTGGCGATGACGATGGCATGCGGCGCGACGATGCGGAAGGTCTCGATCAGGCCGCGGCCCAGGCGGCGCAGCGGCGAGGGCCGGAAGGTCAGGTGCTCGGGGTAGCCCTGCACCGTTTCGCGCGCCGGCAGATTGATGGGCGGTGTGCCCAGCCAGGTGTCGCCGCTCTGCATCTGCCCGCCCTCGGGCGCCCGCGAGAGCACGCCGATCAGCACGTTCTCGGGGATGGTTGTGCCATCGGGCACGTACGCGCCGTTGCCGACAAAGCTGCGCCGCGATACCACCGTGGGCCGCACCGTCATCCAGCCGCCGTCGATCTCCTCATCGCCCAGCAGCACCGCGTCGGCGATGAAGGTCTCGTCGCCCAGGGTCAGCATATCGGGCACCACGCCCAGGGCGGTGGAGATCTCGGCATCGCGGCCCACGCGGGCGCCCAACAAGCGGTACCACCAGGGCGCGAACACGGTGGCATACACGCCATGCAGGCCTTGCAGGCTCGATTCCTGGATCTGGTTGACCAGCCACTTGCTGCAATACACCCAGCTGTGTACCGGCCATGTGCCGCGCGTCATGCGCGGCAGCACGCCCCAGCGGATGGCCGCCGAGAGCAGGGCGGTGATGACGATCAGCACCGCGCTGGCCGGCAGGGCGAACACGAAGTAACGCAGCAGCTGCAGCCACAGCACATCGCCCTGCAGCCAGGCCATGGAGGGCCATTCTTCCAGCGTCTCCAAAGTGTCCAGGCTGTCGATCAGCATGAAGGTGGGGAAGACCGGCAGGAAGAACAACGTGGCGATCAGCAAGGCGCCGGCCACGAAAAAGGCCGCCTCGCCCCAGCGCTGCAGCCGGCCCACCTCGGGCCGCGGGCGCAGCCCTACAGGGTCGAAGGCGCCCAGATCACGCGCTGGCGAGCCGCCCCAGACGCGCCGCTCCGGCACGCGCGTGCCATCGGCCAGGGCCGACTGGCCCTCGACATGGCCCCAATCGGCCACGGCCGTGTTGCCCTCCAGCACCGAGTAGGAGCCGACGTAGGCATTCGCGCCGATGTCGATGCGGCCCAGCAGCAGCTCGCCGCGCTCGACCCGGGCGTTTTCCAGGTTCACCGCATTGCCGATGCTGGCGCCATCGCCGATGCGCAGCAGCTCGGGCGCGCGCACGGTGATGGAGCCGATCAGCACCTCGCGGCCGATGTCGGCGCCCAGCAGGCGCAGCCAGCCCACGTAGAGCGAGGAGCCGCCGAGGAAGTAGACCGGCGCCACCTCCATCAGCCGGTCGGCCAGCCACCAGCGGTAATAGGTGAGGCCCCAGAGCGGGTAGCGCCCCGGCTTCAGCCGCGCGGCCAGCAGGCGGCGGCCGGCCATGGCCACCAGAAACTCCAGCACCGTGGTGCCCAGGAACACCGCCACCGACATCCACACCGCGGTGAGCACCGAATCGGCCGGGTCGCCGGTGAAAAAGTGGAAGGTGAAAAACGGCGCCAGCCAGCTGGCCATGCGCAGCGCCACCAAGAAGGGCACGGCCAGGGCCTGCGCCGCGCCGCAGCGCCAGCGCCGCCAGGCCGAGGGCGGCTGCCAGGGCGGGGTATCGGCGGCCGCAGCGGGGCCGCCGCCGGCGGCATCGCGCGCGGCTGCGGCCTGGTGGGCCGCGTCCATGGCCTCCATCGCCTCGGCGATCACACCCAGGCGGCGGCCCTGGTAGATGTGGCGCACGGTCAGGCCGGCAAACTGCGGCTGGGCGCGCAGGGCCGAGGCCAGGCGCGCGGCCATCAGCGAATGACCGCCCAGCTCGTTGAAGAAATCGGCCTCGCGGCGCAGGGCCTGGCCCGGGAACAGGCGGCGCAGGGCGGCGAACAGCGCGGCCTCGGCCTCGCTGCGCGGGGAGTCGGAGCCGTCTTCGGCTGCTGCGGGCGGCGTGTCTGCGAGCAGGGGCCGGGCCTTGAGGGTGTTGCGGTCGATCTTGCCCGAGGTCAGGCGGGGCATGGCCGGCAGCCACTCGAAACGGCTGGGCACCATGTAGGGCGGCAAGCGCTGGGCCAGGGCGGCGCGCAAGTCGGCGGCCCGTGGCTGCACAGCGCCCGTCGCAGCGCTGTCAGCCGCCACCAGATAGGCGATCAGCAGCTCCTGGGCGGAACCTTGGTCTTCATCACGGCGCAGCAGCACCGCCACCGTGCCCACGCCGGGCTGCTGGGCCAGCGCGGCCTCGATCTCGCCCAGCTCGACGCGGAAGCCGCGGATCTTGACCTGGTCGTCCACCCGGCCCAGGCAATGGATCTGGCCGGCCTCGTCGATGCGGGCCAGATCGCCGGTGCGATAGAGCCGCGCATCGGCGCCACCCGGCATCTGGGCCCAGGGGTTGGGCAAAAACTTCTCGGCCGTCAGCTCGGGCCGGCCCAAGTAACCGGCCGCCACACCGGGGCCGCTGATGCACAGCTCGCCGGTCTCGCCCTGCGGCTGCAAGCGCAGTCCGTTCTCGACATCGGCGGCAATCACCATCAGCTGGTAGTTGGGCAGGGGCCGGCCGATGGTGACCGGCGCGCCCGCCTGCAGCTCGGCCAGGCTGGCCGAGACCGTGGCCTCGGTCGGCCCGTAGGTGTTGAAGACCTGGCGGCCGGGCCGCGCCCAGCGCGCCACCAGGGCCTCAGGGCACATCTCGCCGCCCAGATTGATGAGGCGCAGGCCCGGCACCTCCTGGTTGAACAGGGCCAGCAGGGTGGGCACGGCGTGCAGCACGGTCACGCCATGCGCCTTGAGCGCCTGCGGCAGGGCATCGGGGTCGGCAGCGATCTCGCGCGGCGCCAGCCAGAGCGTGGCGCCGACGAGGTAGCTGATCCAGATCTCCTCGAAAGACATGTCGAAGGCGACCGAGAAGCCCTGGTAGACCGTGTCGCTGGCGCGCACGCCCAGCACCTCGTTCTCGCTGCGCAGGAAATGGCAGATGCTGCCCTGGCTGATGGCAATGCCCTTGGGCTTGCCCGTCGAACCTGAGGTGTAGATCACGTAGGCCGTGTGCTCGGGCAGCGCGCCCTCGCGGCGGCGCAGCGGGCCGCTCGCGCTTTCGGGGGCAAGCAAGCTTTCCGCGCTCCACACCGGCCGGCCAAGGCCGTCCAGGCGCTCGGCCGCCCAGGCGGCGGGGGTCAGGAGGCCAGCCGCCTCGGCATCCTCCAGGCACACGGCCACCCGCTCGGCCGGCGTGTCGGCGTCGCTGGGCAACCAGGCCGCGCCGGTCTTGGCGATGGCCAGCTGCAAGATCAGCAGCTCCATGCCGCGCGGCATCCACAGGCCCACGATCTGCCCCGGCCGCACACCGGCCGCGATCAGGCGCGAAGCCGCAAGGTCGGCCGCCGCGTCCAGCGCCGCATAGCTCAGCGAACGCTCGCCCTCGCGCAGGGCAATCTGCTCGGACAGGCGCCGCGCCGTGGCCTCGAACAGATCGGCCAGCACCTCGCCGCGCAGCAGCTCGGGCCGGTCCGGGCCGCGAAGAATCATCGGGGGCGAGGCGGCCGATGCAGGCAAAACCGCGGAGGGCGCCGAAGAAAGGGCCGAAGAAAGGGCCGAGGAAGACAGGGATGACGAAAGAGAAGTCAAGAAAACGGGCCCGGAGAAAAAGAGGCGCGCAAGCACGGCGCGCAGGCCTCTATCCTAGGCCCTGGCGCCAGCCAGACAGCCGCAGCCACTAGCCCGCCTGCGCAGCATCCAGCCAGGCGCGGATGCGCGCCACGGTCGCCTCCACCGGCGCTTCGCGCGACACCTCCAGCCCCAGCGCCCGCGCGATCTGGTTCACCTTGCCCGGGTAAAGCGGAATGCCGCCGGCATCGATGGCCGCAATCAAGGCGCGGGCCTGCGCCAGCTCGTCCACCGGCCCGGCCGGCACGGGCGCTGGGGAACGGGCGCGCAGGGAGAGCAGGCGGCGCAGGGGGGAGGGCTTGTTCATCGATGCGGTACGAGAAACAGACCAGCGAGCAAACGTGCCAGAGTGCAAAAGGTCGCCAGCGCCAGTCCGTCAGCCCTGGGCCGAGAGCTTGTCCGCAAACGGCGCGCCCTGAACCGCCGCGCTGATGGCGCCGCAGTCGGCATCCTCGTCCTCGTGGATCACCACAAACCAGAACACCTGCTCGGGCGCACCGAACACCGGGCTCAAGGCCGAGGCCGGCCGCGCCAGCTTCAGTTTCACCTCCAGCGACAGCTCCTCCGCCTCAGCCAGCGCCTGCCGCGGCAGCGCCTCCAGCTCCGGCGTCTCGGCGCGGAAATCCAGCAACACCACCAAGTCATTGGTCTTGAAGTGCCGCTGCGCCGCCTGTGCAAAGTTGAACACGCGCTCGTCGAGCAGGGCGTGCAGGCGGTCGGGGAGGGGGGAGTCGGTCATGAGGCTAGAAGGCGGCTGAAGGGGGAGGCGGAATGGGCGGGATTATCCCGGCCTGGCACCGGGGGCAACCCGCGCGCTCCGCTGAACAAGCGCTCAAACGGTCGGCATTTCGCCATGTCATGAACTCCCGTACCCAAGTAGATCTTGGCGCATCTTGGACTAGCTCGACCCAAGTCAAACAGGGATCAACTCATCATCCGCGTTAGTGCTGACGATGCCCCCCGACCCACGGGTTTCATACACATCGACTCGGTCCAATTGCGGCAACACAGCACGGCCCTTGGCCAGCACCCATGCGGCCAGGCTGGCCGTGTCGCCGTCCGCTAAGTCGGCAATCTCGTAGAGCGGTTGGTGATCGATAGCCTTGAAGATCGGATCAAACAAGGTCTTCACATCGCCGAAGTCCACTGTCCAACCCATCATGGCATCGAGTTCTGCGCTCAGATGCAAACGCAGGGTGTAGGGGTGACCATGGATAGCGCGCAGCGGACTGTCCGCCGATGCATGCTTGAGTCGGACCGCCGAATCTAAGGTCATCTCCTTCCAGATGCGGTAGCGGCTGCCATCGAAATTGGCGCCGCAAGAGCCCGTCTCGTAGACGGTCACCCAGGACAGTTCTGGCAACTGCGGCTTGAGGCGCTGCCACAGCCAGGCCGAAATCACCTCGCTGGTCGGATTGTCCAGACCTACGATCTCGTTCAGGCATTGGTAGTTCAACTGCATGTGGAAGGGCGCCCAGACCTCGTCCAGATGGTCGTAATCCACGCTCAGGTCACGCTCGCCCAAGTCCTGATTGGCGTGCAGGATCACCTCGAAGCCATGGCCGTGCATGCGGCCGCATTTGTGGCCCATCGGCACATTGGGCAGCCTGTGGGCGGCTTGGAAGCGGTAGCGGCGCCAGACATGGGCCTGGCCTGAGGCGTCCAGATCCACACCCGAATGCTGGGTACTCTGTATGCCCACCTGTTGAATGCCAGGTACACCGAAGTCTGTTTCGAGGCCATGCCTGATCCATCGAGCCAGGTTCTCATCGGTTGGCTGCGTGAGGGTGTTGTTCAGGAGTGCGTAGTCCAGGGGCTTGGCGCAACGCTCTAGGCGGCGACGCAGTTCCTCCACCTCGCCACCTGGGAATGGCCCCCAGCCAACCGGCAGATCGGCACGGACTGTGGCCAAGAAACTGTGCCCATGGAGCGACCGTGAGCGATGGCCTTCGGGGAGGATGGTGACCTGTCTGGCGGCCTCGAAGCCTACGGACGCGGATACAAGTTGGCGGGTGCTCATGGCGACTCCTGTGTCCTCGATCGGAGCTGTTGCCGACGGAGGTAAGACGATGGCTGATGCAAAGGTAGTCGCTGATGGCTGAGCATTTTCTAGGGACTAGTGCTTAAGTCAGCGATGACTTACTGCAAGACTACAATCGCGCATTTTCCTGCAGTAATTCGGGTTGCCGGACGATGCCCATGCAAAAACTGCAATCCAAACCTTACGCAGTGGTCACCAGTTGCACGAGTCGAAAGGTGCAACTGGGTGGTCGTGCCGCACTCCGCAGTAGTGAGTCCGTGTGCTCCGTGCAAGAGATGAGCCTGCGCTGGCGGGACGCTCTTGAAGGCCAGCAAGCAAGAACGCCGGCGCGAGCGCTTTATCAGGGCCGAGCTTTCCGAGAGGCAGAAGCTGCTGCCAACATGATTGACGCCGAGTTGTTCGTCGTGTCCGCAGGGCTGGGTCTTGTTTCGGGCGACGAAAATGTGCCTGCATATGACCTGACCATCAGCGCCGGTGCCGGCTCTATTGCACCTACGCTGCGCCGTCTGGGCGTGACGGATCAAGCGTGGTGGCAGGCTCTGACCGCTGCGCGGGATCAAGGCCACCCGCTGTCCGGCTTGGTTGGCAATGACCACATCGAGCAGGTCTGGATCGCGATGCCATCGACCTATCTGTCCATGGTGGCCACCGAACTCAGCGCAGTGGATGCAGGCGTTGCTCGTCGCAAGCTGCGCATCTTCTCGTCGAGCAAGAGCCATGAGGTCCTGCCCGAGCATTTACGTCCTTGCCTGATGCCCTATGACACCCGTCTGGAAGCCGCGGGCTTTGCGGGCACCACCAGCGATTTTCCGCAACGCTGCCTGCTGCACTTTGCCAAGGCACTGAGCGGTCGGGGTACCAGTTTGGACGAGGCTCGTTCCAGGGTCCTGGCCGCATTGGAAGGGCTGAACGCCCCGACTAAGCCCGAGCGCCAGAAACTGGACGATGCCGAAATCATCCATGTCTTGCGTCAGCAATGGCAGCAACACCGGGGCAGTTCGACCAAGCTGCTGCGCTATCTGCGTGACGGTGCGGGCATTGCCTGCGAACAAGGACGTTTCAGACAACTTTGGCTGGGGCTCAAACAAGAGCAACAGGCCAATGCATTGCGGAGTTGACGATGGCGACCAAGACGAAGCAAGAGATCGTGGTTCGTGCCCTGCACACCACCCAGGCCGACGGTCTGGATGTCTACGCCTTCTTCATCAAGGGATCCGATATCGTGCGCGTCGCCGATATCAGTCGGGTGGAGCGGGACGATAGCGATGTGCTGAAAGGGTTTCAGCGGCCCGAGATTCGTTCCCACGTCAAAGGCATCGTCGACTACCTGAACCAAGGCAGCGTCCTTTTCCCCAACTCCATCATTCTGGCGATGTCGCCCGAGGTCAGGTTTGCCGCGTCGCGCGGCAGCAAGCCCACCGGAGACGAGGGCATCTCCCAGTCCGGCACCCTGACCATTCCGGTTTATGCCCAAGGGCAACGGGTAGCCTGGATCGTCGATGGCCAGCAGCGATCTCTGGCGCTGGCGCAGGCGGTCAACAAGTCCATCCCGGTGCCGGTGGTCGGCTTCGTGTCGGACAGTCTCGAGATCCAGCGCGAGCAGTTCATCCTGGTGAACAAGGCCAAGCCCTTGCCCATGCGTTTGATCAACGAGTTGCTGCCCGAAACACGGGGCATCTTGCTACCCCGTGAACTAGCGACTCGCAAGATCCCGTCTGAGATCTGCAACCTGCTGAATCGGGATCCGAACTCGCCCTTCCACAAGCTGATCAAGCGAGTCTCCGACAAGGCCACGCGCTCGGCCGTGATCACGGACACCGCAGTGATCGCGGTGATCCGCAACAGCATGAACAACCCCTTGGGTGCCCTGGCCCAGTACAAGGCAACCGGTCGCGACGGTGCCGATGTTGAGGCGATGTACCAGATCCTCCTGACCTACTGGTCGGCTGTTCGCGATGTGTTCCCTGAGGCCTGGGGCAAGGATCCACGCCAAAGCCGCTTGATGCACTCGGCAGGCATCGAGGCCATGGGAGTGCTGATGGATCGCATCTACGCCCGTCTGCCGGGCTCGAACGAGGACTACAGAACCGTGCGCAAGGAACTGGAGAAGGTGGCACCCGACTGCCGCTGGACCAAGGGAGTCTGGGAGGCCCTGGGCATGCCCTGGAATGAAATCCAGAGCACCACGCGCGACATCAAACGACTACAGGACACCCTGGTGCGCATGTACGCCAGTGCGTCAAACCGATGAAGTTTCTCTATTCCGACACGCAAGACTATGTTGACCCGGCCTACGACTTTCTGGGCGACAGGAATCCTCCGGGCCACAAGCGCTATTGGGACGATCAGTACGCCCATGAGTTGATGGACCCCGCGCCCTATGACGGGTTGTTGGTGTCCATGAGTGCCGTCAGGCAGGCCGAAGGCGTGGCCAATTCCAAGGTGCGTTACTCGACGTCTGAAGAGCAGCGCATGCTGCGCGACGGCGCCCGCAAGTTTCTTCGCTATGGCGGCCCCAAGTTCAAAGACAACATGCTGATGGGCGACTGCGGTGCATTTGCCTATGTTGAACATCCGCGCCCGGCCTACTCGCCGATGGAGGTGATGGAGTTCTACACGGATGCCTGCTTCACGCACGGCTGTTCGCCTGACCACATCATCTTCGACTGCGACACCAGCAACCCTCCGCGCAGCGCCATGCCGCCCGGCGTGCATGATCGCTACGACATCACGCAGGCCAATGCGCGGGAGTTCCTGAAGATCACCGAGGCGGAGGACTGGCCCTTCGAGCCGCTCGGCGCCATCCAAGGATGGTCGCCTCAAAGCATGGCGCAGGCAGCTGTTGATCTGGAGAAGATGGGCTATCGCTACCTGGCGGTCGGGGGCCTGGTGCCGCTGAAGGTGGAGGTCATTCACCAAGTGCTCAAGGAATTGCGCCTCGTCATCAAGCCAGAGACCCATATTCACCTGCTTGGCTTTGCCAAAGCCGACACCATTCACGAGTTCACGGGTTACGGCGTCACCAGCTTTGACTCGACTTCGCCGCTGTTGGCTGCCTTCAAGGATGCCAAGAAAAACTACTACCTTGAGAAACCAGGCGGCGGCTTGGACTACTACGCTGCCGTTCGCATTCCTCAGGCGCTAGAGAATCCGCGCCTGATGCAAGGCATCAAAGAAGGGCGATTTAGTTCAGAGGCGCTGCAGAAGATGGAGCGCTTGGCTCTTGATGCCATGCGTGCATATCACCGCACGGGCAAGGCCCTGGATAGCACGCTCGACGCGATCACCGAGTACCAGCACTTTCTGATCAAGGGCAATGCGGGCGGCGACGCTGCCGAGGCCAAGGCACTGGTCAAACAGCGCGATCTGATCCGCCGAACGCTAGAAGAGAAGCCATGGCAGCGCTGCGGATGCGACATCTGCAAGCAAGCGGGTGTCGAAGTGATCATCTTCCGCGCCAGCAACAGAAACAAACGCCGGGGAATGCACAACCTAGGCGTCTATCACCGACATGTGCAAAGAACTTTGGACAAGAGAAGTAGTAAATGAGCGTCTTTCGCTTCAAGGCCGTTCGTGCCAATCAAGCTCCCGACCATGAGGTCTTTTCGTTCGCCGCAGCGCCAAAAGACGTGCTTGCTTTTTCGGAGATTGACCGCGTCGGCCGCGACGATCAAGGCCATTTGAAAGGTTTTCAGCGGCATCAGGTGGCGGCGCACATTAAGGACATACGTGACTACCTTGCACGCGAGGACGCGCTGCTACCGAATGCTGTGATCGTTGCGTTTGTCGAAGGTTCAGATGTGAAGGTCAAGGATCTCGGCGATGGCATTGTCGAAGTCAAGATCAATGCGACCAATGAGAGACCAGGCTTCGTCGTCGATGGACAGCAGCGGCTGAGTGCGTTGGCTGGTTTAGACAAGCCGGGCTTTCAAGTCTTTGTGTCAGCCCTCATCTGTCGCGACTACAACGAGTTGCGCCAACAGTTCGTACTGATTAACAACACAAGACCACTGCCTAAAACTTTGATTTACGAACTGTTGCCGACGGTGGAGGGGTTGCCAGAGCGCTTCACGGCCCGAAAGTTTGCTGCACGAATAGTAGATCGACTGAACTTCGATTCAACGTCAGCACTGCGCGGTGAAATTCGTCAACACACGAATCCGAAGGGGGTTCTAAGCGATACCGCGATGCAGAAGCTGGTGAATAATTCATCAGCTGATGGCGCCATCCGAGAATTTATCAAACACGACGACTACGAAGATAGAGCATTTCGACTCATCAGTGAATTCTTCTGGGCCGTCAAAAGAGTTTTCGGCCCTGAATGGGATGGACATACACCTAAGACTTCGAGGCTTCGTCATGGCGCAGGTTTGGTTTCTATGGGCTTCGTTATGGAGCTAATCTATGCTTCTAGTGGATCGTTAAACCGCGACGCCTTTATTCCTCATTTGTTGGAGCTCAAAGTAGCAACCGCTTGGACAAGCGGTAAGTGGCGATTTGGCGATAGCGATGATCGACCATGGAATGCTATACAAAATACACCTGCAGATATAGATTTACTCACCAAACATCTTGTCAGAGAGCAAAAAAAGGCAATAAAGAGATCGGACAAGCCCTTTGTGGGGTAACCGCAACTAAGGGTGCAAAAGGGTCAGTTCAATAAATTGACCGACCCTCGTATACCTCCGGTGATGTTGAATCGAGAAAACTAGACGTCTTCTTGAGCTTCGCCGTCAGTTTCTATTCCACCATAGAGTTGGACAGCGCTTCGCCAATTTTCATTTGGCTGATTGACCAGGTTTATTTTTAGCTGGCGAATGCTATTAATGATGATTGCTCGCCCGGCCGATGTGTCGAGACTTCGGAGCGACCATTCCTCTTTCCAGAAGTCTGCGGGGATATCTCGAATTAACTTTATCGCTGTTTCGCGCGCCTCGCTCGCCCCGGCCCTTGTTATTGGTCCTGGTGAAAATGCCGGATCCCGCTCTTTGACAATTCTCTCAACAATCATATTTGTAATTGTTTGAATTACAGCTTTGGTAGTGAGATTTTTGTAGTCTTCTATGTTGGCTATGGTAATCCCATAGTTGCTGAAAACTTCTTTCCAAATACTGGAAAGAACAAGTATCGCATCCGCGTCATCTTCCTTTGTTTCAGGAAAGGCTCGAGTAATTTCTTTAAGGGCGTTTTCAATGGCAGTGGGCGCAATGACCTGCTTACCGTCGGCGTGCCTATTGTTCACCCAGGCCACCATTTTATAGAACGGACTGTCGGTTTGTTCATTCATTACGTCTATGTGCGTGGCGAATCGTGGCGACGTAATGGACGCATTGGATAGCCGAGCTCGTAAACCCTCCTCAATATCTGAGAAGTTATGAATGAGCGCCTTTAGATTGTCAGTCGGGACCTTGTGTGATTTATTGTTGATCGTAACAAACTGAAATGCCCGCTCGAGAGGGGGTAAATTCATAAGCAAGGCGATAGGAACATTTATGGGTAGCGTGTGCGCGGCCATTCCCTTAAGACGATGCTGCCCATCGATAACGTAAGTTTGATCCCGAACACTGTCAGGAAATACTAATTCCCATGTTTGATCACCGTTGTCAGAAAGGAAGTATCCGGGCTGCCCGTCGTCCAGGTCGGCTAAGTTTTCCACGCGTCTAAGTTCGCTGTCGAATGCCAGGGTCACATTAGTGGGGATGACATTTCGCTGCGGGTCGGCTTTAAAGAATCGCATAACTTGACGCCAGCGAGATTCAACTAATTCACGTTGAACACTATTCTTGTCAAGCCGAATGTCATCGGCATGTGCCCAGTTGTTGACATCCCTTGCAGGTGCGACGAACAGAAGAAATTCAACCGTTGAGTCCGGTTGTTGCTTAACTCTAAAGGCTTTATATTGGTTCACGGAATTTGACCCCCTGTAGTTTCTTACTTGAATCGCAGGCTGCGCAACAAATCATCATGTTAAAGAAATGATAAGGCTGCTCCCGCTCCCTTAATGCCACAACTAAGACCTCATCTTCTAGTTCAAAGAAAGGTGTCTTGCATGTTGCGCAGCGTCCTGCTTGGTACCACATGAGGGAAAAACGGAGTTGCGCATTCAGAAAAGTCTTTACGCTTGATTCACTGGATGGTGAACCTACGTAGGCCTCAATAGGCAAGTCAACAGGTGATAGAAGTTCTGCTTTCAGTTTGTTGCAACGGTTGCAGGAGGCGGCTAAGTTTTCAATGTTCTTCTGTCCGCCTCTCGCTTGACACCAGACGTGCTCAATCTCAAAAGCACGGTTGCGACGAATTTCATCAATTCGGTCCCAGTTGTCATTGCCGTAAGGCTTAGATCGATAATGAAGGAAGTTTCCGCAAATGTAGCAACGATGATCTCGCTGCGCCGCAAACCCTCTAATAAAACTATTTTGTTTTCGTGATAGGGAGTTTGCGCCGCTTAGTATTCTTGGGCAAATTCTATCCAGGTACCATACGATGCGATCACGGCGCTGATCATCAATGTCGAGAATATCGTCTACTAATTGTTGAAGTGGTTCTTGGCGAAAATCTGGAATATTGCGTACGGGTGATATTGCTTGGCAACCACCAACAATGAGTCTGGAGACCGTGTAATTAACGATTCGGTTATGTATTACCTGACTAAGCTCTTCTTGTCGCAGCGGGCTTAAATCAAACTTGAATTCAACCTGGTTGGCAACGAACCTCCACAGATCAGGACCCCATCCGTCGTCTCCGGCCATCAAGCCATTTGCTCGGTAAGTCTTAGCGAGTGCAACTGCGCCAAGTGGTTCGCTATTGAAATACAAATGCCCCCCTTTGCTTGTCTACCCTATTCGTAAGCGAGTCTATACCGGGCGACGATACGGTAGATGGGAGACTTCCGCATTGCAAGCGCGCCAGTGCTATGTTGGCGACCGACGTCGCAGATGATTCGTCAAAAAGTAAGCCCGGCTTGGGGCCGGGCTTGTGGTTGGGTTGAATTGAACTAGATACCGCAACGGCTGTTGCTCGTTAGACGTCGATATTCCCCGCCCTCAACGCATTCGTCTCAATGAAGTCACGCCGCGGCTCCACCTCGTCGCCCATGAGCATGGTGAACACGCGGTCGGCTTCGATGGCGTCGTCGATCTGGACGCGCAGCAGGCGGCGGACGTTGGGGTCCATCGTCGTTTCCCAGAGCTGCTCGGGGTTCATTTCGCCCAGACCTTTGTAGCGCTGGCGGCCGACGGAGTTTTCGGCTTGTTGCATGAGCCAGGCCATGGCGGCGCGGAAGTCGCTGACCTTGCTTTCCTTGGCTTTTTCGCCCTCGCCCTTGCGCACGGTGGCGCCTTCGGTCAGCAGGTCCTTGAAGGAGGCGCCGGCGGCGCTGAGCACTTCGTAATCGGCGCTGTGGCAGAAGTCGGCGTTGATGACGCTGGAGCGGGTGTTGCCGTGCTGCTTGCGGCTGATGCGCAGCAGGTATTTGTCGCTGCGCTCGTCGTACTCGCTGGACACCTCGGCCTGGTGCAGCGCGCCTTGCATGGCGGCGGCAGCGGCTTCGGCGGCGTCTTTGCTGTCGAGGTTGATGGCCAGGCCGCCGGAGAGCACGCGCAGGGCTTCAAAGTCCATCCAGTTGGACAGGCGGGTGATCACGCTTTCAGCCGCCACGTAGCGGCGGGCCAGGGTTTCGAGCGCGTCGCCGCTGAGCACGTTGTCGCCGACACCGGTGTGGAGGTAGGCGTCCTGCATGGCGATCTTGAGCAGGAAGCCGTCAAGCTCGTGGCCATCTTTCAGGTACTGCTCGTGCTTGCCGACCTTGACCTTGTAGAGCGGCGGCTGGGCGATGTAGATGTGGCCGCGCTCGACCAGTTCAGGCATCTGGCGGTAGAAGAAGGTCAGCAGCAGGGTGCGGATGTGGGCGCCGTCCACGTCCGCGTCGGTCATGATGATGATGCGGTGGTAGCGGAGCTTGTCGGGGTTGAAGTCGTCACTGCCGGCACCGCGGCCGATGCCGGTGCCCAGGGCGGTGATCAGCGTCAGGATTTCGTTGCTGGTGAGCAGCTTTTCATAACGCGCTTTCTCGACGTTCAGGATCTTGCCGCGCAGCGGCAGGATGGCCTGGAACTTGCGATCGCGCCCTTGCTTGGCGGAGCCACCGGCGGAGTCACCCTCCACGATGTAGATCTCGCACAGGGCGGGGTCTTTTTCCTGGCAGTCGGCCAGCTTGCCGGGCAGGCCCAGGCCATCGAGCACACCCTTGCGGCGGGTCATTTCGCGGGCCTTGCGGGCGGCTTCGCGGGCGCGGGCGGCGTCCAGGATCTTGCCGCAGATCATCTTGGCGTCGATGGGGTTCTCGAGCAGGAAGTCGGTCAGCAGGCGGCCGACGATGTCTTCCACCGGGGCGCGCACTTCGCTGGAGACCAGCTTGTCCTTGGTCTGCGAGCTGAACTTGGGCTCGGGCACTTTGACGGAGACCACGCAGGCCAGGCCTTCGCGCATGTCGTCACCGGCCACTTCGACCTTGGCTTTCTTGGCCAGGTCGTTGTCGGCGATGTACTTGTTCAGCACGCGGGTCATGGCGGCGCGCAGGCCGGTCAGGTGGGTGCCGCCGTCGCGCTGCGGGATGTTGTTGGTGAAGCAGAGCACGTTTTCGTTGTAGCTCTCGTTCCACTGCATGGAGACTTCCACGCCGACGTTGGTGCCTTGCTCGCTGATCTTGTCGCCCTGGGCGTGGAAGATGGTCGGGTGCAGGGTGTTCTTGCCCTTGTTGATGAACTCAACAAAGCCCTTCACGCCGCCCGCGTAGGCGAAGTTGTCTTCCTTGTTGTTGCGCTCATCGACCAGGCGGATCTTCACGCCGTTGTTCAGGAAGCTCAGCTCGCGCAGGCGCTTGGCCAGGATTTCGTAGTGGAAATCGACGTTGGTGAAGATCTCGTCGTCGGGCAGGAAGTGCACTTCGGTGCCGCGCTTGTCGGTGTCGCCGACGATCTTCATGGGGCTGACTTCAAAGCCGTCGCGCATCTCGAGCAGGCGGTCTTGCGGCACGCCCTTCTTGAACTCGACCTGGTGGATCTTGCCTTCGCGGCGCACGGTCAGGCGCAGGTGCTTGGACAGCGCGTTCACGCAGGACACGCCCACGCCGTGCAGGCCGCCCGAGACCTTGTAGCTGTTCTGGTTGAATTTGCCGCCGGCGTGCAGCTCGGTCAGTGCAATTTCGGCGGCACTGCGCTTGGGCTCATGCTTGTCGTCCATCTTCACATCGGTGGGGATACCCCGGCCGTTGTCGCTGACGCTGATGGAGTTGTCGGTGTGGATGGTGACGACGATGTCGTCGCAATGGCCGGCCAGGGATTCGTCGATGGAGTTGTCCACCACTTCGAAAACCAGGTGGTGCAGACCGGTGCCGTCCGAGGTGTCGCCGATGTACATGCCGGGGCGCTTGCGCACGGCTTCCAGGCCTTCGAGGATCTGGATGGAATCGGCGCCGTAAACCGCGCCCGCCGTCACGTCCGCATCGGCGGCGGCCTGCTGCTTGTCGGTCAGACCGTCGGGATTCATCTCGTTGTTCGGCACATCACTCATCGGGGACTCTCTCTCTCACTCACGGGGCCAGAATTTCCGCCCCTTAAAAGCACTGAAGCGGGCTGGGCTTTCAAAGCCCACGCCCGCTGTTTAATTTCTCGCTGTGGCCTAGATCCGCATCGGCATCACGACGTACTTGAAGCCGCTTTGCTCCGGGATGGTGATCAGGGCGCTGGCGGAGCTGTCGTTCAGATCGATGCTGACCATGTCCTGGCTCATGTTCTGCAGCGCGTCCATCAGGTAGGTCACGTTGAAGCCGGTTTCGATCAGGTCGCCGCCGTAGTCGATTTCGATTTCTTCCTTGGCTTCCTCTTGCTCGGCGTTGCTGGAGGCGATGCTCAGCAGGCCCGGCTCGAAGGACAGGCGCACGGCCTTGAACTTCTCGCTGGTCAGGATGGCGGCGCGCTGCAGGCTGGACAGCAGCTGCACCCGGCCCAGGGTGACGTTGAACTTGTGGTTCTTGGGGATGACGCGGTTGTAGTCAGGGAACTTGCCCTCGACCAGCTTGGTCACGAACTCCATGCCCGAGAAGCTGAACTTGGCCTGGTTGCCGGCGAAGCGCATCTCGATCGGGGCTTCTTCGCTGTCGCCGCTCTTGTCGGCCTTGGCGCCGTCTTTCAGCAAGCGCATCAGCTCGAGCACGGTCTTGCGCGGCAGGATGACTTCCTGCTTGGGGATTTCGGTTTCCAGCTCGGCCTGGGCCAGGGCGAGGCGGTGACCGTCGGTGGCGACCAGGGTCAGGCTCTTGCCTTCGGCCACGAACAGGATGCCGTTCAGGTAGTAGCGGATGTCGTGCACCGCCATGGCGAAGTGCACCTGGTTGATCAGGTGCTTGAGCGTCTTCTGCGGCACGGCAAAGGCGGGGCCGAAATCGGCGGCCTCTTGCACCAGGGGAAAGTCATCCGAGGGCAGGGTCTGCAGGGTGAAGCGGCTCTTGCCGCCTTGCAGGGTCAGCTTGGAGCCATTGGCCGTCAGCGAGACGGTCTGGTCCGCAGGCATGGAGCGCAGGATGTCGATCAGCTTGCGGGCACCGACGGTGGTGCTGAAGTCGCCGGCATCGCCGCCGAGCTCGGCCGAGGTGCGGACCTGGATTTCCAGGTCGGAGGTGGTCAGCTCCAGCTGGCCGCCGGTCTTGCGGATCAGCACATTGGCGAGGATGGGCAGGGTGTGGCGCCGCTCCACAATGCCGGCGACCGCCTGCAGGGCGCTCAGCACCTTGTCCTGGGTGGCTTTCAACACAATCATGTCAACCTCGCTCTGTCGCTTGTTTGCTTGTCTGTTCGTCGGTACGGCGTTTCCGGGCCCGGAGCTCTGACCGGGCTCAGGCGGCGCGATGGGCTCCATCCTTCACCAGTCAGTCGCGCGCGCGGAAACAACCCGCATTTTGACCCAGGATTGGGGTCTTTCCCGGGGGTGGGAACCCTGTCTTTGCACAGTGAGTGCGCCGGGAGGGGCTGAGGCCCGAAGCGCGGGCCGCTCCCGGCCGTTTTTCAGCCCTTCAGGGTCTGCTCGAGCACGTGGAGCTGCTGGTTCAGCTCGGTGTTCTTCTGGCGCTCGCCACCGATCTTGCGCACAGCGTGCAACACGGTGGTGTGGTCGCGGCCGCCGAAGAGCTCGCCGATCTCGGGCAGGCTCTTCTGCGTCAGCTCCTTGGCCAGGTACATGGCGATCTGGCGCGGCCGGGCGATGCTGGCCGGGCGCTTCTTGCTGTACATGTCGGCGATCTTGATCTTGTAGAAATCGGCGACCGTCTTCTGGATGTTCTCGACCGAGATCTGGCGATTCTGGATCGAGAGCAGGTCTTTCAGCGCCTCGCGCGCCAGCTGGATGTTGATTTCCTTGTGGCTGAAGCGGCTGTAGGCCAGCACCTTGCGCAGGGCGCCTTCCAGCTCGCGCACATTGGCGCGCACGTTCTTGGCGATGAAGAAGGCCACGTCTTCGGGCATGGGCGTTTGTTCGGCCTCCGCCTTCTTGATCAGGATGGCGACGCGCATCTCCAGCTCGGGCGGCTCGATGGCCACCGTCAGGCCGGCGTCGAAACGGCTGGTCAGGCGCTCATCGATGTCAGCCAGGCCCTTGGGGTAGGTGTCGCTGGTCATGATGATGTGGGCGCGCTTGGCCAGCAGGGCCTCGAAGGCGTTGAAGAACTCCTCCTGCGTACGCTCCTTGCCGGCGAAGAACTGCACATCGTCGATCAGCAGCAGGTCGAGCGAGTGGTACTTGGCCTTGAGCTCGTCGAAAGTCTTGCGCTGGTAATTCTTCACCACGTCGGAGATGAACTGCTCGGCGTGCAAATAGAGCACGCGCGCATCGGGCTTGTCCTTGAGCAGGGCGTTGCCCACGGCGTGGATCAAATGGGTCTTGCCCAGGCCGACACCGCCATAGATGAACAGCGGGTTGTACATCTGGCCCGGGGCGCCAGCCACATGCAAGGCGGCGGTGCGCGCCATCTGGTTGGCGCGGCCGGGCACGAGGTTGTCAAAGGTCAGTGCGCTGTTGATGCGGTGACGGCTGGCGCTCGGCGGCAGGTTGGCAGCGGCGGAAGGCGCCTGCTGCGGCGCGGCCGCAAGCGGCTGGCCGGCCACCACGGGGCCCGCAGCCGGCGCGGCGGGGGAGGCAGAAGGGTGGCTGACCGGGCGCAGGCCGTTGTGCAGCACCTGGCCCACGGTGATGGGCTGGCTGGACGGCGAGCTCACCGCGGCCGAGCGGCTCATCGGTGCCAGCGGCTCTCGCGCGGCCAGGGCCAGCTCCAGGCGGGCGGGCTTGCCGGCGAGTTCGCTGAGGATGGATTCGATGCGGCCGGCGTACTGGTTGCGAATCCAGTCCAGCTTGAAGCGGTTGGGCACCCGCAGGGACACGACCAGGCCCTCGGCACCCGCGCCATCGGCCACCACGGCGGGCGGCAAGGGGCGGATCCATGTGTTGAATTGTTGCTCGGGCAACTCGGCGGCCAACCTCTCGCAACCGCGCTGCCACAGGTCGAAACCCGGGTCTTGCTGCATCGGTTGCGGGCTCAGGCCCTCTGCCCCAAACATGTCTGCGCTCATTGTGGAAAACTTGTTCTTGAGCGGCCGGATTGTACGGGTTCGGGGCCGCAAATTTAGAGGTTATCCACAGATTTTTCGGCGCGGTCAATCCCCGGTAAACCCGGCTGGCAAATCCCCGGGCATTGACCGAAGGGGCATTCTTTGGTGTAATCGCGGGTTTTCCGGACGCTGCGGACCTTGGGTCGGGTGTTTGGTGCCAACTCTCGGGCGCAGCACGCTGCCCCGGTGGGCTCAAGCCCAGAGCCGGCGCCAGGCAATCATCCTCGTGACCAGGCTGGCTTTGGCTGACTTTGGCTTGGGCCGAACTTGGCGATCGTCGCAGCATCAAACCCCAAGCGGGGCCGCCGACTTGTTCACAGGTCAGCGACTGGCTCAGGGTTTGTTGTTGCAAACGCATGAGCGGCGCCCCGGCGCGGCACACATCAGTGGCTGTTGGTGAAAGAGCTGTAAACCGCCGGGCGATCCGCCCCGCAGAGCACCAGCCCCCGATCCAGCCGACGCTTGAGGTGCAATCCGCAACTCGTTTTGCACCCGGCGATTGATCGCCAACCACAGCTAAAGCGTCATCCGACGTCCTTAGACCTTCTCAAGAGGCCTCCATCATGAAACGTACTTACCAAGCATCCAAGACCCGTCGCGCCCGCACCCATGGCTTCCTGGTCCGCATGAAGACCCGCGGTGGCCGTGCCGTCATCGCTGCGCGCCGCGCCAAGGGCCGCAAGCGTCTGGCTGTCTAATTCAGGTTCTTTCTTCCTGAATCATGATCGGCCGCATCGTGCGATCGGCCGACTTTGAACGCGTGCTGGGTCGCCCCAGCCGCGTGCGCAGCCCCCACTTCGCCGTGCACCATCTGTCGGCCTCGCCGAGCTTGCCTGCCAAGGTCTTATCCACCGACGCAGCCAAGTTATCAACAGGCGATGCACAAGAAGCCCACAGCCCTGTGGATGAAGCACGGCCGGACGGCCAGTGGCTGGGGGTCATCGTGCCCAAGCGCCACGCCCGTCGCTCCGTGACGCGCTCCCTGCTGAAGCGCCAGATTCGCGCCGCCTTTGCCGACCAGCCGCAGTTGCCGCCCGGTCTGTGGGTGGTGCGTTTGCGCACGCCTTTCGATCGCAAGCTGTTCCCCAGCGCTGCCTCTGATGCGCTGCGCGCTGCTGCGCGCGCCGAACTGAGCCAGCTGGTGGGCCGGCTGCTGTCCAGAACCACGCCGACGCCGCCCGCGGCCAGTGCAGCGGCGCCTGCCGCGGCCCAGCCCTGAAGCGCGGCGCAGCGCTTCGCCTTCCACCCGGTCTGCCTTGCCTCTCCACCCGCCATGGCCCACGACCCCACCGCTCCCTCGCTCGCCCAGCGCGCCTTGGTCGGATTGGTGCGTGGCTATCGCCTGCTGCTGAGCCCCTGGCTGGGCAGCGCCTGCCGTTTCGAGCCGACCTGTTCGGTCTACTCAATCGAAGCCTTGCAGCGCCACGGCGCCGCGGCCGGCAGCTATCTCACCGTGCACCGTCTGTTGCGCTGCCACCCCTTTTGCGCCGGTGGCCATGACGCTGTGCCTGACAATCCGCCTGCGCTGTTCAGCCGGCTCGGGCTGTGCGCGCCGAATTCGCCTTCCCCTTCCCCCCGCAATTCCACCCAATCAGAAGCCTCCTCATGACTGATATTCGCCGCACCGTCCTGTGGGTGGTGTTCACCATGTCTCTCGTCCTGCTCTGGGACGGTTGGCAAAAGCACAACGGACACCCGTCGATGTTCAGCCCGCCGGCTGCCAAGCCTGTGGCGGCCGCCGGTTCGGCCGCGCAAGCGGGCGTGCCAGCCGCCGCCGGCCAGGCCGCGGGTGCCACGGCCGTGCCGGGTGCGCCGCTCGCCGCCAAGAGCGAGAAGCTGACCATCACCACCGATGTGCTGACCGTCACCCTGGACACCCAGGGCGGTGACGTCACCCGCGTCGAGCTGCCCAAGTACCTGCACTCGCCCGAACCGGGCCTGTTCGACCCGCTGCTGCAGGCCGTGGGCCTGAAGGAAAAGCACAAGGTCGAAGCCACGCCCATCGTGCTGCTGGACGCCGCTTCGCAAAGCTACAAGGCCCAGACCGGCCTGGTGGGCACGCGCGGTGAGCAGCTGCCCACGCACAACACGCTAATGACGGTGACCACGCCCGAGCGCAAGCTGGCCGATGGCGCCAACGAGCTGCTGGTGCGCCTGGAATCGGCCGAAGTCGGCGACGTGACCTATGTGAAGACCTACAGCTTCAAGCGCGGCGACTATGTCATCGGCGTCAAGCACGAGGTCATCAACAAGGGCGCAGCCCCGCTGACCCCGCAGGTCTATGTGCAGCTGGTGCGCGACGGCGTGGCCGGCCCCGGCGGTACGGCCTTCACCGGCACCTTCACCGGCCCGGCCATCTACACCGACAAGAACAAGTTCCAGAAGTTCGAGTTCAAGGACATCGACAAGGGCAAGACCGACCACGAAAAGACCGCCAATGACGGTTGGGTGGCCATGGTCCAGCATTACTTCGCCAGCGCCTGGCTGCACACCGATGCCGCGCCGCGCGAATTCTTCGTCAACAAGGTCAAGGGCGCAGCCCCTGATCAGTACGCCGTCGGCATGGTCTTCACCCTGCCCCAGTTGGCCGCAGGCGCCACCGCCACCAAGCTGGATCAGCTGTTTGTCGGCCCGCAAGAAGAAAACAAGCTCGCCGCTCTGGCCCCAGGCCTGGAACTGGTGAAGGACTACGGTATCTTCGCCATCCTGGCCAAGCCGCTGTTCTGGCTGCTGGAAAAGCTGCACTCCATCCTGGGCAACTGGGGCTGGGCCATCATCGCCCTGGTCGTGCTGCTGAAGATCGCCTTCTACTGGCTCAATGCCAGCGCCTACAAGAGCATGGCGAAGATGAAGGCCGTCGGCCCCAAGATTCAGGAAATGCGCGAGCGCCTGAAGGACAAGCCGCAGCAGATGCAGCAGGAGATGATGAAGATCTACCGCGAGGAGAAGGTCAACCCCATCGGTGGTTGCCTGCCCATCTTCTTGCAGATGCCTTTCTTCATGGGCCTGTACTGGGTGCTGCTGTCCACCGTGGAAATGCGTGGCGCGCCCTGGCTGGGCTGGATCACCGACCTCTCGGTCAAGGACCCTTACTTCATCCTGCCCCTGCTGATGACGGCCTCCAGCCTGTTCCAGGTCTGGCTGAACCCGACTCCGCCGGACCCGATGCAGGCCAAGATGATGTGGATCATGCCGCTGGCCTTCAGCTTCATGTTCTTCATCTTCCCCTCGGGCCTGGTGCTGTACTGGCTGGTGAACAACATCCTGTCGATCGCGCAGCAGTGGTTCATCAACAAGCAGCTGGGTGTGCAGAACTAGGTCTGCACCCACCCTTTGCCAGTGCCCGGCACTTGCAATAGTTCACGAAGCCCCCAGATACCCCGTACCTGGGGGCTTTTTTTGTGCGCGTGACAAGCCTCCAATCCAGTCATGCGGGGCAGAGCTTCATCACCCACCCGGGTCGATGAACACAGGCCAGAGATCCAAGTTCACGCGAACGCTGGATCCAGCCTCCCCCGCGCCATCTATGGATGATCAACAAGCAGTTGGGCGTAAAGAACGAAAGCCTGCTTCAGTACCGATGAGAAAAAGAGCCGCCGCATGTGAGTGCGGCGGCTCTTTCTTTTTTGGCACGGCACGCGACACCGTGTGCAACCCGTGTTCAGTGCTTCAAATTGAACCAGTAGGTATTGAAAATGCTATTGGCCGGGTTGCTGAGCTTGAGTACCGATGTGGGATGCTGATAGGCCAAACGCAGGTAGTAGCGCTGAGCACTCAAGCGATCAACGAGTACGTGGTTGCAGACCATGGTCAGCAGCCCAGGAGAGTGGTCGACGACATTGGCCGTGCCTTCCCCGAAAGCCAGGCCCGGGATTTCTTGTTGACCCAATCCGGCCACGCTCATCAACAAGATATCGCCTTGATGAAACTGCAGCTGCACACCCGGCAGTTCGGGCGCCTTGACGCGACAAATGGACTCTGCCTTGGACGGGTCTGAATAGTCCTTGTCGGCCATCTCAAATCGATCGTAAAAGCGTGTCGTGGCGCCTGCGTTGAGCGCGGAGCTGCTGCCGGTCTCTGACAAGTTGATCATGAGATAGCGTGTGCAGTAGGTGTAGTCGCTGCCGTCGCGCAGCTTCCCCGATTCGCAGGGCTGGTAGTTCAAGTAGCCCTGCGGGTTGCTGTCGATGTGTGTGCTGAGCACATAGCCACTCAAGGGCAGCGCATTGGCAGGGATGGGCAAAAGCGCCGCCAATTCCGAGGCCGAAGGGTTTGTTGCGCCATCTGGGCTGCTGGCTGGTGGCGAGGGCGGCTGTGGCGCGGGGGGCGGTGCAGGGGGCGCCGGCGTACAGGGGCTGAGGTCACCGCCGGCCGCCAGGCGCTTGGTGTAGGGCGTGTACTGCCCTTCCATCTTGATGCCATTGCTCAACTTGAACTCGGCTGTGAGTTGGGCCGCCAGATCAGCGCTCCAGCTCAAGCAGCTCAAGCCGCTGGCCAGCACGGTTTGGGTCTGTGCGGCCAAGGTGCCCGCCATGCGCGCGCTGGCCGACAGCGGCGCGATGCTGTCCAGCAAGACCAACTTGAGCTCCGGCCCTAGTGCCACGGTCACTGAACTGGTGGCCGCCTGGGCCTTGCCACTGAGCACCGGCGCACTGGACGAGGCGTTGCTGCTGCTATTGGATTGGTGGCTGAAGGTCTTGCTCGCGGGATCCCAATGCGAGCTGAAGTCGAAGCTGGTGCTGCCGCTGAGGAAGTCGGCGCCCAGCTTGCTGCCGGCCTGGGCTTTCAGACTCAAGACCAGCGGCACATCGATGCGCAAAGCGCCCCAAGCCTGCGGTACCGGCCAGCTGAGCTTGGTGAGGGTGATGTCGCCCGACTGGCCTTGCGCGCCGCCGGCGGGGTCGAGGTTGAGCTTGATGCTTTCTTCCAGATTGCCGCTGACCTTGAAGTCCAGCTTGTTCAAACCGCTGGCCGCGCTGTAGTCGAGATCCAGGGCCACACTCAGCTGCAACTGCCCGTTCAGTTTGAGCTGCACGGGCCCATAGGCCGGCAGGTCTTGTGCAAAGCCTACCGTCCCGGTCACCAAGCTCAAGGCGCCTGACTTGTGGCCGGCCGCCAGGGCTTGGCGCATATCGGCCTGCGCCGGCTTCAGCAGGCTGCTGTCCAGCGTGCCGCTGATGCGCAGGGTCTGGAAGACCTCGTCCATGAAGGGCGCCCGCGTTTGCAGCGTGCGCCCGTCCGCGCTGACGGCGGTGGCCACATAGGCTCGGCCTTGGCTCAGGAAGACATCGCCAACTTTCAAACCGCTGTGCTGCGCAAAGCCGAGGCTGCCCGGCCCGGCCACATCCAACTGCGGCAAAAGCGTGTCGGCCAAGGTCTTCACACCAGGCTGGTAAACGGCTTGCGTCTGCAGCGGCGATGCGTTGGGCATCGGGCTGGGCGTCGGGTTGGGGGCTGGCACGGGGCTGGGTGAAGACTGCGGCGGCGTTTCATTGCTGCCGCTTCCAGTTCCACCACCACAACCCTGCAAGGCCACACCGAGCCAGAGCAGGGCCGCACCCAGGGACAGGCGACGCTTTGCGCACCCTTCAGTGCATGGGCTCATGGCACTCACTCAGTTCTGCAGCCACATATCGACATAGCCCGGGCCCCCGTTGTTGGGCACACCGCGGCTCACCACGACATAGCGCGTCACGCCATTGACTTGGAAGCTGTAGGCCGTCAGGTAGAGCTTGCCGTTGCCGCCGCCGATCGAGACGGTGCCGCCGGCCAGCAAGCCATTGAGCTCGGCCGCCGTGATGGCGGTGCCGTCATTGCCGCTCAGATTGCCGCTGGCATCCACGCTGTACTTCAGGCTGCTGGCCGTGGGTGCGCTGCTTTGATTGCTGCTCTCGCCATTGCTGTTGGTGAAGCTGCAATCCTCCATGCGATAGAAGCTCTGACCGGCCAACTCGCTGGCACGGCTGAGCTTGACCGCCTGAACACCGCCCGCCCCGGATTGCGTGACCACGCCCACGAAAGCGGATTTGAGCGGCGCGCCGTTGCACAACATGATCACGCTGCCATTGGCGCGGTTCACCGAGCTGTAGCCGACTGCGCTGAGACCAAAATCGTTGCCCAAGACGGTGAGTACCGTGCTAGCCGAGGCGCTGAGCTTCCAGCCCAGACCCTGGGTGTTGCTGCGATCAATCGCACCCGCATCGAGCGTTGCGATCGCAGACTTGGGGGCATACACATCGAATTGCTGGCCCAGGAACAGGGCAGTCAGGCCACTGCTGTGGACGGGGCTGGGTGCCGGTGCCGGGGCAGGCGCAGGCGCAGGCGCTGGCGCTGGTGCTGGTGCTGGTGCTGGTGCTGGTGCTGGTGCTGGG
>NKIM01000050.1 GCA_002255955.1 Burkholderiales bacterium PBB2 | reverse complement strand
CCGTGCGCTTCAAGTTCTGACTTGGCGCTTCTGTCTGAACGAAGCGAACGCAGGGAGCGGAGTGAGTTATGCGCCAGCCCCGAGGCGCGAGCAGCGCAGGGTAGTCGGCCCGCCAGGGCCGACCCCGGAACCATGAGCCCGGTGGCGGCGCGGGCTGCAGGGCCTCACGAGCAAAGTCAAAGACGGCTTCGTTCGGTTTCCAGCCCAAGGCTCTGACTTACAAATCCGCGCCCTCTTCCCCCCACGGCAGCATCAAGGCCAGCACCAGGAGCTTGTCGAACTCGGGGGCGAATTGCTCGATGATGCCCTCAGGGTCCGGGCACAAGGTGCTGTCGGTGATCAGGCCGAATTGCACGCGGCCGGCGTAGGTCAGGATGCTGACGCCCACGCCTATGTCGCCGGACTGCGGCACCCAGAACATCACCCGTTCCACGGTCGAGCCGCAGAAATGCAGGGACTCCGCCGGTCCAGGCACATTGGTCATCACCGCCGTCGCCTTTTTAGCGAAGACATTGAGCATGGCCTGTTGCACCGGCTTGATCAGCAAGCCAGCCACCGAGAGCAAGCCAAAGGCCAGCACCGGCTGGAAGCTGCCTTTCAAATCCTGCATGCGCGAGCGCACGGCGTAGAGGCGCTCGACCGGGTTCTCGATGCCGATGGGCAACACCAGCGGCACCAGGCCGAAGCGATTGCCCAGCTGGTAGGCCTTTTCCATCGGCCGCAGATTGACCGGCACCATGGCGCGGATCTCCTTGCCCGCCACATCTTCGCCCTTGGCCTGCAGATAACGCCCAATCGCACCGGCCACACAGCTGAGCAGCACATCGTTGATCGAGCAGTTCAGCGCCTTGCCCACGGCCTTGACGGCATCGAGCGGCAGGCCCTCGTCCCAGGCCACGCGCTTCTGCGTGCCTGGCTTGCCCTTGAGCTGCGTCGGAGAATCGTCCGACATCAGGGCAAAGGCCGCCACATCGCTGACCGCCTGATAACCCATGCGCGCCATGTCCATCGAGCTGTCGAGCGGATGGTGGGGCTGCATCAGCGTGTCCACCGACTTGGCCATGCCCGCGCCGGCCACACGGATGGCCTTGATGGTCATGGCGCTGATGGGCTTGAGCAAGGCATCGGTCAGCCAGTCCTGGTCGTCACGCGGCTGCTGCAGGCGCTTCGGCGGCGCCTTGCCGCCGTCGGTGATGGACAGCATCACGGCGATCAGGGCGATGCCATCGCCGATGCAATGGTGGATGCGGGCGACCAGGGCGCTGCTGCCATCGCCCATGTCCTCGATCAGCTGGAACTGCCAGAGCGGGTGAGCCGGGTTCAGCGGCTCGGCCGCCAGTTCACCGACGCGCTCCTTGAGGCAATCCTGCCGGCTCTGGCCGCGCCGGGGCAAGAGTTCTTCGGCCTGCACATGGCGGGTGATGTCGAAGTCATCGTCCTCCACCCATTGCGCACCCATGGCGTCTTCCACCACCTTTTGACGGAAGCGCCCGTACTGCAGCAGCCGCGCCTCGACGCGCTCGCGCAAGGCCGCCAGGCTGATGCCGGGGCGGATGATCCAGACCCCGACGATCATCATCAGGTTGGACTCCGTGTCCATGCGCAACCAGGCCGTGTCCACCTTGGACATGCGTTCATGCGAATGCGTCAATGCGGTCTCCTCATCATCTTCATCAAGGCGGGGCGAACGGCGGTTTTTAGAGTGTCGTGCTCACACAATGCTGGGTAACATCATCGGCGTCCATCCCGATTGTTACCAGTTCAATCGGCACTCACCGCCATCTAGGAGACACCATGAGCCTGAAAGACCAATTCGAAGCCGCTGTGGCCGAGTCCAAGAACCTGCCCGAGCGTCCTGACAACATGACCCTGCTGAAGCTCTATGCGCTCTACAAGCAAGGCAGCAGCGGCGATGTGGACGGCAGCCGCCCGGGCTTCACCGACATGGTCGGCCGCGCCAAATGGGACGCCTGGAACGAGCTCAAGGGCACCAGCAGCGACGAAGCGATGCAAAGCTACATCGACCTGATCGAATCGCTGAAGTGATCGAGACAGACCCCGAGCCTGCGTGATGCGGGCTCGGACACGTGTTTCAAGCCGGCTTCACGCCGGCTTTTTCTTGCCCGCCGGCTTTTTACCGCCGCCCGCCTCTCCCGCCAGCAGTCCGTCGAGTTCCTTCTGGATCTCGCCCTCGATGGTGGATTTGAAGGCGCCGAGCAGCAGGCCCAGCTTGGCGTGCAGCTCGAAGTGCTCGGCGGTCACGATCAGCTCGCCCTTGACGCCCGAGCGCGTGAATTCGACGGTGTCGCTGGTCTTGCCTTCCAGCACCGTGCACTCCATGTCGAACTTTTCTTCGACCTGCTCGGCCCAGGCCCAGGCGATCTCGCGGGCACGCTTGAGCCCGAGGGCATGGTCACGGTGGATGCGGATGTCGGCCATGGTGTGTACTCTCACTCTCCAGTGTTCTTGATGTCTTGCAGGCGCATTCTCCGCTGCGCCGGCGGCAGCTCGGCCAGGGATTTCACAGCAGCATAGAAACGCGGCCAGTCGCCGCCCTCGCGGTCCAGCAAGGCTTCGAACTGCGGCGTCAGCTCGGTGTAGGCCGAGAGCAGGGCAAAGCTCGCGTTGTTGGCGCGCGCAAACCAGGCGTCATAGCCGCTGTCACCGCCCCATTGCGCCGCCTTGAGCTGCGCATGCTCGGCGCGCATCTCGGCCAGCAGCTGCGCCTTGGCCGCACGCTTGGCCTCCAGGCCCAGGGGCTGGGCATACAGCGCTTCCAGCCGCTCGCGGTAGCGCTGGGTCAGGGCGCGGAACTGCACCCGCTGCGACTGCCGCGCCAGGTAGCGCTCGCGCTCGGCCGCGCTGCCCTGGGCCTGCAACCAGGCCAGGGCGCCACGCCGCTCCACTGCGGTGGCAAAAGACTCGTTGAACTGCGTGTCATCGGCCGCGTACACGACCTGATGCGACAGTTCATGGAAGATCAGCCCGGCCAGCTCGGCCTCGGGCTGGTTCATGAAGGTGTTGAGCAGCGGATCACCGCCCAGCAGCCGGCTCCAGCCCAGGGTCGAATAGGCGGGCACGCCGTAGACCATGACCTCATAGCCCTCGGCGCGCAGCTCGGCGGCATAGGCCTCGGCCTCGGCCTGGTTGAAGTAACCGCGATAGCCCACGCAACCCATGATGGGAAAGCACCACGTCTTGAGGGTCAGGCTCAGCTCGGGCGCAGCCACCACATTCCAGACCGCGGCCGAGCGGCCCAGGTCGGCATAGCGGCGGTAGCTGTTGTTGTCCGGCAGGTGCAGCTGCTGCACGGCGAAATCGCGCATGCGCTGGCTCTGCTGCAGGCGCTCGCGCAGGGCGGGCTTGAGCGCCGGATCGGCCAGCCAGTCCTCCACCGGCTTGGCCGCCGCAACCAGGCGCAGATGGCCGCCGACCGATTGGCCCAGATAGCCGATCTGCGCGCAGCCGCCCAGCGAGGCAAGCACGCCCGCGGCCGCAGCCGCCAGCAAGGCCCAGCGCCAGCGCTTCTTCTTCATCGGCTTCTTCTTCAGCAACTCAGGCGGCCTTGACCTCGACCAGGCAGTCGTAAAAACTCGGTGCCCGGCCCATGTCCGTCAGCCGCTGGTGCGTCACCTCGTTGACATTGCTGCCGCCGGCGCCCAGCTTGCGCCACCACACGCCCAGGCCGTTCACCACCCCGGGCCGCGCACGCGGGCTGATGCGGGCACGGCAAAGATAACTGCCACGGTCATTGAACACCCGCACCATGGCGCCGTCCTGCAGGCCGCGGGCCGCTGCGTCTTCAGCATGCAGCTCGACCAGAGGCTCGCCCTCGATGTCACGCAAGCTCTTGACGTTGACGAAGCTGGAGTTGAGGAAGTTGCGCGCCGGCGGCGAGATCATGGCCAGCGGATAACGCGCCGCCAGCTCGGGGCTGGAACGGCGGCTTTCGTAATTGGCCACAAAGTCTGCGCCGGCCGCTTGCGCCCGGCCGTTGGGCGTAGGGAAGCCACCCTCGGCAAACGGCGCCTCCTTGAGCGGCAGGCTTTGCCAGCCCTGGGCGCGCAAGGCCTCGAAATCGATCTCGGCGGTGAAGGCCTGGCGGGCCAGCTGCTCGTCGCTTTCGCGGAAGCACTCATCCTCGAAGCCCATGGCTGCGGCCAGCTCGCGGAAGATCTGGGTGTTGGGCTTGGCCTCGCCGATGGGGGCAATCGCCGGCTCGTTGATCAGCACATCGGTGTGGCCGTAGCTGGTGTGCACATCCAGATGCTCCAGCTGCGTGGTGGCCGGCAACACATAGTCGGCCAGGTCGGCCGTGTCGGTCATGAAATGCTCCAGCACCACGGTGAACAGGTCCTCGCGCTGGAAGCCCTTCACCACCTTGGGCGACTCGGGCGCCACCGCCACCGGATTGCTGTTGTACACGATCAGCGCCTCGATCTTGGGGCCGAACTCGGGCGAGGCCTCGCGCAGCAGATCGTCGCCGATGGTGCTCATATTGATCAGGCGCGGCTGGCGCCCGGCCAGCAGCTCGGGCCGCTCCAGCGCGGCCATGTTCTTGAAAGGCGCAAACCAGCCCGAGCTGGACAGCAGCAGGCCACCAGCGCGCGAACGCCAGGCGCCGGTCAGGCAAGGCAGCAGAGCTACCAGGCGGACCGCATTGCCGCCGCCACGCACGCGCTGCATGCCGTAGTTGAGGCGAATGGCCGCAGGCTTCGTTTGCGCGTAGTCGCGCGCCAGGCCGCGCACTTCATCGGCCGTGATGCCGCAGACCTCGGCCACCGCTTCGGGCGGCCAGTTCAGCGCGCGCGCCTTCAGCTCCTCCCAGCCATCGACATGGCGGGCGATGTAGTCGTGGTCCAGCCAGTCGTGGGCGATCAGTTCATGCATCAGGCCCCGGGCCAGGGCACCGTCGGTGCCGGGCAGCAGGGCGATGTGCTGGTGGCATTTGTCGGCCGTCTCGGTCTTGCGCGGGTCGATGCAGATCAGCTTGGCGCCCTCGCGCTTGGCCTTGTTCGCATAGGTCCAGAAATGCAGATTGGAGGCGATCGAGTTGCTGCCCCAGATCAGGATCAGGCGGCTCTCGGCAAAGTAAGGCAGGTGCATGCCGACCTTGTGGCCGTAGGTCGCCGTCAGCGCTGCCGCGCCGGCCGAGGCGCAGATGGTGCGATCCAGCTGCGAAGCACCCAGCTTGTTGAAGAACCGCGCCGACATGCCCTCGCCCTGCAGCAGGCCCATGGTGCCCGCGTAGCTGTAGGGCAGGATGGCCTGCGGGTCGCGCGCGGCGATGGTCTTCAGCCGCGCCGAGATATCGGCCAGGGCCTCGGCCCAGCTGACCGGCTCGAAACGCGGCGCCTCGTCCTTGCGGCTGACCCGCTTGAGCGGGTGCAGCAGCCGCTCCTCGTGATAGGTGCGCTCGGCATAGCGTGAGACCTTGGTGCACAGCGCCCCGTGCGTACTCGGGTGATCCGCCGCACCCTGGATCTTGATCACCCGACCCTGGTCGACCGTGATGCGCAAGGCGCAGGTGTCGGGGCAGTCGTGCGGACAGGCGCCCTTGACGATATGGGGCGAGGCGCGGTCCGGCAGGGATGTGGGGGCGAGAAGGTCTTGCATGGCGAGACTATTGCACAGCTGCCCGGGTGGCCGGGCACGCAGCGCACAAAGACCCGCGCTCAAGCGCCCGCGAGGCCGTGCCGGGGCCATCTCCGCAGCGCCCGCTCGGAAACGCCCGCGGTTTAGACTGGCGCCCTGCACTCCTTTCTCCATTCACCCACCCACCGGGCCGACCTGGCCATGCCGCCATGAAGTTCATCGACTCCATCCTGGCCGATGCGCCGCTGATCCAGCGCCTGCGCCGCGACATCCACGCCCACCCCGCGCTCTGCTTCCAGGAGCAGCGCACCTCGGACCTGATCGCCCAGACCCTCACCGAATGGGGCATTCCGGTGCACCGCGGCCTGGGCACGACCGGGGTGGTGGGCATCGTCAAGAACGGCACGAGCGAGCGGGCCGTGGGCCTGCGCGCCGACATCGACGCCCTGCCGATGACGGAGCACAACACCTTCCCGCACGCCAGCACCCAGCCCGGCAAGATGCACGCCTGCGGCCATGACGGCCACACCGCCATGCTGCTGGCCGCGGCCAAGCATCTGGCCACGAACCGTAATTTCGACGGCACCGTCTACCTGGTCTTCCAGCCGGCGGAAGAAGGCGGCGGCGGTGCGCGCGAGATGATCAAGGACGGGCTGTTCAAGCTCTTCCCCATGGAGGCCATGTTCGGCGCGCACAACTGGCCGGGCATGCCGGCCGGCGCCTTTGCGCTCAAGACCGGGCCGGTGTTCGCCTCCAGCAATGAGTTCAAGATCACCCTGCGCGGCAAGGGCGCGCATGCGGCCATGCCGCATCTGGGCGTGGACCCGGTGCCGGCGGCCTGCCAGATGGTTCAGGCCTTCCAAACCATCATCAGCCGCAACAAGCGCCCGGCCGAGGCCGGCGTGATCTCGGTGACCATGATCCATGCGGGCGAAGCGACCAACGTCATCCCCGACGCCTGCGTGATCGAGGGCACTGTGCGCACCTTCACCCTGGAGCTGCTGGACCTGATCGAGCGGCGCATGGAAGAAATGGCGCAAGGCATCGCCAGCGCCTTCGAGGTCAGCTGCGAGTTCAAGTTCCGCCGCAACTACCCGCCCACCATCAACCACCCCGCCGAGACGGAGTTTGTGCGCCAGACGCTCAGCGCCATGGTCGGGCCTGAGAGCGTGCAAGAGTTCGAGCCCACCATGGGCGCCGAGGACTTCAGCTTCTTCCTGCAGGAAAAGCCGGGCTGCTATTTCCTGATCGGCAATGGCGACGGCAGCCACCGCATCGGCGGCCACGGCATGGGGCCCTGCACCCTGCACAACCCCAGCTACGACTTCAACGACGATTTGATCCCGCTGGGCGGCTCGATGTGGGTGCAGCTGGCCGAGGCCTGGCTGAAGCAGCCGCGGCCCTGAAGGACGGACGGGAGGACGCCGCCATGGCCCAGCACGCCGAATCCTTTTTCGCGCAGAGCTATGCCGAGGCGCGTGCCAAGTTCCTGGCTGCGGCCGAAGGCTCAGGCCTCGATGTCGAGAGCCACGCCCACCCGCTGTTGGGCCGCGAGGGCGAAGCCCTGGCCCTCGATGTGCTGCGCCAGGGCCCGGCACGCGGCCGGGCCGAGCGCCTGCTCATCCTCAGCAGCGCCTGCCACGGCGTGGAGGGCTTTGCGGGCTCGGGCATCCAGTGCGGCCTGCTGGCCGATACCGAATGGCTGGCCGCCGTGCGCGCCAGCGGTGTCTGCGTGCTCTATCTGCATGGCCTGAACCCGCATGGTTTTTCCTGGTGGCGCCGGGTCACGCAGGAAGGCGTGGACCTGAACCGCAACTTCGTCGATTTCCACCAACGCCCCCTGCCCACCAACCCGGGTTATGAAGAGCTGGCCAGCGCCCTGCTGCCCCGCCACTGGCCGCCCAGCGCCGAGAACGAGGCGCGCTTGAGCGACTACATCGCCCGCCACGGCCGGGCCGCCTGGCAGCAGGCCGTCAGCGGTGGTCAGTACACGCAGGAGCTCGGCCTGTTCTACGGCGGCCACACGCCGACCTGGAGCCACATCACCCTGCGCCATGTGCTGGAAGAACACCTGGCCGGCGTGCGCGAACTGGCCTGGATCGATCTGCACACCGGCCTGGGGCCTTGCGGCCATGGCGAGCGCATCGACACCGGCCTGGGCGCGGACGAAGGCCTGGCCCGAGCGCGCCAGTGGTGGGGCACCGGCGTGACTTCGCTGCGCGAGGGCAATTCCAGCTCGGCACCGCTGCAGGGCCTGATGTGGTCGGTCGCCGAATCGGTGTGCGCCCAGGTGGCGCCCGGCGCGCGTAGCACCGGCATCGCACTGGAGTTCGGCACCCTGCCCCTGGACGAGATGATTCTGGCCTTGCGCGCCGACCATTGGCTGGCCGCCCACCCCGAGGCGCCGCCTGAGCAGGCGCAGGCCATCAAGCGCCAGATCCGCGATGCGTTCTACATCGACACCCCGGCCTGGAAAGCCCTGCTGTTGGCGCAGGCCCGCGAAGCGGCGCAGCAGGCCCTGGCCGGGCTGAGCGCAGCCCCACTTCCTTGATTTGACCGAGACCCCATGAGCGACCCAGCCCAAGCCCAAAACCTTCTCCCCGCACTCAGCGACGCCGAGATCGAGACCATTCGCCAGGAGACCCAGCACTGGCTGGAAAAGGCCGTCATCGGCCTCAACCTCTGCCCCTTTGCCAAGAGCGTGCATGTCAACAACCGCCTGCGTTATGTGGTCAGCCAGGCTGCAACGCCCGAGGACCTGCTGAAAGAGCTGGCCCGCGAGCTGCTGGCCCTGAACCGGGCCGACCCGGACGAGATCGAAACCGCCGTGCTGATCCACCCGCGCGTGCTGACGGACTTCCTGGACTTCAACGATTTCCTCGGCGCCGCCGACGCTCTGGTCGAAGACCTGGAGCTGGACGGCATCCTGCAAGTCGCCAGCTTCCATCCCGACTACCAGTTCGCCGGCACCGACATCGACGACATCAGCAACTACAGCAACCGCTCGCCCTACCCCACCCTGCACCTGCTGCGCGAAAGCAGCATCGAACGCGCGACAGAGACCATGGCCGACACCGACGCGATCTACGAGGCGAATATGGCGACGCTAGAAAAGCTGGGGCTGGACGGCTGGAAAGCGCTCGGTCTCAAAGCACGCAGCTGAGCCCGGCAGGGCTGGCGGCACCATGTCCGGATTTGACCGAAAGCGGGCCGAATCGGGCGCGACGCGGCCTTGCGACGGCGGCACAGTGGAGGCACTGAAACCCAGCCCTTCAACCCGGAGCCTCTGCCCATGAAAACCGCCCTGCTGCTGATCGACGTTCAAGAATCCTTCCGCCAACGCCCCTACTGGAGCACGGCCGAGCTGCCCGCTTTCCTCGACGCCACACGGCGACTGATTGAAGGCGCGCAGGCCCAAGGCCTGCCCATCGTGCGCGTCTTCCACAGCGATGGCCCCGAGACGGCCGACAACCCCTTTGCCCTGGCCTCGGGCCTGGTGCGGCCGCTGGAGGAGCTGCCGGCTCTGCAGCCGGCGCTGGAGGTGATCAAGCACCGCCACAGCGCGCTGGCCGGCACGGGCCTGGCCATCTGGCTGCATCAAAACGGCATTCAGCGCCTGATCGTCACCGGCATCCGCACCGAGCAATGCTGCGAGACCACCACCCGCCACGCCAGCGACGAAGGCTGGCAGGTCGACTACGTGACCGAGGCCACGCTGACCTTTGCCATGCAGCACGCGGCCAGCGGCAGCACGCTGAGCCCGGCCGAGATCAAGCTGCGCACCGAGACCGTGCTGCAAGACCGATTCGCCGAGATCTGCACGGTGGAGCAGGCCTTGGCGCGCGCCGCGGCTGCCGTCTCGGCCTGAGGCCGGCCCCAGGCGCTAAGCTCGCTTCATGTCCACACCGATTGATGTCCTGATGTGGGTGCAGCCCGGCACCTTGCTGCTCGATCTGGCCGGGCCGGCCGAAGCCTTTCGCCTGGCCAACCAGGCCTTGCGCCGGCGCCAGCAGCCCGAGGCGTTTCGCCTGCGCTTCATCGGCATTGCGGCCGAGTGCGCCAGCTCGGTCGGCCTGCAGCTCAGAGGCCTGGAGCCGCCGCCTGAAGCTCTGGCGCCGGGCAGCTGGTTGATCCTCAGCGGCTGCCGCAGCAAGGCGCCCGATGAGCCGGCGCCAAGCAGCGAACAGCTGGCGCAAGAGCTGGCCGGCGAGCGCTGGCTGGCCCGGCAGGGTCAGGTCTTGCTGCGCGAGGGCGGGCGCCTGATCTGCATCTGCTCAGGCACCTTGCTGGCGGCACGCGCCGGCCTGCTGGGGCGCGGCGTGCGCTGCACCAGCCACCACGAGATGCTCGACCAGCTGCGCGCGCTGGCGCCCGAGGCCCAGGTCGTGGACAACCGTGTCTTCGTGCTCGACGGCCCCGAGGAGCAGATCGCCAGCAGCGCCGGCATCACCGCCGGCATCGACCTCAGCCTGCACCTGATTGCCCAGCACTGCGGCGAGGCCCTGGCCGCCAGCGTGGCCCAGACCATGGTGGTCTACCTGCGCCGCAGCAGCAAGGACCCCGAGCTCTCGCCCCTGCTGGCCCACCGCCACCACCTGCACGCGGCCCTGCACCGCCTGCAAGACGCCATCTGCGCCGAGCCCGCGCGCGACTGGAGCCTGGACGCCATGGCCGCCCGTGCCCATGTCACGCCGCGCCACCTGAGCCGCCTCTTTGCAGAACATGCCGGCATCAGCCCGCTGGGCTATCTGAAAAGCATCCGTCTGGAACGCGCCGATCAGGCCCTGGCCCGCGGCGCCAGCGCCAGCGATGCGGCCCTGGCGGCCGGTTTCAGCTCCGACCAGCAGCTGCGGCGCACGCGGCAGGCGCGGGCGGCGGCGGGCACCCGGCCGACACATTGAGCCTGCGCATCGAGCCAGCCCTGGCTCTGTCTACATTTCCTTGAACAGCTGCAAATAGCTGCGGCTCACGGGCAGACGCTCGCTGCGGCCTTTCAGTTCGATGTCGGCGGTCTCGTTGTCGCCGCGGGTGACGCGGCGGATCGAGCGCAGATTGACCACCACCGAGCGGTGCACCTGGGCGAACTGCTGCGGGTCCAGCTGCGCGAGCAGGTCCTTCAGCGGCATGCGGATCAAGGCCTCGGCGAGCTGCCCTTCGTCGCGGTAGGCGACCAAGGTGTATTTGCTGTCGCTTTTCAGGTAGTCGATGTCATCGACCGGGATCATGCGCAGCGAGGCGCCGACGCTGGCGCGCACCCAGCGCAGCGTCTCGGGCTTGGAGTCGAGCTTGAGGCGTTGGGCCAGCTGTGCCAGCAGCGCCTCGGTATGCACCGCCGGCTGGGCCTGCTGCAGGCGCGCTTTCAGGCGCTCCACCGTTTCGCTCAGGCGGGCTGCGGTGACCGGCTTGACCAGGTAGTCGAGCACGCCATGCTGAAACGCCTCCAGGGCATATTGATCGAAGGCGGTGACGAAGACCAGATGCGCCTGCTTGCCGATCTGGCGGGCCACATCGACCCCGCTCAAGCCCGGCATGTGCACATCCAGAAAGCAGATCGTGGGGCGATGCTGCTCAAACAATTCGAGCGCCTGTCGGCCGTTGCGGGCCTGCGCAACGATCTGCAGCTCAGGCCAGGCGGCGGCCAGGCGAGCCTCCAGGATCTCACGGAGGAGCGGTTCGTCGTCGGCAATCAAAGCGGTGGGGGTCATGGCTTGGGCTCGCTGAATTCAATGGTCGCTTCCACCCCATGGGGTGACACCTCGCGCAACTCGAGGCTGGCGCTGCCGCCATAGGCCCAGAGCAGGCGTTCGCGCAAGGCCGCCAGGCCGGTACCCAGGCCGCCGCCGGTGGCTTGCAGGCCCAGGCCGGTGTCGACCACGCGCAGGCGACACCGGCCTCCTTCCTGCCGCTCGGCATGCACATCGATGCGGCCGCCCTCTTCGCTCGGGTCACTGCCGTGCTGCACCGCGTTCTCCACCAGCGTCAACAGCGTCATCGGCGGGCAGCGCAGCTGGTGCACCCCGGCACCGATGTGCAGCGCAAAGGCCAGGCGGTCCGGCATGCGCATCTGCATCAGCTCCAGATAGGCCCGCACCAGCTCCAGCTCCTGGCCCAGCGTGTTGGCCGAGCCGTCCAGGCGCGGCACGGCGGCGCGCAGATAGTCGGTCAGGCTTTGCAGCAGCTGCGGGGCGCGCGGCGAGCCGGCCTCCACCAGAGCCTGCACATTGGCCAGGGTGTTGAACAAAAAATGCGGCTGGGCCTGGGCCGTCAGCAGGCGCATGCGGGCGTCGAGCGCCTGGCGCGCCAGCTCGCTGCGCTCGAGCTCGAAATCGATCGAGAGCTTTTCCACCTTGGCTTCGCGATGGCGCAAAAGGGCCGCCAAGGCCGTCCATGGCGCCACCAGCATGCCCAGAAAGGTGAAGGTCATGAAGCCTTCGAGGCGCGCGGTTTTCCAGAACGGCGGAGCGCCGGCTGCGTTGCTCAGCCAAAAGGCCACGAAAAAGGCCAGCGGCACCGTCAGCCCCACGGCCGCCACTTGCAAGGCCCAACGCGCCAGCCACTGCGGCAAGCGGCGCGGCCACAGCTCAAACAAGCCAAAGACCAGCAGCAGTGCCAGGCCCACGCCGTACACCCGGGCGACCAGATGCCACATCGAAGCTTTCCAGCCAAAGCTGAACAAGAGCACGAACAGCGCGCAAATGATGGCGACGGTGCGCACGCGCCGCCATCCGAACAGGGCGCGCCAGCTGGACGGCGGGGCGAGCGCCTGGAGTTGGGCGAGTGGGCTGGAGCTCATCGAGCAAGGACTTTCATGGCCAGGGGCTGTTGAAGCACTAGCGAAAGCGCTCTGCAGACTTTCGAAAATAGTGGTGCGCAATGTATCGCCAGGGCAGCACCAGCGGCGTCAGCACCACGCCCATCAAGCAGGCATAAAAGGAAGATTCCACCCCGGGCGTGAGCGCCCCCGCCCGCCACAAGGGGACGGCGATGAGCAGGATCCAGAGGGTTTTCCAGATCAGCTCAAACATCAGCAGCGGCAGCATCTGCAAAGGGTAGCGCAGCCCCAGCACACAGAGCAGCGCCAGGCCGATCAACATCGCACCCAGCTCACCCCGGCGCTGGGCCCACAGCTCGCTGTGCTGGAAAAAACTCGGCCCCCAGCTGATGGCCAGGCCCACCGTGATCAGCAAATAGAAGGCGCGCAAGAGGTTCAGGCGCCAGAGCGGGACTTCTTGATGGTTCATGCTCATGTCCCTCGTCTTCAGCCGAGCTGGGCCAGGCTCTTGCGAGCAGCCTCGACATTGGCCGGTTTGGACCGTTTGTTGGCGATGAAGCGCTCATAGGCCGCCTTGGCCTGCGCCTTGTCGCCCTTGGCCAGGTAGGCATCACCCAGGCGGTGGTCCAGGGGATAGTCCTGGGCGTCACTCAGGGTCTTGGCCCGCTCCAGATGGCGAATCGCTTCGTCCGTCTGGCCCTGAGCGGCCAGCACGCGGGCCAGGCCGTAGTGGCCGCCAGCCTTGCCGGGTTGATCACGCAGCAACCCCTCATACAAGCGCCTGGCCTTGTCCAGGTCTTTGCCGTCCTTCAGAAATTGCTGAGCCAGCTGCAGGGTGGCTTCGCGCACTTCGTCCTGCACGGCCGACTCCTTGCTGGGCTTGAGCAGCGCCAATTCGCGCTCCATCTCATCCCATTTCTTGGCCTCGGCGGCAATGAAGACGCGGATCAGCCGCGCCGTTTCGGGCTGGCTGCTGCGCACGGCGGCCTCCAACTCCTTGGCCTTGCTGATGCTGCCGCCCATCATGCCTGGCACCGTCAGGTAGAGCTTGGCCAGTTGCACCCGGCCGGTGAAGCTGCTCGGGTCCAGCTCCAAAGTGCGGACCCAGGCTGCCTTCAAGCTGTCCACCATTCGCATGGCCTTGAACATGCCCACGCTGAGCATCTGCTGACCCAGGTTCTGTGCCATCGCGAGATGGCAGACCGCCACATCCGGATGCTGCTCCACACAAAGCCTGGCTTGCTTGGCGCCGGCCTCGATCCGCTTGGCCTCACCGGCGGCGCTGAAGCTCAACGCCAAGGACAGGGCGGCGCTGGCCTCAGCGTCGGCCGCATGGGCGTTCAGGCGCGCTTGAGCCAGTTGCTCTAGCTCGCTGTACTTGCCGGCGTCTTGCAGCGCTTCCAGCTGCGCATCCTTGAAGACGGCGGCTTGTGCGCTGCCCAGCAAGGCGGCCAGGGCCAGCGCGAGAAGGGAGGCGCGAATCGACAGGGTATGGCGGGGCGCCAGGAATTGGATGTTCATATCGTCTGACACTTGGGGGTAGGGGCTTGGAGGCAGCAGGCCGATGAAGCGCCGAGTGCTGCGGAAAGCGAGAAAGCGATGAAGCGTGGCCATTGTGTTGAGCGAGCGGCCAGCCCCAAGCACCGCTCCGACGAGCGACGCGCTGCGGGTTTTCAGGCCCGCTGTCGGTGGATGAATGACGCGCAGGGCCGATCGGCGGCTGCCGGCGTCGCTTGTCACCGCTGGTCGCCACGGGGCGTCGCTCGTCACTGCAAGGGCGCCGGCGATCCGGCACGGCTTGGCTGCGGCCCCGCTCTACAGGCACAGTCGGCCCGGTTGATCCAAAGAAAGCCCTGTCATGACGAGTGTGTTGCGTTTCCTGCTGCGAAGCATCTTGGCCCTGACTGCGCTGCTGGCCGTGCTGGCTGGTCTGTTTGCCTACTTCCTCTACACGCCCGATCCCGAATGGCCGCAGCTGTCGGGCAGCGTGACCAAGGGGTCGATCGAAGTGGCCGGCGTGAAGCGCAACTACAGCAGCTATGTGCCCAAAAACCTGCCCAAGGGCGCGCCGCTGGTCGTGGTGCTGCATGGCTCGGGCGAAGGCCCGAACCAGATCCGCGTCGGCACGGGCTACGCCTTCGAGCGCCTGGCCGACCAGCACGGCTTCGCCCTCGTCTATCCCAAGTCCTTCGCCTTCGACTGGAACGACTGCAGCCGCATCGGCGACAAGGAACTGAACGGCGTCAGCAGCGACGATGTGGGCTTTCTGGCCAGCCTGGTGGACCACCTGGTCGCCGAGCTGGCGCTGGACCCGACTCGGGTGTTTGCGGCCGGCGTGTCCAACGGCGGCTCGATGGCGATGCGCTTGGCGCTCGAGCAGCCGGAGCGCTACAAGGCGGTGGCCGCTGTGGCCGCCAATGTGCCGGCGCCGCAGAACTTCCAATGCAAGCCGGCGGCGCACACAGCCACCTCGGTGATGATCATGAACGGCAGCGAGGACCCGCTGGTGCCCTACGCCGGCGGCGAGATCAACCTGCTCGGTCTGTTCTACCAAGGCGGCCCGGTCGTTTCATCGCGCGCATCGGCACAGTTCTTCGCCGATTGGGCGCATCTGAGCGGCGCGCCCCAGACCCTGGAAACCGGGGTCGCCGGCGGTGTTCGTGTCGAACAAAACCGCTGGAGCCCCGCCCACACGCGCAGCGGCACGCAGGGTGGCAAGCACAGTGGCGAGGGCAAGGCCGAGGTGGAACTGGTGAGCATCCATGGCGGCGGGCATGGCCTGCCACAGCCCTACGCGCAGCGCCCGCGCCTCCTGGGTCCGTCGCCGATGGCGCCCAACGGCGCGGCCATGATCTGGGACTTCTTCGCGCGGCAGCCCTGACCGGGCGATCACCCAAGCCCCCCGGCGCGCCGAGCAAGCCCTGGCCCGCGGCGCCCGAGCCTGCGCCTCTGCTCGTCAGCGGCTCAGCCGGCCCGAGGTCGCCCGCTGGAGCATGCGCTTGAACAAGGCAGCAGCGCGAGCTCGTGACATGAGGCGGCTCATCATCCAGGCCATGAGGCGGTTCTTGCCGCCGGGGATGGCATCCATGCGACGACCCAGCGCCGAAAGCCCACTCATCGCAACCTCGTGGGGCGTCATCTTGGTCATGCCCATCTTGGCGAAGTCGATGCCCGTGCCGGCCGCCATGGGCGTGTCGGTGGGGCCGGGAGAGAGCACGCTGACATCCACGCCTTTGTCCTTCATCTCCACGTGCAGCGCAGCACCCAGTGCCGCGATATAGGCCTTGCAGGCGCCGTACTGCGCCATATAGGGCTGAGGCATCCAGCCCGACAGGCTGGACACCAGCAGGATGGCGCCACGCCCGCGGCTGGCCATCTTGGCACCCAGGCGGCGCACCAGCATCATCGGCGAGGCCACATTGAGCTGCAACATGGACTCCAGCTGATAGTTGGAGCACTCGACAAAGTAACCTCGTTCTTCCACGGCAGCGCAAGGCACGAGCAGGCCCACCTCGATGTCCTCCACCGCAGACAGCACCTGGCGGCTGCCTTCGGCCGTGGCCAGATCGGCACTCAGGACGCGCACCTGCACACGGTGCTTGCGAGTCAGCTCGCCGGCAAAGGCGATCAAGGCGTCGGAGCGGCGAGCCACCAGCACCAGATGCATGCCTTGCGCTGCCAGGATGCGGGCCAGGGCGGCGCCGATGCCGCTGCTGCCGCCAGTAATCATGGCCCATTCGCCGTAGCGTTGCTTCAGATTGAACATAGAGACTTCAGACGGGTTGTTGGGGAGTGGGAAAGCCTGCTGCGGCCGCCGCGTTCAGCTCGTCCAGGCGGTGATCAGCATGGCCGAGAGCAGCGCGAGGATGGCCGTGAGCAAGGCCGCGTAGCTGAGGCTGGACGGGTCAGCCCTGCCTTGCAGCTGGCGCAACCAGGCCGGCCAGCGGCGAGCCACGCGACGCGGCGGTGGCGGGCAGGGATCGGCGCCACGCAGGGCGCCCAGCCTCGGCGGCAGGCCCGTGGAGGAAGACGTGGGAGATGGGGGAGCGATCAAGATGCAGACCTCGCTCGCGCAAGGCCTCAGGAAAGAAACGGGGCCGAATGATGCGATGCGGGCGGATGGCGAGGTCTTAAGGAGTGTTAACGCCACAGCGCCGGGGCGCGCAGGGCCCGCTGATTTCTGCCGCTATGCTTTCGGCGCGCAAGCGATCACGACAAGACCGATGGAGGAGAACGATGGAGCACCCGCTCAAGCCCGCCCCTGCCCCTGCCCCTGCCACTGCCTCTGCACCACGCAGACGCCAGCGCGCGAGTGCCCCGGCCACGCTGCTGGCCACCGCGCTGACACTCGCCAGCCCCCAGGTCTGGGCCGATGTGCAGCTCGAGATCTTGCTGGCTCCACCAGGAGCCCTGGAACTGCGCTACACGCCGAGCGGGAGTTGCCGCACGCTGACGCTGGCCAAGCAGAGCACCGTGGGCGATTCGCCGCTGCGCGCCAACTGGCAGCCACTCGATGACTGCAGCCTCATCGATCCCGGCAAAGACCAGATCCAGCTGAGCCGGGCGGCTTGCAGCACGGCCCGCTTCCGAGTGCCGGTGACGACCCAGCACACGCCAGCCTACCAGCCGGCCTTCCCCATCAGCGACGCCGCGGTGTATGCGCACACCAGCAACTTCGCGACCACGCCGGCCTGCGGCCCGCTGCAGGTGGTGGTGCGGGCCCCGGCCGTGGCTGCCGAGGGCCAGATGCACGCGGGCGGGCTGACGCTGCCGCCGGCGCGCGGCGCCGACACGGCGGTTCTGCTGCTGCGCGAGAAGCCTGCGGACAGCCAGGGCCAGCGCGGTGTGCCCAGCGTGCTCGACCCCAAGCTCAGCCCGGACACCATCGCCCTGATCCAGCGCCTGGCCGATGGCACCATCGAGCTGCTGCGCCAGGAGCTGCCCGATGCGCCCTTTCGCATGCCCATCATCACGGCCACCATGATCCGCAATGGCGGCACGCCGCACTACGAAGGGGACGCCGCCGATGTGCTGCGCCTGGCCTTGTTCAACTGGGACGAGCCGCTGAATGCCGAGCGGCGCAGCGAGCTGACGCAGTTTGTCTCGCACGAGTTCAGCCACCGCTTCCAGGCCTTTCTCGACGCTCAGCACTACCGCGACGAACGCCTGATCCACGAGGGCGGCGCCGAGTTCCTGCGCTGGCTGCTGGGCCTGCGCCTGGGCTGGCTCAGCCCCGAAGCCGCCGCGCGCGATCTGGATCAGGCCCTCAGCGACTGCCTGCTGGGCACGGCCGATCTGGCCTGGGGCCGGCTGCCCCCGGGCCGCATCAGCGGCGCGCGCCTGGCCTACCGCTGTGGCCTGCCGGCCATCGCGCTGGCTGCGGCCAGCGCAGCGCCTGCAGCGCCGCCGCCGTTTGCCCGCGTCAACGGCTTCTACCGTGAGGTTCGCGCGCAGGCGCGGCCTGACTTTGCCCAAGCCGTCGAGTGCGGCGCCCCCCGTGCCGACTGCCAGCCCCGCTGGCTGCCGCGCCTGCTGGGCGAGCAAGAGCCCATGGGCCAGGTCTGGGCCGAACTGGCCCGCAAAACCGGTCTGCTCCAAGCCGGCGAGCCCACGGCCGACGACCGCCGCGCGCTGATGATTCACGCCATCAGCCAGCTGATGCGTGAAGACTGCGGCGGCCGCCGCAGCCTCTACCCGGCCGAGGATGGCATCGGTCTCGATGCCATGCCCGAGCACTGCAAGACGCTGCGACCCGGCATGTATGCCCAGCGCGTGGCCGGCCACGCCTTGTTCAACGACCCGCAGGCCCTGAACGCCCTGCTCGACAGCTGCCGTCAGACCCAGACGGTGGCGCTGGGCCTGCGCGATGGCCGCAGCGTCTCGCTCGCCTGCAGCGCCGGCTACCAGCCGCCGGTGGACCGTTTCTACCGGGTGCAGATCGAGCCGGTGCTGCAAGGCCTGGGCCTGGCCAGGAAGCGCTGAGCCCGGCCGGGCTGCGCGAGCTTTATCAAAGCTTAAGAGACGCAGCCCCACGCACAGCCGACCATGGCGGTCTTGCAAGGAGGCCGCCGTGCACTCGCTCGATGTCGAGGCGCTCCAGCCACCTTGCGCCCACCGTGCCTTGCCCTGCGCGCGCCACCGCGCTGGGGCGGGCGGAACAACCTCGACACACAGAGCCATGGACAAGAACCGGCTGGAAGCCTTCAGCGACGGCGTGATCGCCATCATCATCACCATCATGGTTCTGGAGCTGAAGGTCCCACATGGGGACAGCTGGCAGGTGCTGCTGGAGCGCTGGCCCATCTTTCTGAGCTATGTCCTGAGCTTTCTCTACGTGGGCACGCTCTGGAACAACCACCACCACCTGCTGCATGCCTCCCGCACGCTCAGCGGTGGCGTGCTCTGGGCCAATCTGCACCTGCTGTTCTGGCTGTCCTTGATCCCCTTCACCACCGGCTGGATGGGCGAGAACCAGTTCGCGACCCTGCCCACCGTGATCTACGGCATCAATCTGTTCTTGTGCGCCATCGCCTACTACGCGATGCAGTTGCTGCTGGTGCGTGTGCACGGCCCTGGCAACCCGATCGAGCAGGCCCTCGGCCGTGATCTGAAGGGCAAGGCCTCGCTGCTGCTCTACCTGCTCGGCATCGCCGCCAGCGCCTGGAGGCCCGGGCTCGGCTTTGCCATCTTTGTCGGCATCTCCCTGATCTGGGTGATCCCGGACAAGCGCATGGAGAAGGTGCTGCGCCAGCACAAGAACGAGCATCCCCTGGGCCTTCATTCCCACTGACCTCGCCCGGCTCGAGTCACACCCCCACCACCACCGTTATCCACGCCATGCCCCGTCACGTTTTCGCCAACAGCAACACCCTCCGCGCCACCTGGCCTGCCCTGGCCATGAGCCTGGCCCTGAGCGCCACAGCGCCCAGCGCCCACGCCCAAGCGAGCCAGCCCCCATCGAAAGAAGTGGCCGCCCTGCTCGCTCAGCATTACAGCGGCTACGCCGCCGGCAGCAATCCAAAGGCGATCTTTGCCCAGACAACCCATGCGAACTGGAGCAACTGCAGCGCCAATGGCGCGCGCTGCCAGTCGCGCGATGAACTGGTGGGCCTGCTCAGCCAGGGTCTGCACAAGCTGGTGCCGGACATGAAGTGGGAGATTCTGGACACCCTGGTCAGCGGTGACACGGTCATCGTGCGCGGCCAAGGCAGCGGCACCCCGGTGGACACCTTGTTCGGCGCCCCCGCGCGGGGCAAGTCCTTCCAGATCATGTCCATCGACATTCACACCCTCAAGGACGGCAAGATCGCCCACACCCACCATCTGGAAGACTGGGTCTCGGCCCTGGCACAGCTGACCGAGCCCTGAGAGCGCGGCACGCCTCTGGCGCGTGAACAGGTCCGCAAGCGGTCAGAGCCTCCGCGGGTCGGCCCTGTCACCACGCTTTCACACCCTGCTGTCACGCTGCCGTCTTTCTTCTGATCGCCCGCGACAGCGCGGCGAGCCCACCCCATGCCCCCTGGCTTTCATCGGCTGATCGCGGCCCAGTTCGCGTCGGCGCTGGCGGACAACGCCTTGCTCATCGTCACGATTGCCTTGTTGGTGGAGCAGGGATTCCCGGGCTGGTGGGCCCCGCTGCTGAAGTTCGGCTTCACCTTGTCCTATGTGCTGCTGGCGCCCTTTGTGGGGCCGCTGGCGGATGCCGTGCCCAAGGCGCGGCTGATGGCCTGGATGAACGGCGTGAAGATGGTGGGCGTGCTGGGCTTGCTGGCCGGCGTGCACCCGATGGCGGCCTTCACCCTGATCGGCTTTGGCGCGGCGGCGTATGCGCCGGCCAAGTACGGCCTGGTGACCGAGCTGGTGCCGGCCCAAGGCCTGGTGCAGGCGAACGGCTGGGTGGAAGTGTCGGTGGTGGGCGCGGCCCTGCTGGGCACGGTGCTGGGAGGGCTGCTGGTCAGCCCCTGGTTGCTGGGCTCAGGCCTGTATGCCGCCGCACGTGAGGGTTTGGAAACCCTGGGGCTGCACCAGGCCAGCGGCCTGAGCCTGTCCATCCTGGCGCTGATGGCGGTGTACGGCAGCGCCAGCTGGCTGAACCTGGGCGTGCCGGACAGCGGTGCCCGCTATCCGGCCTGCCAGCTGCGCCTGGGCCCGCTGCTGCGCGATTTCAGCGAGGCGAACATGAAGCTCTGGCGCGATGCCGAGGGCGGCCTCTCGCTGGCGGTGACCACGATCTTCTGGGGCTTCGGTGCCACCTTGCAGTTCGCCGTGCTGCGCTGGGCGGCCGATGCCCTGCAGCTGCCACTCAACCAGGCGGCCTACCTGCAAGCGGCCGTGGCCGTGGGCGTGGTGGGCGGCGCGGCGGCAGCCGGGCGCTGGGTGCCACTGCGCGCGGCCAAGAAGATGCTGGGCTTTGGCGTGCTGCTGGGCCTGCTGGTGCCGGCCGTGGCCTGGATGCCCTCGCTGGGCCTGGCCCTGCCCTTGCTCGTGGCGGTGGGCGTGGTGGGCGGTTTGCTGGTGGTGCCGCTCAACGCACTGCTGCAGCACCGCGGCTACTGCCTGCTGACCGCCGGGCGATCGATTGCCGTGCAGGGTTTCAATGAGAACGCCAGCGTACTGGGCATGCTGGCCTTGTACGCCCTGCTGCTCAAGCTGGAGCTGCCCATCATCACGGTGATGAGCGGATTCGGCCTGAGCATTGCGGCCACCATGGCCTTGCTGTGGCGGCGCGAACGCCAGCGCCGTGGCGCGGAGCGGCGCCGCGCCTTGCGAGACTTGCCCGACAGCGCTTTGCTCTGAGCCGGCGCACCGCGGCAGCGCAGCGCCGCGAATGCAGGTTCACACCGCCGGGCGCTTCTTGCTCGCCTTGGCCAGCAGACCGACACCCAGGCTGCTGGGCACCGTGGCGCGATGCATGACCGAATCGAGCACGCCTTCGAAGCGGGCGACGATGGCGCTCCAGTCCAGCTCCGAGGCCGTCTGGCAGGCGGCCGCGCCCATCTGGCGGCGCAGCGTGGCCTGGTCGGCCAGGCTGACGGCGGCGCGCACGAAAGCGGCCTGGTCGTCCATGGGCACCAGCAGGCCGTTCTCGCCGCTGCGGATCAGCTGGGCGGCGGCGGCGTAATTGAAAGCCACCACGGGCAGGCCGCTGGCCATGGCCTCGGTGGTGACGTTGCCGAAGGTTTCGGTCAGGCTGGGGAAGAGGAAGAGATCGCCCGAGGCATAGTGCGCCGCCAGGTCTTCGCCCTTGCGTTGGCCGGCAAAGATGGCCTGCGGCCAGCGCGCCTGCAGCTCCGCCTGCTGCGGGCCGCTGCCCACCACCACCAGGCGGGCACGTGGCTGCTGCTGCGCGATCGCTTCGAACGCGGCGGTGAGCGCGGCCAGGTTTTTCTCGGGCGCGATGCGGCCGACGTAAACCACCACCAGATCATCGTCCGCCACGCCCCACTCGGCGCGCAGCGCGGCGCTGCGACGGCTGGGCGAGAACTGCTGCGTGTCCACACCGCGCGACACCACCGTCAGCTGCTTGAAGCCGCCGGCCTCCAGATCGCGCTTGAGCGCCTCGGTCGGCACCATGGTGCACTGGGTACGGTTATGAAACTTGCGCAGGTAGGCCATGATGGGCTTGTAGAGCCAACCAATGCCGTAGTGCCGGCTGTAGGCATGGAAGTTGGTGCGGAAGTCCGAGCACACCGGCAGCTTGAGATGCAGGGCCGCCTGCAGGGCCGACCAACCCAGCGCACCCTCGGTGGCGATGTGCACCACATCGGGCCGGTTCAGCGACCAGAGCTGGACCAGCGCCTTCTTGGACGGCACGCCCATGCGCAGATTGGGGTAGCGCGGGATGGGCAGGCCGCGCATCAGCACCTCGTGGAAACGCACGCTGCGCTCGGCCGCATCGCTGGCGTCCTGGCGCGGGCGGATCAGCTGCACATCGTGGTTGCGCCGGTGCAGGCCCTCGACGATGCGAGCCAATGTCATGGCCACACCATTGACCTCGGGCGGATAGGTCTCCGTCACGAAGGCAATCCGCAGTGACCGCTGGGCAGCGGGGTAGTTGTCGACAAGGATGCTGTCCGCGCTGGGTGTGGGTTCCATGCAGGGCATCTTGCCTAGGACAGATAACAGTTCAATGACAGTGACCGGCGCGCGCGGCGGCCGATGGGCACGGGGCGGACGCCGCCTGGTTCCTTCGGCGCGGCCATGGTCACGCAGTTTTCATGCAGCAGCGTCACCATCGCGTCACGCAAGCCGATCGGGGCTGCGCCTGGGTGGCCAGCTCCCGGCTTGGCCGCCTCTTCCCCTTCACCATCACACCGCCGAGGTGACGCGTGCGCCACAACTTCCTGAAGAACCTTGCCCAAGAGCTGCGCGTGCAGCGCTGGGACGACCACCGCTACTACCACCACAGCCGCATCAACCAGAGCCTGCACCTGCTCAGCGCGATCAGCTTTGTGATCTCCTACGGCCTGCTTTTCGTGGACCCGGCCATGGCCGCGCTGCTGGCCTGGTGCGTCTCCATGACCAGCCGCCAGGCCGGCCACTTCTTCTTCGAGCCGCGCGGCTACGACGAAGTCAACCAGGCCACCGACGAGCACAAGGAAGCGATCAAGATCGGCTACAACATCCGCCGCAAGATCGTGCTGCTGGCCGTCTGGGTGGCGCTGCCGGCCCTGCTGTGGCTGCAGCCCTCGCTGTTCGGCCTGATCGAGCCGGCCACCGATGTCCGCGGCTTCCTGCACGATGTGGGCATCTCCTGGCTGTCGCTGGGTGTGGCCGGCCTGCTGTTCCGCGTGCTGCAGCTCTGGCAGCAGCAAAGCCTGATGACCGGCCTGACCTGGGCCACCAAGATCATCACCGACCCCTTCCACGACATCTGGCTGTATCACAAGGCGCCGCTCTACCTGCTGCGCGGCGAGTTGATCGACCCGATGGACCACGTGCAGCACCCGCAAAGCCGCTGACACATCGGCTGAGCACGCACAGGGCGCCCGAGGGCGCCCTGTTTTGCGCTCCGCCTCGGCGGCTCAGAAACGCTGCTGCAGCATCTCGCGCAGCACCGAGCGGCGGATGGCCGTGTTGGTCAGCGCCTCGTCCTCCCACCACCAGCCATCGGCCTGCATGGCCTTGCAAGCCTTGACGAAGCGCTGCAGCACTGCCTCGAAATCCGCGTCGCTGTAGTTGAGGCTGAAGATCAGCCGCCCGGTCCCCACCCAGCTGAGAGCCAGACCTTGTTCACGCAAATAGAACTGCAGCATCCAGTTGTAGCGCGAGGGCTGGGTGTAGAACACCGTCCAGACCGATTGCAGGTGGGCGATCTGCACCGGCACATCGGCCACCTGCAGGGCTTCGTTGAAGTGCTGGGCACGCTGCTCCCAGCGCTCATCGGCCTGGGCGTAGATGGCCTTCACCGGCGCACTGTCCAGCCGGTCCAGGAACACCTTCATCGCGCCCATCACATAGGGGTGCGAGTTGAAAGTGCCGCGGGCGAAGCAGATGTCGGCCGGGCGCTGCTCACGGAAACGCTTCATCAGATCGCGCCGGCCGCAGACCACGCCGACCGGCAGGCCGCCGCCCAGGGTCTTTCCGTAGGTGACCATGTCGGCGCGCACACCGAAATACTCCTGCGCGCCGCCGGCCGCCAGGCGGAAGCCCAGGAAGACCTCGTCAAAGATCAGCACGATGCCACGCTCGGTGCAGACCTCGCGCAAGGCCTTGAGCCAACGGGTGTAGGCCTCGCGGTCGAAGCTGGCGCGGCGGCCGCTGTCCAGCAAGGACGAATCCCCTGGCGCGCCCTGGTTGGGGTGCAGGGCCTGCAGCGGATTGATCAGCACACAGGCGATGTCGCGGCGCGTGCGCAGCACCTGCAGGCTGCGCGGGTCCAGATCCTCGAGCGTGTAGGTTTCGCGCGGCGGCAGCGGGTTGCCCGGGCCGGGCTGCACATCCTCCCACCAGCCGTGGTACGCGCCACAAAAGCGCACCAGATGACGGCGCCCGGTGTGATAGCGGGCCAGGCGCACGGCCTGCATCACCGCCTCGGTGCCGGACATGTGGAAGGACACCTCGTCGAGCTTGGAGATGGCCTTGAGGCGCTCGACGTTCTCGGCCACGCAGGGGTGGTAGGCGCCCAGCACCGGGCCCAGCTTGTGGGTCAGGGCAATGCCCTCGTCCACGCAGTCGCGGTAGAAGTCGTAGCCAAAGACATTGACGCCGTAGGAGCCGGTCAGGTCGTAGAAGCGGTTGCCATCCAGATCCTCCACCATCACGCCGCTCGAGGCCTGCAGAAAGCTGCCGGTCTTGAGATGCTCGCGCAGGTAGGGGCTGTACTGGAAGGGCACGCGGTAGCTGCCGGTGAACTGCAGGTCCGAGATGCCCTCGCGCGCGCGCGCCGTCATGGCGATGCTCTGGGCATAGCGCTCGGCAAACACGCCGCTCAGGCGCTGGAAGCCGACACGGCGCTGCGCCTGCACCGACTCCGGCGCACCGTCCGAACCAAAAAAGCGTGCCTCGTCGTAGGCGTAGCCGGGAATCCAGCCCGCCAGGCGTTTGGCCATGCGCGAGTGGCCCGCCAGCGAGCGGTGCTTGGCCCGCGACAGCTCGAGGCGCCGCTTGGCCTTTGGCAGGGTCCAGGCCAGAGCGGCCAGAGCCAGGGCCGAGAGAGCAAAAGTTTCATTCATTCAGCGTGCCTACCTTGTCCTCGCCACCCCGGGGTGAGCGAGCTTTGTTGCGCAGACCTCTTGTCTAACAGTCCGAATTGACAGACGCATGAAAAGCAGCCTTCAAGCCCGCACTCGGGCATTTCTCACACCACGCCTGTGGGTGCAGCGCCTGCTGCAACAGGAAGACCTGAACTTCCTGCTCACCAACCGCATCCCGCGCATCGCCCTGACCCGCTTCATGGGCTGGTTCAGCCAGCTGCGCCAGCCGCTGCTGGCACGCGCCTCGATTGCGGTCTGGCGCCTGTTCACCGATCTGGACCTCAGCGACGCCAAGAAGCAGCGCTTCGACAGCCTGCACGACTGCTTCACCCGCGAGCTGCGCGAAGGTGCACGCAGCATTGACCCGCGGCCCGAGGTGCTGAGCAGCCCCTGCGACGCCATCGTCGGCGCCTGCGGCCGGGTGGAAGCCGGCCAGGTCTACCAGGCCAAGGGCTTCCCCTACGCGCTGCAGGATCTCTTCGGCCCGACCCAGGACACCCGCGTCTTCGAGGGCGGGCTCTTCATCACCCTGCGCCTGACCTCGGCCATGTATCACCGCTTCCACGCGCCGGCCGATTGCCAAGTCGAGCATGTGACCCACATCGCCGGCGACACCTGGAACGTCAACCCGATCGCACTCAAGCGGGTCGAGCGCCTGTTCTGCCGCAACGAGCGCGCGGTGCTGCGCTGCCGGCTGGACGATGCCGAGCGCACGCCGATCGCCCTGGTGCCGGTGGCGGCCATCCTGGTGGCCAGCCTGCGCCTGCATTTCCTCGACCTGCTGCTGCATGTGGGCTACCGCGGCGCGAACGAATTGCCCTGCCAGGCAAGCTTCCAGAAGGGCCAGGAAATGGGCTGGTTTCAGCATGGTTCCACCATCCTGGTGTTCGTGCCGCCGGGCTTTCGCCTGTGCGAGGGCATCAGCACCGGACAGCGCCTGCGCATGGGCCAGGCCTTGCTGCGCGCCGAGCCCTGAAACCCGACGTACCCACGCGCGCTATGCGAACACCCGTGCTGAATGCCCCAGGGGCGAGGTCGGCATCCTTCGCTGCGTGCGCCCCTCGCACCCATGAACCCGAACCCCTATGACTTGAGGCACATGCCGATTGCCACAGTCAGCCCAGACCAAGTGTCACGACCCAAGCTCGTTCGATCACACACAAGGGCCAGAAGTCATGCCCCGACCGCACCAAACCGGATGTCAGAGCGCATAGCGCACAAAAACCGCATCGCTACACGAAGGCTTGCATCCGCTCACAAAGTTTGTAGCGAGGCCCTGACACGGATTGACCCTCTCAAGCCTGAAAAACCCCACTCCTAGACTGACTCACATCGCGCTCCAACCCGTGCCCGCTGTGGCAACTCATGCACGGCTTTGTCGCGTTATGGATACCCAACCTCGCAGGAGATTCCCCGTATGTTGAAACAACAACCGAAGTTCAGCGCCGTCGGCGCTGCCGTCCTCCTGGCTGTGGCCGCTTCGGCCCAAGCCCAGGCCCCGACCCAGATGGAGCGCGTGGAAGTCACCGGCTCCTCGATCAAGCGCGTGGACTCGGAATCGGCCCTGCCGGTGACCGTGGTCACCAAGGAAGACATCCGCCGCAGCGGCGTGACTAGCACCGAAGCCCTGCTGGCTTCGATCGCCTCCATCGCCTCCGCCGGTGGCTTGAACACCTCGGCCGGCGCCGGCAGCTCGACCTACGGCCTGTCGTCCGTGTCGCTGCGCGGCCTGGGCTCTGACCGCACCCTGGTGCTGGTGAACGGCCGCCGCGTAGCACCCTTCGCCGGTGGCGGCGGCACCACGGTCAACGTGGCCGCCATCCCCCTGGCCGCCATCGAGCGCGTTGAAGTGCTGAAGGACGGCGCTTCGGGCGTGTACGGCTCAGACGCCGTGGCCGGTGTGATCAACTTCATCCTGAACAAGAGCATGACCGGTGTGGAGCTCAGCGCCATGGCCGGTTCGCCGACCGCATCGGGTGGCGGCAAGAAAAACCTCGCCAGCATCGTCGTGGGCTACGGTGACCTGAACAAGGACCGCTTCAACATCACCGCCTCGGCCAGCCTGGAAAAGGAAACCGCTCTGTTCGGCCGTGATCGCGATTTCGCCAAGACCGGCAACATCGACCCCTTCATCGTCTCGGGCGCGACCGGCCACGGCAATATCGAAGGCCCCTACATCCCCGGCAAGGTGGTGAACGGCAAGTGGGTGGAAGGCACGCCCGGCACCGCAGGCAAGGAATTCAAGGACTTCCTGGGCGGCTCTGGCTACGGCAATCCGCTGGCCCAGGCCGACAAGTGCGCCGACATCAAGATGTTCAAGAACCCGACGGTCAACGGCACCTCCAAGATGCCGTTCTGCGCCTACGACGCAGCACCGTTCGTGGGTCTGGTGCCCAAGCGCGACCTGACCACCCTGAGCGCCAACCTGACCGTCAAGCTGAACGAAAAGGCCGAGCTGTTCAGCGATCTGCTGTACAGCCAAAGCAAGGTGCAGCAACAGTTCCAGCCCAGCCCGGTCCGCAACGGCTTCCTGGTCAGCGACGAAGAGTTTGCCAAGCAGGGCGTCGACCCCGTGATGCTGCTGCGCCCCAGCAACCCCAACTACAAGATCGCCGCCGACTACCTGACCAAGAATGGCTTCGGCTACATGGTCGGCGAGACCCTGGGCGTGACCGCACGGGTCTATGACTTCGGCGACCGCACCGAACTGGCCACCGCCGACCAAAGCCGCTATGTGCTGGGCGTGCGCGGCGAGTTCGCCGGCCACGACTACGAGCTGTCGGCCACCCACAACGAAGGCAAGACCCGCGGCAAGGTGACCGATGGTTACTTCTCGCAAGTGGCCTTTGTCAAGGCTGTGAACGCTGAGAACAGCGACTACAACCCCTTCTCGCTGACCCAGTCGGACACCTTCCGCAAGTCCATCGAAAGCGCCAAGTACATCGGTGACACCACGACCTTCAAGTCCAAGGTCGACGTGGTGGAAGCCAAGGTCTCCGGCGATCTGATGGCCCTGCCGGCCGGTTCGCTGATGTACGCCGCAGGCGCACAGCTGCGCAAGGAAGGCTATTCCAAGTCGCCGTCGCCCGCCATGTTCAGCGGCGACATCGCCGGCCTGGGTGGCGCGACCAAGCCCCTGGACAAGAGCCGCAATGTGAAGGCCGTGTTCGCCGAGTTCAACGCGCCCATCATCAAGACCCTGGAAGCCGGCCTGGCCCTGCGCCATGACCGCTACAACGACGCAGGCTCGACCACCAACTACAAGGTCAACGCCCGCTTCCAGCCCACCAAGGAGCTGATGCTGCGCGCCTCGGCCGGTTCGGGCTTCCGCGCCCCGACCCTGGTGGACCTGTGGGATCCGCAAGTGCTGGGCACCAGCGCCCAGTTCGACGATCCGGGCACCGGCGAAAAGGATCTGCAGGTCAACGCACTGACCGGCGGCAACCCGCTGCTGAAGCCCGAAAAGTCGACCCAGTCGAGCTTCGGCATCGTGATCTCGCCGCTCAAGGACTTGACCCTGTCGGCCGACGTGTTCCGCGTCAAGCTGAAGGACATCCTGTCGCTGGCTTCGGTGCAGGAAATCGTCTCGGGCTTCCGCAAGGGTGATGCGTCCTATGCAGGCCTGGTCCAGCTGAATCCCTCGGGCTCGATCAAGCAGGTGAACGTGGTGCAGACCAACACCGGCAATGCCACCGTGCAAGGTGTCGACCTGGAAGCCAACTACCGCCTGCGCTTTGAAGGCAGCCGTCTGGACCTGGCGTTCAACGGCACCTACATGGACAAGTTCGACCAGCTGAGCCCTGGCGGCGTGATGTCGCACAAGGTCGGCACCATCGTTGACCTGGCCGGCAACCCGGTGCTGGGCGCTGACCAAGGCGGTGTGGTGCTGCGCTGGAAGCACAGCCTGCAAGCCACCTACACCACCGGCAACTGGGCCGGCACCTTGGTGCAGGACTACGCCAGCGGTTACGAGGCCGGCCACGACCTGAACGACGAGCGCCACTTCATGCCCAGCCTGGCTCTGTACAACGCCAGCGTCAGCTACACCGGCTTCAAGAACCTGCGCCTGACCCTGGGTGCACGCAATCTGTTCGACAAGAAGCCGGCCGTGTTCACCCCGGCATCGAACCAGTTCCAGACGGGCTATGACGTGACGCAGTACGACCCGCGCGGCCGCTTCGTCTACGTGACGGCAGGCTACAAGTTCTGATCCAGCGGATCGGCAACTCGCCTCGAAAGGCCCCTGCGGGGGCCTTTTTTCATGGCGGGACAGGACTGCGACTAGACTGGCTCGAAAGCCAAGCCCGCCGTTCCGTGCATCCGGCACGCGGGCCCCACGCTTCAGGGAGGTCCGTCCAGCATGAAGCCCGCCTCGCGCTTTGAACGCCGGGTCCTGCTCGCCTTTGCCGCGGGCGCTTTGGTTTTGTTGAGCCTGGCGCTGAGCACCTGGCTGATCGCAGGCCAAACGGCCAGCGCGGCCCAAGGCATCAGCCACACCCAGGCGGTGCTGGCCGATCTGGCCCGCATTCGCGCCGAGACCGCCCTGGTCGAGCTCCACACCCTGGGTTTTCGCAGCAGCGGGGACAGCGCCCGCCTGCAGGAGCGCGACCAGGCCCTGGCCCGGCGCGAGACCTTGCTCACGCGCCTGCAGGCGCAGACCGCCGAACACCCGACCCAGCACGCCCGCTGGCAGCAGTTGCGGGAACTGGTGAACGAGCGCATCGCCCTGTCTCGCCAGATTGAAGCCGCAATGAAGCAGGACGGGCCGGCCACGGCCAATGCCGTGGCCGCAAGGGCAAGCCTGGGCGAGACCCGGCTGCGCGTCGAGCGCCTGCTCGGCGACCTGGAAGCCGGCGAACGCCAGCAACTGGCGGAGCAAGAGCAGGCCCGCGATGCACTGCGCCGCCAGCTGATGGCCTCGGTGGGTGTGCTGAGCCTGGCCCTGCTGGGCCTGCTGGTCGGCAGCTTTGGCATGCTGCGCCGCCGCTGGCGCGAGCACGACGCGCATCGCCAGACCCTGGCCGACAACGAGGAGAGCCTGGCCTGCCTCTGGCAATCCATGGCCGATGCGGTGCTGGCCACCGACACCGAAGGCCGCGTCACCCGCATGAATGCGGTGGCCGAGCGTCTGTGCGGCTGGCCCGAGGCCGAAGCCCTGCGCCGCCCGGTGCGCGAACTCTTGCCCTTGATCGAGGAAGACAGCCGCCTGCCCCTGGAGCTGCCCCTGACCCTGGTGATGACCGGCGGCGACTCGCAGACCCTGGGCCAGGCCCCGCTGCTGTGCCCACGCGGCGGGGGCGAGCAGCCGGTCAGCCTGCGCCTCACCCCCATCCGCGACGGCAGTGGCCGGGTGCGCGGCCTGATCTTGGTGCTGCGCGAAGACCAGAGCGCCCGCCAGGCGCGCCAGCACGAGCTGGCCGAACGCGCGGCGCTCGAGCGTCAGGCGCTGGAGCGCGGCCAGAAGCTGCTCGACAGCGAGCGCCATCTGCGCAGCATCCTCGGCCATGTGCCGGCCCTGATCGCTTTCCTCGACACGGAGCTGCGCTTTGTCTACGCCAACGAGCGCTACCGCGAGAGTTTCGCCCCCGAGCTGGACGAGCTGGCCGGGCTCGAACTCCAAGCCGTGCTGGGCGAGGCCGGTTTCGACAGCGTCGCCCCACGGGTGCAGCAGGCCCTGCTGGGCACGCCGCAAGAACTGGACTGGCAGCCCGCCCCCGACCGCTGGCAGGCGCTGCGCTACCTGCCGCGCTACAACGAACAGGGCCGGGTCGATGGCTGCTATGTGCTGGGCGTGGACATCACCGAGCGCCAGCAAGCGCGCCAGGCCCTGCTGGCCAGCCAGCAGCAGCTGGCTCGGGTGCTGGAGGGCTCGGACCAGGGCTTCTGGGAATGGGACCTGCGCAACCATCGCTTCCAGGTGAGCGCGCGTTGGGAGACCATGCTGGGCTACCAGCACGGCGAACTGCAGGTGAATCCCGACCAATGGGGCGAACTGGTGCACCCGGATGACCTGCCCCTGGCCATGGAGTCCATCCAGCGCCATCTGCGCGGCGAGATCGCCACGCATGAATTCGAGCTGCGCGCACGCGGCAAGAACGGCGACTGGCGCTGGGTGCTGACCCGCGGCGGCGTCGTGCAGCGCGGCGCCGACGGCACCCCTTGGCTGATGTCCGGCACCCACACCGACATTCACCAGCGCAAATGCCTGGAACTGGCCCAGCGGGAAGCCAGCGTGGTGTTCGAGAACAGCTACGAGGGCATCATGGTCACCCAGGCCGAGGGCCTGATCACCAAGATCAACCCTGCCTTCAGCCGCATCACGGGCTACAGCGAGGCCGAGGTGCTGGGTCAGTCGCCGCGCCTGCTGTCCTCGGGCCGGCATGACGCGGCTTTTTTTCAGGCCTTCTGGCAGTCGCTGCAGGCCCAGGACTTCTGGCGTGGCGAGATCTGGAACCGGCGCAAGGACGGCAGCCTGTTCGCGGCCCTGCAGTCGGTGTCGGTGGTGCGCGACAGCCAGGGCCGCATCAGCGACTACGTCAGCGTGTTCACCGACATCAGCCAGCTCAAGGCCCACGAGGCGGAACTCAACCGGGTGGCCAATTTCGACCCGCTGACCCTGCTGCCCAACCGACGCCTGCTGTCCGACCGACTGAACCAGGCGATCCACCGCGCCGACCGCAGCGGGCGCATGACGGCCGTGTGCTTCCTCGATCTCGATGGCTTCAAAGCCATCAACGACCAACACGGCCATGCTGCGGGCGATGAGTTGCTGATCGGCGTGGCGCAGCACCTCAAGCAGGTGCTGCGCGTCGACGACACCCTGGCCCGGCTGGGCGGTGATGAGTTCGTCATCCTGCTGACCGAGCTGGACAGCCCCGAGGAGTGCGCGCTGGTGCTGGAGCGTCTGCTGCGTTCGGTGCAGGCGCCGGTGGCGGTGGAAGGGCGCGAGGTCAGCATCTCGGCCAGCGTGGGCGTCAGCCTCTACCCGCTCGACCACGCCGACCCGGACACCTTGATGCGCCACGCCGACCAGGCCATGTACCTGGCCAAGCAAGCGGGCAAGAACCGCTACCAGCTCTTCGACACCGAGATCGACCGCGCGGCCCGCCAGCATCGCGAGCAACTGGCCCGCTTGCAGCAGGCGCTGCAGCAGGACGAGTTCTGCCTGTTCTACCAACCCAAGGTCGATCTGCGCAGCGGCGCGGTGGTGGGCGTCGAAGCCTTGCTGCGCTGGCAGCACCCGGAGCGCGGCCTGCTGCTGCCGGCGGAGTTCCTGGCTCAGGTGCACGGCAGCGAGATGGAGCGGCCCCTTGGCGAATGGGTCATGGCGGCCGCCCTGCGCCAGCTGGAAGCCTGGGCTGCACAAAGCCTGGATCTGCCCATCAGCATCAACATCAGCGCCACCCACCTGCTGCAAGCCAGTTTCAGCGATCACCTGGCGCAATGCCTGGCCCGCCATCCGCTGGCTGCGCCGGGGCGGCTGGAACTGGAGGTGCTGGAAACCTCGGCCCTGGGTGAGATGCAGCAAGCGGTGGCGGTGCTGGAGCGCTGCATGGCTCTGGGCGTGACGTTCGCGCTGGACGATTTCGGCACCGGCTACTCCTCGCTCACCTACTTGCGCAAGCTGCCCGTGGCCACGCTCAAGATCGACCAGAGCTTTGTGCGCGACATGCTGGTCGACCCCGACGACCTCAGCATCGTCAAGGGCGTGATCGAGCTGGCCCACGCCTTCCACCGCGAAGTGATCGCCGAAGGCGTGGAGACCCTGGAGCACGGCGCCCGCCTGCGCGCCATGGGCTGCCACCAGGTGCAGGGCTTTGGCATCGCCCGCCCGATGCCGCCCGAAGCGCTGCCGACCTGGCGCGCGCAGTGGCAGGCCGGGCAGGCCTGGCTGCATCTGGGCTCAGATTGAGCGGCCCCGGCCCCGCTTTTCTTGCCCCGCCCCCTCTTGAAAGCCCGAGGGGCACCCCTATAATCCTCCTGCTAGCACTCACCAAGGTCGAGTGCTAACGAACTCCGAAGCCGGCCCAAGCCGGTGCGCGAGTTCAGGTTTTACCCCCATGACGGTGTGAACGGCCCGGCCGCCACACCCGATCAAGCCCCGAAAATCTCAAGGAGATGTGATGAAACTGCGTCCTCTGCACGATCGCGTGATCGTTAAGCGCCTCGAACAAGAAACCAAGACCGCTTCGGGCATCGTCATTCCTGACGCCGCTGCTGAAAAGCCGGATCAAGGCGAAGTGCTGGCCGTCGGCGCCGGCAAGCGCAATGACAAGGGCGACCTGATTGCTCTGAACGTGAAGGTCGGTGACCGCGTTCTGTTCGGCAAGTACTCGGGCCAGACCGTCAAGGTCGACGGCGATGAGCTGCTGGTGATGCGCGAAGAAGACCTGTTCGCCGTCGTCGAGAAATAAAGCTACTGCGCCCCTGTCATGCGGCGTTGGACGAATGCTCGGAATCCTCACGTACAAAGAAGTACGTTCCGGTTCCTGCGCTTCGCCCGCCTTGCCTGACAGGCGCTCGCTACGCTTTCTTTCTCAACGAATGTGCTGTGAAGCAAGCGTAGTCCTTAACTAACGAATTCGGAGAAATACACATGGCAGCAAAAGACGTGATCTTTGGCGGCGAAGCTCGTGCTCGCATGGTTGAAGGCGTGAACATCCTGGCCAATGCGGTCAAGGTGACCCTGGGCCCCAAGGGCCGCAACGTGGTGCTCGAGCGCTCCTACGGCGCCCCCACCGTGACCAAGGACGGTGTGTCCGTGGCCAAGGAAATCGAGCTGAAGGACAAGCTGCAGAACATGGGCGCGCAAATGGTCA
>NKIM01000049.1 GCA_002255955.1 Burkholderiales bacterium PBB2 | reverse complement strand
CCCCACAGCCCCGCAGCGCCGCTGCCCCACCTCACACGACCGCATCCGATCCATGGAATACCCCGGCAACCTCTTCGTCGTCGCCGCCCCCAGCGGCGCCGGCAAATCCAGCCTGGTCAAGGCCTTGCTGGAGCTCGACGCCAAGCTCGACGTCTCAATCTCCCACACCTCGCGCGCCCCGCGCGGCCAGGAACAGCACGGCCGCGAATACTGGTTCACCAGCGAAGAAGAATTCCGCGCCATGGCTGCGCGTGGCGATTTCTTCGAGTGGGCCGAGGTGCATGGCAACCTCTACGGCACCTCACGCGCCGCCATCGAGGCGCGCATGGCGCATGGCGACGATGTGGTGCTCGAGATCGATTTCCAAGGCGCGCTGCAGATCAAGCAGCTCTTTCCCTACGCCGTGCTGATCTTCATCTTGCCGCCCAGCTGGGAAGAACTGCAGCAGCGCTTGAACCGCCGCGGCGACACCGCGCCCGAGGTCATTGCCAAGCGCATGGCCAACGCCCGCATCGAAGTGGCACAGGCGCAGAACTTCGATTTCGTGGTCGTGAACGCGGTGTTTGACACGGCCGTTTTCGATCTGAAGTCCATCGTCCACGCGCAGCGGTTAAAATACGCGGCTCAGCGCCGAAATCGCTCTGCCGTTTTCAAAGCGCTCGATCTGCCCTGAAGCCCTGGTGCACGGCACCACGCCTCAGACACCGATCCTCCTGAACACCTGAACTGGAATCCACACATGGCCCGCATCACCGTCGAAGACTGCCTGACCAAGATCCCCAACCGCTTCCAGCTGGTGCTCGCCGCAACCTACCGCGCCCGCATGCTGAGCCAAGGCCACACCCCCAAGGTCGACAGCAAGAACAAGCCCGGCATCACCGCCCTGCGCGAAATCGCCGCCGGCGAAGTCGGCATCGAAATGCTGCGCAAGGTGCCGGTCTGATTCCAGCTTCTCGCTGCATTTGATTGCACACACGGGCGCCTTCGGGCGCCCGTTGTCGTTTCTGACGCCTGCGCGAGCGCTCAAGGATGCCGAATGGCACGGTCTTGTGCGCTGGCGCAGATTGCACGCAAATTCATCGGTTAAATTCGGGCCATGGGTTTTCGATCATTTGCCGTCTCCCGCCTGCCTGCCGCCCTGAGCGGTTTGTCGGGCCTGCGCCCCGCCCCCGAGCCAACGGCTGCCGAGGCGGCGTCGTTTGACGCCCTGGTTCAGCACCTGGGCTACCTACCCAAGGGCGACATCAAGCGCATCCGCGAAGCCTACAAATTCGCCGACGAGGCACATCTGGGCCAGTTCCGGGCCAGCGGCGAGCCCTACATCACCCATCCGATTGCGGTGGCCGGCATCTGTGCCGAGTGGCGCCTGGACGCCCAGGCCATCATGGCCGCCCTGATGCACGACGCCATGGAAGACTGCGGCGTCACCAAGACCGAGCTGATCGAGCGCTTCGAGGCCCCCACCGCCGAGCTGGTGGACGGCCTGACCAAGCTGGACAAGCTGCAGTTCTCGACCAAGGAAGAATCCCAAGCCGAGTCCTTCCGCAAGATGCTGCTGGCGATGGCGCGCGATGTGCGCGTGATCCTGATCAAGCTGGCCGACCGTCTGCACAATATGCGCACCATGGAGGCCATGGCCGCGCCCAAGCGCCGCCGCATCGCGCGCGAGACCCTGGACATCTACGCGCCCATCGCCCACCGCCTGGGCCTGAACGAGATCTACCGCGAGCTGCAGGACCTGTCCTTCCAGCACATCCATCCCTGGCGGCATGCCGCCCTGTCCAAGGCCATCACCAAGGCCCGCGGCAACCGCCGCGATCTGGTGTCGCGCATCGAGCGCGATGTCATCAAGGCTTTTGCCGATGGCGCCCACCCGGTGCAGATCCACGGCCGCGAGAAAGCCATCTACTCCATATACAAAAAGATGCGCGAGAAGCACCTGAGCTTTGCCCAGGTCAGCGACATCTTCGGCTTCCGTGTCGTGGTGGACGAGCTGCCGCAGTGCTATTTGTCCCTGGGCGTGCTGCACCAGCTCTACAAACCGCAGCCAGGCCGTTTCAAGGACTACATCGCCATCCCCAAGCCCAACGGCTACCAGAGCCTGCACACCACCCTGGTCAGCCCACTGGGCACACCGGTGGAGTTCCAGATCCGCACCGAGGCCATGCACATGGTGGCGGAAAAAGGCGTGGCCGCGCACTGGCTCTACAAAAAGGGCAGCAACCCCAGCGGTACCAGCGCCGAGAGCGCGCAGCAACTGGGCTCGCGCTGGCTGCAGTCCCTGATCGACATCCAGGACGAGACCCGCGACGCCAACGAGTTCCTGGAACACGTCAAGATCGACCTGTTCCCCGATGCGGTCTACGTCTTCACCCCCAAGAGCCGCATCATGGCCCTGCCCAAGGGCGCGACGCCGGTGGACTTTGCTTACGCCATCCACTCCGATGTCGGCGACCATTGCGTGGCCGCACAGATCAACGGCGAACCCGTGCCTCTGCGGGCCGAGCTGCGCAGCGGCGATGTGGTGGAAATCGTCACCGCCGCCGGCGCTCGCCCCAATCCGGCCTGGCTCAGCTTTGTTCGCACCGGCCGCGCGCGCTCCAAGATCCGCCACTTCCTCAAGAACCTGGAGCAGGAAGAAAGCCGCGACCTGGGCGAGAAGATGCTGGCCCAGGCCCTGCGTGCCGAAGGCCTGAGCCTGCCCAGCCTGAACGACGAGGACGACGATGCCGCTCAACTCTGGCAGCAGCTGGCCCGTTGGGCCGACAACCGCCATGCCGACGAGCTGCTCGTCGAGATCGGTCTGGGCCGAAAGATCGCCACCATCGTGGCCAAGAAGCTGGCCCGCATGCTGGCCGAGCAAGGCCAGCGGCCCGATGCCGTCATGCTCAGCATCGGCCGCTTCACGGCGGACGATGGTCCCTCGCAAGGCCAGGTCACGCTGGACGGCAGCGAAGGCGCCTCGGTTCGTCTGGCAGCCTGCTGCCGCCCCATACCCGGCGATGAAATCAAGGGTTATCTGGGCCGCGGTGAAGGCCTGCTGGTGCACACGGCCGAATGCCAGGTCGGCCGCAAGCTATTCCAGCGCGATGCCGAGCATTGGATCGCCGTCAACTGGGCCGAAGAGCTGACCCGCCCCTTCGAGGCCGCCGTGTCCCTGCTGCTGAAGAACGGCAAGGGCGTGCTGGCGCAAGTGGCCTCGGCCGTCAGCGCGGCGGAGGCCGACATCACCCACATCATGATGAGCGACGAGATGCAGCAGCGCGAAACCGCCGAGATGAACCTCATCCTCTCGGTGCGCGACCGCCTGCACCTGGCCGATGTGCTGCGCACCCTCAAGCGCTCGCCCGCCGTGCTGCGGGTCTGGCGCGTCAAGCCCTAAACCGGCTTCAGGGCCTCCGGCTTCGGGTAGCTGACCTCCAGCACCTCGATCTGCTCGACGCCACCCGGCGTCATCAGCTGCAGCTCATCGCCGACCCGTGCCTTCAAGAGCACACGGGCAATTGGTGACACCCAGGAGACCTCACCCGCCAGGCTGTCGGATTCATCGATGCCCTTGATGGTGATGGTGCGCTCCTCGCCTTTGCCGGTGGCGTAGGTGACGGTGGCGCCGAAAAAGATCTGCTCGTTGCCGTGGTGCAGGCTGGGGTCGGCCACCTCGGCCAGGTCCAGGCGCTTGTTGAGGAAACGCAGGCGCCGATCGATCTCGCGCAATCGCTTCTTGCCGTAGAGGTAGTCGCCGTTCTCGCTGCGATCGCCGTTCTTGGCCGCCCAGGACACGATTTCGACGATCTTGGGCCGCTCGACATCGAGCAGCGTCATGAACTCCGCCCGCATGCGGGCATAGCCCTGCGGGGTCATGTAGTTGCGCGCGCCCTGCGGCAAGGCCGGCAGCGCCAGGTCCTCGTCGTCATCCGCATCACTTTCCTTGGTGAATGCCTTGCTCATGCGTGTATTGTCTCTGCAAGCTTTGCCAACCGAAGAGAAGGTCTGCAGATGAGCGAACGCAGCAGCGAGCACGACAACAACAGCAGGACTACACCGGCCCCGTCAGCCTCCGGCCCTTTGCAGGGCATTCGCGTGATCGAGCTGGCCGGGCTCGGCCCTGCGCCCCTATGCGGCATGCTGCTGGCCGACCTGGGCGCCGACGTGATCGTGATCGATCGCCCCTCCAGCGCTGGCTCACGCAGCATCGGCAACGCGCGTGCACTGAATCGCGGCAAGCGCTCCATCGTGCTCGATTTGAAAAGCGATGCCGGGCAGCGGACGGCGCTGGAACTGATCCACAGGGCGGATGCCCTGATCGAGGGCTTTCGCCCCGGGGTGATGGAGCGCCTGGGCTTGGGGCCGGATGTGTTTGAGGCCACACACCCACGCCTGGTCTACGGCCGGGTGACCGGCTGGGGCCAGACCGGGCCGCTGGCCCAGCGCGCCGGTCACGACATCAACTACCTGGCCTTGAGTGGCGCGCTCTCCATCGCCTCCAGGCCGGGGCAGGCGCCGAGCGCGCCGGCCAGCTTGCTCGGCGATATGGGCGGCGGCGCGATGCTGCTGGCCCTGGGCCTGCTGAGTGCCTTGCTGGAGGCCCAGCGCTCGGGCCGCGGGCAGGTGATCGACGCGGCCATTCTCGAGGGCCTGGGCCTGCTCGGCGGCCTGGTTTCGGCCCTGCGCAGCGAGGGTCAGTGGAGCGAGCGCCCCGCCGACAACTTCTTTCTGCACAGCTCGCCCTTTTACGACTGTTTTGAATGCGGCGATGGCGGCCACCTGAGCCTGGGCGCCATCGAGCCGCAGTTCTATGCGCGCTTGCTCCAGGGTTTGGGCCTGCACGACGTCGACCCGGCCCAGCACATGAACACCGAACACTGGCCCGCCCTGCGCGCACGCGTGGCCGAGCGGGTCAAGACGCGCAGCCGTGCCCAGTGGGAGCAGGACCTGGCCGATCTGGATTGCTGCGTGGCGCCCGTGCTCAGTCTGGACGAGGCGGCCACGCATGCGCAGGCACAGGCGCGTGGCAACCATGTGCACATCGACGGGCATTGGCAGCCCTCCCCGGCTCCGCGCTTTTCACGCAGCCGCTTGCGGACGCCCGAAGCCGGGCCGAATGTGGGCGAGCACACGGAAGAGATATTGACCGAGCTTCACGCCGCGCGGACTGCGCGCGAGACTTGAGTGCCGCTCATGCGAAGCGCCTGACGCGTCCAGCTGAGTCCAAAACAAAAAAGCCCCAGAGATTTCTCACTGAGGCTTGTTTGCGTCGGCATCGAATTTCCTTGCGGACGCTTCGTGCGACATTTTGTTAGTTTGGTGCGGCTGGCAGGATTCGAACCCACGACCCCTTGGTTCGTAGCCAAGTACTCTATCCAACTGAGCTACAGCCGCGAAGCCTTGCACTATAGCATGCTTTATTTGGACTTGGGAAGACTTTTCAATTTTTTGACTCAAACCAACGTGGCGGCGGCCTCGTGGCAGCGGGCGCGGCGATCCAGATCGCCGTCCTGCTCGGCCAGATGGGCCAGCACCAACCAGCTGCGGCGACGTGCGGCCGTGCCCAAACTGGATTCATCGGCCACCTGCTCCAGGATCAAGCGTGCCTTGCCCCAGAGCTGGCGCTCGGCCAGCGCGTGGCCCAGGGCATAGCTGAAGGCCCGATCGCGGGGGAAACGCTGCACCGCCGTCTCCAGGCGCTGCAACCATTCAGGGCCCAGGCCGGGCAAGACCAGCACCAAGGCTTCGGCCAGCGTCGCACGTTCGTCCGCACCCAACTCGGCGACATCGTCCCAGAACGGGCGCAGCCAGCCGCGGCCATCGTCCGGCACGCCGAGCGCACCCGCACGCTGTGCCGCGCGCGCGGCCACAAACACATCGCGGCGATCGGCGCTGTCCAGTTGCTGCCAGACGGAGCGAAGCTGGTCGGCATCGCGGGCGGCGTCCAACGCCTCGAAGGCCAGTGAGCGCAGCAGGCCTTGGGCGGCAACCTTGGAGAAGCCCTGGTGCTTGGCCAGCAGGCGCGCGGTTCGCAGCGCTTCCAGCGGCTGTTTGGCCAGACGGCTGGCCTGCAGCTTCAGTCGCAGGGCCTGAGTACGGCGCGCCACGCCTGGGGAGAGCTCAGCCAGCAGGCTCAGCGCACGCGGCGCATCACGGTCGTCCAGCGCCCACTCGGCAGCCAGCAAACGGGCGCCCTCCTCCTGCGCACGGCCTTGCGGCGAGCGCTTGGCGGCATCCAGCGCCAGCTGCAGCTGCTCATCGCGACGGCGCTTGTCCTGCAGCCGGTGGGCACTGCTGGCCGAGAGCAGATGGCCCAGGGCCAGAAAGCCCTCGTCCTGCTGCAACTCGGGCGTCTGGGCATGGATGCTGAGCGCACGCTGGGCGGCCTTCTGGGCGCGTCCGTAACGGGCGCCGAAAAATTCGGCCAGCGCGTCACGCAAGGCCAGCTGGGCGCCGCGCTCGCGCTGGGCCAGACGCCACTCGTGCGCACGGCGCGGCAGGCTGGTCAAGGCGCCGATGGTCTGAATGGCGGTGACCAAGGCAAAGCAGGTGCCGACCAAGGCCAGCAGGAACAGGTTCAGCGACACATCCAGGCGCCAGCCATTCCAGTAGAAGCTGGCCAGCCCATCGTTCTGGCCCAAGGCCAGCGCGGCCACCACCGCCACGGTGAACAAGAGGACCAACCACACCACGGTACGCATGAACCGAACCTTTGCTTTCGTTCTTTTTTGAAGTTGGGAGTCGACCGCGGCCCGGCTCCGGGCAATCAGCGGCCCGCCGCAGCGGCCGCCAACGCGGCCAGGGTGTCATCGGGGCGCGGCACACTGACCTGGCGCGCCTGACCGGCGACCTGGCGCACCAGATCGATGGCCGAGCTGACCTTGCGGGAGCGGGCGTCGAAGTAATGGTTCAGCACGTCCTGGCTGTCACGCAGATCGGCCTGCGCAGTGTCGAACTGACGACTGAGCAAGGCCAGGCGGGCATTGAGCAGGCGCAGCTTGAGGTTCTCGCGCAGGAAAAACGCCTGCTCGGGGGCCAGCAGCACCGCCTCGGGATGGTCGATGCGGGTGACGCGAACCAGGGTGCGGGTCTCACCCCAGACCAGGCCCGCCATCTCGGCCAGGCGGGTCTTGGCACGCCACCACCAGACCGACAGCGCACCGTCGTCCTCGCCCGGTGCCGCATCGGCTTTGCCGTCTTGCGCCTTGCCGCCAGCCCCGCTCGGCTTGCCAGCACGGCCCGGCGCGGTCGCCGGCTCGCCGCCGCGCTCGGCCACAGCCAGCAGGGGCAGCTCGTCGAGCAGCCGCACCACCTCGTCAAGCTTGATGGTCAGGGTGGACACATCGACCACGCTGATGGCCTTGACGCGGTCCAGATCGCGCGCCACGGCGCGACGCACGCCTTCCATGCGCGGCTGTTTGTAGCGCAGCAGGCGCTCGTCGGCCTGCTTGAGCGTGGCTACCAAGGGCTCGACGCTGCCGGTCACGGCAGCCTGCTGCAGAGCGACGCGGATGGAGGCTTCGATGTCGCCGATGACGTTCTCGTCGCGCGAGCGAGACATGGACTGGATCAACTCTTCCAGCTGACCGCGCTGCAGGGCCACCTCGGCCAGGCGGGCATCGAGCAAGGCCACCTTGGCGGCCGTGTCACGGGTCAGGTCTTGCGACTGGCGCGAAGCGGCTCGGGCCTCGCTGGCCTCGGCCTGCACCAGTTCCTGGCGGCGCACCAGCTCTTGCTCCAGCGCTTGCTGGCGGCTCAGGCCTTGCCATGCCAGACCCACACCGGCCAGCGAGGCGACGCCGAGCAGCAGCAGGGTCACCGGCACCCAGCTCGGCAAGGCGGCAGCGGGCAGCGCGGCAACGGGAACGGAAGTCGCGGAATTCAGGCTCGCGCCGGGCGCATCGCTGGCGGGCGCAGCAGCGCCCGTCGTGGCGTCGAGAGGGGGGGTTTGGGCTTCACTCACAGTGAAAATGATTGTAGGCGTCGGCCTGCACCGCACCGAAGGCTTGGGCCACGGCCGCCGCATCGGGTCGCGTCAAAACCACATGCCCCCAACCCTCGGCGCGCGCGCGCTCGGCAATGCGGGCATGGGTGGCCAAGCAGCGATGGCGTGACCAGTCCACGCCGGCCGGTGCCAAGCTGTGCAGGTGTCCAACCGCCTCGCCGCTGCTGAACAGCCAGAGCATTCGCTGCGGCTGCGCGAGCAGATCGACCAGCTCCTGCTGCTGCGCCGCATCCAGCTGCGGGCAGCCGCGCCGGTAGACGCTGAAGAATTCAACCGGCGCCGCACCGCGCTCGCGCAAGCGCTCGGCCAGCCAGTCGCGGCCACCCTCGCCGCGCAGCATCAGCACCGGCCGGCCTTGCCAATCCATGCCGCTGAGCTGGGGCCACAAGTGCTCGGAGTCGAGGCTGGGCGCATCTGCCGGCGGCTGGATGATGAGGGACGCCGGCACGCCGGCCGCCTGCAAGGCGCGCGCGCTGCCGGGCCCGACACAGGCGGCCAGACAGGCCGCGGGCCATTCAAAGCCCGCCGGTGCTTGCGCAAAAAAGCCCTCGACCGCATTGGGGCTGACGAAGAAGGCGAGGCGCGCCCGTGCCAAGGCCGCCCAGGCCGCTTGCGCCTGCTCGGGCGCCGCGGGGCTGATGGCCAGCAGCGGAAAGCTGCGCGCCGGCACGCCCTGCGCTTGCAAGCGCTGCAGCCAGTCGCCGGCCTGCTGCTGCGGCCGGGTCAGGATCAATTGCAAAGTAGCCGTTTCGGGCGACGCCATGGCGGCGAGCGAGTCAGGCTGCGGGCAGATAGTCCGCCGCGCCCAGATCACGCAGGGCCTGAGCGGCCTGCTCGCCCAAGGCCACGGCTTCGGCATCACTGCGCACCGCGGCCTGCAGCTGCGCCTTCAGCAGAGGCCGCTCGGGCGACTCGGCATGGCCCAGGGCCACGGCCACCAGCAACTGCTCGCCCTGCCAGCGCGCATGGGCCGCCAGCGGCATGCTGCAGCTGCCGCCCAGGCTGCGCGAAACGGCGCGTTCGGTCTGCGTGGCCAGCCAGGTCGGGCGGTCGATCAAGGTGGCCAGCTGAGCGTTGAGTTCTGCCGCATCGGCACGCAGCTCGATGCCCAGGGCGCCTTGGCCGGCGCAAGGAATCATCTCCTCGACGCTGAAATGGCTGCGGATGCGATCCGCCAGGCCCAGGCGCTTGAGGCCGGCCGCGGCCAGGACGATGGCGTCGTAGCCGCCGTCGTCGAGCTTGCGCAAGCGGGTGTCGAGATTGCCGCGCAGCGGCTCGATGCGCAGATCGGGGCGCAAAGCCTTGAGCTGGGCGACCCGGCGCAGGCTGGAGGTACCGACCAAGGCGCCCTGCGGCAGCTCGGCCAGCGCGGCATAACGGTTGGACACCAGGGCATCGCGCGGGTCTTCGCGCTCCAGGATGGCGGCCAGGGCGAAGCCCTCGGGCAGCTCCATGGGCACGTCCTTGAGCGAATGCACGGCCAGATGGGCACGCCCCTCTTCCAGCGCGGTTTCAAGCTCTTTCACGAACAAGCCCTTGCCACCGACCTTGGACAGGGTGCGGTCGAGGATCTGATCGCCGCGGGTGGTCATGCCCAGCAACTCGACGTTCAGGTGCAGGCTGCGCTCCAGAAGCGCCTTGACATGCTCGGCCTGCCAGAGGGCCAGACGGCTTTCGCGCGTGGCGATGACGATGGTTTCTTTCATGGCCGGCATGCTAGCAGGCGGCTGTTGTAACTCAGCCGAAATTGGCGAGCCGAAGAAACTGCTAGAGTTGGATTGCCGTAACCTTGTTACATCACCCCTGTCCAGCCGAGCCCCGCCATGCCCGCCTCCTCGAAAGCCGCCCCGCGTCGCGCCAAGTCCGCCCCTCCGGCCCCCACCAGCAACCGCCAGGCCGCCGACAAAAACCAGCCGCTGATGGACGACATCCGCCTGCTGGGCCGGATTCTGGGTGAGGTGATCCGCGAACAGGAGGGCCGCGAGGCCTACGAGCTGGTCGAGCGCATCCGCCAGCTCTCGGTGGCCTTCCGTCACAAGCACGATGCTGCCGCGGGCAAGAGCTTTGACAAGCTGCTCAAGAGCCTGTCGGGCGAGCAGACGGTCAGCGTGATCCGTGCCTTCAGCTATTTCTCGCACCTGGCCAATATCGCCGAGGACCGCCACCATGTGCGCCGCCGCGAGGTGCACGAGCGGGCCGGCAGCCTGGCCGAGGGCTCGCTGGCCTTTGCCCTGGAGCGGCTGCACGAGGCCGGGGTGCGCCCGGCCGAGATCGCCAAGACCTTGCAGCACGGCTTCATCTCGCCGGTGCTGACCGCCCACCCGACCGAGGTGCAGCGCAAGAGCATCCTCGATGCCGAGCGCGCCGTGGCCCAGTTGGTCGAGCAGCGCGACAGCCTGCACAGCGAGCGCGAACGCCGCGACAACGAGGCCTTGATCCGCGCCCGCGTAACCCAGCTCTGGCAGACCCGCATGCTGCGCTACAGCAAGCTGACCGTGGCCGACGAGATCGAAAACGCCCTGTCCTACTACCAGGCCACTTTCCTGCGCCAGATTCCCAAGCTCTACGCTGAACTGGAAGAGGCCCTGCCCGGCCATGAGTTCAACAGCTTTCTGCGCATGGGCCACTGGATCGGCGGCGACCGCGACGGCAACCCCAATGTCACCGCCACCACCCTGCGCCATGCGCTCTCGCGCCAGAGCGAGGTGGCGCTGCGCCACTACCTGACCGAGCTGCATGAGCTGGGCGCCGAGTTGTCCATCTCGGCCCGGCTGGCCCAGGTGACGCCGGAAATGCAGGCCCTGGCCGAACGCAGCCCGGACCGCAACGAGCACCGCATGGACGAGCCCTACCGTCGCGCCCTGACCGGCATGTACGCGCGCGCCGCCGCCACCCTGCAGCAGCTGACCGGCACCGAGGCCCTGCGCCACGCCGTGGCCCCGCAAGCGCCCTACGCCAGCCCAGACGAGCTGCTGGCCGATCTGCAAGTGATCGAGCGCTCGCTGCGCAGCCACCATGCCGGCGCCCTGATCGCGCCGCGCCTGAAACCCCTGATGCGCGCCGTGCGCGTGTTCGGCTTCCACCTGGCCACGCTGGACCTGCGCCAAAGCTCGGACCAGCATGAGGCGGTGATCGCCGAGCTGCTGAGCACCGCCCGCGTCGAGGCCGATTACAGCGCCCTGGACGAAGCCGGCCGCCGCGCCCTGCTGCTGCGCCTGCTGCAAGACGCCCGGCCGCTGCGCGTGCACGGCGCCCAGTACAGCGAAAAAACCGTGGGCGAGCTGGCCATCTTCGAGGCGGCGCTGGAAAGCCTGCAGCGCTTCGGCCGCGAGGCGCTGCGCCACTACATCATCAGCCACACCGAGTCGGTCAGCGATCTGCTGGAAGTGCTCTTGCTGCTCAAAGAAGTCGGCCTGCTGCGCGGCACGCTGGATGGCGAGGCGGTGAGCGACCTGATCGTCTCGCCGCTCTTTGAGACCATTGGCGACCTGCGCGAGGCGCCGGTCATCATGGCCGAGTTCTACGCCCTGCCCGGCATCTCCGCCCTTCTCAAGCGCAGCGGTGGTGAGCAGGACATCATGCTGGGCTACTCCGACTCCAACAAGGACGGTGGCGTGTTCACCAGCAGCTGGGAGCTCTACCGCGCCGAGATCGCCCTGGTCGACATGTTCGCCACCCTGCCCGAGGCCCGCGGCATCACCCTGCGCCTGTTCCACGGCCGTGGCGGCACCGTGGGCCGCGGCGGCGGCCCGAGCTACCAGGCCATCCTGGCCCAACCCCCGGGCACGGTGAACGGCCAGATCCGCCTGACCGAGCAAGGCGAGGTGATCGCCTCCAAATACGCCAACCCCGAGATCGGCCGGCGCAATCTGGAAACCCTGGTGGCCGCCACACTGGAAGCCACCCTGCTGCACCCGACCAAGAGCGCGCCCAAGAGCTTCCTCGAGGCCGCGCAAGCCTTGTCGGACCTGAGCTTCGGCGCCTACCGCGGCCTGGTCTACGACACGCCCGGCTTTGCCGAGTATTTCTTCGCCGCCACGCCCATCCGCGAGATCGCCGAGCTCAACATCGGCTCGCGCCCAGCCTCGCGCAAGCCCACCCGCGCGATCGAAGACCTGCGCGCCATCCCCTGGGGCTTCAGCTGGGGCCAGAGCCGCGTCGCCCTGCCCGGCTGGTGCGGCTTTGGCTCTGCCGTACTCGAGTTCCTCGGCCCCGAGGGCAGCGAGCAGCATGGCAAGAACCTGGGCTTGCTCAAGCGCATGTTCAAGCAATGGCCCTTCTTCCGCACCCTGCTGTCCAATCTGGACATGGTGCTGGCCAAGACCGATCTGGCGATTGCCGAGCGCTATGTCGACCTGGTCGAAGACAAGCGCCTGGGCAAAAAGATCTGCGCCGCGGTCAAGGCCGAGTTCGAGCGCACCAGCCTGGCGCTGAGCCTGATCACGGGCGAGCGAGAGCGCCTGGCCGGCAACCCGGCCCTGGCCCGCTCGATCGGCCACCGCTTCCCCTACATCGACCCGCTCAACCACCTGCAGGTCGAGCTGCTGCGCCGCTACCGCGCGGTGCCACTGGAGAGCCGCGCCAGCGACCCCAGCATGGAACGCGTTCAGCGCGGCATCCATCTGTCGATCAACGGCATCGCCGCGGGTTTGCGCAACACCGGCTGATCCGGGCTCAAGTTCCAGGCCGGGGCGGCCGACAACTGCGGAAGAAGCAGCAGCCGCACCAAGGAGCCCCGCATGGAACTCGCCAACACCGCCCTGGTCCACAACGCCGGCTCCGCCGCGCCCGGCAGCGTGCAGTCAAGCGCGCAGATGCTGGTGCTGAAAAAAGCCATCGACCAGCAAGCGCAGGGCGCCCTGCAACTGCTGGACGCACTGCCAGCCCAGCCGGCCCTGGCCAGCTCGGGCTCGCTGGGAACCCGGCTCAACGTCTACGCCTGAAGCGCGCCCCGCTGCGCCTGGGCTCACCATCTGGCTTGAGTTTCGGCCCGAGATCCCACCTCAACTCCGCGCCTCAGCGCCGCCGGGCTCCTGTAAGCTTGCCATCAAACACTGGGCGGTGATCGCGCAGGCTTGCAGCCCAAGCCGAGCGACGCCAGCCCAGGGACCGCGTTGCCATGTGCACAAGGGAGCTTATGCGCGTCGATACCCCGTACTCCAAGATTGAAGCCCTGGTCGTGGACGATATGGCCACCCAGCAGACCACGCTGCGTGGCCAGCTGGGCATGTTGGGCATCGGCAAGATCGATGCCGCAGGCTCGGCCGAAGACGCCCTGCGCATGGTGCGCGCCAAGCACTACGGCCTGATCCTGTGCGACTACAACCTCAACCACAAGACCGACGGCCAGCAGCTGTTCGAGTTCCTGCGTGAGGGTCGGCTGCTGGCGCACGACACCTTGTTCTTCATGATCACGGCCGAGAGCAACTACAACTCGGTGGCCTCGGCCAGCGAGCACATGCCGGACGCCTACCTGCTCAAGCCCATCACCGCCGGGGACATCGAGGACCGGCTCAAAAGCCAGCTCGACAAACGCCACGCCCTGCTCGACATCAACAAGGCCCTGAGCAAGAACGACCTGCCCGCCGCCCTGCTCGCCTGCGACGCCTTGCTGGCCAAGAAAGACCGCTGGTTCATGCATGCCCTGCAGATCAAGGGACAGACCTTGCTGGACCTGGGCAATGCCGACGAAGCGCGCCAGGTCTACCAGGGTGCGCTGGATCTGCGTGCCGGCCTGATGTGGGCCCAGATCGGCCTCGCCCGGGCGCAGAAAGCGGCCGGCAAGTTCGACGAGGCCAAACGCCTGGCCCAGGCCATCCTCAGCTCACCCGAGGGCGACAAGAACCTCGCCGCCTACGACATCGCCGCCCAAGCCCTGGAAGCCCTGGGCGACCACGGTGCCGCCATGCAGATGATGAAAAAGAGCGCCCAGGTCGTGCCTTCGGCCCGGCGCCAGCGCCAACTGGCCGAGAGCGCCTACCGCAACGGCGACCTCGCCACCGCCAAGGCCAGCCTGCAAAAAGCCATCAAGTTCAGCCAGGGCGCGATCACGGCGCAGGCTCAGGATCTGCTGTACCTGGCCCAGACCCAGATCGACCTGGGCGAAACCAAGGAAGCGCTGGAATTGATCGCCGACAGCGCCACCCGAGCCACCCGCGGCGCTCAGGAACCCGAATTCGAAGCCGTGGCCCTGGCCCTGCGCGCGCAAGCCCATGCCCTGCAAGGCGAAAGCGAGAAAGCCGCCCGCGAAGCCGAGCAGGCCCTGGCACAAGCGCCCATGACGGGCAAGGCCGATTTCGCCACCGTCACCCTGGCGCGCGCCGCCTTGCTGACGGGCCAGATCGAAACGGGGCTGAAGCTGATCAACCAAGCGGTCAGCGCCGACCATGAAAACAGCCGCATCCAGCAGCTGGCTTGCAAGGCCTTGAACGACACCGGCCACAAGGACCAGATCGAAGGCGTGGTCCATGCCGCCAGCAAGGGCCTCAAAACCCGCTTGCACGAGGCCAAGATGCTGCTGCGCGCCGGGCAGCTCGATGAAGCGCTGCAGGCCATCGAGGCCGAGCTGGCCGAGTACCCCGAGAACACCACCGTGCTGCTGGAATGCGCGCAGATGAACTGCATGGCGCTGCGCTTGAAAAAGAGGCTCGACGACAGCCGCCTGAACCAGGTGCGCGACTACCTGGCGCGGCTGGAAAAGCTGATGCCCGGCAACGACCGTGTGGCCCAGATGCGCCGCTACCTGCGCGAGACTCTGGCCGCGCTGCAGGGCAACTCCCCGTTCAGCATCAGCGCCACGGCCGCACCGGCCGGCCGCGCGAGCGCATGAACCGCGAGCTGCTGGCCCTGCTGGTTCACGACCTGAAAAACCAGCTGGGCGTGCTCGAAGCCGAGCTGAGCCTGTTGGTTGAAACGCCCGAGGCCGAGGCCGCCCACCGCGCCCACCTGCACTGCGCGCAGTTGCGCCAACGCCTGGTGGCTTATCTCACCGTCTACGCCAACCCGCAGGGCACGCTGACGGCACAGATGGAGGACGAGTCGCCGCGCGAATTCCTGCAGCAGATGTTGCGCGTGGATTCCCGCCCCGACGGTGCGCCGCTGAGCCTGGACGATTGCACCGGTGCGCCGCCTTTCTGGTACTTCGACCCACGCCTGGTGCGCCTGGCTTTGGAAGCGGCCCTGCACAACGCCTGGCGCTTTGCGCGCAGCGAGGTGCGGCTGAGCGTGCGGGTCGAGCAGGGCTTTCTGGTCTTTGCCGTCGAGGATGACGGTTTGGGCCTGGACGCCGAAGACCCGGCCGCGCGCTCATCCACCGGACTGGGCCTGGAGCTGTGCGCCGCCGTCGCCCGCGCCCACCAGCTCAAGGAGCGTCAGGGCCGGGTGCTGCTGCAACCGCGCGACGCGGCGCAGCGCCAGCAGGGCACACGCTTCGAGATCTGGCTGCCCTGATTCGACCGGCCCTCGCCTCTGCCTTCGCTTCTGCCCTCGCCTCTGTCCTCGTCAACGCGAGGCGGCGAGCGCCACCCAAGTCTCTGACGACACAGCAGACTGCTGCGCCTGCGGCGCATCGGAGTCGCCGGCATTGGCATTGAAACTCACGAGCAACTTGTAGGCGCCGCCCTGGGCCACGCCAGCCTGGCAGCTGACTTGGTGCATGGCGCGGCGCACCGCCTTGCGGTATTCGAGCGGGCCGTCCTGGATGCGCAGTTCCGCCGGCTGCTCGCCGCCGAGCTTGAAGCTCACAGTGACCACTGCCTCGCTGCGCTCGCGCTCGGCCACCGGGCTGAGTTGCTCATTCAGCGCCTGAACATAACCAGGGCACACCTGGGCCAAGGGCGGCAGACTCAGGTCGCCAACGCCCTGGCCCGAAACCGCCACGCGCTGCAGCTGGGTTTGAGTCTGGGCCTGAGCAGCGCCCGCGGCAAAGCTCAGGGCGGTGAGCGTCAACAAGGCGGCGGAAGGAGATTGGAACTTCATGAACAGGACTCCGTTGAGGGCTGGGGTGCCACAAGTCATCGCGCACCACATGGGCTTGAACTTGTGATCTGGGAGTCAGCTTAGAAGTCGCGTCAGCAGGCGCCAAGTCACTTGGGACGACGCCCGGAAATGGCTGGACCAAATGGCAAAAGCGCGGGATGAACGGAGTTCATCGCCGCGCTTTGCAGGGCACCGAGATGGCGCCGCAAGTCAGAAAGCCATCAGAAGGGATTGATGCTCTTCTCTCGGCGGTAGTGCACATAACCGACGCTGGCCCCGGCACGCAGGCCGACCCCGAGGCGGATTGGGGCCAGGGTGATGCCCTTGAGGCGCTGGTAATTGATGCCCGCGCCGCCGACGTAGTACAGGCTGCCATCGACCCCAGGGAAGCGCTGGTAGATGGCCGAGGCCTTGGGCAGGTGATAGACCAGGGTGAAGACCTTGGAGGCATTGGCACCGGCATCAAAACCGATGGACGGCCCGGCCCAGAACACCGGGGCGGAGGCGCCGGCCTTCATCTGCAGGCGGCCCTCGCCGTAACGCAGGCCCACGCTGAGCGCCGCGCTGACCTCCTCGCCTTTGACGTAGGCATTCGGCCGGCCCTGCTCCTTGAAGGCCTTTTCAATCACGCGGGCCAGGCCCTCAGTGGTGCTGCCGAAGAAGTCGGTTGCGGCCTTGAGGATGGAGTCCTCGTCGTAGCTGTTGGCCTCATCGTCGGCAGCAGGCGCGGCAAGGGCGCTGTGCGCACCCAGCGTGCTCAACGATGCGGCGGCGCCGAGCAAGCCACCCAGGCGGCGCAGCTGAGCGCGGCGGTTCGGGTCCATCATGTGTTCGTCCATCGGGCACCTCCATGCAAGTTCAAAGCCGTCAATGGCTGAATCGGGCGGCACAGGCGTGCGCAGCGTGAAGGCCTGCACGTGAAACTGTGTCTGTGCGCTTTGAGTCGCAGCCTACACTGTGCGGCGCTGAAACAGCCTGCGCTGCTGCATCTTCTTACACCATGAGTTCTCCCTCCGACCTGCCGAAGCTGGCGCTGGCCCTGGAATACGCCGACCTGGCCGCCGCCCTCTATCTGGCAGGGGGCAGCGACCATGCGGCGCGCCTGCTGGCGGCCGCCGCCGAAGAGGTGCTGGGCGACCTCGCCAAACTGCTCGGGCCCCATGCGCAAAGTGACGAGGTACAGACCTTGCTGGCGCGCATCGCCCTGCGCTACCGCGCACCCGTGATCGAACCGCGCAGCCACCAGCAAAGCCGGCTGTCCGAAGGCCGCGCCCTGGACCAGCCAGAGCTGCGCGGCCAACCGCTGGGCGAAGCGCGCCAGTCGACCGCCGCCTACCTGCGCGCGGCCTGGTACACACTCGAATCCATGGGGTTGGAGTCGGTGGTCCCGGCCCGACTGCGCAAGGCGGTGGAACTGAGCACCATCTGCGAGCCCTGGAGCGGCTGAGCGCGAAGGCGCTCTGTTTGGCGGCTGTTTTGCGGCCGCTGCCGTAGATCAGACCGCCCTTTTCCCGCCAATTTCAAGCCGCCGGCCGCGGGGCGCGTCTGCTAGCATGACCTGAGCTGTTCGAGCGCTTTTGCGACTTTGGGAGACTGCCATCAACACCGAACGCCGCCAGTTCGCCCGCGTCGCCTTCGACGTCAAAGCCGAACTCATCACCACCCAGACCGCCCTGCAAGCCCAGGTGCTGGATCTGTCTCTCAAGGGCGCGCTGCTGCAGCTGCCGGCTGCATCCGGCGTCAGCGTGGGCACGCCCTGCCTGCTCAAGCTCACCTTGGCCGATGGCGAGACTGCCATTTCCATGGCCGGTGAGCTGGCCCATGTGCACGGCGATCGCGCCGGCATGCTCTGCCGCAGCATCGACATCGAGAGCATCACCCACCTGCGCCGCTTGATCGAGATGAACCTCGGCGACGCCAGCCTGGTGGAGCGGGAACTGGCTGCGCTGTTCAGCGCTTGAGCCTGCCCGCGCCGCAGCCACAGCTCAAACCGGCTGTGTGATGAACCGGCGCAGCACGGCATAAGCCGCATCCGGGTCGTCGCGCCAGGCGCCATGGCCCACGCCGGCAAAGGTCACCAACTCGGCCAGGCCTGGGGGCAAGGCGGCGGCAATTTCCTGCGCATCCTCGGGCGGGCAGACCGGGTCCTGCTCGCCACACATCACCAGCACCGGGCACTGCGCCGCAGCCAAGCCCGGCAGCAGCTGCATCTGCTGCTTTTCACCCGCGACAAAGTGCAAGAGGATCTCGGGCTTGATCAGGGTGCGGGCGCCAGCGTCCGCATCCGCCGGCGGTTGGGTGTTGTAGAGGCTGCGCACGCCGCTCCAGTAGGCCTGCCAGGTCTGGTCCGAGGGCCGCAGCCAGAAGTCTTCGGCCAGCGCCCGCGCCTGCGGGCCGCCGCGCCGCTCAAAGGCAGCCAGCTTGCGCTCCAGACCCATGTGGTGCGAGGTGCTGGACAGGATGACCTTGCTGGCATGCGCCGGGTGACGGGCCAGGTAGCGCTGCGCCACAAAACCACCAAAGCTCTGGCCCAGCACGATGGGCTTGACCAGACCCAGCGCGTCACTGAGGCGCACCACATCGTCGGCCCAGGTGTCCAGCGTCCACTCCTCGGGCGGGCGAGGGTCGCTGCGGCCATGGCCGCGGTGGTCGTAGTAGATGACCTGAGCCACATCGGCCAGCGCGGCGAAACCGGGCTTGAAGGCCGCATGGTCGAAACCGGGGCCGCCGTGCATGCAGATCAAGGTGGGCAGTTCGCGCAGGCGCGGACCGTCGGGCACCAGGCCCGGGCCTTGCACATCGACAAACAAACGCACGCCGGCTTCAATTTCAATTCGCATGATGGGGACTCACTCCTGGGCCGACATCCTAGTGCTTGCAAGCGCAGGCAGTTCAGCTCGCTCAATCGGCCAAGCGATCCAGCGGTCTCACCAGCTGCCGCCGTAGTACGAGACCAGGCCGCGCCAGAAAGCATCGGCCTCGCGGCCCAGACTGGTGTCGCCCGCATGGGGCTTGGCATTGGCGCTGGTTTGAACCATCACCAGCTTGAGTGCCGGATCAACAAAGATCATCTGCCCGTACACGCCCAGCAAGGCGAAGCGGCGTGCGCGCCCGGGGAAGGTCCAGAACTGATAACCGTAGCCAAAGTACGGCGTGGCCTGCCCCGGCGCCAGCAGTGCCGGATGCCGGCTGGCATCGGTGGCCTCCAGCAGGTAGTCGCGCGGCAGGATCTGCTGGCCGGTGTCGGGCCGCTGCCCATCGTTCGCCAGCAGCAGGCCCAGGCGGCCATAGTCGCGCAGCGTGGCATTGAAGTTGCCGCTGGCGATCTCCACCCCCAAGCGATCGGTGCGCCACAGGGCCGAACTCTCCGCCCCCATGGGCTGCCACAGCCGGCGCTGCAGATACTCGCTCAGGCTGCTGCCGGTGGCGGCGCGCAGCACCAGGGTCAGCACGATGGTGTCGGCGCTGGCGTAGTTGAAGCGCTGCCCTGGCTCGGCCGCCCGCTCGCTGATCTGCAGGGAGGCAGCCTCCAGGCCCTCGCGCGCCGCGGCACGCCCGAAGCGTTCGAGATCGTCGAGGCCGTCATAGCGCTCGGTGAAACGCAGACCCGACGCCATGCGCAGCAGATCGCGCAGCGGCACACGGCCGTAAGGGCTGCCGGCAAGGCGGCTGGCGTAGCGCTCTGCAGGATCGTCCAATGATTTGATATGCCCGTCCTGCAAGGCCAGGCCTATGGCCAGTGACACCAGAGACTTGGCCACCGAGTGAGACAAGAAACGATCTTGCGCACTGCGTCGGTACTGGTAACGCTCCAACTGAACGGCGCCGTCCTTGATCACCAGCAAGCCCATCACGCGCTGGCGCGCGAGGTAGTCCTCCACACTGAGATTGCGCAGCGCATCGATGTGCCAGCGATACGCCGGCTCGCGGGGGTTGCGCGCCAAGGACAGCACTTCAGTGCTGGGCGCCAGCTCGTTGACACCACCGTTCATCAAACCCGGAATCTCAGCCTGGTGGGTGAATGAGCCTACACGCAGCAGCTCGGAGGTGAACCAGTTGGCTGCCTGCCCCACCGGATAGCCTTGGTTGCGGCCGAGCCGCTCTTCATCCGGCGCAGCCGACACGGCCAAGGCCATTCCGAGCAGGCAGCTGGCAGCCCAGGCCCGAAAAAGACAGCGCCGCAGCATGGAGATCGAGGAGGCAGATTTCATGGAGCCGCGCAGCTTGCCAGTTACTCATGCGCAGAACAAGCCGGATTAGGCCCCAGCTCAAAAAGCGCAAGGCGGGGCCGACAAACTGTGCTACATTAGAGGCATAGATACGCACAAGACCGTTTCTTCAAGGTCTTCAATCTGCAGCCCCGCCGTACGTTCGCTTCATTCGTCGCGCCAGGCTCGCTTCAGTTTCAACTCCCCGTTTGACTGTTCTTGAGTGTTTCTGTCTCCGCAGGCTTTGCGTTGTCGCAAGCCACGGAGTATTTTTAATTTGTTCAAAAGGAACACATCATGACAACAATGCAAACTGGCACCGTGAAATGGTTCGACGACGGCAAGGGCTTCGGCTTCATCACGCCTGAAGACGGCTCCAAGGACCTGTTCGCCCACCACAGCGAAATCCGCAACAACGGCGGCTTCCGCACGCTGGCCGAAAACCAAAAGGTTGAATTCGAAGTCAAGCAAGGCCCCAAGGGTCTGCAAGCTTCGAACATCCGCGCTCTGTAATTGAGCACGGCGGGTGGTGCCCTCGGGCGCCGCTCACCTGATGGGTTGACGTGCAAGCGTCAACCCATTGTTTTTTGCGCGACCGGGGCTTTTGACCCGACTCGCAAAAGACGCAAAACCAAGAAGTAGAAAAACAAACGAAGAAGACAAGTCTGGCCAGCAGCGCGCTTTGCTCATTCAGTCAAAGCGCAAGCACTGGGCCCGACAAGCCCTGCCGATGATGGCAGGCTGAGGCGGCCTCGCCATGGCCAAGCACCTCAAGCCAAGCCGGGCATCCCAAGCCCAGCCCTGAGATCGATGGAGACCTTGAGGACTCTCGATCCACTGCATGCCCCAACATGCCGTAGCAAGCTCCCCTCCCCTGTTTCGAACGCTTTTCCGTACTCCTTGGTCTGAGTTCTCTTCTCATTCCAAACCCAGCGGCACGGGCCAAGAGCCCGCCGCACCGCAAGAAAAAAACAAAATGCAAAACAAGCACAGCATCGAAGTCGGCAAGTACCTGGTTTCGCCCATGATCAAGCCGCAATCGGATGGCAGCTTTGCCGCCTCCGTCTCCATCCGCTCGGGCCAAGGCATGGCCAGCCATGACCGCGTGATGCGATTCACCCCCAGCTTCCACAGCCCGCGCGCCGCCATCCGCTACGCCACGGCCGAAGGCCTGGCCTGGATTCAGGCGCACTGAAACCTGCCCACCTTGGAAGGCTGCACGGCGCAGAACGCTCGTGCTTGCGCTTCAGGGATTCATCGCCTCCCACCCACTGACCGAACCACCCGCGGTCGAACGCAGGTCCAGCACGATCAGTTCGTTGCGGCCCTGCCGCAGCCAGGGCGCGGGCAGATAGAGCCGCTGCTGCGGGCCGATGGCCCAGTAGCGGCCGAGGTTGTGGCCGTTGACCCAGACCATGCCTTTGCCGAATTGGGACAAGTCCAGAAAGGTGTCGGCTGGCCTGCCGGTGATCTCGAAACTGGCCTTGAAGAAACGGCCCGGTCGTGGGTCCAGCGCCGTCGCGGATGCCGCAGCTGACAGCCCCTGAACCCAACGCTCGCGAAGAGGCAGCGGGTGGTGCTCCCAACCCAGCAAGGTCATGCCGTTGAGGCTCACACGCTCGGTGATGCCTTTGCGGTCGACCAGCAGCGGGCCGAAGTTGATGCGGCCCATGGCCTCAACCAGGATCTCCAGCAGCGGCTCGGCCGCATCGCTGGCGGGCAGTTCCAGGCTGTTCTCGCCGAGGCGGCGGTCCAGGTGACCGATCAGGCGGCCATCGAGGTACACGCTGGCCAGGTCATGCAAACCATATAGAACCAGCTTGCCGCTGCGCGCGCCGACCAGGCGGGTGCGGTAGAGCACCAGGCCCTGCTCATGGCCCAAGGCTTCGAAGGTCTTGGGATGCGAGCTGCGCAGCGCTGGGGGCAGGTGTTGCCAGAGCGAGGCATGCGGCTCCAGCTGCAGGGCTGGCAGGCTCATCACCGGGATCGGCGCGGGCAACTCGGGCAAGGGGCTGCGATCCTGGCGCAGGGCCGCGATGCGCTCGCGCAGCTGGAAGAACTTAGCGCGCGGCCGCCCTTGCTCGTCGATCGGCGCGTCGTAGTCGTAGCTGGTGACATCGGGCTCATAGCCCTTGCCACCTGAGTTGGCGCCGGCCGTGAAGCCGAAATTGCTGCCGCCGTGGGCGACGTAGAAACTGAAAGACTTGCCCGCGCGCAGCAGGAAGTCCACCTCCTTCAGCAAAGGTTCGACTTCGGGCCGGGCCCAGGCCTCGCCCCAGTGGGTCAGCCAGCCGGGATAGGTTTCGCTGCTGAACACCGGCACGCCAGGGTTGATGAGCTGGGCCAGCTCGAAGTGGGCCGGCTCGCTGCCCGAATCCAGGCCCACGGCCACGCCGGGCAGGCTGCCGGCGCCCAGCATCTGGGCGGTCGGGCCGTCAGCGGTGTAGAACGGGATCTGCCATCCCTCGGCGCGCCACAGTGCGGCCAAGCGCTTGAGATAGCCGCGGTCATTGGCATAGCTGCCGTACTCATTCTCGATCTGCAGCATCGCGATCGGCCCGCCGCGCTGGATCTGCAGCGGCGCCAGCGCTCGGGACACGGCGCTCACATAACGCGTCACCGCCTGCATATAGCGCGGGTCTTGGCCACGCAGGCCGATGTCCGCGTGGGCCAGCAGATAGGGCGGCAATCCACCCAGATCCCATTCGCCGCAGACATAAGGCCCGGGTCGCAGCAGCACCAGCAAGCCCTCGGCCTGGGCCAGACGGGCGAAGCGTGCGATGTCGCGGCTGCCGGTCTTGAAATCAAAGCGGCCCGGCCGCGCCTCGTGCTGATTCCAGAACAAGTAGATCGGCACCGCATTGCAGCCCATGGCGCGGGCCATGCGCAGGCGGTGCTGCCAGTACTCGGGCGGGATGCGCGCGGGGTGCATCTCGCAACCGATCAGCTGGGTGGGCTGGCCATTCAGCAGGAACTCGTCCCGGCCCAGCTCGAAGCGCACGGGCGCGCTCCAGGCTGGGGCGGAAATCGAGCCGGCCAGCGCCAGCAGGCCGGCGACCCAGGAACTGCGACGTAGCTTGTTCATATTGCAGCGCTGCCTCAGAGGGTGAAGACTTTTGTAGCGAGCGGCCGTCAGACTAGGCGGACGGAGCGCAGGAACCGGAACGTACTTGATGTACGTGAGGATTCCGAGCATTCGGCCAACGACGTATGGCGGCCGCGCAGTAAAAAGTTTCACCCTCTCAGTACTTGTCGTCGAAAGCGAAGATGGGCTTGCGCGTCTTCCACAGGCCTCCGGTGAAGTCCGGAAAGGCCAGGGTTTTGAAGCCCTCGGCGATGGACTGCTCGGACAACGGCGTGATCGCGCTCCAGGCCACGGCGTCGTAGATGTCGATGGGCATGGGCGCATTGGCCTTGAGCGCTTCGACAAAGGCGTGAACGACGAAGAAATCCATGCCGCCATGGCCGGCGCCTTCGGCCTTGGCGGCGTACTTCTTCCACAGAGGGTGTTCGAACTTGTCCTGATAGGACTTGAAGTCCTCCCACTGGTGGGGCTTGCTGATGCCTTCGATGTGGATGGAATGGTTCAGGTCCATCCACAGACCATCGGTGCCCTGCACCCGGAAGCCCAGCGAGTAAGGGCGCGGCAGCGAGGTGTCGTGCTGCAGGATGATGGTCTCGCCGTTCTCGCAGGCCAGGGTGGTGGTGACCACATCGCCGAGCTTGAACTTCACCTTGGCGCTGGGGTGGTCCTTAGCGCCCATCTTCTTGCTGATGTAGTCATTCAAGCCACGGGCCTTGCTGGCGAAGGCATTGATGTGGGTGAAGCGGTTGCCGCGGTGGATGTTGGCGTACATGGCGCAGGGGCCGATGCCGTGGCTGGGGTAGAGCTCGCCATTGCGCTGCACCGAATGCTCGGTGCGCCAGCGCGCCTCGCTCCAGCCCTTCTCGCCGAACTCCACGCCGCTGCCGTAGGGCTTGGCCGGGTCACCGTTGTTGAACTTGACCGCACGCAGATCGTGCTGGTAGCCGCCCTGAAGATGGACCAGTTCACCGAACAGGCCGGCGCGCACCATCTGCAGCACGGCCATCACATCGCGTCGGTAGCAGACGTTTTCCAGCAGCATGTATGGCGTGCCGGTGCGCTGCTGGGTGCGCAGCACGTCCCAGTGGTCTTGCAGGGTGATGCCGGCCACCACCTCGCAGCCCACGGGCACCTTGGCATTCATCGCATCGATGGCCATGGAGGCATGCAGCTCCCAGGGCGTGGCGATGATGACGCCGTCCAGGCCTTTTTGCTCCAGCAGCTTGCGGTAGGCGAGCTTGTCGCCGCTCTCGCCGTAAGTCTGCGGCTTGGCTTTCTTGAAGCGCTCCACCATGGCCAGCGCGCGGCCCAGCATGATGGGCTCGATGTCGCACAGGGCCACCACCTCGACATCGTCGCGGCGCAGCAGCTCGGTCAGCAAGACCTGGCCCCGCATGCCGGTGCCGATCAGGCCCAGGCGCAGGCGCTCGCGGCCGGCCGCGCGGGCCGCCACAGGCATCAAGGTGCTCAAACCCGCGGCGCCCAGGGCGGCGGAGCTGGTGGAAAGGAAGTGTCGGCGTTGCATGGTGCGTGCGTGCATGAGGAAGAAAAAAGGGGAAGGGACAAAAAGCTGCGGGCTTGAACTTCAGCAGACGGCGCCGGCGCATTGTGGCGCCGCGCACCCGAGCGCGAAAGCCCGGGCGCGAAGCGGCCTTCCGATCAAGGCAAGGCGCTCAAATCCACGGTCGGCTTCTTACCGGTCAGCGGGCGGGTGAAGCTCTGATTGGCCGGCACGGTCTCGTTGAAGAAACCACCGTTGCGCAGATAGAACTGGCCGCTGGCGTCGACACCGCCGGCGAAGTCCAGGCGCTGGCGGGTGCCGCCGGTCGGGTCCACGGTGAACCAGCCCTTGTTCAGCTCGGTCCAGGCGCCGCTCTTGTTGACGGCCCATTGCTGGCCCATCAGCATCTTGCGGCCAGCGAAGCCGTTGGTGTCGATGAAGTTCTCGCAGAAGGAGTAAGGGCCGGTCAGCCAGGTGTTGGTGTTGGGCCGCTTCCAGGTGGCGATGAATCGCCACTGGCCCTGCTCCACCGCGTAGAACCAGGAGGAATACAAGGTGTTGCCCTGCCCGTCCGGGCGCACGCGGGTGATGAAGGGATAGGTGGTGCCGGCCTTCCAGGGGTAGACCAGATAGCTCTGGCCGCCCGTGCCCTCGCCGCCGAACTCGTTGCTGACGACCTCGGGACCTTTGTTCACCAAGGTGGTCTTGCCGCTGTCGGCATCCCAAACCGAGAACAGCACCCAGCGTTCTTCTTCCTTGACCTGAATGCCGAAGTAGCCCTCGCCAAAGCCATTGGCCATGAAGTAGGACCCGACGGCGTCTTCGCCCACCGGAATGGTCAGCTCGTTGTAGAGGTACTCGGTGTTGGCCGGCGCGCTGTAGCTCATGTGCACTGAGGGGCCGCGGCGTGACCAGTAGTAGCCCCAATCAGCCTCGACATTGGCAAACACCAGGCCGGCTGCAGCCGTGCCCGTCAGCTCGATGGCCTGAAGCTGCGCGAACTCCGGACCGGTGCGGCTCAGGCCCTGCACATCGATGCGCACATAGCCGGCCTGCGGCACATCGACCGTGGCCAGCGTGGTGAAGGGGCTGGCCGTGGGCGTCAGGCGCAGATTGAACTTCTTGCCCAGGGCCGAGACGCGCACCTGGCTGACGCTGCCGGCTGGTACCGTGCCCTTGAGGCTGATGTTGAACTTGCCGGGCTGGGCCACGCGCACCCAGCTGCTGATGACGGTGCGGGCATCTCTCCAGTCCATCAGGCCTTCGTTGTAGGAGATCCACTCGGGCGCATCGGGCGCAGCGCTGGTGATGAAGGCATTGCCGGCCAGGGCCACGCGGGCGGGGCCTGGCTTGGCGGCCGTGGCGCTGGTGGTGCCGCTGGAAGCGAGGCCTTCGCCCCGCACGGCGGCCTGTACGCGCAGGCTGCTGGGAGCTGGGTCGGCCGCGAGGGCCCGGCTGGGCTCCTCCGCCAGCGAGGCCGCGCCGCCGCAGGCACTCAGGCCCAGCAAGGCCGCCAGCAACAAGGCATTGCGGAACACAGATCGAGAGTCAGACATGGCAGTTCTCGCAAGAAAAGAGGTTGAAAGCGCTGGCGCCGGACTCAGAAGGCGTGGTTGTATTCCACGGTCAAACGGGCCGAGCGCGGCGACATGCGACTGGTGACTTCCTGGTAATGCGGGCTGATGTGGTCGTCTTCCTCACGCACTTCGTTGTACGAGGTGGCCGTCTTCTTGTTCAGCACATTGAGCAGCAGGAACTTGGCGGTCAGGCCCTTGACGAAACTGGGGCTGTAGGCCAGGTTCAGATCCAGCTGCGTGGTCCAGGGCGTGCGGCCGAAGCTGCCGCGCGGCGCCGGTTTGCCGTCGCAGAAGAAGTAGGCCGCACCGTAGCCCTGGTCGGCCACCACCGACTCGGGCACATTGCCCTTGCAGTTCCGCGGTCGACCCGAAGTCAGGTTCAGATTGCCGCCCACCGTCCACTCGGGCGCCAGCTGGTAGAGGCCGTAGGCACGGATGGAGTGCGTGTGGTCGTTGGGCAGGTAGCCGTAGGAATGGAGCATCAGCTCCTTCAGGTCGGTGCCCACGGTCAGGGCCACATCGCCGCCGCTGATGGAATCGATCTGCCCCTCGGCATTGCCCTTGCTGCGCGACCAGGTGTAGTTGACGCGGCCGTACCAGCCATTGCGCATGGGGTGCTCGGCGAACAGGTTCAGCGCCAGATAGCTGCGCTTGACCTTGGGGTTGCCCCAGGCCTCGGCCGAGATGTCCACGCGCGTCAGCTTGCCGTCGCCGGCCAGGTCCAGCCACAGACTGTTGGCTTCACCGGGGTTGATCACGGCGCAGGGGAAGCCGTAGTGGCTGGTGTCCACGCCATGGGCCTCGCCCCAGGCATCGATCGGGCGCTGGTCGCAGGTGTCGTCGTTGGTGCTGCGCAGGGTGCGGTAGTTGAGCGAGCCGCCCACCACCATCTCCTTGCTCAGCGACTTCTCGAAACCCAGGGCCAGCTCGTCCTGGTAGAGAGGCTTCAGGTCGATGGCGACGATGGTGCGCGGGTCCTTGCTCTGGCCAAAGGCGTTGTTGGCCGAGACCACGTCCGAGATCGCATGCAGGCCCGTGGGCGCGCCGGTGACCGGGTCCACGCCGGTGTAGGTGTAGAACTTGTCGGTGCTGCGGAAGGGGCTGGCCAGATTGCTGGACAGATTCGAGGGCACCGGCAGGTGGTAGCGGCCGGCATGGGCGAACAGCTTGGTCGAGCCGTCGCCGTTGAAGTCCCAGGTGGCACCCAGGCGCGGCGCCAGCATGCGCTTTTGCGAGATGAAGGGCTTGCCCTCGCTGTTGTTGTTGGTGAACTGCTCGTTGCGCAGGCCCAGGTCCAGCAAGATGTCCTTGGTGACCTGATAGCGGTCCTGGATGTACTGGGCGCTCTGGGTGCTGGTGGGCGTGGCAATCGAGTAACTGATCACCTCGCTGACATAGAAGCCCTGGGTGCCGAAGCCGCCGCCTTGCAGCGGTGACTCGAAAGCCTTGAAGGGCTTGGTGTTGGGGTCGCTCATCTTGCGGTAGCTCCACAGGCCGCCGCCGGCCTGGCTCTTGCCCACCACGGACTCGACCTTGATGTGGTCGATGCCGGCGCGCAGCGAGTGCTTGCCCAGGCGGTACTCGGCGTCCAGGCGCAAGACCTTCTGGCCATCGCCCGAACCCGGGGCGGGCAGATCGCCGCCGGTGGTCTGGCCGGTCGGGTAGCTCAGGCCCGGCACGCGCGTGGCGACCGAGGAGCTGGTCTGGTAGATGCCGGGCTTGTAGCCAAAAGGCGTCAAGGAATGCTTGGTCTTGGATTCGCCGTAGAGCGCGGTCACCGTCACATCGTCGTTCAGATAGCCGGTGTACTTGAGCACATCGACCTCGGCGCCCGGCGCGCTGCCCGCACCACAGCAGTTGATGCTCAGCGAGCCGCCGGACTGGATGCCGTCGCTGCGATTGGCGGCGTAGTCGTAGCCAAAGGCCTTGCTTTCGCCACGCGTGCGGTCGCCGATGCGGGTGTACTCGAAGTGGTGGCTGTCGTTCAGGTGGTAGTCCAGCTTCAGCAGGTAGCGGCGCACCTGGCTTTCCGATTCGCTGTAGCCGGTCTTGCTGAAGGCCTGGCCGTTGGCCGGCGCGACGCTGCTGCTCTCGCTGCGAGTCTGCTCCAGCGCGGCGAACATGAAGAGCTGGTCCTTGATCAGCGGGCCGCCGGCGTAGAGGCCGTAAGTCTGGGTCTTGGAATTGCTGAGGTTCTCGGAAATCAGCTTGCCATCAGTCAGCGGGTTGGCCCCGGTGTTGGGGTAGTAGCTGGCGTCCTGCTTGGCGCGCCAAGAGGCCGGCACCACGGTCAGCTTGCCGCCCACCTCCCATTGATTGCTGCCGCTCTTGGTCGTGATGTTGACCACGCCACCGGTCGAGCGGCCGAACTCCGAGCTGTAGCCGCCGCTGAGCACCTGGGCATTGGCGATGGCGCCAAAGGGCAGCTCGGACGCGCCCACCTGGGTCAGCAGATTGGTGACCGGAAAGCCATTGATGTAGAAGGAATTCTCCGACGCGCCCGAACCGCCGATGCTGGGCGCGCTGCCGTACATGCTGTTGGTGTTCTTGTAGGTGCCCGGCGCCAGCTGCACGATGGCACCGATGTCCTGGGCGATCGGCAGCTTGGCCAGCTCACGCGCGGTGAAGGTGACGCCGTTGTTGGTGTTGGAGACGTCGATGCGCTTGACGCCGCCGCTGACGCGCACGGTGTCCAGGCTGTTGATGGAGACGAAGTTCGCCTCCACGCCCTGCCCCACCAAGGCTTCAATTTCCTGGCTCTTCTCCACCGCGCCGCCGCGCAGCAGCTGCACCTGGTAGCGCCCCGGCGGCATGGAGGTGGCGAGGAAGCGCCCGTTGGCATCGCCCTGCAGCGTGCGTTGCACGCCGGTGGCCAGGTTCTTCAACACCACGCTGAGGCCTTCGCCCGGCGGCAGCTGCCCGTAAATCGTGCTGGTGGCATTGGACTGCGCCCGCACGGCCGGCGCCAGCGCCAGGTTGAGCGAAGCGGCGCCAAAGGCCAAGGCCAGGGCCTGGGCCACGGCGCTGATGCGCATGGCACGGAGACTGCGGTGATCCGACATGGGGAACTCCTGCGTGAGGTGTGGGGTGTGAGGCGTGAAGTGGGACGAGATGAAATCAGACGCAGCCCAGGGCCATGGCGCGTCTGCTGCCCGGGGGTGGGCCCAAAAGGAGCGGTGAACAGGCCAGGGCCTCAGCCCTGGCCCTGAGGCATCACCAGAACTTGTAGCTGGCGGACACGCTCAACATGCGGCCGAAGATGTTGAAACGGTGGTCATAACCTTCCCAGCCATTGGGGTCGTAGTAGGGCTGGCGGTTGAACAGGTTCTTGACATTCAAGCCCAGGTTGAGGTGCTTGATCGGCGTCCAGTTCAGGGCCAGATTGACCGTGGTGTAAGACGGGATGCCGCGGCGGCAGTCATCCGCTGTCAGTGCGCCACCCTTGGCTTCGCAGGCTTCCGGCGTGTAGGTCTCGTCGCCTGGGGAGTCGGCCCACTTGCGGGTGCCGGTGTAATTGACGAACACACTGGTCGTGAAGTCGCGGTACTTCCAGTCGGCGTTCAGCGTGGCCGTGACCTTGGGGTTGCCGTGCAGGCCGATGTAGTTGCCCGACCAACCCTCGCCATCCTCGTAGTTGTAGAGGGTGCGGTTCATGATGGTGGTCTTGATGCCCAGACCCAGGCGGCCAAAGTCGCCCAGGCTGAAGCGGCCTTGGGCATCGAAGTCGAAGCCGTCCACCAGGGTGCGACCGCGGTTCAAGTACTTGTTGACCAGTCCGGCCAAATTGCCCGCTGAGTACTTCGGCACTCCGGCCGCGCAAGCCGCCGCATTGGCCGGGTTGGCGCACATGGTGGCCACTTCCACCATCACGGCCTTGTCACTGTCGGACAGCGGTACACGCTGGGCATTGGGCGCGCCTTCCAGGCCCGGGCCATACTTCTCGACCGCCTCCTTGAACAGCCGGCCGAAGTCCTCGCGCACGATCTCGTTGCGACGAGAGACAAAGAAGTAGTCGGCCGAGACATTGAAGTCCTTGTGCGGCTGCAACACGATCCCCAGGGTCGAGATCTTGGCTTTCTCGGGCTGCAGGTCCTTGTTCGGCGGGGTCATGCCACCGACGACCGTGTTGCAGTTGCTGTTGAAGAGCTGGGTGCCGCGCTCGCGCTCGGAGGCCACGGCTGACTTCTTCAGCAGGTTGGCGATCGCGTCGGTCTCGAGACAGCGCAGGCCATCGCGCACCGCCGTCTGTGCAAAGACGCCGCCATTGCCGGACTCGGCCAGATTGGGCGCACGGAAGCCTTCCGAATAGGTGCCACGCAGCAGCAGCTCCGGCATGGCGCGGTACTTCAGGCCCACCTTGGGCGCCAGATTGGCGGCAAAGTTGGGGTATTTGTCCAGACGCACGGCCGCGTCCATTTCCAGGTCCTTGCTCAGCGGCACGATGGCTTCGCTGAACAGGGCCGCCACATTCCGCTCACCCTTGAACCAGGAGCCGCCCTGCTGGGTGATGTCGCCGGCCGCGGCAGCCGGATTGCCCGGCGTGAAGAACTCCTCGCGCATCAGCTGCGCACCAAACGCCGCGCGCACGGCACCAGCCTCGAGCTGGGCAATCTCGCCCTCGATCTTGCCGTCCCAGGTGGCCAGGCGGGTCCAGGAATGGATGTCGAAGGTCGGGAAGGCCTCGCGCAGCAGTGCGGCATTGGACGCACTGATCTCGCCGAACTTGTAGGCCGGGTTGTCAGCGATATAGGTGCGCTTGGTGACCGGGTCGACGGTGTAGGGACCAAAGGCCTTCTCGAAGCCCTTCTTGCTGGTGTTGATGGTCTGATACAGCGTCGAGTGGCTGCCCGCCAGGCTGAAGGCCGACTCATAGTCCCACTTGCCAAAGCTGCCGCGCACGCCGCCCAGCACGCGGTAGCTGTTGTCCTCGTTCTTCTGGCCGATGTGGTTCAGGTCGTCCAGCAAGTAATACGTCAGGCCCGCGGCACCGCCCATCTTGGCCTTGAGCTCGGGCGAGAGCTTGTTGTAGACGTTGTTGGGCCCCAGGAAAGGCTGGGTGAAGGTGTTCAGCGTGGTGCCGGTGTCGCGCGAGAACCAGTTGCTGCTGGACCCGCTGTTGAAGAAAGCCGGGCGGTTGATCGAGCTGAGCTGGATGTGGGTGTAGTTGGCCTGGCCGAAGAACTCCATATCGGCACTGGGGGCGTAGACCCCATTCAGGAACAGGGTGGCGCGGTCCGACTTGCCGACCACGGCCAGCTGATAGGGCAGGTTGTTGATCGCGCAGCTGGTGTTGCTGCCGGTGGTGACGATGCTGGTGCAACCCGGCGCGGCCATGCTGGAGCGCGCGTTCTTGCTGTCGAACACGAACAAGGTGCCCGGGTTCAGCACGCCCGGCGTGCTGCCGTCGCTGATGCGGAAGTTCTTGATGTAGTTCGGGTTGTCGATGTAGTAACCGGCCGGGCGCTTGTCCAGGGTGTCCTCCGGGGACACGGTGTCGCGCTGGTAGAGATTGACCGAGCCGTAAACATTGAACTTGTCGCGAGCCAGATCGCCAAAGCCGAACATGGCGCTGGCCGAGTGCTGGCCATAGGCCTTGATGCGCGGCGCGCTCTCGGTGTTGGCGCTCAGCTGCAGGCCGGTGAATTCCTTCTTGGTGATCACATTGATCACACCGGCCACGGCGTCAGAGCCATACACGGCCGAGGCGCCATCGGTCAGGATTTCCATGCGCTCGATGGCGGCGGCGGGAATCGTGTCGATGTTGACGAACTGGGTCTGGAAGCCATCCGGCGCACCGTAGAAAGACAGGCGCCGGCCGTTCAGCAGCATCAGCGTGCCCTGCGCACCGAGACCGCGCAGATTGGCCTGCGAGGCGCCGTCGGTGCCGGTGAACATGGAGCGGAAGTCCTGCAGCGCCGGCATATTGGCGGGCAGGTTCTCCAGCACCTGCTGCAGGGTCTTGGCACCCATGTTCTCGATCTGCTTGGCGTCCACCACCTGCACCGGCGAGGCGGTCTCGGCATTGATGCGCTTGATGCTGGAACCGGTCACCTCGACGCGGTCGAGCTTCTCGCCGGCATCCTTGTTGTTCGTTCCCGTGGTCTGGGCCTGGGCCCAAGAGGCCAGGCCGGCTGCGGCCAGGACGGCCACCAGTTTGCTCGTACGTTTCATCGTCTCATCTCCAGGGTTTTGGGCACGCCGCGACGCGGCTGGCCTGTTCTTGCCAACGAATGGGGGTCAGTGAAGGGGGAAAGTTCGGGGGCTGGCTGGGTCGTCAGCGCCGGGCAGCAGCTCCGCCTTGCGGCGGTGTCGGCGCGGTCTCGTGTTTCACCGTGGCGCCGTCCAGCCCAAGCAGCGAGGCATTGGCCCAGTTGGCGCAGACCTTGTGGGCCTGGCTGCCGGTGGCGCCCAGGGTGCGCAGACTCAGGCGCTGCAGACCACGCACATCGAGTTCGGGCTTGACCACGGCCGGCGCCTGCACCAGGCCGCTGTCGTACAGCAGGCGGCCATCGCCCCAGACCTGGAACTGCAGGCCACCGAAGCTGCGGCAGCTGTCGTCCACGCCGAGGTCGGCGCGGAACACGTTCCAACTGCCGCTGAGGCTGAAGTCCGAGCGGCTGCTGGCGCCCACGCCCAGGCCTTTGTGGAACTGCAGGCCGTTCATGCGCATCTGCGGGGCGGCGCTGGCTGGCCGGTCACGGCGCGCGGCACCGAGGGCCGGCAACTCAGAAAGGTAGCGCTGCTGCTCGGCCGCGCCTTCGGCAGCGCGGTGTTCGAGCACATGGAACTCCGACAAGGCGATGGGCTCGACCTCGCTGGGCACCAGGGCATTGAAGGCCTTGGCCGACACAGCAGCAGGCTTGTCCACCAACGCCGTGACCATGGGGTCCACCGCCGCGGGTGCATCGGCCGTGGCGTTGTGCGTGCTCAGCACCCGGAAGCGCAGCAGGCGGCCGGCAGCCGGCTTGGGGAAGGTGATGGTCTGCAGGCCCTCCTTCAGCGGCAGGCGGCCGGCCAGCACCGGGGCGCCCCAGTCGCCGTTGTTGTCGCCCATGTAGATCTCGAAGTCGCGAACCTGGCCGTACTTCCAGTTCTTGTCATTGCGCGGCGCGAGCTCGATGCCGTCGATCAGGCGACGCTCGCCCAGGCCCAGCACCCACTCGTGCGGCCCGGCCTTCATGGCCTGGTTGCGGGTGGTGCGGAACCAGGTCTCGGGCTTGCCGTCAAAGGCGCGCTCGATGTTGTGACCCGGCTCTTCGGCCGGGCGGTTGACCACGGTCAGGCTGTCCACCGGCACCTGGCGGCCCAGCACCGGGGCGGCCGGGAAATCCTCGCTGCCGGCCAGCACGCTGCCCGCGGCGATCTTCAACAGGAAGCTGGCCGGCTGTCGGATGGAGCGCGGGCCGGTCTTGATCTGCACCGTGCCGAAGCGGTCGGCCGCATCGAAGAACCAGCCCTGGCTGGCCGCTTGCAAGGTCGGGGCATCGGCCAGCTCGGGAAGAACCTGGCCGCCCAATTCCACGGCTTGCGGCTTGGCACGGGTGTGCACGCTCAAGGCCAGGCGGCGCTGCGCCAACTGGCCCGCGTACTCGCCCTCGACCGCACCAACCTGCACACGCACATCGCCGGCGCCGTCCATCGGCGCGCTCATGCGGATCAGCTGACGGCTGCTCTTGCCCTGCTCGCGGTACTGGCGCGTCAGGCCGTCGTCCTCGTACAGGGTGAAGCTCGATTCACCGAGAGGATAGAGGTCCAGGCCCAGCTCGTCCTTGGGCTTTTCGCCGTCGTACAGGCTTTCCGGGTAGAGCGGCAGGATGGCGCCGCCGCGCACAAAGACGGGTAGCTTGTCCAGGCCGACCTGCAGGTCGATCGTGCGGCCGGCTTCGGGCGCACGCACGCTGCGGCCGTCCCAGTAGTCGAACCACAAGCCTTGCGGCAGGTGGATGTTCTTGCGCCAGCCGCCCGAGGCGGCCTGGCTGCGGTAGACCGGCGCCACCAGCAGATCACGGCCCAGCAGGAACTGATATTTGTGCGCCTCGGTGAAGGCGGCCGGGTCTTGCGGGTGGTCCCACATCAGGCCGCGCACCAGGGGCGCGCCGCTCACCTCGGCCTCATGGGCCAGGGTGTACATATAAGGCATCAGCCGCATCTTGAGCTTCAAGTACTTGCGGTTGATGCTGCGGTAGGGTTCCTCGTAGGCCCAGGGGTGCTTGCGCGCCGCCTCGGCCCAGCCACTCATGCCCATGAGCACCGGGGTGACGGCCTTCCACTGCAGGTCGCGGG
>NKIM01000048.1 GCA_002255955.1 Burkholderiales bacterium PBB2 | reverse complement strand
ACCCTGCGCATGTCGTGGTCGTGGGCGCCGGCCCGGGCGCGGCCGACCTGATCACCCAGCGCGGCGCGCGCCACCTGGCCGCCGCCCGGGTGGTGCTGTGCGACGCCCTGACCGACCCCGCGCTGCGCGAACTGGCGCCCGCCGCCCAGTGGATCGACGTGGGCAAGCGCGGCTTCAACTACGCCGAGCTGCAATCGCGCATCAATACCTTGCTGGTGCAGCACGGCCCGGGCGGCGGTGTGGTTCGGCTCAAGGGCGGCGACCCCAGCGTCTTCGGCCGCCTTGAAGAAGAAATGGCCGCACTCGATGCCGCGGGCCTGCGCTACGAGGTGGTGCCTGGTGTCAGCGCCGCGCTGGCCGCCGCGGCCCACACCGGCCGGCCCCTCACCCGCCGCGGCAGCGGGCGCAGCGTGAGCCTGACCACGGCCATGACCCAGCTGGGCGTGCTGCAGGCCACCCGCACCGCCGACACCGAGGTGTTCTACATGGCCGGCCGCCAGCTGGCCGCCCTGGGCCGCAAGCTGCTGGAGGCCGGCTGGCCGGCCGACACGCCGGTGCTGGCGGTCTCGCGCGCCGGCTGCGCCGATGCCCTGAGCAGCGACCACACGGTGGCCGAGCTGGCCGCGGCCTCGCTGCTGCACCGCGGCCGCCCGACCGTGGTCACCGTCGGCGCAGGCGCCCGGCCGCTGACGGCTGCGCGGCGCGGCGTGGGGGTTTCAGGCCACGCTTCGCCCACAAATTCCAGCAACACACCGGGTCTTGCGCCCCATCAAGGCCTGACTCGCAGCCTCATTGATTAAAATCCGCCTTTTGCCGCCGCTTGGCGCCACGCCCGAAACGGGTGCAGCCCGGCAGCGACTCTGGCCCCAACTACACGAGCTGATCCACCATGACCCACGTCGTCCTTGAATCCTGCATCCGCTGCAAGTACACCGACTGCGTCGACGTGTGCCCCGTTGACTGCTTCCGCGAAGGCCAGAACTTCCTGGCCATTGACCCGGATGAATGCATCGACTGCGCCGTCTGCATCCCCGAGTGCCCGGTCAACGCCATCGTGCCGGAAGAAGATGTGCCGGGCAATCTGCAGCACATGATCAAGCTCAATGCCGACCTCGCCAAGAAGTGGCCCAGCATCACCAAGCGCAAGGGCGCCCTGCCCGACGCCGATGACTGGAAGGACCGCACGGACAAGCTGTCCGAGCTGATCCGCTGAACAACTTCGTAATAACTGCTGAAGCGGGGCCTGAACTGGGCCCGGCCAAGAAATGGAATCCCAAGTGAACGTAGAGACGACGACCGCGCCCGCCGACGAACTCCTGGCCCCGGGCCCGGACACCATTGAGACCGATGCCGTCATCGTCGGCGCTGGCCCGGTGGGCCTGTTCCAGGTCTTCGAGCTGGGCCTGCTCGAGGTCAAGGCCCACATCATCGACTCCCTGGCCTACCCCGGTGGCCAGTGCATCGAGCTCTACCCGGACAAGCCGATCTACGACATCCCGGCCGTGCCCATCTGCACCGGCAAGGAGCTGACCGACAACCTGATGAAGCAGATCGAGCCCTTCGGCGCGACCTTCCATCTGGGCCAGGAAGTGACCACCGTGCTCAAGCAGGACGATGGCCGCTTCTTCGTCGCCACCAGCAAGGGCACCAGCTTCCTGACCAAGACCATCTTCATCGCCGGTGGCGTGGGCTCCTTCCAGCCGCGCACGCTGAAGGTCGAGGGCATCGACAAGTACGAAGGCACCCAGCTGCACTACCGCGTGCGCAACCCCGAGCAGTTCGCCGGCAAGAACCTGGTGATCGTCGGTGGTGGTGACTCGGCCCTGGACTGGGCCCTGAACTTCTGCGCCGGCAACGACGACGGTGGCGCCCACAAGGCCGAGAGCGTGATCCTGCTGCACCGCCGCGACGGCTTCCGTGCCGCCCCGGCCAGCGTGGCCAAGATGCGCGAGCTGTGCGAGGCCTACGAAATGCAGTTCGAAGTCGGCCAGGTGACCGACATCGTCGAAGCCGATGGCAAGCTGACCAATATCAAGGTCACCGGCGGCGACGGCGTGACCCGCGTCGTGCCCTGCGACCAGGTGCTGGTGTTCTTCGGCCTGAGCCCTAAGCTGGGCCCGATCGCCGAGTGGGGCCTGGCCCTGGAGCGCAAGCAGATCGTCGTCGACACCGAGAAGTTCCAGACCAGCGTGCCGGGCATCTTCGCCGTCGGCGATGTGAACACCTATCCCGGCAAGAAGAAGCTGATCCTCTCGGGCTTCCATGAATGCGCCCTGGCCGCCTTCGGCGCCATGCCCTACATCAACCCCGACAAGCGCGTGCACCTGCAGTACACGACCACCAGCCCCAAGCTCCATAAAGTTCTGGGCGTCGAATCTCCCGTGTTCGATTGATCTGGCCTCGCCGATCAGCGAACGCAAAGCCGCCCTCGAGGCGGCTTTTTCATGCCTGGGCGCAAATCAGCTGGGCAGGCGGATGATGAACTCCGCCCCGCGGCCCGGCGCGCTGTTCAGCGCCAGTTCGCCGCCCAGGCGCTGCACCACCAGGCGCTGCGCGAGGTAGAGGCCCAGGCCCGATCCGCCCTGGCCCATGCGGGTGCTGAAGAAGGGGTCGAAGACATGGGCTTGGTGCTCGCGGGCGATGCCATGGCCGCTGTCGGCCACGCGCAGCTCCAGGCCTTCGGGCAGGGCCCGGCCGTGCAGGCTCAGGCGGCGCTCGCCGCTCCAGCCCTGGAAGGCATGCAGCAGTGCGTTCTCGATCAGCTGGGCCAGCACCTGGCTGAGCGCCGCCGCATGGCCGCGCAGGCGCAGCGGCTGCAGCCCGCTCAAATCGACCGTCACGCCGGCCTCGCGCAAGGCGCCGGTGAAGGCCTGCAAGGTGTTGTGGGCGACCTGGGCGGCATCCATCCACTCAGCTTCCTCACTGCTGTCCTGCAAGGCCAGGGCCTTGAAATTGCGCAGCAGCACGGTGGCGCGTTCCAGGCCATGGCTGACGATGTCGAGATTGGCCTGCAGGTTCTGGCGCAGGCCCTGCACGTCCTGCCGGCGCAAGCGGTTGGCCTCGAAGGCCTGGCCGAATTCCTGCAGCCCGGCCTGGGCCGAGCTGGTGGCCAGCAGGGCATTGCCCAGCGGTGTGTTCAGCTCATGGGCCACGCCGGCCACCAGATAGCTCAGCGCGGCCTGCTTTTCATGCTCCATCAGCCGGCGCATGGCCAGCTCCAGCTCGCGGGTGCGCTGCGCCACCTTGAGCTCCAGCTGGGCATGGGCTTCGGTCAGGGCCGCCTCGGCCGCGCGCCGCACCGACATCTCGGCGCGCAGGCGGCTCAAGGTCTCGTTGAGCTCGCCATTGCGCTGGGCCAGGGCCTGCTCCAGGCTGTTGCCCTGGCGTTGCAGCAGTTCGTTTTGCGCCGCCACGCGGGCATGCTGAACCAGGCTCAACATGCCCTGGCCGAAGTGCTGCTGCTGGGCGCGCAAATTGGCGCCGAGCAGCTGCACCTGGGCCTGGCGCGCCTCCAGGGCCTGGGCCAAATCGCCGCAGTCCTCGGCGCATTCGGCCAGGCGCAGTAGGGCGCGCCCGAGCAGGAAGAGCAAGCCGCCCTGCTCACACATCGCCCGCACCTCGCGGAACATGAGCAGGGCCTCGCGGGCCCGGCCCGATTTCCAGGCCAGCAAGGCCTGGTTCTGGCGCAGATGGGCGCGGTTGAGCAGGGACAGCGGCTGCTGCGCCGCCAGCTGTTCCACCTCGCGCAGCAGTTGGGCGGCCTCGTCCAGCTGGCCGGTCCAGATCATCAGATTGGCCAGGCTGAAGCGGCAGCGCACCCGCGTCGGCGGGCTGCCAATCAGCTCGGCCAGGGCCAGGGCGCGACGGTAGATCGGGATGGCCTGGCGCGAATCGATGCCCTCGGCCGAGCCGCTCAGCTCGGTGTTGGCGTTCGCATACGCCGCGCCGACCGAGAGCAGCAAGGCGCAGCGCAGGCGCGGCGGCATCTCGCCGTCATGAACGGGCGGGTCGTCGCAGACATCCGGGCCTTCGAGCAGGGGCTCGAACTGGCGGATCAGCTCGACAAACATCTCGGCCGCCATCAGCACCCGGGCCAGCAGCAGGCGAGCCAGCTGGCGCGAGCGCGTATCGCCGATGCTCTCGTACAAGGCATCGGCCTGGCCCACCGCCTGCATGGCGGCGGCGGTCAAACGGGTGGCGCTTTGCACCAGGGCCATGCTGCACAGCGCATCGGCGCTGACCCGGGCCGAGGCCAGGCTTTGCGCACTCTCCAGCAAGGCATAGGCTTGCTCGGCCGCGGCCGGGCTGCAGCCATTGAGCAGCTGCAGGCGCAGCTCGCGGGCTTGCAGGCGCAGCACCAGATCGGGCGTCAGCTCGGGCCGGGCCAGCCACTGGTGCAGGCATTCCAGCGCCTCGTCCTGCCGCTCCTCCAGGATCAGCTCATCGAGGGCCTGCAGCCAGGCCGGGTCGGCCTGCGCATCGGCAGGATGAGAACCGGCCGGCGCGACAGGTTCAGGCACAGGGCTGGGTGGCAGACTGGGCGGGGCGCTGGGTGCCGGACGGAGCGTCATGGCCCGAGTGTCCACGCGGCCTGCAGCCAGAGCAAGCCCGGGAAAGACCGCAAATCGGGCGCGACGCTAGAATGCGCGCTTCGCTGGGGGTGCTGGCTTTCTGAAGGGGAAGCCGGCTGAGAAAGTCCCTTTGAACCTGATCGCTGGCTCCGGCCGGCATGCCGATCTCCGGATCGGCACGAGTTAATCCTCGCGCAGGGAAGCATCTGAGGCACAGCCCGTCGGTTCGCAGCACCCACGCTGCGGCCTGCCGCGGCGCCCTGGCTTGCCGCCCTGCAGCGCGTCTGTCGTCCCTTGACTTCACTGCAGTTCCCGATGCCCACATTCCGTCCGTCCCGCCCTGCCCTGGCCCTGCGCCCGAGCCTTGTTTCATCGGCCCTGGCCCTGCTGCTCGGCAGCAGCCTGGCCCAGGCGCAAAGCCTGCCCGCCGTCTCGGTCAGCGGCCGCACGGCCGAGATGCCGGCCCAGGTGGGCGGCTTCGGCGAGACCCCGGTGGCCAAGCTGCCGCTGCAGGTCAGCCTGTTCAGCCAGGAACGCCTGCTGGACGCCGGCATCTCGGCCCTCTCGGGCCTGACCGCCCTGGACGCCAGCGTCGGTGCTGCCTACAACGCCGCCGGCTACATCTCCTACCTGAAGATCCGCGGCTACGACCTGGACAACCGCTTCAACTACCGCCGCGACGGCCTGCCCATCAACGGCGAGACCATGCTGGACCTGGGCAACAAGAGCAGCATCGAGGTGCTCAAGGGCAGCAGCGGCATCCAGGCCGGCACCAACTCGCCCGGCGGCCTGGTGAACCTGGTGGTCAAGCGCCCGACCGCGCAAGCACAGACCATCCTCAGCGGCGGCTTCAGCGAGCGCGGTACCTTTGAAGCGGCCATCGACTGGAGCCAGCGCTTCGGCGGCAGCGGCGAGTTCGGCCTGCGCGTCAATGCCGCCGCGGCCGATCTGCATCCGCAGCTGCGCGATGCCACGGGCACGCGCCAGCTGCTGGCCGTGGCCGGCGAGTGGCGCGTGCAGCCGGGCACCCTGCTCGAGGCCGAGTTCGAACTGAACCGCCACAGCCAGCCCAGCCAGCCGGGCATGAGCCTCTTGGGCAACAAGCTGCCCGATGCCAAAGCCTTCGATCCGCGCACCAATCTGAACAACCAGAGCTGGACCCTGCCCGTCGAGTTTGACAACCAGCACGCCTCGCTGCGCCTGCAGCAGCGCCTGAGCGCCGACTGGAGCGCCCAAGCCCATCTGGCCGTGCAGCGCCTGAAGACCGACGACCGCCTGGCCTACGCCTACGGCTGCGACAAGGAAGGCAACTACGACCGCTACTGCAGCGACGGCACGTACGATATGTTCGACTTCCGCAGCGAGAACGAGCGCCGCAACAGCGAAGCCCTGGACCTGAGCCTAAGCGGCCGCTTCGACACCGGCCCGCTGCGCCACCAGCTGAGCACCGGTTTCCTGATCAGCCATTACAAAAGCCGCGCCCAGGCCCAGGCCTACAACGGCGTGGGCCCCGGCCGCATCGACGGCAGCGCGGTCAACCCCGCCGACCCGGCACTGACCGACCAGAACACCTTGCGAGACGAACGCAGCCGCGAGTTCTCGCTGCGCGACGCGGTGCAGCTGAGCGCCGAGCTGCAAGCTTGGGCCGGCCTGCGCCACACCCAACTGAACCGCAGCAGCGTGCGCACCAATGGCTCACGCCCGACCGATTACAGCCAAAGCCTGAGCACGCCCTGGCTGGGCCTGAGCTACGCCATCAACCCGCAGCTGATGGCCTACGCCAGCTGGGGCGAAGGCGTGGAGAGCGAAGTGACGCCCAACCGCAAGCGCTACGGCGACCTGGCCGGCCGCGCCCTGCCGGCGCTCAAGAGCCGCCAAAGCGAGATCGGTCTCAAGGCCGGCAGCAAGGCGGTGGACTGGTCGATCAATGCCTTCCAGATCAGCCGCCCGGTCTGGGAAGACATCGGCGAGTGCAGCGACAGCACGCCTGGCAGCTGCGTGCGCCGCGCCGATGGCATCGCCCGCCACCAGGGCCTGGAAGCCCAGGCCGATCTGAAATGGGCCGGTGGTGGCCTGCTGGCCAGCGCCATGAAACTCAAGGCCCGCCGCGCTGACAGCAGCGTGGCCGCCATCAACGGCCTCAAGCCCGTCAACGTGGCCGAGAACAATCTGCGCCTGCAAGTGCGTCAGGATGTGCCTGCGCTGGCTGGCCTGCAGCTGAACGCCGGCCTGGTCTACGAGGGACCACGCGCCGTGCTGCGCGACAACAGCCTCAGCATCCCAGGCTGGACCCGCTTCGATGCCGGCGCGCGCTTCGAGCAGAGCTGGGGCCGCCAGCTGCTGATCTGGCGCGTCGGCGTGGACAACATCGCCAACAAGCGCGCCTGGAAAGAGTCGCCCTTCCAGTTCGACCATGTCTACCTCTACCCCCTGGCGCCGAGAACTTTCCGAACAAGTTTGGAAATCCACTTGTAAACCTCGCAAAATTCATCCTATAATGCGAGGCTCTGTTCCTCGATAGCTCAGTCGGTAGAGCGCCGGACTGTTAATCCGTAGGTCCCTGGTTCGAGCCCAGGTCGAGGAGCCAGAAATTCAGCGTTGCAGCGGTTCGGATTGCCTGCTGCAACATCAAAAATTAGAAGTACCGAAAAGACAATTCCTCGATAGCTCAGTCGGTAGAGCGCCGGACTGTTAATCCGTAGGTCCCTGGTTCGAGCCCAGGTCGAGGAGCCAAATTCAAAACCCCCACCATCGCAAGATGCTGGGGGTTTTTTCTTGCCCGGCCATACGGCCACGCCACGCTTTCCGCCCTCGGATCCACCACCCATGAGCTCGAAACCCGCATCGCTGCAAACACTGGACGCCCTCCGCCAGGGCGGTCTGCATGGCTGCAGCCACCTCGACCTGCGTGGCTGCGGGCTGCAGGAGCTACCCGCTGAGATTCAGCGTTTGGCCGCCAGTCTGGAGGTGCTCGATGTTTCCAGCAATGCGCTGAAGCACTTGCCCGACTGGCTGGCCGAGCTGCCACGGCTGCGCATAGTGTTTGCCTCCAACAACCGCTTCACCGAGCTGCCCGAGGTACTGGGCCGCTGCCCGGAGCTGGAAATGGTGGGATTCAAGAGCAACCGCATCGAGCGCGTCAGCGGTGCAGCCCTGCCCGCGCGTCTGCGCTGGCTGATCCTGACCGACAACCGCATCGAGGTTCTGCCGGCCGAGATCGGCCGCTGCTCGCGGCTGCAGAAGCTGGCCTTGGCAGGCAACTGCCTGCGCGCGCTGCCGGCCGAGCTGCAGCATTGCCAGGCGCTGGAGCTGATCCGGGTTTCGGCCAATGAATTGCAGGCCTTGCCCGAATTGCTTTTGCAGCTGCCACGCCTGAGCTGGCTGGCCTTTGGCGGCAACCCTTTCAACCGCGAGCAGGAACGGGAAGCGCTGGCCCACACGCATCTGCCCACCCTGCCCTGGCCGCAGCTGCGGCTGGAGGCACAGCTCGGCGAAGGTGCGTCCGGCGTCATCCACCGCGCGCTGCAGATCGAATCGGGCGAGCCGGTCGCCGTCAAGGTGTTCAAGGGCGAGGTCACCAGCGACGGCCTGCCCCGCAGCGAGATGGCCGCCGCCCTGCAGGCCGGTGCCCACCCGCATCTGATCCCGCTGCGCGCCAAGCTCAGCGCCCACCCGAGCGATGCCCAAGGCCTGGTGCTCGATCTGATCAGCACGGCCTTTCAGAGCCTGGCTGGCCCGCCCAGCCTGGCCAGCTGCAGCCGCGATGTCTACGCCGAGGACACCCGCTTCAGCCTGAGCGCCCTGCTGCGCATTGCCCGCGGCATGGCCTCGGCCCTGGCGCAGCTGCAGGCGCGCGGCCTCAGTCATGGCGACTTTTATGCCCACAACATCCTGCACGACGGCCAGGGCCAGGCCTATCTCGGGGACTTTGGGGCGGCCTCTTTCTTGCCGGCAGAGGCCAGCGCGGCGCAGCGGGAGGCGGTGGCGCGCATCGAGGTGCGCGCCTTTGGCTGCCTGCTGGAGGAATTGCTGGCGCGCTGCGAGGAGGCGAGCCTTCAATCTCTGCGGGCCCTGCTGACCTTGCGTGATGCCTGCCTGGCCGAGGACGCCGCACAACGCCCCTCGTGGCCCTCCATCATCCGCAGCCTGGAGTCACAGGCATTCTGAGGGTCTGCAGCGCTCAGACACGGCGCCAGAGCCGCTGATGCAGGGCCTCTGCCTGGGCACGCTCCAGGCAGGGGATGTCCAGCGCCCGCTGCAGTTTGGAGCCACCCTGGGTGTCGAGCTGCAAGTGCACCAGCCCCAGGCGGCGATCCAGCGCATTGCTGGAAAAGCGCAAGGTCTGCACGCGCGAAGCGGCCACGATCACCCAGCGCTGCGTGAACACGCCGCTGCGGAAGACCAGAACATCGTCGGTCAGCGCATAGGCAGAAAACGCAACCCAGGCGCGTGCGTACAGCCACCCGGCCGTCAGGAGCGTGGCGGCGACCGCAGCAATCCCCCACCAGGGCAACGCCCAGTCCCGCCACAGGCCGGCAGCCACCAGCAGCACCAGACCGAGCGGCAGCGCCAGGCGCCACTGCCCGTAGAGCAGGCGACGCAAGCTGGGCCGCCCCAAGCGCTGCCACGACAGCGCCCGCCAGTTCAGGCCCGGCAGGCACAGATGCAAGAGCGCCTGGGCTTGCGCCGGCGTCGCCAGAGGTGCCATTTCGCTGAACTGGCCGGCAGGCCCCAGCCCTTCGCTCTCTTGATGGGCGGTATCGCCCGCCACCGACACTGCCAAACGGCATCGGCCCAGCCGGCGCTGCAGCCAGCTGGCACTGAGCTCCCAGCGTTGCAGCCGGGGCAGGCGCGCGCCCGCACGCACCCGGGTGCTGAGGCCATGAGAGGCCAGCAGGCGCTCGCCCTGCAGCTCCAGGCGGAAGCCGTGATACCTCAGCACCGCCAAGACCACCGAGAGCAGGCGCATCAGCAGCAGCACGGTGAGCACGGCGCTGAGGCCCAGCATCAGGAGATGCAGCCAGCGGTGGTCTTTCATATCGTCGATGAACAAGCGCCCCAACGCGCGCGCAGGCGCACTCAACCACTGGCCGAGCAGGCGACGCGCCTGATCATTGGGCATGACCGCGCCAAAAAAGGCTCCCACCAGCAACATGCCCCCGTTGGAACTCAGGCCCAGCAACACAATCTCGCGCAAGGGCAAGGTCAGCAAGACGCGAGCCGAGTCCGAGCCGAGCGCAGCGGTCTGGCCCGCCTGAATCGGCACCGCAGGCACGGCTTCGTCACTACCCTCGGCACGCTGGCCACGCAGAACGGCCTCCAAGCGGGCCGCCTCGGCCAGGCTCAGCACGGCCATCACCGCCTCGGGCTTGCCGCCCGCGGCTGAATCCAGGCGCAGCACGGTCACGCCCAAGAGGCGGTGAAAAAAGTGACTCTGCTGGCTGATGTTGTGGATGCGCGCAAACGGGATGTGGCGCTGGGTCCGATCCAGCAAGCCTTCGCGCACCAGCAGCTCGCTGCCCAGGACCTGGTAGCTGAAGCTGCGGGTGTGCAAAACCGCCCACAAGGCATACAGGCCCAAGGGACCGATCAGCCAGACCGACCACTCCGAATCGCGCTGCCCCAGCAGCAGATAGGCCAGGATGGGCAGCAGCAGCTGGCGCGCGACCCCGCCGATGGCAAACAGCCAGGACAGAGGATGCAGGCGGCGCAGCACGGCCGCCCCATGCTCGCCCGGCGCGCTGTGGCCGGCCTCACTCATGCTCACCTCGATGGCGCGGCAGCAAGCGCTCGCGCAAGCTGTGGGCCAGGGCCTGGGGCAGGCCATCAATCCGGGTGTGGTGGTCATGCGTGCCAGCCGTGTGCAGGCTCAGCGAGGCCATGGCCCAGCGTCGGTCCAACGGCCCCTGGCTGACATCGAGATGCTGCAAACGCGCCATCGGCACCCAGACCTCGCTGCGCCACCAGACCCCGTCGTAGAGCACCACGCCCTCCTGCTCGCGCAACTCGGCCCGGTACAGGGCGTGGCGGCGTGCGCCATACCACCAGCCCAGCAAGACACCCAGCGCCAGCACAGCAAGCCCGATGCCGAGCAGCACCGGGCGGTCCACCGCGCTGCGGCGCAAGCTCAGCAGCAGATGCAGCAGCAACAAGGCGCCACCCGGGATGGCCAGCAAGAGTGCGTACCTGAACCGCCAGTAGCGGCCCAGCTCGGGCAAGGTGTCCAGCAGGACGGGCGGAGAAGACAGTTCGTGATCCATGCACAAGGCTCCTGCGCGTGCCGGAGAGAGTGCACACCCTCTGCTCGCCAGCTCGCGTCGCCGCGCATTCTGCCTGCGGGCGATCGCACCGGGATGCAGCCGATGCCACGCGGCGTGCGGCCCATCGCCTGGATGAAGCCAGAGCGGCCCGGTGCTGGCTACAGTCCCCCCGTCCCCACTGAGGCCGAACGCATGAAACTGCTGCTCTGGTTGATCCTGCTCGTGATCTGCTGGCCCCTGGCCTTGATGGCCTTGCTGCTCTGGCCCCTGGTCTGGCTGATCAGCCTGCCCTTCCGCCTGATCGGCATCAGCGTCGAGGCGGTGTTCGCGCTGCTGCGCGCCCTGCTCTTCCTGCCGGCGCGCCTGCTTGGCCACCGCGACAGCTGACACCACGCCCGATCACAGCTCTTCAGCCAGGCTGCCTGGCGGCAGGTGGTCGCTGCGGCGCTTCTTCATGCCAGCCTTGACCTCGTACATGCGCGCATCCGCCTGGGCGATGCAGGCATGGAGCGACTGCTCGGGCGACTCGCGCATGGCGTGGCCCAGGGCCGCGCTGGGGCTGACCCAGAAACCCGGTGCCAGCTCGCGGCGGTTGTTCTGGCAGCGCGTTTTCAGCGCCTCCAGCTCGGCCAGCACCGCCGCCTCACGGCGGTGCGGCAGCAGGAACAAAAACTCGTCGCCGCCGATGCGGTAGGCATCGGCCTCGGGCCACTGGGCGCGCACGGTTTCGGCAAAGAGCTGGATCAAGGCATCGCCCGCCGCATGACCGTGGGCATCGTTGACATGCTTGAGGTTGTTCATATCGGCCACGACCACGGCCTGCGGGAAGTCCGCCGCCTGGGCCGGCTCACCATGGTCGGGCCGGTGGCTGAAGTAGTTGCGGTTGTGAAAGCCGGTCAGGCTGTCGGTGTAGAGCAGGTGCTCGCGCTCGCGCAGAAACTGGGTCTTGGCGCGTTGCTCGATCAGCTTGCGCACCGTGCGCACGGTCAGCACCAGGATCAGGAGCAGCACCGCGCCCAGCAGGGCCAACAGCATCAGCAGGCGGCTGTTGGCCTCGTTGCGCAGCGAGGGCACCGATTGAACGCCCAGGTACTTCATCTCCTCGAACTGGATCAGGGGGATGACCTTGTCCATGATGCCGGCCAGCTCGGGCTGGCGGCGGCTGACGCCAAAGTAGATGAAGGAATCCTTGGAGGTGATGCCACGCTTGACCACATCGCCATAGCCCAGGCCGTTGATGTAGAACTCGGCCACGGTCGGGTTCTCGATCAGATAGGCCACCTTGCCGTCGCGCACCAGCTGCAGCGATTCGATGATGCTGTCGGTCTTGACGATCTGCGGGTTCTTGAGGTTCTTGCGCAGGTATTCCTCATGCCAGAAGCCATCGATCACGGCCACGCGCAGGCCGTCCAGGCCATAGACATCCTGCACCGGCGGGCTGCTCTTGAGGCCGACGATGATGTCGCGCTCATTGCTGATGGCGCGCGGGAAGAGGAAATCGGCCAGACGGTCGTCGGTCTTGGCCATGTTCAGCACATCGACCTGGCCGCTGCGCGCCTGATCCATCAGCTGCGCGAACGGCGCACCCACCACCTTGAAGCGGATGCCGATGATGTCGCCGATGCGCTGCAAGGTGGCACCGGCGATGCCTTTGTACTGGCCCTTGTCGAAATGGTCGAAGGGCAGGTAGTCCTCGGCCACGCCGACCACGGCCTCACCGCGCTCATCCAGCCATTTCAGCTCGGCGGGGCTCAGGCGCAGCACCTTGCGGTTGTAGCTGCGCGCGGCCTCCTGGGCCAGGGCACGGATTTGCTGCGGGCGCTGGGCGATGTAGCGGTCGATGATCTGGCTCAGCAGCACCCGCTCCTTGGCCACGGCGAAGGTCATGTCCGAGGTGATGGACTTGAGCTCGGCCACCAGGGTCAGGCCCGGGAACTGGTGCAGGAACTCGTACTCGACGCCGCCACCCGAGGTGACGAAGCCATCGACCCGACCCTCGCTGAGCGCGCGCAAGCCGGCGGCCTGGTCGTCAAAGCTGGCGACCTGGAAATGGATGTTGGGGAACTCCTTGGGCAGCTGCTCGATCACAAAGTCGGCCGAGAGGAAGCCCACCGTCTTGCCGTCCAGATCGCCCAGGGTCTGCACGCTCGATTCCTTGCGCGCGAACACGACGTAGGGGTAGCGCTGCGCCGCCTGGGTGAAGCGCATGATCTTCTCGCGCTCGGGCGTGGGGTTGGCGCCGTAGAGCACATCGATCTCGCCGCGCAAGAAGCGGCTGTAGGCATCGTCCCAGCCCTTCACATCGGCCGGCACCAAGCGCAGACCCAGCTGGCTCTGCATGTCTTTGAGCAGCGCCGGCAGCAGGCCCATGCGCTGGCCGCGGAACTCGAAGCTGTCCATGCCGGCGAAGGGATCGAAGCCCACGCTCAGGGAGCGATGGCGGTGCTGGTCGATCCAGACCCGCTCCTCCTCGCTGAGTTGGATCATGGCGCTGGCCGCTGTGGCGGCCGGCTGAGGCGAAGCCGGCGCCGCATGGGCGCTGGAGACCGCCGCGGCCATGCCCGCAGTCAGGCCCCAGAAGACCCCAAGCACCCAAACCCAGAAGCGCGTCAACCGCGTCAGTCGCGCCATGCCCAGGCCGACCCAAACCACCAGATGGCTCATGCGTTCACTCAAGGACAGCACCCTCCCGCTGAAGAAGCGGGACCATGCTAGCCGAGAACGCGGGCGCTCCTCGCTCAGATTTTCATTTCCAGGCGCAGCTGCCAGACGGTATAGCTGCGCCCGCCGCCCTCGCTGACCACCTGGCGGGTGTCGGTGGTGGTGGTGCTGCCGGTGGTGTAGTCCAGCGGCGCCAGATTGCTGGCGGCCAGGCGCAGCTGGGTGTCGCGATCGATGCTCCAGAGCGCAAACGCATCCAGCACCACCTTGCGGCTGCTGCGCGCTTCGGTCAGCACGTTCTGCTGCACGGTATTGGCCGGCGTCCAGTTCAGGCCGGCGCCCAGGCTCAGCGGCAGGCTGCGCAGCTTGTAGTCGGCGCCGAGGTTGGCGGTGGCGCGCGGCTGCGGGTCGAGGCGGTTGTTGGGGCCGGGAATGCCGTCCACGCGCGAGCTGAACAGGCTCAGGTTGCTGCGCAGATTGACTGGCCAGGCGTCCTCGATGAACTCATCGAGCCGGAACTTGGCCTCCAGCTCCACACCCAGGGTGGTGGCGCGGCCGATGTTGGTGGGCCGGGTCACCCAGCGCGGCACCGAGGCCCAGGACACGGTCTCCAAGGTGGTGACATTGCGCATCAGGTCGGTGATGCGCCGGGCAAAGAAGCTGGCGCTGAGGATGCCGCCCTTGCTCAGGTAGTTCTCGTAGGCGATGTCGATGCCGGTGGCCAGCTCGGGGCGCAGCAGGGGGTTGCCGGCGCGGTCGGGGTGCTCCACCTCGTTGGCGCCGCAGGACTTGCCGCTCGGGCAGGGGTAGAAGGAATTGATACTGGGCCGGGCGATCAGGTCCTGCAGATTGGGGCTGCGGTAGCTGCGCGTGAGGCTGGCGCGGATCTGGTCGCGGCTTTTCTCGTCGAACTTCCAGACCCCGTGCAGCAGCGGCGTCCAGACGCTGGCGCGGTGGCTGACCGCGTAACTGGCCGCCGAGCTGCGCGTGGCGATCGTCTCGCCGCGCAGGCCGGCGTAGAAGGACCACTGCTTGCCCACGCTCCACTCGTCCTGGGCATACAAGGCCACGCGCTGGGTCGAGGCCGAGAGGTCGTCGCCAAACTCCAGCAGGCCAGGGCAGGCCTCGCCGTCTTGCAGGCAGTTGCGCTCCTGCCGGCGGCGGGTGCCCTCGCCTTCCAGGCCGGCCACCAGGCTGTGCTCGTTCTCCAGCTGGCGCGAAACCTTGCCGTTCAGGCTCCAGTTGCGGTCGCGGCTGTCGGTCGTGTCTTGCTGGATGCGGCTGGCGGCGGGCGTGCCGGTCTTGAACTCCTCGCGCAGGCTGCTCGAATCACCGCGACCGGCGCCGGCACCGGCGCGCAGCTCCAGCCGGCTGTCCTCGTCGATGCGGTGGCTCCACTGCGTGTTGAAGCGCAGCATCTCCATGGCATTGCGTGAAGCTGTCTGGCTGCGGTCAAAGGTGTTCAGCGCCGGGGTGCTCTCACCTTCGCGCTGCAGTTGGGCCTGGTTCCATCCCTTGCTGCGCATGGCCATCAGAAAAGGCTGGATGGCCAGGGTGTCGCCGCCGTCCAGGCGCCACTGCAGGCGCGAGGTCAGGTGCAGATTGCGGCGCTGGTCCTCGCTCTGGGTCTCGGTGCGCTGCAGGCTTTGCAGCCCGGTCTTGAGATCACGGCTCAGCGAGCTGGACAGATTGTTGTCGCGGTTTTCGCTCTGCTGCACATTGATGCTGAGGTTGTAGGCGCCGCCCTGATCATCGAGCTTGTCGTTGCGGCTCCAGCTCAGGCTGGGGCTGAAATGGCCGCGCTCCAGGCTCAGGCCCGCGCGCCAATCGTTCAGGCGCTTCTGCAAGGCCTCGCGCAGCACCACATTGATGGTGCCGGCCACAGCCCGGGCGCCGAACTCGGCCGTGGGCGCGCGCATCACCTCGATGCGCTCCACCTGCTCGGGTGGCAGTTGGTCGAGCGAAAAGCCCGGCGGCATGCGCTCACCGTTGACCAGGATCTGCGTGTAGCCGCCGCCCATGCCACGCATGCGCACCTCGCCACCGCGGCCGGGGCGGCCGCCGGTGGTGACGCCGGGCAGGCGCTTGAGGGTTTCGCCGACGCTGCTGTCGCCGAAACGGTCGATCTCCTCGCGGGTGATGATGATCTTGGAGGCCGTCGAGGCGCGCCGCACGGCCTCGTCGCTGGGCCCACCGCTGACCTCGACGCGCTGCAGCTGCTCATTGCTCTTGGCCGCAGGCTGCGCCGCAGGAGCGCGAGGCTTGGTCGGCGCGCTCGCTGCACCGGCCGGGGGCTCCACGCTCTGGGCCTGCGCCAGCGACGGCAGGGCCGCCAGGGCCACACTCAAGGGCAAGAGGGCAGGAACAGCCCAGGGCCGGACACCGGCCAGACGGGGAACAGTTTTCATGGTGAGACCAGATCGCGCAACGCGCACAGCGAAGGTGTTTCGAAACGGCGCGAAGCATGGCACAGCCAGGCTGGCCCGCCGCGCACCCCTGTCGGCCTTTTAACTTCTTTACGGCCCCAGGGCGCATGCCGCACAAGCCGGGGCGAGCCAGGCTCAGGCTTCATTCGGAAAGAAATAGACCTCGGCAATGCGCCCCGCCCGGCAGCGGTAGACCACCATCACCTGCTGCGCTTCAGGGCCGCGGCCGTGCACCCATTCATGGTCGACCACGGTCTGCCCCATGAGCAAGCGCTCGCGCACCTCGGCCTGCACCTGCGGCTGAGCAAACGGCCCCGTGCGGTAGCTCTCGCGAAACGCCGCCAGGCCCACCGTGCGCGGCGCTGCGGCTGGCATGCGCCAGACCTGCACGTCCTCGCTGTAGCAGGCGCAGAAGGCCTCCAGATCCTTGGCGTTGTAGGCCTCCAGCTGGGCCTGGGCCAGATCGGCGGGGCTGCGTTCAGAACTGATTTCAGGGCTGCTCATGGGATGCACGCTCGCTCAGGGATCGATCAATGAATGAATGAAACGATGAACCGGGGCCGCAGTGTCCCATGCGGCCCCGGCCCCCTCGCCATCGCAGGCGCCGCGCCTCAGCCGAGCTTCAGCCGCGCTTGAGCTTGGTGACCATGCGACTGCTCTGCACCAAGGCCTTCCACTGCGAGAGCTGATGGCGACGGTCCAGCGAGCTTTGCTGATCGCGCTCGGCCTCGCGCTGCAGCTTGTGAAAGCTCTTCACCCGTGCCGCGCTGAGCTGGTCCACCACCGCGCAGCCCGGCTCGCCGCTGTGGCTGCAGTTGCGAAAGCGGCAGTGCTGGGCGAGCTCGCTGACATCGTCAAAAGCCGCGCGAACCGCCGCCACATCAGCATCGAGCTGCAAGCTGCGCAGGCCCGGCGTGTCGATGATGCAGGCTCCCGCCACACTGGCGCGCAGGCTGCGCGTCGTGGTGGTGTGGCGGCCGCGGCTGTCGTCCAGGCGCACTGCACCGGTGAGCTGCTGCCGCCCGTCTTCGGCACACAGCGCATTGCTCAGCGTCGACTTGCCCGCGCCGCTGGAGCCCAGCAGCACCAGGGTCTGACCGCGGCCCAGCCAAGGGTGCAGGGCTGCGCGGCAAGATTCAGGCTTGCCATCGAGCGCCAGCACGTCCAGCACGCTGGTGCCCAGCTGTCGCCCCAGATGCGCGCGCACCTCGGCCAGCCTGCGCTCCAGATCCGGGCACAGATCGGCCTTGCTGAGCACCAGCAGGGCCGGCAGCTCGGCCGCATGCGTCAACACCAGGTAACGGTCCAGTCGAGCGAGCTTGAAATCATGATCCAGGCCCATCACCAGCAAGGCCAGGTCCACGTTGTTGACCAGGGCCTGGCGAAAGCCCTCGGGGTCGCGCCGGCTCAGGCTGTTGAAGGGCGGCAGCCGCGCCTCGGCCCAGAGCTCGCCCTGGGCGTTCTCGCGCGCCAGCAACCAGTCGCCGACGGCCAGCTGCTCGCCCTGGGCATGCAGGGCCTGGATCAAGCCCGGCAGCGCCCGCGCCGCGCGCAGACCGGCCGGCGATTGCAGCCGCGCATGGCCGTCTCTTTGCAGCTCGATCAAGCGCCAGGGCTGGGCCGGGGTCTCGCCCCCGGGCAGGTCCATGGCTTGCAAGGCCGGCAGGTGGTGTTGCAGCGAAAAACCCAGGGCTTGCAGCGCGGGCAATTGAGAGTCGAAAAATTGAGCGTCGAAAAATTGGGAAGCGAAGAAGTCTTCGGAGAGTTCCATGATGGGTATGCGTTCTCTTGCGAGTGGCGCATGCGCCTGCGTCCCGTGACCGGTTCGCCTGCAAGCCCTGCTCGCAGCGACACACCGGCCCGAACGCAAGCACAGCGCCGCGGCCCGCGCCCACGCCCGAAGCATGGGCGTGACGGCACTGACCTGTGGACGACAGGTGACTTGTGTGGGAGGGGGTGAGGCGCGGCGTCGGCGGCGTACCGGAACGCTGGCAGCCCGGGCGAACAAGGCCGGGCGTATGAACTCAGAACATCAACTCAGGGAAGCCGGGGTGTTGAACCCGACATCACCTCAATGGCGTGACTGAGCGCAGCGCAGGAGTGCAGCCGACGACCGCAGCGCGACAACAAGATCATTTGCAGCCATGGTGGACTCCTTTGCAGTGAGAGGTGGAAGATGAAGAGCGAAGCAGCGAGCAAGAAAGCAAGCGAGCACCGCTGCCGCGCAGTGTGGCGGCCCCGGGCGCGCAGCGTCAAGTGCCGATCGCCAGGCGGCATTCGAGGCCGCTGGATCTGCGACATGCGCGCCACACATTCCGGCCATCCAAAAGCAAAGGGCCACGCACCGTGAGGTTGTGGCCCTTCTGACTTCCGGACACTCCATGCGGAGCGACGGTTTCCAACGCGCTGGTGACGGGTTCCAGAACTCTGCCCAATCTGCAGCCGGTTTCTCGCCTTGGATGCCTTGCATTGTGCATGCGATCTGTGACAGTGATTTGACGAAAAACAAAGTTTCTGCACCCCAGATCTCAACGGCATCCCGGCTCAGCCTCGCATTGCGATCCAGACTTCGAGGCAGGCGCCCGGGTCAACAAGTCGTCACATCGTCCACTTAAGCTGCGCCGGCAGCCGCTACCGGCACACCCATGGACGACATGCACACCTTTCCCGACTGCCCGCCCGCTCTTTCCCCTGACTCTGCTGCCGCACTTGCCCCTGCGCTGGGCGGCTTGCCTGCAGGCTTTCCCGCAGCGGCACCGGCTGCGCTGGAAGCGCCCGCACGCAGCGATGAACATGGCGGTTATCTGAACGGCAAGCATGTCGAGGCCATCGTGCGCGCCGCCGAGACCGCGCTCGAGGTGCGCCGCCGCTACCAGTTCTTCGTCTGGACGCAGAGCAATCTGCAGATCCTGCTGCCGCACCAGCTGCTCAGCTGCGGCGCCTACCAGCGCCAGCGCCGCGAGCTGCATTTCGAACTCTTCAACAATGTGGCCGTGGCGTCCGAGTTGCAGCTGGCCTTGAGCGACAGCCGCAGCCCGCTGCTGCAACTGCTGCAGCAGCGCTGGATTGAGCATCGCTGCAAGCCCCTGCATGTCGACGTGGTCGAGCTGTTGGAGCCCGAGCTGGAGCCGCTGCGCCTGGCCCTGCTGGCCGGCGGCTACAGCAGCCTCTGGGTGCACGGCATCTCGCGCCCGCAGCGTCCGGCCGAGGTAGAGAGCTTCTTTGTGCTGGCCCCGTCGGGCAGCCATGCCCTGGTCGAAGGTTTGCCCCTGCAATCCATGCTGCTGGAGCTGCTGACGCCCTATCTGCACGGCACCTGGCAGCGCGTGCAAACCGTGGAGCGCGAGATCCACGAAGCGCCGCGCACCGCTGCTGCCCAGGCCCGCCAGACCGGCGCCTGCGGCATCACCGACCGCGAGCGCGAGATCCTGGGCTGGCTGCGTGAGGGCATGAGCAATCTGCAGATCGGCGTCAAGCTGGGCATCAGCGCCCTGACGGTGAAGAACCATGTGCAGAAGATTCTGCGCAAGCTCAACGCCGCCAACCGCGCCCAGGCCGTGGCCCGCGCCATGTCCATGAACCTGCTGGGCCGCTCACCCAGCGAGGAAGCCGCTGTCCGCGAGGACGACTGAGCCGCGCACTGCAAAAAAGCAAACAAAAAGGGCGTGAACCTCGTTCACGCCCTTTTTGCGTTTGGCCGGCGGCACGCAGCCCCGGCCTGCCAAGCGAGGCTTACTTGCCGCTCGGCACCTTGCCTTCCACGCCCTTGAGGTAGAAGTTGATGCCGGACAGGAATTTGTCGTCGGCCACCTCGCCGGCCTTCAGCACTTCCTTGCCGTCCTGGCCGACCAAGGGGCCTTTCCAGATGGTGAAGCTGCCGTCCTTGAGGCCGGCCTTGATCTTGTCGATTTCGGCGCGAGTGTCGGCGGGCACCTTGTCGGAGATGGAGACCAGGTCGATCGCGCCTTCCTTGACGCCCCACCAGGCATGCTTGCCCGGGCCGGCCGCCCAGCTGCCGTCCAGCGCCTCACGCACAGCGGCGATGTAGTACGGCGCCCAGTTGATGACGGCCGAGCCCAGGTGGGCTTTGGGGCCGTAAGCGGTCATGTCGGAATCCCAGCCGAAGGCCAGCTTGCCGTTCTTCTCGGCCGTCTGCAGCACGGCGCTGGAGTCGGTGTTCTGCATCAGCACGTCGGCGCCGCCGTTGATCAGGGTCTGCGCGGCTTCCGTCTCTTGCGGTGGGTCGAACCACTTGTTGACCCAGACCACCTTGACCTGGATCTTCGGATTGCCGGTCTGTGCGCCCAGGGTGAAGCTGTTGATGTTGCGGATCACCTCGGGGATGGGGATGGAGCCCACCACGCCGATCACGCCGCTCTTGCTCATCTTGCCGGCGATCACGCCGGCCATGTACGCGCCCTCGTAGGTGCGCGAGTCGTAGGTGCGCTGGTTGGCGGCCTGCTTGTAGCCGGTGGCATGCTCGAACTTGACGTTCGGGCTGTCGGCCGCCACCTTGAGCATGGACTCGCCATAGCCGAAGGTGGTGCCAAAGATCAGCTGGTTGCCCTGGCCCACCATGTCGCGGAAGACGCGCTCGGCATCGGCCGCCTCGGGCACCTTCTCGACAAAGCTGGTCTGCACACGGTCGCCAAACTCTTTCTCCACCGCTTTGCGGGCGTTGTCATGGGCAAAGGTCCAGCCGCCATCGCCGACCGGGCCGACATAGGCAAACGCGATCTTCAGCGGCTCGGCCTTGGCGGCGCTGGCCGAGGCCGGTGCCGACGCGGCGGACGGCGCGGCAGCGTCCTCCTTCTTGCCGCAGCCGACCAGGGCGGCGCTGAGCAGCAGGCCCGAGCAGGCCGCCAGTTTCAGGGCATGGCGTTTGGGGAGATCAGACGGCGAGGACATGGTGCGCACTCCTTGTGATGAAGCTTCGAAAGAGAGAGGGGTCAGGAACCGGGGGGATCAGGAACCTGGGAAAAACGGCTTGCCCAAGGCAGCCGGCATATTGGCACGAATGAAACCGGGCTTGCTGGAGATCAGCACCAGCACAGCAATCGTGCTGAGGTAGGGCAGCATGCTCAAGAACTGGCTGGCGATCTGCACGCCCTGCCCTTGCAGATGGAACTGCAGCATGGTGACAAAGCCGAAGAGATAGGCACCAGCCAGCACACGCGCCGGGCGCCAGGTGGCAAAAGTCGTCAGGGCCAGGGCGATCCAGCCCTTGCCGGCCGTCATGCCCTCCACCCACAGCGGCGTGTAGACCACCGAGAGAAAAGCGCCCGCCAGCCCGCACAGCGCCCCGCCGGCCACCACCGCCGCCAGGCGGATGCGCCGCACGGGGTAACCGAGCGCATGCGCGGACTCCGGCGACTCGCCCACCGCGCGCAGCACCAGGCCGGCGCGCGAGCGATACAGGAACCAGGCCAGGAACAGCGTCAAGGCCATGGCCGCATAGACCAGCGGATGCTGCTTGAACAAGGCCGGGCCGATGAAGGGGATGTCGGCCAGGACCGGGATCTCGAAACTCGGCCGCGGGCCCAGCTTCTCCTGCGTGTAGCGCAGGCCGACAAAGGCCGAGAAGCCGCTGCCGAACAAGCTCAGCGCCAGGCCGGCGGCGTACTGGTTGGTGTTGAGCCAGATCACCAGCAGCCCGAACAAGGCCGCCAGCAGGCCGCCAGCGCCCATGCCGGCGGCAAAGGCCAGCACATCGCTGCCGCTGTGCACGGCGGTGGCATAGCCGGCGATAGCGGCCACCAGCATCAGGCCTTCGGCCCCGAGGTTGACGATGCCGGCCCGCTCGTTGATGAGCAGGCCCAGGGCCGCCAGGGCCAGCAAGGTGCCGGCGTTCAGCGAGGCGGCGATCAGAAGCGCAATGGCGTCCATGGCAGCCTCAAACACCCACCGCGCCGGCACCCGAAGTCGGGCGGCGCAGACGGATGCGGTGGTGGATCAAGGTGTCGCAGGCCAGCAGCGAAAACAGCAGCAGGCCCTGGAACACACCGGTGATGGACTTGGGCAGGCCCAGGCGCGACTGCGCCAGCTCTCCGCCGATATAGAACATGCTCATCAAGAGCCCCGAGAACACGATGCCCGCCGGATGCAGGCGGCCGACAAAGGCCACGATGATGGCGGCGAATCCGTAGCCGGCCGGCACATACGGCGTCAGCTGGCCCAGCGGCCCGGCCACCTCCAGCGCGCCGGCCAGGCCGGCCATGGCGCCCGAAAGCAGCAAGGCCGTCCAGAGCGCGCGGCTGGACGAAAAGCCGGCGTAGCGCGCCGCCGCCGGCGCCATGCCGCCCACCTGCAGGGCAAAGCCGGCGTAGGTGCGGAACAGCAGCAGCCAGAAGGCCAGCACCGAGCCGGCCGCGATCAGCACCCCGATGTTCAGGCGCGAGCCCTCCATCAGGCGCGGGATCTTGGTCACGGCCAGAAAGCTGATGCTTTGCGGGAAGTTGTAGCCGGCCGGGTCTTTCCAAGGCCCGTAGACCAGATAGCCGAGCAGCAGATCGGCCACATAGACCAGCATCAGGCTGACCAGAATCTCATTGGCATGAAAGCGCGCGCGCAGCAGCGCCGTGATGCCGGCCCAGGCCATGCCGCCGGCCACGCCCGCGGCCAGGATGGCCAGCACGATCCACCGGCTGCTGTCCGGCCCGGCCTGCATGGCCACCCAGCCGCCGGCCAGGGCGCCGATGATGAACTGCCCCTCGGCGCCGATGTTCCAGACATTGGAACGGAAGCACACGGCCAGGCCCAGGGCGATCAGCACCAGGGGCGTGGCCTTGAGGCCCAGCTCGCTCCAGGCATAGGCCGAGCGAATCGGTTCCCAAAAGAACATCTGCAGGCCACGCAGCGGGTCCTTGCCCAGTAGCAGAAAGAGGCCCACGCCAAGCAGCACCGTCAGGCCCAGGGCCAGCAACGGCGAAGCCAGGGACATCAGCTTGGAGGGCTGGGGGCGGGTTTCAAGCCGGAACATGCGCGCCTCCTCCTCCACCACCACCTGCCTCTCGCGAGCTCTCGCGGCCCCACAGCCCGCTCATCCATTCGCCGATTTGTGCCCGGCTGGTCTCGGCCACCGGCACGGCCGGCGACAGACGTCCCTGGGCCATGACGGCCAGGCGGTCAGAGAGTTCAAACAATTCGTCCAGCTCCTCGCTGATCACCAAAATCGCACAGCCGGCATCGCGCAGGCGCAGCAGCTCGGCGCGGATCTGCGCCGCCGCCCCCACATCGACACCCCAGGTCGGCTGCGCGATCAGCAGCACCTTGGGCGCCGCATCGATCTCGCGGCCGACGATGAATTTCTGCAAATTGCCGCCCGAAAGGCTGCGCGCCGCTGCCCCGGCGCCACCGGCGCGCACCTGGTAGCGGGAGATCAAATGCTGGGCCAGGCGCTGCACCTGGGCCTGGCGCAGCCAACCCCAGCGCGTGACGGCCTCGGTGCGGGTCAGCAAGGTGTTCTGCGCCAGCGAGAGCTCGGGCACGGCGCCGCGGCCCAGGCGCTCCTCGGGCACGAAATGCAGGCCCATGCGGCGGCGGCGGCGCGGGCTGGCGCGGGCGATGTCGCTGCCGAAGAGCTGCACGCTGCCGCGCGGCGCGCGCGGGTCTTCGCCGCTCAGCGCCGCCAACAGCTCCTGCTGGCCATTGCCCGAGACGCCCGCCACGCCGAGGATCTCGCCGGCATGCAGACGCAGGCCCACATCGACCAAGGTGCTGCCAAAGGGCTGGGCCTTGGCCAGGCTCAGGCGCTGCACCTCCAGCGCCAGCGCGCCGGCCTTGGCTGCCCGGCTGGGCAGGGCCGGCGGCTCGGCACCAATCATCAGGCGCGAGAGCTCGGCGCTGCTCTGCGTGCGCGGGTCCACCTCGCCGGTCACCCGGCCAGCGCGCAGCACCGTGCAATGGCTGCACAGGGCGCGGATTTCGTCCAGCTTGTGGCTGATGTAGAGGATGGCGCAGCCCTGGGTGGCCAGCTGGCGCAGGGTGGCAAAGAGCTGCTCGACGGCGCGCGGGGTCAGCACCGAGGTCGGCTCGTCGAGAATCAGAAGTTGCGGCTCAGTGAGCAGCGCGCGCAGGATCTCCACCCGCTGCCGCTCGCCCACCGAGAGCGAATGCACCGGCCGGGACGGGTCCACCTCCAGGCCATAGCTGGCCGAGAGCTGCTGCATGCGGGCGATCACCTCGGCCAGGCTGAAGGCCTTGTCCAGGCCCAGCCAGACGTTCTCGGCCGCCGTCAGCGTGTCGAACAGCGAGAAGTGCTGGTAGACCATGCTGATGCCCAGGGCCCGGGCCTGGGCCGGGCTTTTCAGGCGCACGGGCTGGCCGTTCCAGAGCATCTGGCCGGCGTCGGGCTGGACGGCGCCGTAGATGATCTTCATCAGCGTGGACTTGCCCGCGCCGTTCTCGCCCAGCACCGCATGGATCTGGCCGGGCTGCACCGACAGGCTGATGTCGTCATTGGCCTTGACGGCCGGGTATTGCTTGCTGATGCCGGTGAGTGCGAGTCGCAAAGTCATGGGGTCGTCAATCCGGCTGGCGCAAGTCAATCAATCAAAAACAAAGAAGTCTATGAATCCCGCTGGTGGCGGCACTGGCCGGCCACATAGCAGCTGTGCAGATTGCGCTCGTCGGACAAACTCATCCAGGCGAACACGCGTTCATGCAAAGCTTGAGGCTCATGGCCGGGCGCCACCCGCTCGTCGCGTGCCTGGGCCACCGGGCCACGGGCCCAATCCCAAACACACACATCGGCCAGTGTACCGAGGCCAAAGTGGCCCACTTCCTGCTGCAAACCCAGGGCTTCCGCCGCACCGCGGGTGGCCGCATGCAAAGCCACCCAGGCACTCAGGCGCTGGCCCGACAAAGCCTGGATCTTGTAGGCGTCCAGCAGATTGCGCTGCATGGACAAGCTCGTGCCGCCGCCCACATCGCTGGCCATGCTGACACCCAGGCCGCTGGCCCGCGCCGCCGGCCAGTCGAACAAGCCGCTGCCCAGGAAGAGATTGCTGGACGGGCTGTGCGCCACCTGCCCGCCGCGCGCGGCCAGCAGCCGCCGGTCGGTCTCGTCCAGCCAGATGCCGTGGGCCAGGATGGCGCGCTCATGCAGCAGGCCGACCCGCTCGTAGACATCGAGGTAGCTGCGCGCCTCGGGGAAGAGCTCGGCCACCCAGCGCACCTCATCGCGGTTTTCGGCCACATGGGTTTGCATGTAGAGCGAAGCATCGGCGCGGCACAGCGCGCCGGCCATGGCCAGCTGGGCCGGGCTGCTGGTGGGGGCGAAACGCGGGGTCACGGCGTACGCCAGGCGGCCCTTGCCATGCCAGCGCTGGATCAGACCGATGCAATCGCGCTCGGCGCCGGCCACATCGTCCAGCAGCTCGGGCGGCGCATGGCGGTCCATCAGCACCTTGCCGGTGATCAGGCGCATGCCGCGCGCCTCGGCCGCGGCGAACAAGGCCTCGGCCGAGCCCTTGTGCACGGTCGGAAACACCACGGCCGAGGTGCTGCCATGAGCCAGCAGCGCATCCAGAAAACGCGCCGCGCCGGCCGCCGCCACGGCCGGGTCGGCATAGCGCCGCTCGGCCGGGAAGGTGTAGCGGTTGAGCCAGTCCAGCAGCTCGGCGCCGTAGGAGGCGATCACGTCCAGCTGCGGGCAGTGCACATGGGTGTCGATGAAGCCCGGCAGGATCAGGCGGCCGCGGTGGTCCACCTGCTGCCAGCTGGCGTCGGGCTCTTGCGCCTGGGTGCCGGCGATGCGGCCGGCCTCGTCGATCAGCAGCCAGTGGTCGGGCTGGAAACGCACGGCCGGGCTGTCCAGCTGGCCCCAGTCGGGCTGGGCGCTGAAGTCCAGCAGGTCGCCGCGCAGGGCGAGCTTGCGGCCGGGGCCGGCGGAGGGGGTCGAAGGGTTCAAATCGGGCATGGAAGGGTTCAAAAATTGGGGGTCGGGCGCATCGCCGCATCAAGTGGCTTCCGCCGCCTTCTTGGCGACCGCGCTGCGAGCGAGTTCACGGGCCACCTCCCGCACCTGCTCGCGCAGCCAGCGCTGGGCGGCGGCTTGGTGCGAGAGCGCATGCCAGAGCTGGTAATAGCTCAGCCGCGGAAACGCCACCGGGCAGCGCAGCACCGCCACCGGCAGGCTGGCCAGGTAGCGGCTGCAGAACTGGCGGCCGGTGGTCAGCACCAGGGAGCTGCGCGCCACCATCAGCGGCAGCTGGCCAAAGTGAGCGCTGCGCACGGCGATCTGGCGCGTCAGGCCCTGCTCGGCCAGATGCTGGTCGATCACGCCCGGCTGGCCGGCCGACAGCGGCATGGGCGCCAGATGCTGGCTGTCCAGATAGCGCTGCACGGTCCAGTCCTTGGGCCGCAGCTTAAGGAGGGGGTGGTCGCGCGCCACCAGGCAAACCACCTCGTCGCTGAACAAGCGTCCCAGGTGCAGCTCCTCCGGCGGGCGCAGCCAGTTGCCGATGACCAGATCGATCTGGCCGCTGGCCAGGCCGCGGCGGTAATCGAACTCGGCCGAAAGCGGCTGCAAGTCCAGGCGCAGGCCCGGCGACAGGCGCTGCAGGCGTGACACCAGCTCGGGCAGGAAGAGCGGGTCGAGGTAATCGCTGGCGGCAATGCGCAGGTTCAGCTCGGCGCTGGCCGGGTCAAAGCCGGCGCCACGGCTGCTGCGCTGGGGCGCACCGAACAGGCGGGCCGCGTCCTGCAGCAGGCGCTGGGCCGGCTCCAACAGCTCCAGCGCCGTGGCGGTGGGCCGCATGCCAGCGCCGCTGCGCACCAGCAGCGCATCGCCCGTGAGCGCACGCAGGCGCCGCAGCTGGGCGCTGACGGCCGGCTGCGTGCTGTGCAGGCGCAGGGCTGCCTTCGAGACGCTTTGCTCGCTGATCACGGTATGCAAGACTCGCACGAGTTGAAGCTCGATCTTGTCGAAATCGGCGCGCAAGTTCATGCCGCAATGCATATAGTCATCATGCGCCAGATCGTATATCGAAGCACTCGGCAGGCGCTACCTTTCGAGATTGCAGTCGTTTACCCCCACGCGCGCGACAGCCCACTCTTGCACCAGGTCTGAACCCACCATGTCCACCCGCCCCATCCGCTTTTTCCACCGCGGCCAGATCCAGGCCGTGGACGGCCTGGCGCCGACCACCACCGTGCTGGGCTATCTGCGCGAACATGCCCAGCCCCATTGCAGCGGCAGCAAGGAAGGCTGTGCTGAAGGCGACTGCGGCGCCTGCACCGTGCTGCTCGGTGAGCTCGATGCATCAGGGCAGATGCAGTTGCGCAATGTCAACGCCTGCACCCAGTTCCTGCCCACGCTGGACGGCCAGGCCTTGTGGACCGTGGAAGACCTGGGCGGCGCCGAAGCACTGAACCCGGTGCAACAAGCCCTGGTGGACTGCCACGCCTCGCAGTGCGGCTTCTGCACGCCGGGTTTTGCCATGAGCTTGCAGGCCTGCTACGAGCACCACTGCCAAAGCGGCAGCCGGCCCGACCGCCAGGAGCTGGCCGACGCCCTGGCCGGCAACCTCTGCCGCTGCACCGGCTACCGGCCCCTGCTGGACGCCGGCCAGCGCATGTTCGAGCTGCCCCAGCAAACCCTGGACCTGGCGCCCGCCCGCGCCGCCCTGCACAGCCTGCAGCAAGACCCGCCCCTGCACTACGCTGCCGCCCAGCCGGCCATCCCGGGCCGCGTTGACCAGTTCCACGCCCCGCGCAGCCTGGCTGAGCTGGCCGCGCTGCGCGAGGCCAAACCGCAGGCGCGCCTGCTGGCCGGCTCCACCGACATCGGCCTCTGGGTCAACAAGCGCTTCCGCGACTTGGGCGATGTGATTTATCTCGGCGCCGTGGCCGAGCTCAAGGCCATCCGGCCCGAGCCCTTCGAAGGGCAGCCAGGCCTGTGGATCGGCGCTGGCGCCAGCCTCGAGGCCGCCTGGAGCGCCCTGAGCGCCGCCGTGCCACCGCTGCGCGAGCTCTGGCTGCGCTTTGCCTCGCCGCCGGTGCGCCAGGCCGGCACCCTGGGCGGCAATATCGCCAACGGCTCGCCCATCGGCGACGGCGCCCCGGCCCTGATCGCCCTGGGCGCGCAGATCGTGCTGCGCCGCGGCAGCCAGCAGCGCCGCCTGGCCCTGGAAGACTTCTACTTGGGCTATATGCAAAACGCGCTGCAACCCGGCGAATTCGTGGAGGGCATGCACATGCCACTACCCAGCCCGGACCAGCACATCCGCGCCTACAAGATCGCCAAGCGCTACGACAGCGACATCTCGGCTGTCTGCGCCGCCCTGAGCCTGCGCCTGGATGAGGCGGGCTGCGTGCAAGAAGCCCGCCTGGCCTTCGGCGGCATGGCCGCCATCGTGCGGCGCAGCGCGCCGGCCGAGCAGGCCTTGCTGGGCCAGCGCTGGAGCGACGAAGCCGCCCTGCAAGCGGCCCAAGCCGCCCTGGCGCTGGACTTCCAGCCCTTGAGCGATATGCGCGCCAGCGCCGACTACCGCCTGCAGGTGGCGCAAAACCTGCTGCGCCGCTTCTGGCTGGAGACCCGGCCCGATGCGCCCCTGCCCGCCGCCAGCCTCAGCGTGTGGCAGGCCGTGCGCTTCAGCGATGTGGAGCAGGCGCGATGAGCACAACAGCCATGAACTCCTCTTCTGCACCCACCCAGCTCCACCCGCACACCGTGGGCCGCAGCCATGCGCACGAGTCGGCCGCCCTGCATGTCAGCGGCGAAGCGATTTACACCGACGACATCCCCGAGGCCGAGGGCACGCTGCACGCCGCCCTGGGCCTCTCGCCCATCGCCCACGGCCGCATCGTCTCCATCGACCTGGCCCTGCTGCGCGCCCAGCCCGGCGTGCAGCTGGTGCTGACGGCCGAAGACATCCCGGGCGAGAACAACTGCGCCCCCCTGCTGCATGACGACCCCATCCTCGCCGCGGGCGAGGTGCGTTATGTCGGCCAGCCGGTGTTCGCCATCATCGCCAGCAGCCGCGAGCTGGCCCGCCGCGCCGCCGCCCTGGCCGGCCAGGCCCTCAAGATCGAGCCCCTGCCCGCCGTTTTGACCGCGCTGGAGGCCCATGCAGCCGGCCAGTATGTCGTGCCGCCCATGCACCTGAACCGCGGCGACGCGGCCACGGCCCTGGTGCAAGCGCCGCAGCGCCTGCAAGGCAGCTGGTCGGTCGGCGGACAGGAGCAGTTTTACCTAGAAGGCCAGATCAGCTACGCCCTGCCCCAGGAGAACCGCGGCCTGCTCGTCCACTGCTCGACCCAGCACCCCAGCGAGATGCAGCAGCTGCTCAGCCACGCCCTGGGCTGGGCCAGCCACCAGGTGCAGGTGCAATGCCGGCGCATGGGCGGCGGCTTCGGCGGCAAAGAATCGCAATCGGCCCTGTTCGCCTGCGTGGCCGGCCTGGCCGCCAGCCGCCTGCGCCGCCCGGTCAAGCTGCGCCTGGACCGCGACGACGATTTCATGATCACCGGCCGCCGCCACGGTTTCGACTACCGCTGGGACGTGGGCTTTGATGAAGAGGGCCACATCCTCGGCGCCGAGGTGGAGCTGATCTCCAACTGCGGCCACTCGGCCGACCTCTCGGCCCCGGTGATGACGCGGGCGCTCTGCCATTTCGACAACGCCTACTGGCTGCCCCATGTGGCCCTGCACGGCTTCTGCGCCCGCACGAACACGCAGAGCAACACCGCCTTCCGCGGCTTTGGCGGGCCCCAGGGCGCGCTGGCCGTGGAGATGATTCTGGACTCCATCGCCCGCCGCCTGGACCTGGACCCGCTGCTCGTGCGGCAGCGCAATTTCTACCGCGACGCCGGCGAGCGCAACGTCACGCCCTATGGCCAGACCGTGGAAGACAACCAGCTGCAGCCGCTGACCGATCAGCTGATCGAGAGCAGCGGCTACCACGCCCGCCGCGCCGAGATCCAAGCCTTCAACGCCACCAGCCCGGTGCTGAAAAAAGGCCTGGCCCTGACACCGCTGAAATTCGGCATCAGCTTCAATGTCGTGCACCTGAACCAGGCGGGGGCCCTGGTGCATGTCTACACCGACGGCTCGGTGCTGGTGAACCACGGCGGCACCGAGATGGGCCAGGGCCTGAACACCAAGGTGGCGCAGGTGGTGGCCGAAGAACTGGGCCTGAGCCTGGCGCGCGTGCGCTGCAGCGCCACCGACACCCAAAAAGTGGCCAACACCTCGGCCACCGCCGCCTCCACCGGCAGCGACCTCAACGGCAAGGCTGCGCAAGACGCCGCCCGCCAGATCCGCCTGCGCTTGCAGCCCCTGGCCGCCCAGCTGCTGGGCTGCGACGAGGCGCAAGTGCGCTTTGCCGGCGACCATGTGCAGGGTGCAAGCGACAGCAGGATGCCCTTCACCGAACTGGTGGCCAAGGCCTACCTGCAGCGCATCCAGCTCTGGAGCGATGGTTTCTATGCCACCCCGGGCCTGCACTGGGACCGCGCCCGCCTGCAGGGCAAACCGTTTTACTACTTCGCCTACGGTGCGGCCGTGGCCGAGGTGCTGGTGGACACCCTCACGGGAGAGAGCCGCGTCACCCGCGCCGATGTGCTGCACGACGCCGGCCGCTCGCTCAACCCCGCCCTGGACATCGGCCAGGTCGAAGGCGCCTTCGTTCAAGGCCTAGGCTGGCTGACCATGGAAGAGCTGGTCTGGCACCCCAAGACCGGCGCCCTCAGCACCCACGCGCCCAGCACCTACAAAATCCCCACCGCCAACGACAGCCCACCCGACTTCCGCGTGGCGCTATACGAGCAGGCCAACGCGGCCGACAGCATCCACCGCTCCAAGGCCGTGGGCGAGCCGCCCCTCTTGCTGCCGTTCTCGGTGTTGTTGGCGATCAAGGATGCGGTTGCGGCGGCGGGGCCGGTGGGGTGTGATCCGGAGTTGAGGGCGCCGGCGACGGCGGAATCGGTGTTGAGGGCGGTGAGTGGGGTGATGAGCCGGAGCAGCTGAACGCGAGCGAGCAAGGGCTGCGGCTTTGACCGAGCAAAGCATTGGTCCATGGCTATGTACTAACTCATGGAGTCCCATCGTTTTTTGATGTTAGCCACCTGCCAGCCACGAAGGCCCGTAGACTCTAAAGTGGCCGTCTGATCCTCGGGACTTTCCTTTGCATCACAGGCGTTCTGGTTCCAGCCATTCAGTTCCAATATGCTGGCTCATGGCGTAACCAGGTCAGTCCTCTTCGCGACGACCTCCATGTGCATTCAAAGCGAGATTTCCCGCCTCATGCGACCTGACCCTGAGTCCACTCAAAGCACAAGGGCTAATGCGCAGGCGACGGCGCTCGCCGAAATTTTTCGTCCGCTGGCGTCGAATCCAGTGAATAAATGCGCCATTCGGATGGAGCGACTGGCCCTTGTGCTTTGGTTGGCTAGTGCCCTGCTCCCCGCAGTAGGCACGGGAGACGAGCTGCGGTATGGATGGCAGATTGCGCTGAATTTTGCAAACCCATTCCTGTTTTTTCTCTCCCCCTTGGCCTTCATTGCGGTATGGATGAACTTCGTTTTCCTCGCGCAACTGAGCAGCCTTTCGGCCAAAGACTCCAGCCCGACCACGCGACCGAAGACCTCAGTGATCGCCATTGCAACTCTGGTCGCAATCACTGGCGTCATTGGCAGCGGGCCGATGCTCCCCCTACTCATCGTGCAAGCAGCTGCATGGACATGGCTTGCTTCATTCATGGCGCTACTCGTAGCAGCCGTGCTGTACGCAAATTAGCCTTTGCGGAGCCGCTGGCGGGAGGGCAGTTTGAACTGCAAGGGCCTGTAGAGGCGTGCGAACAGGGAAACTCGAGGTCAAGTCTTAACTCTAAAGGCGAGACCGGCCCCTCCACAGATTTGAGTTGCCAAACATTCAAACAAGCAAGAATGGAAGTTTGGGGTTGCGCCCAAAATCCAAGCACGGAAATCGAATGGAGTGGTGGAGGCTCAATATTCCGGACTTGACCCCACAACCTTTTCGTTCGAGATTAAAACTACTCTGAAGCCCCCCCGCAAAGCTCAAGCCAGTCATGACCGCATTTTTCGGCGCGAACGAGATATCTCTTATCAGAGTGCGCAAAGTAGCTATTTGCCTAGAAGTCGTCAGTGCAGCCCTGTTGCTCGCGGCTTGCGGCCCAACGGATCGAGAAAAATCTGAATTAATCGAAAAACACCAAGCCGAATGCTTAGATAGATTCTGCGAGGGCGATGTCGCACCAGCGACAAATCCTTCGACTGAAACCACCTTGAAGCTAAATGGACAGTGGTATATCGGCCCAAAGCCCTATTTTAATAGTAATTCCACAATATTCTACTGGCCTTCAAAAATACCAGCCTTCGATCATGGTGGGGCGCACGATAGTATTCGAGGGCGTGACTTCAATGACATCGCAATACAGGTACTACTTGGGCGTGACAGGGCTCACCCTGTCCAGCGAAGTCTGTATCAGACCCTCAGCCAGTTAAAAGCTGACGGGTTTGCTTTAGAAGAGCCGGCCACCTCAGACGGGATTCAAGTATGGAAAGTCAGTACGGGGAACTCCGACCCCGAGACTTGGTATGTCGCGACGCTTCTGAAAGAGCCCAACGGCGATCCGCCTACCGTAGCTTGTCGAGGCCGCAATCCAAAGTTGGCGAGCTGCACGACAGGCTTTGTATGGCGACCGGGCGTAGGAGCAAATATGCGCTTTCGTGGAGAACATGCACCTCAATGGCCAGCGATCTACCTTGAAACGACACGTGTACTGAGTCTTCTTAGAAAAGCATGACTTCGGCGAGAGGGTCATCGCGAGGGTCAGGCCTTGAATTTGAAGGGCCAGGGCCTGTTGCGGCGTGCGAACATGCACGCTTGATAGATAACGACCGGACTCAACGCATGCAGGCAACGATTGGGACAACCGCTCTGCTCGCCCTCAGCGCCCTGAGCACAGCCCAGGTACATGCTCAATCTCTGACCCAGGTCCACGAGTTCAAAGACTGGGCCATGGCCTGCGACAACCGGCGGCATTGCGAGGCCATTGCCTACCACAACGAGGAGTCCGGCTCGCCGCCGGTGACGATGTGGTTGTCGCGTGACGCGGGCCCGCATGCGCGGGTGCACATTCAGTTCGATACCGACGAAAGCGAAGACACCCAATTGCTGACGCTGCATCTCGGCCCGCGCCAGCAACTGAAGGGCATCAGCCCGCGCAAGGACTTGAGCCCGGCAGACACCGCCAAGCTGCTGGCTTATGTGCTGGAGGGCGAAGAGATCGTGGTGACCGAAGGCGGCAGCGGGAACAACAGCAGTAAAAAGCGTTGGCAGCTGTCCCTGGCGGGCAGCAAGGCCGCGCTGTTGAAGATGGACGATCTGCAAGGGCGTGTGGGCACGCCCGGCGCTTTGGTTCGCCGCGGCAAACAGATACCCGCAAAGGCGGAGAGCTCGGTGCTGCCAGCGCTTGCCGCACCGCGGGTCAAAGCCGCAGCCCTGCCCAAAACCGTGGCGGCCGACCAGGCACTGCTGCAGCCCATCCTGGATGCCGTCACGCCGCGTGAATGCTGGGAGGACCTTCCGGACGACCGCGGCCCCGAGCAGTCCATCACCCGCGTATCGGCCACCGAGGTCCTGGTGATGCGGGAATGCGGGCGCGGCGCCTACCAAGGCGGCTCCGGCATCTGGCTGGCCCAGAGCAAGCCGCCCTACGCCCCCAAGCGCTTGCGTCTGCCCTTGCCAGGAGGGGAGTCCGACGACTACGTGATGAGCGCGAACCTGGAAGCAGGAACAGGGCGCTTGAGTTCGTTTGCCAAAGGGCGCGGCATCAGCGATTGCGGCAGCAGCTTCGATTGGGTCTGGAACGGGCGCAGCTTTGACCTGCTGCAAGCCTGGGTCTCACCGATGTGCCGCGGTTTCGCGGGCGGCGGCTTTGGCTTGCAGCTGTGGACGGCGGAAACCAGGCCTTGAGGTGCGCTGAGGCACTTTGCTTTGCTTTGCTCTGCACTTCTGCTCCTTCAGTGGGGTGCTCATGCGCATGGGTGACAGGCACCGTGCGCCGGCCACGACAAGGCCCGTGTCTCGATGGGCGTGAACTCAGCATGGACACAATCGCGCGTCGAACGTAACCTGTAGTTCGCGCTGCCTCCCGTCCAGTCTCAACGATGAGCACCACGATGACGACACCGGCTTCCTCGCCTCGGCCCCATCTCGCACAACGCATCCTCGGCGCACCGCCAGCGCGGGTGGCGGTGCTCGGTTTCATCCTCCTGCTGATGATGTCGCTGAACACCGATGTCGAGATCAGCTTTGCCGGGCGGCCGCTGAAGGCGGTGGCTCACACGGTCGCCTTGGCGATTGCCGGTTTGGCGGTCTATCTGGGCTACGCCTTCTTCGTGGAGCGGCGTGTGGCTTCGGAACTCAGCGTGCCCGGCATGGGGCGCGAGTTCGCTATCGGCCTGCTCATCGGCGCCGGCCTGTATGCCGCTTGCGAGCTGATCCTGATGGCGCTGGGCATCTACCGTGTCACCGGCTTGAACCCATGGGCCACCATGATCCCGGCGATCGCCATGGCGATTGGTTCCAGCGTCTACGAGGAACTCTTGTTCCGCGGCGTCTTGTTCGGATCGGTCGAGAAATGGTTGGGCAGCTGGGCCGCGCTGGTGGTGTCCTCGCTGGTGTTCGGCCTGACCCACTTGATCAACCCGCAGGCCACGCTGGAAGGGGCACTCTTCATTGCGGTGGAGGCCGGCATCCTGCTGGCTGCGGCCTTCGTGCTGACGCGGCGCTTGTGGCTGAGCATCGGCTTCCATCTGGCCTGGAACTACACGCAGTCGGCCATCTTCTCGGGCATTGTGTCCGGCAACGAGGCACAAGAAGGGCTGATCCGATCCACCACACGCGGGCCCAACTGGCTGACCGGCGGCAACTTCGGCGTGGAGTCGTCTGTGATCGCGCTGGTCCTGTGCACCACATGCGGCATCGTGATGCTGCTCATGGCCGTCAAACGCGGCAAGATCGTGCCACCGACCTGGAAGCGGGCCGGCGCTTCGGGGCACTGAGTTCTGTTCCTACTTCCGCGCGAAAGCCATGCAAGCCGAGACTGAACCTGTGCCAACGAATCGCATTGATACCCTTGCTCGTGCAGGCTCCAGCCGAGATGGGATCTGGTCATTCAGCTTGCATGCGCTTCGGCTGGCAGCAGTAGTTGGCTTGATGATCCTCATCGAAAGCAGCGCCCTTGCTCAGACCACCCACCCCGCCCCC
>NKIM01000047.1 GCA_002255955.1 Burkholderiales bacterium PBB2 | reverse complement strand
TAGGCGGGCCGAGCCACCTCCGAAGTAGGCGCTCTCCACCGACGAGGAGCACGTCGACCGCGATGCAAGCGCCCTGCAGCCCGCGCCGCTGCCGGGCGATTTGTGAAGGGCCGAGCAGCACAGCGCCTCGGGGCGCGCACGTACCCGTGCGCTTCAAGTTCTGACTTGGCGCTTCTGTTTGAACGAAGCGAACGCAGGGAGCGAAGTGAGTTATGCGCCAGCCCCGAGGTGCGAGCAGCGCAGGGAAGTCGGCCCGAAAGGGCCGACCCCGGAACCATGAGCCCGGTGGCGGCACGGGCTGCAGGGCCTCACGAGCAAAACCCGAAATCTGCTTCGTGCCGACTGCAGCCCCTGTCATTCCCCTGCCATCCGCATCGCAGACCATGGGACTGGTTCCTCCTGTCCTTTGTGCTTTCTTGCAGCGCGGGCCCGCCATGAACAACGCCGACACCGACCTGGTCGAAAACCTGACCTTTGACGAACTGCAGATCGGCCAGAGCGCCCGCTTGATGCGCACGCTCAGCGCCCAGGATATCGCGGCCTTTGCCGCGGTCTCGGGCGACAGCAACCCCGCGCATCTGGACACCGGCGAGGCCGGCAGCCCGCTGATGCACGAGGTGGTGGGCCATGGCATGTGGAGCGGCGCCTTGATCTCGGCTCTGTTGGGCACCCAGTTCCCGGGTGCCGGCACCCGCTACTTGGACCAGAGCCTGCACTTCATCCAGCCGGTGCGCATCGGCGACACCTTGAGCGTCAGCGTGACCGTGACAGCCAAGGACCGCAGCCGCGGCGCCGTGGACCTGGCCTGCGAGCTGCTCAATCAGCGCGGCGATCGCGTAGCGCAAGGCCTGGCGCGCGTGCTGGCGCCCACCGAGAAGATTCGCCTGCCGCGCCGCACACGGCCCGAGATCCATCTCTTCGACCCGCAAGCGCGCTTCCAGGCCTTGCTGGCCCTGGGGCAGGGCATGCCAGCCGTGCGCTGCGCCGTGGTTCACCCCTGCGATGAGGCCTCGCTGACCGGCGCCGTCGATGCCGCGCGCCATGGCCTGCTGGAGCCGGTGCTGATCGGCCCCGAAGCACGCATCCGCGCCGTCGCCGAAGCCTGCGGGCTGGACCTGGGCGGCTTGCAGATCGTGCACATGGCCCACAGCCACGCTGCCGCCGAGCATGCGGCCGAGCTTGCCGCCAGTGGCGCCGTGGCCAGCCTGATGAAGGGCAGCCTGCACACCGACGAGCTGATCCACGCCGTGCTGGCGCGCAAGGAGCTGCGCACCGGGCGGCGCATGTCCCATGTGTTCCGCTTCGATGTGCCGCTCTACCGCAAGCCCCTGCTGATCACCGACGCCGCACTCAACATCCGGCCGACTCTGGACGAGAAGCGCGACATCGTGAAAAACGCCATCGACTTCGCCCGCATCCTTGGCGTCGAACAGCCCCATGTGGCCCTGCTCTCGGCCGTGGAGACCGTCACCGCCAACATCCCCTCAACCCTGGACGCGGCCGCGCTGTGCAAGATGGCCGACCGCGGCCAGATCCGCGGCGGCATGCTCGATGGCCCCCTGGCCTTTGACAACGCCATCTCGGCCGACGCGGCCCGCATCAAGGGCATTGTCTCGCCGGTGGCCGGCCAGGCCGACATCCTGGCCGTGCCCGACCTGGAAAGCGGCAATATGCTGGCCAAGCAGCTCGAATACCTGGCCGGCGCCACCGGAGCCGGCATCGTGCTCGGCGCCCGCGTGCCCATCGCCCTGACCAGCCGGGCCGACGGGCCGATGGCGCGGGCCTCCTCGGCGCTGCTGGTGCAGCTGGTGGCACGGGCAGCGACACGCTGAAGCAGCCGCCAGTTGCAGAAAATCCTTGAGCAGAACGCCGCAGGGCTACTTCAACCCCTTCGGCTTCCTCGTGTGGTGGCACCACTCCTTTGCGGTCGCCTTGTCGTCCGGTTCAATCTTGGGATCAAGCGCATCGAGTTCGGCCATGACCTTTGCGTTCATCCGGTACCTTTTCTTCAGGCTGGCGAGTTGCGCGTCCGTCCCTTGGCAGGCCTGACAGCTCGCCCACGCGATCTCAGCCTTGCGCTCCTCGTTGTAGCCGTCCTCGCCCCGCCAATGGTCGCAGGTCGCTCGACGCGAAAGGAAGTCGCTGACGTCCTTGGCGAAAGCCAACGGTTTTGCTCGGCATAGGACAGCGACGATGGCCAACAAAGGTGCGAATGCTTCTGGCTTGATTGCTGAGACACGGCACACCTGCAGCCAAGCCCAATCAAACATCGCTCTACAGTGCATGCTCGCTGTGAGGGCTGGACTTGCAGTCAGCTAATCCAAAGCTGCTGGACCTTGACGATCTTCCACCCACCACTGCTACGCCGCATAAACACAAGCTCACCACTTCCACATAGCCCCGCGCAAGCTACGCTCACAAAGAAGACAGCCTGGTCGAAACCTTCGCTGTAGCCAATATCCGAGAAGCCCAAAATGCGCGAAGCGCCTTGAAACTGCTCGCTGAGCTTTTTCCACGGCGCAAGAGGATCTCCACCGTCCCTATCGAGTACACGTCTTACGTCCCTACGGGAGGATTGAAGCACTCGTAGAGAGGAACCTAGTAAACCCAATGGGACCGCTATGTCCCGCTTACGAGGAACTTGAGCGAGTAAATCTAAAGCGGCGGTTCGACTTAGGCCGGGCAAGGCGCTTTGCACCGACTCAGCTGAGTGAATGCTTGCCGAACGTCTAATGTCCAAAGACTCCTTCTCGACAATGATCGTCACGATGGACTTGGACTGAAGCGAAGTTTCTTTGAGGTAGGCAACCCGAACGCCAACATCATCTTGGCCATACGGAGCTCCGACAGCTATCTGGCACAGCGCCGTGAAGAGGAAGGTGAGACAGATCGAGGAGCAAGTTCTCATGATGGATATCGAGACCGTCCAGCAACCCAGAATCCGCAGCAGCCGAAACCGAAATTCGCACCCATGATCGCATTTCGTGAGTTCTCGATTCAGGGCTGAACTTGAACCCCTAAGGCTGAACCTGTTGGTGACCAAGGCGGATTGTGCCGCGTACGCGTCCCGTTATCGAATCCTAGTTTCCCCGATACCGAAGCAGCAGCTCACGCCATATGGTGCAGCCCCCCATCCACATACAGCGTGTCCCCCGTCATCCCCGACGCCCCGCCGCCGACCAGAAAGGCGACCAGGCGGCCGACTTCGGCGATGTCGACCAGGCGGTGGGCGGGCGCGCGGCTGACGGCCATGTCGATCAACGCGTCAAAGTGGTCAATGCCGGAAGCCGCGCGGGTGCGCAGCGGGCCCGGTGAAACAGCGAAGACGCGGACCTGGCGCTCGGCCAGCTCGCTCGCCAGGTAGCGCACGCTGGACTGCAGCGCGGCCTTGACCGGGCCCATCAGGTTGTAGTGATCCACGACCTTGTCGGCGCCGTAGTAACTCATGGTGATCAGCGCGCCACCGGGGTTCATCAAGGGCTCGGCATAACGCGCCATTTCGATGAAGGAATGGCAGGACACCTGCAGGGCTTGCAGAAAGCCGGCCTGCGAGCAGTCGATCACTCGGCCGTGCAGGTCATCGCGCGGCGCAAAGGCGATGGAGTGGATGACGAAGTCCAGCGTTCCCCATGTTTCACGCAGCTGTTCGAACACGGCCTGCATCTGACCGGGCTGGCTCACGTCCAGCGGCATCAGCAGGCGTGCATCGAGGGCCTCGGCCAGGGGCGCGACATGCGGGCGAGCCTTGTCGTTGAGGTAGGTGAGCGCAATCTCGGCACCAAACGCACGCAGCTTGGCGGCGCAGCCGAAAGCAATGCTGTCGCCATTGGCCACACCGACCACCAGGCCGCGCTTGCCCTTGAGCATGTCACCGATGCGGGTGTCCTCGTCCCAGATCTTGGGCAGGGGGTCGCGGGCGCTGTTGTCGTGGTTCATGCCTTCAGGCCTCCTCTGGGTGGGTGAGCGCTTGAGGCGCGGGAGAGGTCGCGGGCGCGGCGAGTTCAAACAGCTCGCGCATGCGCTGCAGCAGGGCGACCGTGCGGGGCTCCATCTCGCGGACATCGCCGAGGATGTACTCAACCACCTGCAAGGCCGCCACCCGCTCCTCACGCAGCGGCAGCAGGCGCGGCAGGGCGGCCAGTGCGGCCTCGGGTTCGAACTCGATGATGACCGACTGCTCGCGGATCATGGCCGCGCGCCGCTCGGGCGTCAGCGAGGCAAAGGGCTCGCGCTGGGTCAGCACCTCGGCCGAGCGCTCCAGGCGGTCGCGCCGCACCGAGCCGCGCGATTCGGCCAGCAGGATCAGCATGCGGATCACCGTGCTGCGGTAGCCACCGTTGTCCAGGCCCAGCAGCATGGCCTGCACCTCGGGCAGGTAGCGCAACTCGGCCGGGTCTTTGTGGATGCGCTCGCGCGCGAAGGGCTGGCCCAGCCACTGCATGAAGGGCGTGCCGTAGATGGCCAGAAAGCTGTTCTCGTAGGCCGCGTCGCGCAGATCGCGCAGCAGATCCATGCCCTGCATCAGGCCCTGGGCCGAGAGCTGCTCCAGCGCCAGCCAGGGGTTGTCGGGCGCGGCCGGCCGGCGCTGAGCCTGCAGCTGGGGCGCCATCTGGCCCAGCCACTTCATGGCCGGGTTGTGCGAGTCGGCAAAGGCCCGGCGACTGATGCGTGCAGGATGGGCGTCACGGATCAGCTGCGCCAGCTGCGGCGTGACCAGGGCCTGCACCGCGGGGCGCAGGGCCAGCTCGTAGGCATCGGTGCCCAGGGCGGACAGGCGGGCCACGGCGGCGAAGTCGTGCTCCTGCTCGCGCCCTTCGTGGGCCTCACTCTCGACAATATCGCTGAGCCGGCGCTCGTGGAAGCTGACGGTGAAATGCTCGGCATGGCCCTCGCCCTGCACCGCATCGATGGTCATCTCGTACAGACCGGGCGGCAGGGACTCGATGGTCTTGAGCGTCGAGGCCATCTCGGTGTGCTCTTTGTTGGCGATCGAGGAAGACACAAAGATGCCCAGATGCCCGACCTTGTCGTGGACCATGTAGAGGATGCGCTGGCCACGGATGCGGATCTCGTGCTCATCGGCATAGGTGTCGACGATCCAGTTCAGCGCCTGCTGCGGCGGCGTGATGTTGTCGCCGCGGCTGGCGAACACGATGATGGGCGAGCGAATCGCCTTCAGGTCCAGATGGCGGCCCGGTTCCAGCTGGGCCTCGCCGCGCGACAGACGGTTGCCAACAAAGAGCTGCTCGACGATCCAGCGGATCTCGGCCTCGTTGGAGAAATGAAAACCTCCCCACCAGCGCTCGAACTCCAGAAAGCTCTGGCGCCGCGTGTCCACCTCGCGGTAGAGGTCAAAGTACTTGCCGAAGAAATTGCGGCTGGGGTTGAGTTGCTCAAAGTTGGAGACCAGATGGGCGCCGTCGAACTCGCCATGGCCCAGGTCCGACATCAGCAGCACCGGCAGGGCGCCGCCAAGCAGGCCGCCGTTGTAGCGCATGGGGTTCTCGCCCAGCTTGCCCGACCAGGTGGCCACGGGCGCGCCATTGATGACCAAGGGCCCCGAGATCTCAGGGTTGGCCGCCGCCAGCACCAGGGTGGCCCAGCCGCCCTGGCAGTTGCCCACCACCACGGGCTTGGGCGCCTCGGGGTGAAGGCGGCGGATCTCCTGGATGAAGCCGGCCTCGGCGCGCATCACATCGGCCAGGGTCTGACCCGGCTCGGGGTGCTGGCGGAAGACGACGAAGTAGACCGGGTGGCCGGCGCGCAGGGCGACGCCCACCTGGCTGTCATGCTTGAAGCCGCCGATGCCGGCGCCATGGCCGGCGCGCGGGTCGATGATCATGTAGGGCCGCTTCCAGTCCATCACCTCGACGCCGGCCGGCGGCGTGATGCGCAAGAGGCGGTAGTTGACCGGGCGCGGCAGCAGGCGGCCGTCGACCACTTCCTCGTAGTCGTAGTCCAGCACCGGCGGCGTGCCGGCGGCCTCGTGGGCCTGGTCCTGGTTGCCACGCTCACGCAGCGTGTCCAGGGTCAGGCACAGGCGCTGCGCCGCATCCACCGCATAACTGCCGGCCTGCTGCGGCAGCTGGCCACCCAGGGCCATGGCCCAGAAGGATTGGGCCAGGCTCAAGCCCTGATCCCAGAGCGCCTGGCTGCGCGCCAGATGGCTGTGGCGCATGCGCTCGGTCTGGCGCTGCTGGGCCTGAGTCAAACGTTCCGTCAGGCGCGACCAGGTGGCCAGCTCCTCGCGGTGGCGCTGTGCGGCATGGCTGACACTGAAATTGGGGCTCATGGCTAGTCCAGGGAACAGGTGAGTTCGGGAGGCGGGGTGGAGGCGGCGTTGCCGACCAGCAGTTCCAGCGCATGCTCGGCCAGCATGCGTTCTTCGTCGGTGGGCATGACCCGCACGCAAACGGGCGAGCCCGGGCTGCTGATCACGGCGGCGTTGTCGCGGTTGGCCTCGGGGTCCAGATGGATGCCCATCCAGGCCAGATCGTGCAGCAAGGCAGCGCGCACGCCCACGGCGTTCTCGCCAATGCCGCCGGTCAGCACCAGGGCGTCCAGTCCGCCCAGGCAGGACGTCATGCCGGCCAGCTCGCGCCGCGCGCGATCGACAAAATAGGCCAGGGCTTCGCGCGCTGCGGCCGAGCCCGAGGCCTCCAGCACCCGCACATCGTGCGACTCACCGGACAAGCCTTTGAGCCCCGCATTCGTGTACAGCAGCTCGCTGATCTCGGCGGCGCTCATGCCCTGCTCGCTCATCAGGTACAGCAGCACGCCGGGGTCCAGCTGGCCGCAGCGCGTGCCCATGGGCAGGCCATCGAGCGCGGTGAATCCCATGGTGGAGGCCACCGAGCGGCCGTTCAGCAAGGCGCACATGGACGCGCCATTGCCCAGATGCGCCACCACCACCCGGCCTTGCGCCCGCAGCGGGTCCGCTTCGCGCAGGCGCCGGGCGATGTACTCGTAGGACAGGCCGTGAAAGCCGTAGCGCCGCACCCCTTGCTCGTAGAAGCGGCGCGGCAGCGCAAAGGTGTCGGCCACAAACGGATGGCTGCGATGGAAGGCCGTGTCGAAGCAAGCCACTTGCACGGCGGCGGGAAAGGCCGCCTGCGCCGCGCGCACGCCCGCCAGGTTGTGAGGCTGATGCAAAGGCGCCAGCGGCGAGAAGGCCGCCAAGGCCTGCAGCAGCGCCGCATCGAGACGCACCGGCTGCGCGAACTCAGGCCCGCCATGCACCACGCGGTGGCTGACGGCGCGCACCTTGCGCCGCGGGAACTGCGCCTGCAGCAGCGCCAGCAAGGCATCAAGCGCGGTGTCATGGTCGGGGCGACCTGCCTGATGCGCCAGGGACTGCGTGTGACGCTCACCATCGGCCAGGCTGACATGCAGGCGGGGGCGTTGTTCATCACCCAGGCCTTCCACCTGGCCATGTGCCAGCAAGGGCAGCGCCTGGCTCAGGCCGTAGAGCGCGAACTTGAGCGAAGACGAGCCGGCATTCAGCGTCAGGAGCAGATCGGTCGCAGCCATAGTCATGACCCGGGCGGCGCCAGCCACCCCATCGATGCAGATGCCTGGACGCTATCCAGCCCGCATGACCCACCCGTGACTGCGGCTTGCCGTCTTCGTGACAGCCGCCCTGATCCGATCGGTCAAACTTGCTTTCCTCAGGCCTGGCGCTGCTCGCCGCGCAGCCGCGCCAGCTCGCGCGCCATCAGCTGCTGGCGCAGGTTGGGGCCGTGCAGCTTGGCCAAGGTGGCCAGGCCGTGGATGGCCAGACCCAGGCCCCAACCCCAGAGCGGGAAGAAGCTCCAGTAGCTTTGCTGCAAGCCGCTGAGCAGGAACAGGCCGGCGTTGACGGCCAGAAACACCATCAGGTGGCCGAGGAAACCCATCTGGGCATCGACGCGCTCGCGGGCTTCGCGCAGCAAGCGAGTCTCTGGGGTGTCGACCGCGTCGCTGGCGTCGATATGGGAGGAAGGCAGGCGGTGGTTCATGATGCGGGGCTCCTGGGCTGTGGGTGCTGATGTGGCGCCATCGTCGCGGCGGGGCCCACGCCGAGCCAGTGTCATGAGACCAAGTGCTGGCTGCGGGCGCGAATCGACACCGAGGCCGACCAATGACAGCGGTGTCCAGGCCGCGCTGTCCTCGCAGCTCAGTCCGCCGCCAGCCCCTGCGCCAGATGTTCCACCAGCGCCCGCACCCGCTGCGGCAGAAAGCGCTGGCTGGGCATGAGGGCGTGCAGGGGCAGATGGTCACCCTGCCAGTCGGGGAAGAGGTCGACCAGCTCGCCGCGGGCCAGGCTCAGGCGCACATCGAGGGCGCTCTTCAGAATCACGCCCAGGCCCTGGATCGCCCAGAGATGGGCGATGGATGCGTCATCGCAGCTGCGCGGGCCCTGCACCGCCACCACCAGGGGCGCGGCGGCCTCCTGACCGCGCGGACGAAAGCGCCAGCTGCGCTCCAACCGGTTGCGGATCTTGAAACTCAAGCAGGCATGCTGGCTCAGCTCGCTCGGATGGCGGGGCCGGCCATGGCGCTCCAGATAAGCCGGGCTGGCCACGGCCATGCGGTGGACCGAGGCCAGGCGGCGTGCCACCAGGCCCGAGTCGGGCAGCTGACCGTAGCGCAGGGCCAGATCGACCTCGTCCTTGAGCAGGTCCAGCACGGAATCGCTGACGTTGAGCTGCAGCTCCACCGCCGGATGGCGCGCCAGAAACTCGTCGAACAAAGGCAGCAGCAGCTGGCGGGTCAGATCGCTGGGCGCCGAGACGCGGATGCGGCCGCGCAGGCGCGGGGTGTCGGCACCCGCGGCACGGCTGCCGGCGGCGGCCACCGGGTCGGCCTCCAGCGCCAGCGCCAGGCCTTCGTCCAGCAACTCCAGCGCACGCTGGCCATGCTCGCGCAACTGCTCGCCGGCCTGGGTCAGGCGCAGGGCGCGCGTGCTGCGCTCCACCAGGCGCAGGCCAAGCCGGGCCTCCAGCTTCTTGAGCATGGCGCTGGCTGCCGCCGGCGTGATGTCCATGACCTTGGAGGCCGCCGTCAGGCTGCCGCCGCGGGCGCATTCCAGCAGCAGGCGCAGCTCGTCGGTATTTTCAATTTTCATTTGAAACAGTCGCTTCGATTCATGGCTTTTTCAGAAAGCCAATCGAGCGGAGGATAGCGTCCATTGCCGGGGCCGTCCCGGCCTCACCGGAGTCTTCCCATGAAAGCTGTTGGCTATTTCCAGAACCTGCCCCTCACGGCCCCCGAGTCCTTGCTGGACCTGGAGCTGCCCCGCCCCACACCCGGCCCGCGCGACCTGCTGGTCGAGGTGAGCGCCATCGCCGTCAACCCGGTCGATGTGAAAGTGCGCCTGAGCCGTCCGGCCGCCGATGCCCAGACGCCCGTGCTGCTGGGCTGGGATGCGGTCGGCATCGTCCGCGAAGTCGGGCCCGAGGTGCGCGGCTTCCAGCCGGGCGACCGGGTCTGGTACGCCGGCGAGATCAACCGTCCGGGCAGCTATGCCCAGTTCCAGGCCGTGGACCACCGCCTGGCTGCGCGGGCACCCGCCTCGCTCAGCGACGCCGAGGCGGCCGCCCTTCCGCTGACCGCCATCACCGCCTGGGAGCTGCTGTTCGACCGCCTGCAGGTGCAGCATCAGGCCGAGCGCCCCGTCAGCCTGCTGGTCACGGCAGCCAATGGCGGGGTGGGTTCCATCCTCCTGCAACTGGCCCGCCAACTGCCTCACCTGACCCTGATCGCCAGCACCAGCCGCCCCGAAACCGCCGCCCGCCTGCAAGCCTTGGGCGCCCACCATGTGGTGGACCACCGCCAGCCCCTGGCGCCGCAGCTGAAACAGCTGGTGAGCCAGCACCAACTTCCTCCGATCCGCTACGCCGCCAGCCTGAGCCACACCGGCCAGCATTTCGCCGACCTGGTCGAGGCGCTGGAGGTGCAAGGCCGGCTGGGCCTGATCGACGATTTCCCGCCCGAGGCTGTCAATGTGATGGCGCTCAAGGGCAAGGCCCTGTCCTTGCACTGGGAGCTGATGTTCGCCCGCGCTCTGCACGCCAGCCATGATGTGGCCGAGGTCGGTGCCCTGCTGGCCGAGGTGGCGCGGCGGGTGGACGCCGGCACGCTGCGCAGCACCTTGGCCGAAGTGCTCGGGCCCATCTCTGCCGCCACGCTCAAGCAGGCCCACCAAAGGCTGGAGGGCCAGCACACCGAGGGCAAGCTGGTGCTCGAAGGCTGGCCGGGCTGAAACCCCAGAGGCCATGGGCCGGCATGAAAAAAGGCGGGCCTCGCGGCCCGCCTTTTCCTTTTCATTCACGCCCACCAGCAGGTGGACGGATCAAGCCCGGTCGCTCAGGGCGCCAGCTGCGGCCAGCAGGCCTCGCTGTGCTGGTGGCCGAAGCGGCCTTCTTCGTCCAGGCCCGGGCGTGCCACCGGCAGGGCGGCTGCGCTGGCGGTGGCGGCAGAAGCGCGCGGGTCCAGGGCCTTGCCGGCCAGATCGGCCAGCTCGTCCAGATGGGCCTTGATCACGCGGTCCCCGGCCGAAGCGGCCTTGGCGCTGAACAGCGACTTCAGGCCCTTGAGCTCGGCGCGCACAGCCGGGCGGCCTTCTTCCGCACCGGAGGCACCGGGTGCCGCCAGGCGATCGGCCAGCAGCTCGACGTAAGCGCGCTGCAGATTGCGGCGCGGCACGCTGACCTTGGCGGCGCCGGCGTTCAGCTCGCTGAACACACCGCCGCGCAGATCGGCCAGCAGCTCGTCCAGGCGGTAAGCCTTGCCTTCGGGCGCGGCGGCTTCCTGGGCCAGCAGGCGGGCGCTGCGGCTGCGGTCCAGCAAGGCACGCAGGACGTTGCGCTGCGTGCCCAGCAGCATGGTGGCGGGCTCCGAGGGCTTGACGCGCTCCAGGATGGCGGGCTCGAACAACCAGCTTGGGGTCTTGAACAACTGCTCGTTCAGGAAAGCCACGGCCTGGGCCTGCTTGGCCTTGGGGGCCGGGGTGTGGACGGCGCCGGCCTGGCCGCCATGCTTGTTGTGATAGTTGTAGCCGCCGACGATGGCGGTCACATGGCCCAGCTCACGGCCCCACTGGCCCCAGGTGGCGCGGTACAGGTCCTCCAGGTTCTTGTCGCTGTCGCCATCCTTGAGCGCGAACTTGGGCAGCTGCTTGACGATGCGCTGCAGGTTCTTGATGCCCAAGCCGGTGGAGTACACGGCATCGGCGTCGCCCACGGCTTCGGTGGTGTCACCGTACTCACCCTCACCCTTGGGCGAGGTGAAGCGCAGCCAGGGCTTGCTGTCCTGCTCGCGGATCCAGCTGTCCAGCACCGGCTTCTCGGCCGCCGCGGTCTTGGCCTCGGGGATGGGCGCGTAGCCCCACTTGGTGGCGAAGATGTCGTAGGGGCCGATCTTGGGGATCAGCAGAGCCGGGTCGATCTTGTCCTCGGGCTGCACCACGTAGTTGATACGGCTGTAGTCCATCAAGGTGGGCACATGGCCCATTTCCTTGAGCCATTTGGCATCGCGCAGCTTGTCGACCGGGTAGGTCGAGCTGGCCTTCATATTGTGCGGAAAGCCCAGCGAGTGGCCGACCTCATGGGTCACCACATAGCCGACCAGCTCGCCCATCAGATCGTCCGGCAGCGGCAGCTGCTGGGCGCGCGGGTCGACCGCACCAGCTTGGGTGATGTACCAGTCGCGCTGCAGCTGCATGATGTTGTGATACATCACGATGTTGGCGTTCAGGATCTCGCCGCTGCGCGGGTCGCTGAGGTGGGGGCCGTAGGCATTGGCGATCGGGCTCGGCACCCAGCGGATGATGCTGTAGCGCACATCGGCGGGATCGAATTCGGGGTCTTCTTCCTTGCTCGGGAAGGTCCGGGCCTGCACCGCGTTCTTGAAACCGGCGGCCTCAAACGCCACATTCCAGGCCTCGATGCCCTTCTTCACATAGGGCACCAGATTGCTCGGGGTGGAGCTGTCGATGTACCAGACGATGGGCTTGACCGGCTCGCTCAGCGCCGCGCTCGGGTCCTTCTTTTCGAGGCGCCAGCGCGTGATCAGGCGCTCGCGCTTGCTCTCCTGGGCATCGCTGCCGAAGTCGACGCGGGCAATGCTGAAAAAGCCGACGCGGTCATCCATGATGCGCGGCTGCATCGGCACTTCGGGCAGCTGCACCAGGTTGTAGGCGACATTGACGCTGGCAAACTTGGGCGGCTGCGGCGGCAGCTGGAAGCCCGGCGGCAGGCCCGGCGGCAGGATGATGGGGGTGGGCGTGACGCCGTAGGTGTGCACCGCGTCGATGCGCAGGCTGCCGGCGAAGGCCTTGGTGGTGTCGATATAGCTGCGGCTCGGGTCCACCGAGTTGCCGCGCAGGATGCCGCGGGCCGAGAAGTCACCCACCTCGCTGTTGAACAGGCGGGTCACCTCGATCACCGGCGCGCCGCTCTTGGCAAAAGCCTCGACCGGGAAGCTCAGCACGATGGTGTCGCGCTGCGAGGCTTGCACCGAAGGCGCAATCGGCCGGCTCGGGTCGGCCACGAAATCATGCGAGACCACCTGCAGATAGACCCGGTTGCCCTGCAGGCTGAAGCGCACCACCTCGGTGTTCAGCTCCTTGCCGACATGGTCCACATTGGCCGGCACGGCGGTGGCCGTGGCCACCATCAGCAGGGGCTTGGAGAGCAGGTCCTTTGGGATCTCGAAGTAGGTCTTGCCCTTGAGGCTGTGGATGTTGAACAGGCCGGTCTGGGTCTTGGCCTCGGCGGTGATGACCTTGTCGAAGGGCTTGGGCTCGCTGGCATCAGGCGCGGCCGGCGGCGTGGCCGGGCGGGCGGCCGAAGCCGCTGCCGACGCGGCCCCCGCAGGTGCTTCGGGGGCTTGCTTGGGGTCGGCGGCCAAGGCCGGCAGGGCGGCGATGGCCAGGGCAATCGCGGAGGCAGTGGCGGTGGCCACGGGGCCAGTGAATTTCAAGGACATGGATGGTTTCCTTTGCGGGGGCGATGGCCCCGGGTCTGTTCAGGGCCCCGATGACGCGCCCGCCAGAGGCGGCGCGCACAGACAAACAGGGTGACTCCTGATCTCGAAATTGTGTCGTGCGGGCGCGCGCGCGTCGGAAGTCATCGCCCCGGGGAAACCCGGGGGGCGGGGCGGGCGCGGGGCCATTGATACGCCTGATCCGTCGATTGGTCGCAAAAACCGCCTGCCGGGCTTCTCGGAACCCGGCTTCGCGGTTAGAAAGCCGCCATGGCACTTTCCACCTCGCTCAAAAAATTCTTCGCCCGGCGCAGCGTCGTCGCCCTCGTGGTCCTCGGTCTGGCCGGCGCCGGCTGGGTGGCCTTCAACCGCGGAGAGCACAAGCCACCGCCGGAGCGCTTTCGCAGCACCGCCATCGACGAGGGCGCCATCACCCAGGTGGTGATGGCCAATGGCAATCTGCAGCCGGTGACCACGGTGGTGGTCGGCGCGGCGGTCAGCGGCACAGTGGCCGAGCGCCTCGTGGATTTCAACGACGTGGTCAAAAAGGGTCAGGTCTTGCTGCGCATCGATCCGGCGAATTTCCAGGCCCGGGTGCGCCAGGCCAAGGCCCAGCTGGCTTCGGCCGAAGCGCAGGTGGCGTTTGCCCGCGGCAATCTGGAGCGCAACGAGGCGCTCAAGGCCCAGGGCTATATCGCCGCGCCGCAGCGCGACCAGAGCCTGCGCGAGCTGGAGGTGGCGCGAGGCAACCTGGGCATCGCTCGCGCCCAGCTTGATGCGGCCGAGACCGACCTCGGCAACACCGTGATCCGCGCCCCGGTGGACGGGGTGGTGATCAAGCGCAGCGTCGATGTCGGCCAGACCGTGGCCGCCAGCTTCCAGACGCCCGAACTCTTCCTGATCGCCAAGGACTTGCGCGAGATGGTCATCCAGACCAATGTCAGCGAGGCCGATGCCGGCCTGATCCAGACCGGCCAGGTGGTGCGCTTCGTGGTCGATGCGCACCCCAACCGCGAGTTCGAGGGCAAGGTCGAGCAGTTCCGCCTGAACGCCACCAACACCCAGGGCGTGGTCACCTACACCGTGATCGTCAACGTGCCCAACCCCGATGGCATCCTCAAGCCCGGCATGACGGCGCAGACCCGCATCGTGGTGGCCAGCAAGAGCAAGACCCTGCGCCTGCCCACCGCTGCCCTGCGCTTCAAGCCCGATGAAGACGACCTCAAGCCGCAGGGCAAGGCCGCCAAAGCTGCAGCCTCGGCCTCATCCGCTGCTTCCGCCGCCTCGGCCCCCAAGACTGAAGTCGCCCGCCCTGACGACGACGGCGTGCTCAGCAATCTGCGCGGCAATGCCCGTGTCTACAAGGTCTACACCGTCGATGCGGAGCAAAACCTCAAGGCCCACGAAATCACGGTCGGCATCTCCAACACCCGCTTCACCGAGCTGCTCAGCGGCGACCTGAAGCGCGGCGATGCCGTGGTGACCCGGCGCGCGTCCAAGGACAAGAAGGAGGAACTGTGAGCCTCGGCGCCGCCCCAGTGCTGGAGCTGCGCGGCATCACCAAGAGCTACCTCAGCGGCGATGTGCGAACACCGGTTTTGCACGGCATCGACCTGACCGTGCAGCGCGGTGACTACCTGGCCTTGATGGGCTCCAGCGGCTCGGGCAAGAGCACGCTGATGAACCTGATGGGCCTGCTCGACCGCTGCGACAGCGGCCAGCTGCTGCTGCAGGGCCGAGACGTCAGCCAGCTGAGCGCCACCGAGCACGCCACGCTGCGCAACCGCGAGATCGGCTTTGTGTTCCAGAGCTTCAACCTGCTCAAACGCATGAGCGTGCTCGAGAACGTGGCCCTGCCCCTGATCTACGGCGGGCGCAGCCGCAGCGAGGCCAAGGCGCGGGCGCAGACCTTGCTGGAAGCCGTGGGCCTGGGCGCCCTGGCCAAGCGCATGCCCAACCAGCTCAGCGGCGGCCAGCAGCAGCGGGTGGCCATCGCCCGCAGCCTGGCCAATGAAGCGCCCCTGCTGCTGGCCGACGAGCCCACCGGCAACCTCGACACCCAGACCACGGTCGAGGTGCTGGCCGTGCTGGAAAAACTCAACCGTGAACAAGGCCTGACCATCGTGCTGGTGACCCATGAACCCGACGTGGCCCTGCATGCCAAGCGTCTGGTGCGTCTGAAAGACGGCCGCGTCGCCTTCGATGGCCTGCCTTCCGAACAGGCGCACGCATGAACCCGATGCAGATTTTTCTTGAGGCCTTGCGTTCCCTGAACGCGAACCGCCTGCGCAGCGCCCTGACCATGCTGGGCGTGGTGATCGGCATCGCCTCGGTGCTGTTGATGCTCAGCGTCGGCGACGCCGTGCGCGCCTTCATCGACAAGGAGCTGGCCGTGCTGGGCAGCAACCAGCTGATCGTGCAGAACGGCACGCCAGTGGACGGCGGCGGCGTCAAGCGCCGCACCGGCGAGGTGCCGGCCCTGACCGTGGCCGATGCGCGTGCCCTGGCGGAGCTGCCCAGCCTCAAGGGTGCGGCGCCGGCGCTGCAGGGCTTTTTCCAGGTGCAGTATGGCGAGAGCAACAGCAACCAGACGGTGCTGGGCACCACGCCGGCCATGCTGGCCCTGCGCAGCTGGCAGGTGGAGCAGGGCGTGCCCCTGGACGAGCGCGATGTGCAGGCCGCCGCCCGGGTGGCGGTGATCGGCTCCAAGCTGGCGGCCGACCATTTCAGCAACCGCAACCCCCTGGGCCAAACCGTGCGCCTGGACGGACAGCCCTTCACCGTCATCGGCGTGCTGGGCGGCAGCGGCCGCACCCTGGACGGCACCGAGCTGGGCGAGCTGATCCTCGTGCCCATCAGCGCCATGCCCATGCGCTTGCAGCGCCCGGGCAGCGTGCACTACATCAGCGTGCAGTCCCACAGCGCCGCCGGCCTGGCCGAGGCCCAGCTCGATGTGGAAGAACTGCTGCGCGACCGCCACCGCATCACCGGCGACAAGCTCGATGATTTCGTCGTCACCAACCTGGCCAGCATCGCCAAATCGGGAGCGGCCATCGCCGGCGGTCTGTCCATCGGCCTGGGCCTGATCGGCGCGGTCTCGCTGCTGGTGGGTGGCATCGGCATCATGAACATCATGCTGGTCAGCGTGTCCGAGCGAGTGCGAGAGATCGGCATCCGCATGGCCATCGGCGCCAAGCCGCGCGATGTGCTCTGGCAGTTTCTCGGCGAAGCGGTGGTGCTGTGCCTGCTGGGCGGCCTGATCGGCCTGAGCATCGCCGCCCTGGGCGCCTGGGGTGTCAATGCCAACACCTCGTTCGCCATGAGCCTGGCGCCCAAGCACATCATGGTGGCCATCGGTTTTGCCAGCGGCGTGGGCCTGTTCTTCGGCTACTACCCGGCGCGGCGCGCTTCACGTCTGCTGCCGATCGAGTGCTTGCGGCAAGATTGAGCGAAAAGAGGCTCAGGGGCGGTAGGCGCCGCCCCGGCCGGCTGCCTGCGTTCGGCTCAGCGGCCGAGCCTGAGCGCGCCAATAGCCGTAGCCCAGGCGCAGGAACAACAAGCCGACCACGAGGCCGATGGCCCAGGGCAGGATCTCGTCGAACATGCGCTTGATCATCACCGACAGCAGGATGTCATCACGCTCCAGCTCCGCGGCCGTGCGCGGCCGGTAGTTGGAGTTGGCCGCACCGCCGCCGTAGCCGCCGGCCCCGCCCGGCCCGTCCACGCGCTCGCGGGCGCTGCGGCGCTGCGCCAGCTCTTCCTCCGTGGGGGTTTCGAAGAGAAAGCCGCCGCGGAACTTGTTGACCTCAGCATTGGCATCGCGCCACAGCTCTTTCAGGTCCTTGAACTCGCTGGTGTCGTGCAACTCGCGCAGGGCATCGCTGAACATCCCGTCGTCGATGGCCAGGGGGCGATTCACGCCAGGCCCGGGCTTGGCGCCCGCTGGAGCCTCTGGCCGCTGCTCCTTGGCGCGCGCATCCGGTGGCGCGTTCGGGCGCGGCTTGGCCTCGTTCGGGCTCTCGCCCAAGCCGTCGGCCGCTGCCGGGCTGGCCTTGCTCCACTCGGCGCCATGGGCGGCGCCGCTGAGACCAAACTCGGTTTTGGGCAGCCAGGTCCGGGCACTCTCGCCCACGCTGGCGCCAGCTGGCCCCTGGCCGACCGAGGGCACCTGCAGCAGCTTGCTCATGTCCACCGGCGCCAGGGCCGGGTTCACCACCGGCTCGGCCGCGGCCCCGCACAAGGCGCAGGCAAGCAGCAGCCCGACCAGGGGTCGAGCATGTACTGCGGCGGCCGTTTCCTGCCGGCCCGGTCTGCGTGGCTTCACCGTGAACGTCCCTTACGCCTCTTGGCGAAAAAACACCAGACCACAAATACGGGTCCGGTCTTGTTCACATTCTCTCTGGCTCAGAGGTGTTTTTCATCGGCATCAGCCCCATACCCCCCGCCTCCGGGGGTGCGGATGACGAAAACATCGCCGGCCTCCATCTCGGCCTGACCGATGTGAGGCAGCACTTCGCGCCGGCCGTCGACCCGCTCGACCCAGTTGGCGCCCGGCGCACCTGCATCGCCACCGGCCAGGCCGAAGGCGCCACGCTCGCGGCCATTGCTCAAGATGCCCGCCGTCATCGGCTCCAGGAAACGAATGCGGCGCTCGCCGCCATTGCCGCCGCGCCAGCGGCCCACGCCGCCGCTGCCGGGCACGATCTCGTAGCCGTCCAGGCGCACCGGGAATCGGAACTCCAGCACCTCGGGGTCGGTCAGCCGCGAGTTGGTCATATGGGTTTGCACCACGCTGGTCCCGTCAAAGCCCGGGCCGGCGCCGGAACCGCCGGAGATCGTCTCGTAGTACTGGTGGCGCGCGTTGCCGAAGGTGAAGTTGTTCATGGTGCACTGGCTGGCCGCCAGCACGCCCAGGGCGCCGTAGAGCGCGTTGGTGACACAGCTGGAGGTCTCGACATTGCCGGCCACCACGGCCGCCGGAGCGCGCGGGTTGAGCATGCAGCCCTCCGGCACGATCACCTGCAGCGGCTTCAGGCAGCCCGCATTGAGCGGGATCTGGTCGTCCACCAGGGTGCGGAAGACGTAGAGCACCGCCGCCATGGTGATGGCCTTGGGTGCGTTGAAATTGTTCGTCAGCTGCTGGGCGCTGCTGCCGCTGAAATCGATGCAGGCGCTGCGCTCGGCCGCATTGACGCGCACCGCCACCTGGATCTGCGCGCCGTTGTCCAGGCTCAGTGTGAACTGGCCGTCACGCAAGGCCGTGATGACGCGGCGCACGGATTCCTCGGCGTTGTCCTGCACATGCTGCATGTAGGCCGCCACGGTGGCGCGGCCGTACTGGGCCACCATGGCCTGCAGCTCCTGCACGCCCTTCTCGTTGGCGGCGATCTGGGCGCGCAAATCCGCCAGGTTCTGCTGCGGGTTGCGCGAGGGGTGCGGGCCGCTGGCCAGCAGCGCCAGCAGCTCGGCCTCGCGCAGGCGGCCTGCCTCCACCAGCTTGAAGTTGTCGATCAGCACACCTTCCTGGTCGATGGCGGTGGAAAACGGCGGCATGGAGCCGGGGCTGATGCCGCCGATGTCGGCATGGTGGCCGCGCGAGGCGACGTAGAAGTCAGGCCGGGCCTCATCTGACGACCATCCAGAGTCGCCCGCCGCCGGGCCGCCCCAAGGCGGGCGAGCGCCCCCACGGGGGGCAGGCTGCGCAGCAGCCGTGGGGGCTTGCAGATAGACCGGCGTCACCACCGTGATATCCGGCAGGTGGGTGCCGCCGTGATACGGGTCGTTGAGCACATAGACATCCCCGGGCTTCATGTCCGGGTTGCGCTCGATCACGGTCTTGATCGACTCGCTCATCGAGCCCAGATGCACGGGCATGTGGGGCGCGTTGGCGATCAGCTCCCCGGCGGCGCTGAACAGGGCGCAGGAGAAATCGAGCCGCTCCTTGATGTTGACCGAGTAGGCGGTGTTCTGCAGGCGCAGGCCCATCTGCTCGGCGATGTTCATGAACAGGTTGTTGAAGACCTCCAGCATCACCGGGTCGGCCTCGGTGCCAATGGCGTGGGCGCTCACGCGCGGCCGCACACGGCGCAGCACGAGCAGGCCATCGGCCTGCAGATCGGCCTGCCAGCCAGGGTCGACCACCGTGGTGGCATTGCGTTCGGCCAGGATGGCCGGGCCGGCAATGCGGGCGCCGGGCTGCAACTGCTCGCGCCGGTAAAGCCGCGCCGGGCGCCAGCCGGCCGGCTGCTCATCGGCCGGGCAGTACATGGCCAGCTCGGCGGTCGGCCGTGGCTCATGTGGGGTCAGGTCTTGCGCCGGGGCTGTGGCCGCCAAGGCGGCACCGGGCGCATTGCACTCCACCGCCACAGCCTCGATCACTAGAGCCCGACCCGGCATCAGGAAGGCAAAGCGCTGGCGGTAAGCCGCCTCGAAAGCGGCCTGCAAGCGGGCCAGCGTGGCGCCGTCATCGAGCGTGCAGCTGAGTGCCGTGTCCGTGCCCTGGTAGCGCAGCTGCAGCTTGGTTTGCTGCAGCAGCCGATCTCCGGCCAGGCCTTGGGCCAGCAGCTCGGTGCGGGCCGCCTTGTGCAGGCGGTCGGCCAGGGCACGCGCGGCGGCCAGGCCGGCCGCATCCAGCGGCAGCTCCAGCGAGGCCTCACGCAAGGCGATCTGATCGGCCAGGCCCATGCCGTAGGCGCTCAGCACGCCCGCCAGCGGGTGGGCCAGCACCACGCTCATGCCCAGGGCATCGGCCACGCGGCAGGCGGCCTGGCCGCCGGCGCCGCCAAAACACTGCAGGCTGTAGGCGCTGACGTCGTAGCCGCGCGCCACCGAAATCTTCTTGACCGCATTGGCCATGGCGCCCACGGCAATCTTCAGCGCGCCACTGGCCACCTCTTCGGCAGCGATCGGTCGGCCGCTGGCCGCGCTCATCTGCGCCGCCAGGGCCTCAAAGCCCGCGCGCGACGCCGCCAGATCCAGCGCCTGATCGCCCTGCGGGCCGAACAAGCGCGGGAAGTACTCGGGCTGGATCCGGCCCAGCAACAGCTGGGCGTCGGTGGTGGTCAAAGGCCCGCCGCGCCGGTAACAGGCCGGGCCGGGGTTCGCACCGGCCGACTCGGGGCCAACGCGCAGACGTGCGCCATCGAAGCGCACGATGCTGCCGCCACCGGCCGCCACCGTGTGGATGCTCATCATCGGCGCGCGCATGCGCACGCCGGCCACATCGGTGTCAAAGGCGCGCTCGTAGGCCAGCGCAGCATCCTCTGCGGCCGTGGCGGCGTAGTGGCTGACATCGGTGGAGGTGCCGCCCATGTCGAAGCCAATCAGCTGGCGATGGCCGGCGGCCAGGGCCGTGCGCACCATGCCAACGATGCCGCCGGCCGGGCCGGACAGGATGGCGTCCTTGCCCTGGAAGCGCCTCGCCTCAGTCAGGCCGCCCGAGCTCTGCATGAAGAACAGCGGCACGCCCGGCATCTGCGAAGCCACCTGCTCGACATAACGCCGCAGAATGGGTGACAGATAGGCATCGACCACGGTGGTGTCGCCGCGCGGCACCAGCTTCATCAGCGGGCTGACCTCGTGCGAGACCGAGACCTGGCTGAAGCCGATCTCGCGCGCCAAGGCCGCGGCGCGCTGCTCATGCATCGGGTAGCGATAGGCATGCATGAAGGCGATGGCGCAGGCGCGCAGGCCGGCATCGAAGGCCACTTGCAACTGCGCGCGCAGATCGGCTTCGTCGAGGGCCTGCACCGTCTGCCCATCGGCCGCCATGCGTTCCTGCGCCTCGACCACGCGGCTGTAGAGCAGCTCGGGCAGCACGATCTGGCGTGCGAACAGCTGCGGCCGCGCCTGGGTGGCGATGCGCAGGGCATCGCGAAATCCGCGCGTGGTGACCAGCAGGGTCGGGTCGCCCTTGCGCTCCAGCAAGGCATTGGTGGCCACCGTCGTGCCCATCTTCACGCATTCGAGCTGGGCCGGCGTGATCGCCTCGCCGGGCCGCAGGCCCAGCAGACGGCGTATGCCCTCGACCGCGGCATCGCGGTATTGCTCGGGGTTCTCGGACAGCAGCTTGAGCGTGTGCAGCTGGCCATCCGGCGCGCGGCCGACCAGGTCGGTGAAGGTGCCGCCGCGGTCGATCCAGACCTGCCAGCGCGTCGGAGCGCAGGCGGAGGTGTCGTCGGATGCGGGCAGGCGATCAGCAGCGGACATGGGGCAGGCGTTTTCAGGCAGAAAGCGCGATTGGAACAGAGCAGCCCGGCAACGCGCCCCCGGCCGAAAGCGCGTGCGCGCCGAGGCGGCCTGAAAGCCGGTGAACCGGCGAGCCCGAAACCTGCTCAGGCCCTGACGAGGGCCTGGCGCAAGGTCTGATCCAGCAAATCACCGACCCGATCGAGCATGCGGCTGGGGTTGAAGCTCGGCGCGGCCGCCCGGGCATCACCCAGCAGCTGGTGAAAAGGCGGGGTGGCGCTGATGCCCACGCCAGGCGCACCAGCCGCGTCTTCCACCCATTGCGCCGGCGTCGGTGAGGCGGGCCGTTCGCTCAGGTCGATCATGGTGCCGACCACGCGCACGGCTTCACCCTGCGCATCACGCTCCAGCACCAAACCGCGCGAAAACATCTGGCGGTAGCCCGATCCATTGCTGCGCAAGCGGAAGCGCGCTTCGTAGCTGGGCTCGCTGCCATCCAGATGGGCGCGCAAGGCCGTCAGCATGGCCGCCTGATCCTCGGGGTGGACCCGGCAGCGCCAGAAGGCGGTGTGGTCGGCCGAGCGGGCATAGGGGAAGCCCAGATGCTCTTTCCAGCGCGGCGAGTAGTGGACGGTGTCCTGGCGCGCGTCCAGGTCCCAGACGCCGAACCAGCCTTGCTGGACGGCTCGCCGCCAACGTTCGACTTCCATGACTGTGGCCAACATAGCGCCCCATCTTGGCGGCCGTGGCGGCCCGGGTCAAGGGTTGGACCCTGCGCCCGGCAGGTCAAGTGCCAAATCCACACGACTTGGCGCGGCGCAGGCCAAGAAAAAGGCCCCGGCTCCCAAGGAGCCGAGGCCTTCTAGACCATTCGCCGAAGCGGGCGTTTTTTAGAACGGGATATCGTCGTCCATATCGTCAAAGCCGGTCGCCGGGCGCGGTGCCGGGGCGGGCGCCGGGCGGGCAGCTGCCGGAGGGCGTGCAGGCGGGCGGGCCGGAGCGCGCGGGGCCGGGGCGTCGCCGTAGTCGTCGCCACCGCCGTAGCCGCCAGCACCGCCGCCGCCACCACGTGCTTCGCGGGCGCCGTAGCCACCACCACCGCCGCCACCACCTTCATCACCGGAATCGCGGCCGCCGAGCAGCTGCATTTCATTGGCGATGATTTCGGTGGTGTAGACGTCCTTGCCTTCCTTGTCGGTCCACTTGCGGGTGCGCAGGCGGCCTTCGACGTAGAGCGGGCGGCCCTTCTTGCAGTACTGGCCGACGATCTCAGCCAGCTTGTCGTTGAACACCACGCGGTGCCATTCGGTTTCTTCCTGCTTTTCGCCGGTCTCGCGGTTCTTCCAATTGCGCGTGGTGGCCAGGCTGATGGTGCAGAAGGCGACGCCGCTGGGGTTGTAGCGCAACTCGGGGTCGCGCCCCAGGTTGCCGATGAGAATGACTTTATTGACCGAGGCCATAGGCGCTGCTCCGCAAGCTGCTGATATCCAAACCCCCGGATTATGCCGCCCCGGCTGCCGGCCCCAGGGCGGGCAAGCCCCAGGGAGCCCTGGGCGGCTGGCAACCGCCCACGCCGGACCGAGGGCGCCGCAGTTGGCGCCCTGCTTCTTGCACTTAGTCAGGCCAGGCGCCGGGCGGACCTGGGCATTGCCTAAGATGCCGCCATGGACCGCAGCACCACCACGCCCCTGAACCCGAGCCAGAGCTGGAACACCGGCAGCCGCCGACGCTTCTGGCTGGCCTACGGCGGCGCCTGCCTGCTGACCTGGTTGCTTTACGTGGTGGCCGGGCTCGATTACCAGCGCGGCCAGCAGGGCGTGTGGCAGCTCTGGTCGGCCATTTACGAAGCGACGCTGACGCTGTGGGCGCCCATGCTGATGGGTGTTTTGGTCTACCCCTGGGCGCAGTGGCTGCAGGAGCGCGAGTTCGGCCTGCTCAGCCTGGCCGGTCTGCACGGTGCGGCGGCGCTGCTGTTCAGCGGCGGCTGGATGGCCAGCGATTTTGTGCTCGCCAGCCTGCTCTTCGGCCCCGAGCATGCCGAGGCCACGCTGATGCAAACAGCGCTCTGGCGCGCCATCACCGGGGTATTTGTCTATGTGCCGGTGGCCACCGGCTTCACCGCGGTGCTGAACGCACGCCGGGCGCGCCGCAATGCCGTAGCCGCCGCCCAGGCCGAGAGCGCCCTGGCCCGCGCCGAGCTGGCCGCCATCAGCGGCAAGCTGAACCCGCATTTCCTCTTCAACACCCTCAACTCCCTGATCGCCCTGACCCGGAAGGATGCCAAAGCGGCCGAGCAAGGCCTGCTGCGCTTTTCCGACATGCTGCGCTATGTGCTGGACAGCAAACGCGCCGTCAGCGACCGAGTGACGCTGGAAGAAGAGCTGGGCTTTGTGCGCGACTACCTGGCCCTGGAATCGCTGCGCCTGGGCCAGCGCCTGAGCGTGGAATGGGCGCTGGACCCGGACACGCTGCAAGACGAGATTCCGCCCCTGACCCTGCAGCCGCTGGTGGAGAACTCCATCATCCACGGCATCTCGCCCAGCGTGAAAGGCGGCTGCATCAGCATCAGCTCGCGCCGCGATGCGCTGACCCAGGCCCTGGCGCTGACCGTCAAGGACGACGGCGCCGGCTGCGAACCGGCGCGGCTGAACCCCAGCGACGCCGGCGAGGGCACGGCCCCCAGCGGCCACCGCAGCGGCGGCATCGGCCTAGGCGCCCTGCGCCGCCGCTTTGCGCTCGACTTCAACGGCCGCGCGCGCATGCACATCCACACCGCACCGGGCGCCGGTTTCCGCGTCGACCTATGGATTCCCCAGGCCCCGCTTGCTTGACCCACTTGCTTGACCCTCATGAACGCCACCACCCCACCCCGCATCCGCACCCTGATTGCCGAAGACGAGCCCCTGGCCAGCGAAGCCCTGGCCGACTGGGTGGCCCAGCTGCCGCAGCTGGAGCTGGTGGCCAGCTGCGCCGACGGCCTGAGCGCGCTGGAGCAGATCCGCAGCCTGCGCCCCGAGCTGGTCTTCATGGACATCAATATGCCGGGCCTGACCGGGCTGCAGGTGCTGCGCGCCCTGGCCGAAGATGGCGCCAAGGGCGAGGGCGCCGTGCCGCGGGTGATCTTCACCACCGCCTACAACGAGCACGCCATCACCGCCTTCGAGCTGCATGCGGCCGATTACCTGCTCAAGCCGTTTTCACAAGAGCGTTTCAATGAGGCGGTGCAGCACGCCCTGCAGCGCAGCGGCAGCGAGGGTGGCGCCCAGCCCAGCAGCACCCAGGCGCTGGAAGCGGCGGCCAAGCCCGACACCTCGCCCATGACCCGGCTGCTGGTGCGCGACCAGGGCAAGATCTTTCCCATCCAGGTGGACACGGTCGAGTACCTGCGCTCGGACATCAAGTACACCGCCGTGGCCAGCGGCGGCCGCCAGTACCTGGTCAACCTGCCCATCACCGCCTTCGAGCAGCGCCTGGACCCCAGCCGCTTCATCAAGCTGCAGCGCAGCTGCATCGTCAACCTCGATTTCGTGGTGTCGATGACACCCGACGAGAACTCGCAACTGATCGTGCAGATGCAGGACGGCACCCGCTTCACCGCCAACCGCGATGTGTCCAAGAAACTGAGGGAGCAATCGATATGAGCTGGAAGCTGCTGAGCACAGGCCTGCTGGCCTGTTTGATGAGCGAGCTGGTGATGGCCCAGCCCGGTGCGGCTCCGGTCGCGCCGGTGGCCCCCGTCAGCCCTGCGGCGCCCGCAGCGCCGGCCGCCCAAGCGGCCCCGGCGGCACCCGCAGCCGAAGGCAAGCTCTACATCTCGCGCCCCTTCGAGCGGCTGGAGCTCTCCGGCACAGCCAATGTGCGCCTGATTCAGGGCGAGCGCGACCAGGTTTTCGTGGCCGGCGACGCCGAGGCGCAAAAGCAGATCGAGCTCGATTACAGCGGCGACAAGCTGCAGATCCGCTCGGTCGACGGCTGGAAGATGTGGCGCAACCAGCGGCCGCAGATCGATGTGACCCTGCGCCGACTCAACCACCTGATCCTGTCCGGCGCGGGTGATCTGCACGCGCCCGGCGCCTTCCGCTGCAGCCAGCTGATCATCACCATCTCGGGTGCCGGCAGCGCGCGCTTCGACGAACTCCATGCCGACAAACTGAGCTTCGGCATCTCGGGCGCGGGCGCCGGCCGCATCAGCGGCCAGGTGAATGACTTGGTGCTGCGAATCTCGGGCAAGGGCCGGCTGCAGGCCGAGAACCTGCAGGCCACCCGCGCCGCACTCAGCATCAGCGGCATCGGTGATGCCGAGGTCTGGGCCACCGAGCAGTTGGCGGTGTCGGTCTCCGGCTTCGGCCAGGTCGATTACTGGGGCCGGCCCGAGCTGCAGCGCCAGTCCTCCGGCATCTCGCGCATCAATGCCCGCGGCGACAAGCCGGCGGCTGCCAACTCACGCGCGGCCGCCAGCGGCAACGGCGGTGGCGGCAACCTCGACAGCCGCGCGCCGCTGCTGCACGAAGCTCAGGGCTCGCCGTCCCAGTAATCGAGGCCGTTCTCGCGCCGATGGATGAAGGCCGGGCCTTTGGAAAACACGGCGATCTTGCCCGAATCGGGGTACTCGCAGACCTCGGGCCGGTCCTGGGTGCTGATGCTCAGGTATTTGAGCTCGGCATCCGAGGTGTTGAGCAGGTGGTGCGGGTACTCGGGCCCGCAGGGGATGAAGATCACATCGCCGGCCTGCACCGGCAGCAATTCGCCCGCCACCCGCAGCGTGCCCTGGCCTTCGAGGATGATGAACATCTCCTCCTGCGTGTGATGGAAGTGGTAGGGGCAGCTCTGCTGGCCCGGGGCCACCGTGTCGACCCCGCAACCGAGCTTGCGCGCCAGCGTGCCCTCGGACACGGCACCGACCAGGCTGTCGTAGCGCGGCGGGCGCAGGTAGCGCTCGCGCGGCACCTGGTCGATATTGCGGATCAGCTTGCGCCGCAGATCCGCGGCCTTGTCCTGTGCTTCCTCGGTCATGGGCGCCTTCTTCCTGGCAGATGCGGAGTGGCCATCTTGACTGAAAACCTCGCGCCTTCCAACGACAGCAGGGGGCACGAGGCCCCCTGCACATCCCGCCGAGTCAGCGAGCCTGTTGATCAGACGGCCGAGCAGCGGCGCTGACGACCCCAGGCCAGCAGCAGGCCCAGGCCGCCCAGCAGCAGGGCGGCGCTTTCCGGCTCCGGCACCGGGGTGGCGAAGCTGAGCTCGTCGAGGCTGACGTTGCTGCCGGCGACGCTGAAGCCGTAGATGTCAGCCTGAGCGCGCACAAAGCCCAGGAACTTGCCTTCGTTGTAGCTGTCGAAGGCGGTCTGGATGCTGTAGCTGAAGGACTCCAGCACGGCACCGTTCTGGCCGTAGGCCGTCAGCAGCAGGCTCGGGGTCTCGCCGTCGAGGCGGTACTGGTTCAGATAGGCACCGACGCTCTGCACGGCTTCGCCGAAGCTAAAGTGCACCGGGCCGCTGCTGCTGGCCAGGAAGTTGCCGCTGCCGGTGGGCGTGGGCGTCAGGCCGTCCAGCGGGTTGCCGCGGGCGCCCCACAGGCCGTTCTCGCCCAGATCGCGCGCATTGGCGCCAATTTCCGTGCCCTCGCCGGGGTTCAGCAACACGCGGCGGCCGGTTTCGGCCAGACCCAGCTCCACGGGGTCGCGGGTGATCAAACCGTCAAAGCCGTTGAAGCTCACGCGCAGGGCCGAGCTGAAGGCCGCATCGGAATCAACCGCATCGGCATGGGCGCCGCCGGTCAGAAAGCAGGCCGCCAGGGCCAGGGTCTTGAGAGAGGTGTTCATGAAATGACTTGCTCCTATGGAGAGATGAGATGCAGGGCTGGGCGGCAAGGCCGGTCGCACCCAGGCGACCGGCGCTGGTGCCTCAGCTGCCGATGACGCCGCCGTCGTCCTTGGTGATCACCACCACGGCCGAGCGTGGGCGGCCGAAGGGCAGGCTGGTCACGCCATCCGACTCCACGCCCCACTGGTTGGCCGGCCAGCGCGAGATCTTCTCGGGGTTGGACGCAGGCGAACCTTCGCCCGGGTGTTGCACGCCCACCCACAAGGTCTTGCCGTCCGGGCTCATGGCCATGCCGGTGATCTCGCAGCCGTTGGGGCCGGTCAGGAAGCGGCGCGCCATGCCGGTGTTGGGATCGGCGCAGACCATGCAGTTGGCACCGATGTTCTTCCAGTCGCCGGAGGCGTCGCCGATCTGGTCGGTCTGCACCCAGAGGCGGCCGAAGGGATCAAACCACAGGCCATCGGGAGCGCCGAAGTCGGCACTGCCGAAGGGGTCGGCCACGATATTGCCCTTGTAGTTGTTGGTGGGCTTGGCGGGCTTGGTGGTGCGCGTGTCGCCGGCCTGCAGGAACAGGTTCCAGCTGAAGCGGGTGGCGGCGACCGTGTCCGCGTCTTCTTGCCAGCGGATGATGTGGCCGTAGATATTGTCTTCGCTGGGGTTGGCGGCATCGACCGGCGGGCGGGCCGTCGCGGCCGTGGTGCTGCCGTCGGTGGCATTGGCCTTGGGCTCGCTCGCGGGGCGGCTGCTGTTCCAGGTGCCGCGGCGGTTGTTGTTGGTCAGGGTGCAGTAGACCTCGATCTTGTTGAAGCCACCGAGGCGCGGGCGGGCGCCGGTCCACTCCGGGCGGTCCATCATGGTGGCGCCGACAGCGTCGGCGGCCATGCGAGTCTTGATCAGGATCTTGGCCAGCACCTCGGCGTCATTGGCGCCGGCGAAGTTCGGGTTGTCGCGCAGGGCCACGCCGTCCACGCCCACGGTGCCTGGCAGCAGGGGCACCCATTGGCCGCTCAGATCGGCGTCGAACTTGGCGACGTAGAGCACGCCCTCATCGAGCAGATTGCGGTTGGCCACGCGATCGGCCGGGTTGAACTTGCCGGCACTGACGAATTTGTAGATGTACTCGTTGCGCTCGTCGTCACCCATGTAGACGGCCAGATGGCCTTGCGCATCGACCACGTACTGAGCACTCTCGTGCTTGAAACGGCCCAGGGCGGTGCGCTTGACCGGCACGCTCTTGGGATCGTAGGGATCGATCTCGACCACCCAACCAAAGAGATTGGACTCATTGGGGTTCAGGCTCAGGTCGAAGCGCGGGTCATGGGCATGCCATTTGTAGGCAAAGCCATCCTTGCTAAAGCCATAGCGATTGAACAGCTTGCCCAGCTCGCCCGAGCTGGCCGAGGGCAGGGCGGCGTTGGAGCCGAAGTTGCCGTTGAAGTTTTCTTCGCAGGTCAGGTAGGTGCCCCAGGGCGTCACGCCGTTGGCGCAGTTGTTGATGGTGCCGTAGGCGGTGTAGCCATCGGTCAGGCGGCCGGTGGCATGGCTGCCGGTGTCGTTGATCAGGTATTCATTGGCCTGCATCAGGGCATGGCCGGCGGCCGGGCCGGAGATGCGGGTCTTGGTGTTGGCGGTCAGGCGGCGGCCGTAGATGGAGTTCTTGACCACCATCCACTTGCCGTTGCGACGGCGTGCTTCCAGGATGGACACGCCGTGGGCGGCTTGCGACTTGCGCACGGCCGCCAGGTTGGCGCCGGCCACACCGGCCGGGGTGAGGATTTCCTCGTGGGTGTATTCGTTGTTGATGGCCAGGATGCCGCGGTCCACGCTGGGCCGGCCGTCCGTGCCCAAGAAGGGGAAGAAGGCCATGCCATCGTTGTGTGCGCCGAACTGCTTGGCCTGCTCGGCGGCGGTGTTGCTGGCGTCCGAGGCAAAAGGCACGGCGCCGGGCATGATGGGGTCGCCCCAGGCGACGAAGAGCTCGGCGGTGTAACCCGCGGGCACGGTGATGCGGTCGGCCACGGCCGGCGCAGCCGGTGCGCTGGTCACGGACACGCTGGCCGGCACGCTTTCAAAACCGATGCCCGGAAAGCCCAGGCCCGCCGGCACGGGACCGGCCTGCACGGTGTTGACCAGACCCGAGAGGGTCAGGCCGCCCGCGGCCTGCAAGGCAGCCACGCCGACACTGCCTTTGACGAAATTGCGGCGCTTGCTGTCGACGCGATCGATCACGTCGTAGATGGACGCATTGCCGGACGGGTTGATCGTCTCGTCGTTGCGGGGGTGTTTGATGCCCTTCATGGCTGGCTCCTGCTGCGTTCGGTGGGGTGAGCTTGAAAAGAATGGCTCACGGGGGTGATGGCCGGCTCCAACCGGCGCAGCGCGGAATGTGCAGAACTCAAACGACAGGGCCATGACGGCACAAGGCCTAACGGATCATGGGGAGCCGGGGGCGTACCATTGCGGCCTCAATGAAATCAGCCGACCTTTCCTCCGACGCCCGCCCGCAGCAGATCCTGCATGAAGTCTTCGGCTACAGCGCCTTCCGTGGCGCGCAGGCCGACATCGTGGACCATGTGGTGGCTGGTGGCGACGCCCTGGTGCTGATGCCCACCGGCGGCGGCAAAAGCCTCTGCTACCAGATCCCCGCCATCGCCCGACACCGCAGCCAGCAAGGCGTGACCGTGGTGGTCAGCCCGCTGATCGCCCTGATGCACGACCAGGTTGGTGCGCTGGAAGAGGCCGGCGTGCACGCCGCCTTTTTGAACAGCAGCCTGAGCGGCGAGCAGGCCGCCCATGTCGAGCGCGAGATGATGAGCGGCCGCCTGGTCATGCTCTACGCCGCGCCCGAACGCATCACCAACCCGCGCTTTCTGGCCCAGCTCGATTCGCTGCAGGAGCGCGGCCTGCTGAGCCTGTTCGCCATCGACGAGGCGCATTGCGTCAGCCAGTGGGGCCATGACTTCCGCAGCGAGTACCTGGCGCTCAGCCTGCTGCACGAGCGCTACCCCGAGGTGCCGCGCATCGCGCTGACCGCCACCGCCGACGACCTGACCCGGGCCGACATCATCGAGCGCCTGCGCCTGGAAGAGGCGCGCATCTTCATCAGCAGCTTCGACCGGCCGAACATCCGCTACACCATCGTCGAGAAGGACAGCAAGCCGCGCGATCAGCTGCTGCGCTTCATCCAGGACGAGCATGGCGAGGACGCCGGCGTCGTCTACTGCCAGAGCCGCAAGAAGGTGGACGAGACGGCCGACTGGCTGGTCAGCGCCGGCATCAAGGCCCTGCCCTACCACGCCGGCCTGGACGCCGCCGTGCGCCAGCGCCACCAGGACCGCTTTCTGCGCGAAGACAGCATCGTCATGGTGGCCACCATCGCCTTCGGCATGGGCATCGACAAGCCCGATGTGCGCTTCGTCGCCCACCTGGACCTGCCCAAGAACATCGAGAGCTACTACCAGGAGACCGGCCGCGCCGGCCGCGACGGGGCAGCGGCCGACGCCTGGATGACCTACGGCCTGGCTGATGTGGTGAACCAGCGCCGCATGATCGACGAGAGCCCGGCCGGCGAGGAGTTCAAAAAGGGCCAGCGCGGCAAGCTTGATGCCTTGCTGGCCCTGGCCGAGGCGACCGACTGCCGGCGCGTGCGCCTGCTGGCCTATTTTGGTGAGATGAGCAGCGCTTGTGGGAATTGCGACAACTGCCTCGTGCCGCCCGCCACCTGGGACGGCACCGACTCGGCGCGCAAGCTGCTCAGCTGCATCTACCGCTTCCACCAGAACGGCGGCCAGCGCTTTGGCGCCGGCCACCTGATCGATGTGCTGCGCGGCAAGGTCACCGACAAGGTCACGCAGTACGGCCACCAAAGCCTGTCCACCTGGGGCATTGGGGCCGACCTGCCGGAAACCCAGTGGCGCGCCGTGCTGCGCCAGCTGATCGCCCTGGGCCATGTCTTCACCGAGGGCGAGTACATGACCCTGGCCCTGGCTGACAGCGCCCGCGCCGTGCTCAAGGGCGAGGTGCAGCTGCTGCTGCGCGTGCCCAGCGTGGCGCCCAAGCGCGGCAAGCTCAGCCGCGGCGGCAGCAGCGGAACTGGCAAAGGCAAGAGCGCCGCCCCGATCGAGCTGGACGAGGACGCGATGGAGCGCTTCGAACAGCTCAAGAACTGGCGCGCCGAGGTGGCCAAGGAGCATGGCCTGCCGGCCTATGTGATCTTCCAGAACGTCACCCTGGCCGAGATGGCGCGCCAGAACCCGCAAAGCCTGGACGAGCTGGCCGGCATCAGCGGCGTGGGCGCCAAGAAGCTGGAAGCCTATGGCGAGGAAATCCTGCGCGTTCTGGGCTGATCCGTGCAGAAGCTCGCTGCACCGGCCCAAGACCCTGCGTCGCAAACTGTAACAATCCGGGCATGAAACGCCGCTTGCTGCTCAGCGCCCTGAGCCTGCCCACCGGGCAGGTGGCGGCACAGCTGGCGTCCGGCAACCCGGCGGCCTCCAGCCCCCTGGCCAGCCTGGAAGCGGCCGCCCGCGCCGAAGGCCGGCTGCACACCCTGGGCATGCCGGACCACTGGGCCAACTGGGGCGGCATCTGGGCCGATCTGAAGCGGCTCTACGGCATCGCACACAGCGACGAGAACATGAACAGCGCCGACGAGATCGAGCGCATGGCGAGCGAGGGCCAACGGGCCACGGCGGACCTGGGCGATGTCGGCTTCGAGTACGGCGCGGTGGCGCGCGGCCGCGGCATCAGCCGGCCGCACAAGCCCCAGGTCTGGTCGCAGCTGCCCGCGTGGGCGCGTGACGAAGACGGCTACTGGGCCTTGGCCTACACCGGCACGATTGCCTTTGCGGTCAACACCCGGCGTACCGGCGGCCGCGTGCCGGGCAGCTGGCGCGCCCTGTTCGAGGGGCCGTACACCGTGCAAGTGGGCGAGGTCGGCAGCTCGGCCCAAGCCAGCGCCAATGTGCTGGCCGCGGCCATCGCCCTGGGTGGCGACGAGACACGCCTGCAGCCGGCCCTGGAAGCCTTTGCCAAACTGGAGCGGCAAGGCCGCCTGGTGCACAGCAATGCCATGGTGGCTGATTTGCAGCGTGGCAGCGCCGATGTCTACCTGCTCTGGGATTTCGTCGCCCTGGGCCACCGCAGCCGCGTGCGCCGGCCCAGCGAGTACGAGGTGCTGATCCCCAGCGACGGCTCGGTGACCAGCGGCTACACCACCATCATCAACCGCTACGCCCCGCACCCGAATGCGGCACAGCTGGCGCGCGAGTACATCTTCAGCGACGCCGGCCAGTTGCAGCTGGCGCGCGGCTATGCGCGTCCCATCCGCCTGGAGCATCTGGAACTGCCGGCCGATGTGCGGCAGCGCCTGCTCGACCCGGCCCAGTACCGCCCGGCCCGCGCGCTGCGGCCTTTTGTCTGGGCCTGGGAGCTGAAGAAGCTGCGCCAGACCTGGCAGGACGAGGTGCTCAAGAAGCGCAGCCGCTGACGCTCACGAGCTTGGCGGAGAATCCCAGGCTTCGACCCCCGCGGTCGCCAAGGATGCCTCCCCCATGTCCCCCATTTCCACGCCCCTGAAAGCCCTGCTCAGCGCCCTGAGCCTGGGTACGCTGAGCCTGCTGGCGCAAGCCCAGCAAGCACCGGCCGCCACCGTTGCCGCTGCCGCCGCTGAACAGCCCCTGAGCCAGCTGCCCTACACGCCCAGCCTGGACCTCACGGCCATGGACCGCAGCGTCGACCCCTGCGAAGACTTCTACCAGTACGTCTGCGGCGGCTGGATGGAAAAGAACCCGGTGCCGGCCGACCAGTCGCGCTGGTCGGTCTACGCCAAGATGGCCGATGAAAACCAGCGTTATCTCTGGGGCATCCTGGAGCGGCTGAAAACCAGCCCGGCCGCCGAGCTGGACGCCAGCCAGGCCAAGATGGCCGACTACTACGCCGCCTGCATGGACGAAGGCGCGGCCGAGCGCCTGGGCCTGCAGCCCTTGCAGCCCTTGTTGAGCCGCATCGCCGGCATGAGCAGCAAGCAGGAGCTGCCGGCCCTGCTGGCCGCCCTGCAGCTGGCCAGCAACAACGAGCGCCTGTTCTTCTATTTCTCCTCCAGCCAGGACCTGGCCGATTCCAGCCAGCTGATCGCCTTTGCCATGGCCGGCGGCATCAGCCTGCCGGACCGCGACTACTACCTCAAGAGCGATGCGAAATCGCTCAAGATGCGGGAAGCATTCAGCGCCCACATCGCCCGCATGTTCGAGCTCAGCGGCAGCAGCCCGGCGCAAGCCCAGGCGGCGGCCGCGCGCGTGCTGGCCATGGAGACCACCCTGGCCCGCGCCACCCTGAGCCGGGTGGACAAGCGCGATCCCTACAAGACCTTCCACAAATTCGACGCCCGCGGCCTGCAAGCCCTGACCCCCGGCTTCGACTGGGCGGCCTACCAGCAAGCCCTGGGTGTGCCGGCCGACACGCGGGTCTTCAATGTCACCGAGCCCGCCTTCTTCAAGACCCTGGCCGGCCTGCTCAAGAAGAGCAGCCTGGACGACATCAAGACCTACCTGCGCTGGCAGACCCTGAGCAGCCAGGCACCGCATCTGAACCAGGCGCTGGTGCAGGCCAACTTCGATTTCTTCGGCCAGACACTGAACGGCGTGCCGCAGCTCAAGGCGCGCTGGAAGCGTTGTGTCGAGCTGGTCGATGTGCAGATGGGCGAGGCCCTGGGTCAGGAGTTCGTGGCGCGCAACTTCAGCCCCGAGCTCAAGGCCAAGACCGTGCAGATGACCGAGCAGATCGAGCGCGCCATGGCCCAGCGCGTGCAGGCGCTCGAATGGATGAGCCCGGCCACCAAGACCCGTGCGCTGGAGAAGCTGCACAGCATCGTCAACAAGGTCGGCTACCCCGATGTCTGGCGCGACTACAGCGCGCTGCAGGTCAAGCGCGATGATTTCCTCGGCAATGTGCAGCGCGGCCACGCCTTCGAGGCCAGGCGCCAGCTGGCCAAGATCGGCAAGCCGCTGGACCGCGGCGAATGGGGCATGACACCGCAGACGGTGAACGCGTACTACAACGCGCAGATGAACGACATCAACTTCCCCGCTGGCGTGCTGCAACCGCCGCTGTTCGACACCAAGCTTGACGACGCGCCCAGCTACGGCAACACCGGCGGCACCATCGGCCATGAGCTGATCCACGGCTTCGACGACGAAGGCCGGCAGTTCGATGCCAAGGGCAATCTCAAGGACTGGTGGGCCAAGAAGGACGGCCGCGCGTTTGAGAAGCGCGCCGCCTGCGTGGTCGAGCAATACGCGCAGTACACCATCGTCGATGACATCAAGATCAACAGCCGCCTGACCCTGGGCGAAGACCTGGCCGACCTCGGCGGCATGGTGCTGGCCCTGGCCGCCTGGCGCGAACAGACGGCCACGCAGAAGCTGGCGCCCATCGATGGACTGACGCCCGAGCAGCGTTTCTTCATCGGCTTCGGTCAGTGGGACTGCAACACCGCCCGCCCCGAGGCCCTGCGTGTGCAGGCCCTGACCAACCCGCATTCGCCGGGCCGCTACCGCATCAACGGTGTGGCCGTGAACATGCCGGAGTTTGCCCAGGCTTTCGCCTGCAAGCCGGGCCAGAAAATGGTCAGGGAAGAGAGCAAGCGCTGCAAGATCTGGTGATCACCGCTGCGGTGGCCAACACCCACAAGGGGCGCGTTTCGCGCCCCTTTTTATTTGCATCAACCCATCGAAGTGCCGATATGTGACACGTGTAACGCTTTGCAAGGGCCAAGAAACAGGGTCAACGAGCGGTCATCGGGCGTCGTTGTGCAGGTACCTTTCGCAACCCTTGGAGAAATCCTGATGAACACCAAGTCCAACGCTCTGAAGACCGCTCTGATCCCCGCGCTGCTGGCTCTGTCCTTGGGTAGCGCCATGGCCGCCGAAGCCACCAAGCCGGTCAGCGCCAACCCCACGGCCAGCGCAGCCACCACCCCTGCACCGGCTGCCACCACAACGACTGCGGCGCCCCTGGCGACCGCCACCAAGGACGCTAACGCAAAAACCGAGCAGCACACCGCTACGGCAAAGACGGAGCACAAGGGCGAGCACAAGAAGGCCCACACCCACAAGACAGCCCCGGCCGCTGCGAAGACCAGCCAGGCTGCAGCTCCGGTGACCACGCTTGCCGCCACGCCCGCCGCAACCACCGCCCCGGTGGCGGCCACGCCCAGCCCGGTGAACAAGACCGACGGCGCCGGCCCGGCCACACCCAAGAAGGCCGCCACCGAAGCTGCTGCTGCGGTGACCGCGCCCAGCGCCACCCCGGCCGCAACCAAGACCGAGGCCACCCCGGCCAAGTCCTGATCCGCTTCACAGAACTCCAACCCAGGTTTCCCTGGCCCGGGCGGGCCGGGCTACGGCCCGACTCCAACACCTGCCCGGCTTCTCAAGGCGCAAGCAGCTTCAAGCGGCTTGCGCCTCTTTTTTGGTTGGCGCGAGCGGCGGCTCGCGGCACGAAGCAGCCTTTGGTTTTGCTCGTGAGGCCCTGCAGCCCGTGCCGCCGCCGGGCTCATGGTTCCGGGGTCGGCCCTGGCGGGCCGACTTCCCTGCGCTGCTCGCGCCTCGGGGCTGGCGCATAACTCACTTCGCTCCCTGCGTTCGCTTCGTTCAGACAGAAGCGCCAAGTCAGAACTTGAAGCGCGCGAGTACGC